>CAUDVX010000102.1 GCA_958452935.1 uncultured Collinsella sp. | reverse complement strand
GCCGAGCCGGTCGAGGAGCACTTTGACCTTGAGGCCTTCAACCGCGGCGACTATGCCCTGGCCGACGCCGAACGCGCCGAGGCCGAGGCCATCAGCGCCATCCTCTACCCCAACGACGCCGGCGAGCACGGCCGCCTGCTGCGCCTGAAGCAGGAGTACCTGTTTGTCTCGGCCGGCATCTACAGCCTGCTCGACACCTTTGAGAAGGAGCACGGCGAGAACTGGGAGCTGCTGCCGCAGTTTGTGGCCATCCACACCAACGACACGCACCCCGCCATGTGCGGACCCGAGCTCATGCGCATCCTCATCGACGAGAAGAAGCTCGAGTGGGACGACGCCTGGAACATCGTGACGCAGGTCGTGAGCTACACCAACCACACCATCCTGCCCGAGGCCCTGGAGAAGTGGCCCATCGGCATGTTCTCCAAGCTCCTCCCCCGCGTGTACCAGATCATCGACGAGATCAGCCGTCGTTGGCACGAGTCGTTCGACACCACGCAGGAGGGCTGGCAGGAGCGTCTGCGTCAGACCGCCATCCTGTGGGACGGCGAGATTCGCATGGCCAACCTGTCCGTGATCTGCAGCCACAGCGTCAACGGCGTGGCCAAGATCCACTCCGACATCATCAAGAACATCGTGCTCAAGGACTTCTATGCCCTGACGCCCGAGAAGTTCAACAACAAGACCAACGGCATCTCGCACCGTCGCTTCTTTGCCGAGGCCAACCCCACCTACGCCAAGCTCGTGACCGAGGCCATTGGCGATGGCTGGCTCAAGGACGCCTTTGAGCTGGAGAAGCTCAAGGAGTTTAAGGACGATACCGAGTTCCTGAAGGCCGTGGGTGCCTCCAAGCGCGCCAACAAGGAGCGCCTTGCCGCCTACGTTAAGGCCGAGACTGGTCTGGTCATTGACCCCAACACCGTCTTCGATGTTCAGGTAAAGCGCTTCCACGCCTACAAGCGCCAGCTCATGAACATCATGAAGGTGATGGACATCTACAACCGTCGCATCGCCGATCCCAACTTCCACGTAACGCCGACGACCTTCATCTTTAGCGGCAAGGCTGCCTCGAGCTACACCTTTGCCAAGGAGACCATCCGCCTCATTAACTCCGTGGCCGACGTCATCAACAACGACCCGCGCGTCAACGAGGTCATGAAGGTCTGCTTTATTCCCAACTTCCGCGTGAGCAACGCCCAGCTCATCTACCCCGCCGCCGAGATCTCGGAGCAGATCTCCACGGCCGGCAAGGAGGCCTCGGGCACGTCCAACATGAAGCTCATGATGAACGGCGCCATTACGCTGGGCACCCTCGACGGCGCCAACATCGAGATCGCCGACCTGGCCGGCCGCGAGAACGAGGCCATCTTTGGCCTGACCGCCCCCGAGGTCGAGCAGCTCTGGGCATCGAACAGCTACTTTGCGTGGGATACCCTCAACAACGATCGCGAGCGTCTGGGTCGCGTGATGGACGAGCTCAAAGACAACACGTTTGCCGGCCTTTCGGGCAACTTTGAGAGCATCTACAACGAGCTCATGAACAACAACGACCCCGACCTGGTCATGGCAGACTTCCGCAGCTACGTGGATGCGTGGGAGAAGCTCACCGGTAGCTATGGCGACCAGGAGACCTGGAACCGCAAGGCTCTGCTCAACACCGCCTCGAGCGGCTGGTTCTCGAGCGACCGCACCATTCGCGAGTACCGCGACGAGATCTGGCACGCGTAAAGGCGCGCGAGCCCCCCTATGCCAGCACGGCATTACTCGACGGGCGTGACGTTGCGCCGCGCCCGTCGCTAATGGGTTTAGGAACATCGATGACAGAAGGAGAAATCGATGAGTAAGAAAGAATGCATCGCGATGCTCCTCGCAGGAGGACAGGGCAGCCGATTGGGGGCACTCACCCAAAAGATCGCTAAGCCGGCGGTTAGCTTTGGTGGCAAGTTCCGCATTATCGACTTTTCGCTCTCCAACTGCTCCAACTCGGGCATCGACACGGTGGGCGTTCTGACGCAGTATCGCCCCTATCTGCTGCATGCCTACGTGGGCTCCGGCGAGGCATGGGATCTGGACAGCCGCGACGGCGGCGTATCGATCCTGCCGCCGTACGAGACACAGACCGGTGGTGCCTGGTATGCGGGCACGGCCGACGCCATTACGCAGAACCTCGACTACATCAAGGCCAACGACCCCAAGTACGTCCTGATTCTTTCGGGCGATCACCTGTATCGCATGGACTACCGCAAGATGCTCAAGACGCACATTGAGAACAACGCCGACCTCACGGTGAGCGTTATGCCCGTGCCGTGGGAGGAGGCCAGCCGCTTTGGCATCCTAACCACCGACCCCGAGGACGGCCGCATCACCAAGTTCACCGAGAAGCCCGATAAGCCCGATTCGAACCTCGCGTCCATGGGCATCTACATCTTCTCGGCCGACGTACTGATCGAGGCGCTCGAGGAGGACGCTCTGGACCAGCGCTCGAGCCACGACTTTGGCAAGGACATCATCCCCAAGCTGCTCGGCGAGGGCAAGCGCCTGTACAGCTACGAGTTCCACGGCTTTTGGAAGGACGTCGGCACCATCGCCAGCTTCCA
>CAUDVX010000101.1 GCA_958452935.1 uncultured Collinsella sp. | reverse complement strand
AGCTGATCGACCTGGTCGTCGTCAACCTGTACGAGTTCGAGAAGACCGTCGCCAACCCCGAGGTCACCTTCGCGGATGCCATCGAGCACATCGATATCGGTGGTCCCTCCATGCTGCGCTCTGCCGCCAAGAACGCCGCGAGCGTTACCGTCATTTCCGACCCGGCCGACTATGATGCCGTCCTGGCCGAGATGCGCGAGACCGGTGGCTGCACCACGCTTTCCACCCGTCGCCGCCTGCAGGTGAAGGTCTACCAGACCACCGCCGCCTACGACACGGCCATCTCCCGCTGGCTTGCCGCCCAGGCAAGCGACGTGGCGGATACCTCTGCCAAGCTCGAAATTTCGCTGGAGAAGGTCGACGACCTGCGCTATGGCGAGAACCCGCAGCAGAAGGCCACGGTCTATCGCTTTGCCGAGGGCTGCGAGAACACCGCGAGCTCGCAGTTCCCGCTCGTGGGCTCCGAGCAGATCCAGGGCAAGCCGCTCAGCTACAACAACTATCTGGACGCCGACGCCGCCTGGAACCTGGTCCGCGAGTTCGACGAGCCGGCCTGCGTGATCCTCAAGCACCAGAATCCCTGCGGTTCCGCCGTTGCCGAGGACATCACGGCCGCCTACGACCGCGCCTTCGCCTGCGATCCCAAGAGCGCCTTCGGCGGCATCATCGCCTGCAACCGCGAGGTTCCCTATGAGCTGGTTGAGCACTTTGCCGATCAGAACAAGCAGTTCGTCGAGGTCATCATCGCCCCGAGCTACACTGCCGAGGCGCTCGAGCGCATGGCAAAGCGCCCCAACCTGCGCGTGTTGGCGACCGGCGGCGTGGACCACGGCGCCCAGGTGGAGCTGCGCTCCGTCGACGGCGGCATGCTGGTGCAGGAAGTCGACCACGTGACCGAGGATCCCGCGACCTTTACGTTCCCCACCGACCGCAAGCCCACCGACGCCGAGATGGCCGAGCTCGAGTTTGCCTGGAAGGTCTGCAAGGGCGTTAAGTCCAACGCCATCCTGGTCTCCAAGGGCAAGGCCGGCATTGGCATGGGCCCGGGTCAGCCCAACCGCGTGGATTCTGCATTGTTGGCCTGCGAGCGTGCCGAGGACTTCTGCGAGCGCGAGGGCGTGGAGAAGGGCGGCTTTGCCTGTGCAAGCGACGCGTTCTTCCCGTTCCGCGACAACGTCGACGTGCTTGCCGAGCATGGTGTGACCTGCATCATCCAGCCCGGCGGCTCCAAGCGCGACGACGAGAGCATCCAGGCCTGCAACGAGCATGGCATTGCGATGGTGTTTACGGGCGCTCGCCACTTTAGGCACTAAGTTTCGCCCTGGGACAAAATAATCTCTGCAAAAGACGGCTGCTCCGTTTGGAGGGCCGTCTTTTTGGTATAAGAGGACGGAATGACTAACACGAAAGGTACAACCATGCCCCAGATTGATGATGCCGAGCTGTTTGGCAATGCCGAGGATCAGCGTGCGTACGAGGACTTTTGCGCCAATCAGGAGGCGGTCGAGAAGTTCACGCTCGACAAGCCCGCGCTCATCTGCCGTTGGCGCATGTCCAACAAAAAGGTGCCCATGCTCAACCGTCACATCCGCGCGCTGTCTGAGCGCCTGGTGCAGGGCGAGCCACTTACCCATAACATGCTCAGCTGGGCCAAACAGCACGTTGAGTGGTCGCTTGCCGAGGGCGACTACACCGCCCGCGACGGTGTGCTCATGTTGGTGATCGACGTTAACGGCAACGCCGCCATGACGGTGGGGGAGTACGAGCCGCTGGCCGACACATCGGCCAAGGCGCTGCGTGCCCGTTCTGCCGAGGCCCGCTCCGAAGCCGACGAGACCGGCGTGGCGCCCGAGCTGCTCGCCGCTGTCAACAACGGCGAGCTTGCCTTTGTGGCGCCGGCGGACGAGTGCCTGTGCGGCACGGCGACGCTCATTGAGCAGTTGGCCCAGACCAAGGGCATCCCGGTCACGCGCGTAGACATTCCCGCGCAGCTTAAGGGCGCGCTGTTCCTGGTGAGCGACGAGCACGGCGTGGTCCCCGCAACCGAGACGGACGCCGCCGAGGCCGACGCCGCCACGGTCGCCTTCTTTGCCGACGGCTACGAAAAGCTCCGTGCCCGCCGCTAAATGATTTTTCTGGGACGGGGATTTAATAATCATTTGATCCCCGCGCCCGTTGCGAGCGGGGGGCGAGCCAAACGCCCCCCGCTCGCGAACAGTTCTGTCACCTTGGTGACGCGCGAGGCGCGCGC
This sequence comes from uncultured Collinsella sp., assembly GCA_958452935.1. Classification (GTDB taxonomy): domain Bacteria; phylum Actinomycetota; class Coriobacteriia; order Coriobacteriales; family Coriobacteriaceae; genus Collinsella. The sequence goes on along the minus strand of CAUDVX010000101.1, from coordinate 364 downwards.
CTGCGGCTCCGCAGCCATAATGGTGGCAAGACAACCAAGAGGGGAGCGGAATCCATGGCGCTGATCTATATCGTTGAGGACGACGAGCCCATCCGTCGCGAGCTTGCCGATATCCTTGCCCGTGCCGGTTTTGAGGTCGAGGCCTGCGAATCATTCGAGCACGTCTCGCGCGATATTCTCGCCGCCGCGCCCGACCTAGTGCTGCTCGACCTCACGCTTCCCGTCAAGGACGGCCAGCATATCTGCCACGAGGTTCGCCGCGAAACCGAGGTTCCCATCATCGTCCTCACGTCGCGCACGACCGAGATCGACGAGGTCATGGCCATGACGCTCGGCGCGGACGACTTTGTTCCCAAGCCCTACA
>CAUDVX010000100.1 GCA_958452935.1 uncultured Collinsella sp. | reverse complement strand
GGCGTGGAGCCCAGCAGATCGCATCCGCGCACGACCTCGGTGACGCCCATGGCAGCGTCATCGACCACCACGGCTAACTGGTAGGCAAACACGCCGTCGCTGCGACGCACCAAAAAGTCGCCGCATTCGGTGGCGAGCGCCTCGCATTGGGCACCATACGTGCGGTCCACAAATTCGACCACATCGTCTGCGAGGTCGTCGACGGCGGGCACGCGCAGGCGCGTGGCCGGGGCGCGCAGGGCACTGCGGCGGGCGACCTCTTCGGCCGAAAGCCCTCGGCAGGCGCCACGATAGATGGGCGTGCCGTCGCTGGCGTGCGGCGCGCTCGCGGCGTGGAGTTCGGCGCGCGTGCAAAAGCAGGGGTAGGTGAGGCCGGCGTCTTGCAGCTGGTGCAGGGCGTCCTCGTACAAGTCCAGGCGATCGTGCTGGTAGTAGGGGCCTTCGTCCCACTCAAGCCCCAGCCAGGCCAGGTCGTCAACCAGTTGAGCGGCAAGTTCCGGGCGCTTGCAGCGATCGTCTAAGTCCTCGATGCGCAGTACGATGCGGCCGCCCTGGCTGCGGGCCGAAAGCCACGCGCACAGGCAACTGAACACGTTGCCCAGGTGCATGCGGCCCGAGGGCGACGGGGCAAAACGGCCCACGACGGGCGCGGGGGCAGAGGCGGGCGGCATCGCTGGCGCGTCCGCGGCGTGTGTTGCTATGTTGCGTGCGTTGATATCCATGCGGACGAGTATAGCGCGGGGCGCGGTAGGGAAGGCGTTGCCGTGGCTCGCAAGTTGGCGGCGCTGCGCATTGCGCGCGGCGGGTTTGCGGCTCAACGTCTCGATCGCCGCGCACTGACTCAGCCTCACAAACGACAGAAACCCCGGCAGCTCTTCGCAACTGCCGGGGTTTCCGCGGAAAAGGGGGACATGATCCTCGAGCGAACGGCAAAGGGGCAAACCGTTTTCGCTCAACTGTTTTATGCCCCTTGCCCGCGGGCTCAATCAGAGCGCGTCGCAGCAACACAAAGCCACTACACCTGTGACGGAGCTGTGAAATGGTATCTATCGTTGGCGCAGGCCGTGCCAAAGAGTGTCCCTAACGGCTAGTCATTTAAGAACGTCCCCAATGACTAGCTGCTGGCGGCGGGCGTGACTTTCATCCCGTTTGGCGCTCCGGTCGCCTAGATATTCGTCATGTGCGCCCGTAAACGTGGGACAATGACGCTGTTGGTATCACAGACAAAGGATGTGCCTATGAACGCCCCCGTTGCCAAGACCTGTCGGCAGCGCCGCCTATTCGCGCGATTCGCTTCCGTCTGCGCACTCGTCGCGCTTGCGTTGTTGCTGCTGCCTGCCGCCGCACACGCCGACGGCTACTCCATGAGCCAAACCTACATCGGCGCCACGGTTGAGGCCGATGGATCGCTGACCGTTGTCGAGGGACGCCAGTTCGATTTCGACGACGACATCAACGGCGTGTTTTGGGAGATCAATACGGGCACCAACCAGCAGGGAGGCGCGGCGGGCGTCAATGTGCTGAGCGTCGAGGAAGACGACACCGCGTTTAACAGGGTCGATAGCGCGAACAAGGGCGACTCTGGCGTCTACACGGTCGAGCAGACCGGTGACGGCGTAAGGATTAAGGTGTTCAGCCCCCACGAGAGCGGCGACCGCGCGATCTGTTACGTGAGCTACACCATGACCGGTGCGGTCATGAACTGGGCCGATACCGCCGAGCTCTACTGGAAGTTCGTGGGTGACGGCTGGTCCGCGGATTCCGACGATGTTGAGATGGAAGTGTACTTCGCAAATGCCGCTGCCGGGACGGCGGCCGTCAAGGGCGATAACTTCCGCGCATGGGGCCACGGTCCGCTGACGGGCGACGTGTCACTCGATGAGGACGAGCCCATGGTCACCTATACCATTCCCTGCGTGCATCAGGGCGAATTCGCCGAGGCGCGCATCGCCTTCCCCAGCGACTGGGTGCCATGGCTTTCCGCCTCGAGCGAGGAGCGCATGTCAACGATCCTGAGCGAGGAGAAGGCATGGGCCGACGAAGCTAACGCCCGCCGCGCTCACGCTCGCATGATTGCCAATGCGCTTGCCGTGCTAAGTGTTGTCGCGGCGGTGGCCTTTACCGGCACAATCGTTATGCTCAAGCTGCGCCGCCGCAAGCCCAAGCCGCTTTTCCAGGACGAATATTTCCGCGATGTGCCTTCGGCCGACCATCCCGCCGTGCTTTCGGCCCTCATGAGCTGGAACGAGGTGCCCGATCAGGCATATATCGCCACGCTCATGAAGCTTACTGACGACCGTGTGATCAAGCTGGAGCAGGCGACCGTGACCAAGGCCAAGAAGGGTCTGTTGGGGCGTGAAAAAGAAGAGCAGACGTATCGCGTGACGGTGAGTGATGCGGGTTGGAAGTCGGCCAAGGGCATTGACCACATGGTGCTCAAGGTCTTCTTTGCCGGTGCTAAGCCCGACGAGAACGGCGATCGCTCGCGCACGTTTGACGAGCTGCAGCACTACGTCAAGCAGCACGCTACGCCCGTGGGCGACAAGCTCGAGGACTATCAGAACACCGTTAAGGGCAAGTTGGCCGATAGCGAGTACGTTGCCTCGGACGGCATTGT
>CAUDVX010000099.1 GCA_958452935.1 uncultured Collinsella sp. | reverse complement strand
AGGGAGAGATATATGGAAGAAATGCCCAAGAACTACGATCCGTCGACCAACGAGCCGGCGATCCTGCAGAAGTGGCTCGACGGCGGCTACTACAAGCGCCGCGAGGGCGTGGGCGACTGCACCGTCACCATTCCGCCTCCCAATGTGACCGGCAAGCTCCACATGGGTCACGCTACCGACGACTCCATCCAGGACGCCATCATCCGTATGGCCCGCATGCGCGGCAAGTCTACGCGCTGGGTGCTCGGTACCGACCACGCCGGTATCGCCACGCAGACCAAGGTCGACAAGAAGCTCAAGAGCGAGGGCATTAGCCGCCTGGAGATCGGTCGCGACAAGTTTGTCGACGCCTGCTGGGACTGGACCCACGAGTACGGCGGCATCATCGTCGAGCAGATTAAGCGCATGGGCTGCTCCGTCGACTTCGACAACGAGCGCTTTACCATGGACGAGGACTACGCCCAGGCCGTGCGCAAGGTGTTCTGCGACTGGTACCACGACGGCCTGATCTATCGCGGCAAGCGCATCGTCAACTGGTGCCCCAACTGCACTACCGCTATCTCGGACGACGAAGCCGAGTACAAGGACGAGAAGGGCCACCTGTGGCACCTACGCTACCCGCTGACCGAGCCGGTCAACGGCCAAGACTACATCGTCGTCGCCACCACGCGCCCCGAGACTATGCTCGGCGACACGGGCGTTGCCGTCTCCCCGAAGGATCCCGAGAAGGCCGCCTTTGTGGGTAAGACCGTCAAGCTTCCCATCGTCGACCGCGAGATCCCCATCTTTGAGGATTGGCACGTCGACGCCAACTTTGGCTCTGGCTTCGTTAAGGTCACCCCAGCCCACGACCCCAACGACTATGCCATGGGTCAGGCCCACGACCTGCCGCAGATCAACATCTTCGACGAGCATGCGGTGGTCGTCGAGGGTTACGGCGAGTTTACCGGCATGAACCGCGACGAGTGCCGCGAGGCCATCCTCAAGTGGTTTGAGGAGCACGACCTGCTCGATCACGTCGACGACCTCGATCACTCCGTTATGCACTGCTACCGTTGCGACGCCGCGCTTGAGCCATGGCTGTCCGAGCAGTGGTTTGTGGCCGTCGACAAGCTCAAGGGGCCGGCGCTTGACGCCGTCAACTCCGGCAAGGTCACCTTCCACCCCGCGCGCTGGACGCAGACCTACACCACCTGGATGGAGAACCTCAAGGACTGGTGCATCAGCCGCCAGCTGTGGTGGGGCCACCGCATCCCCGTGTTCTACTGCGAGGACTGTGGCTGGGAGGACGCCCTTACCGAGGACACCGACGTGTGCCCCAAGTGCGGCGGTCATCACGTGCATCAGGACGAGAATGTGCTGGACACCTGGTTCAGCTCGCAGCTGTGGACTTTCGCCACGCAGGGCTGGCCGCAAAAGCCGGAGCTGCTCGAGGGCCATCACCCCACGACGGCGCTGGTCACCGCGCGCGACATCATCGCGCTGTGGGTCGCCCGCATGGTCATGAGCTCGCTGTATTTCTTGGACGAGGTGCCGTTTAAGGACGTCGTCATCTACCCGACGATTCTTGCCAAGGACGGCAGCCGCATGTCCAAGTCCAAGGGCAACGGCGTTGACCCCATGGATCTCATTGGCATGTACGGCGCCGACGCCATGCGCTACAACCTACTCACGCTGTGCACCAACAACCAGGATGTTAAGTTCGACGCGAACATCGACAAGAAGACCAAGAAGCTTATCGACAGCCCGCGTACCGACCAGGCCAAGAGCTTTGTGACCAAGATCTGGAACGCCAGCCGCTTCCTGCTCATGAACATGGAGGGCTACACGCCCGGCGAGCCCGTCGTGGAGACGCCGGCCGACGCCTGGATGTTCAGCCGCCTGGCCAAGGCCGTGAAGATGGTCACCGAGGGCATCGAGAACTACACCTTTGGCGACATGGCCCGCGGCGTGCAGCAGTTCTTCTGGAACGAGGTCTGCGACTGGTACGTCGAGGTAACCAAGGCCCGCTTGAAGGGCGAGGGCCGTCTGCAGGCGCAGCGCAACCTGATCTTTGTGCTCGACACTTCCATTCGCCTGATGCACCCGCTTATGCCGTTTGTCACCGAGGAGATCTGGGACAACATGCCGGCGAGCGTGCTCGACTTGGACGCCGAGGGCAACGTTGACCGCGCCGAGGCGCTCATGATCGCCAAGTGGCCCGAGCCCGCCGACTACGTCAAGTACGTCGACGAGGACGCCGAGCGCGCGTTTGAGCTGTGCCGCACCGTCGTTTCCGCCGCCCGCGCCACGCGTTCGCGCTATCGCTTGAGCCCCAAGGCCGAGCTCGACGTGGTCGTGCGCGCTGGTGCCGAGGACATCGAGAAGCTCGAGAGCCTGCGTTCGACGATTGAACCGCTGGCAAACACCGCCTCGCTGGTCATGGGCACCGACGTTGAGAAGCCGGCCGCGAGCATTGCCGTGGTCGACAGCGGCGTCGAGGTCTTTGTGGTGCTCGAGGGCAAGGTCGACCTTTCGGCTGAGAAGGCGCGCCTGGAGAAGGAGATCGCCGCGGCGCAGAAGGAGCTCGCCGGCTGCGAGAAGACACTGGCCAACGAGGGCTTTGTGGCCAAGGCCGCGCCCGCCGTGGTCCAGAAGAAGAGGGACCGTGCAGCTGAGCTCAAGGAGATCCTGGCGGCGCTGA
>CAUDVX010000098.1 GCA_958452935.1 uncultured Collinsella sp. | reverse complement strand
CCGAACCCCATCTCGTCGCCCGTGCGATTCTGCATGAGCCGGCTGTGTCGGCCGAAGGCGTCGGCATGGGCGCAGCTCCGATTTTGCTCGATATGATTGCGGCTGGAAAGGTTTCAAGGGCGCTTCGGCTTTTCTTGGGAGCTCTCGGCGACTTGGACCCCGAGGCTCCTGGGACGACCGAAGCGGAAGCCAAGCATGCCCTGCGCAATGGTCGTTGCTTTATGGCGAACGAATATGGAACAAATATGACTTACGTTCCCAATTGGGATAGTGTCTGCGCATCGAAGTCCGTTGCTGCTGTGCTTCTCGGCGAGCTTTCGGTCGATACACCCCGCGAGGCTGGCACGCGAGCGGCTGCCGAATATCTCGATTGCCCCCTTGTGACGATTCCGGGCGCGCATAACGGTCTGCGCGATCGCCCCGTTACGGCGGCAAACGCCGTTCGCGACGTCTTGGAGCGTTAGCACGCTCGATGACCTGCGGGGAGAGGGGTTGTTAGCGTTTCGTCATTGTTAACGAATGCGCCCATAACCGCGCACCCGCGGTTCCATTACCGCCGCTTGCCAGGTCATAAAAATGTAACGATAATCGCGCGTTTGCCTTCAGCTGTTAGATGTTACCCTTGTACCAATTGATATGCACCGTTGCCGTGCGTAACGATAGAAAGGCCCCCATATGCTCAATAATCACGAGGTCAATCTAACCGACGAGGAGGCTGCCGCTGAGGTCGCCCGCGTCGCGAAGACCTACCCCGTGGTGCGTTTGCTGTCGGCCGATCAGATTAAGAGCGAGCCTAACTGCCTGCTCGCCGGCAATCGCTGCCCTTGTCTGCGTCAGTCGAGTCTTGAGGCCTTGGCAGATTCGGGTGAGGTATCGGAGCAGCTGCTCAATGATGGTACCGAGTACCGCGCTCGCCTGCGCCCTCTGAAGGTCGAGGGCGAGCCTCACGTCCTGCTGATGGTGCGTCCGATCGATGAGCAAGAGGCTGCAGAAGAGGACCTCGTCTACACCGATGTGCTGACGAGTGTGCGCAATCGCCGATATTACGAGGAAAAGCTCCGTAGCGCCCGCATGAATGCCGGCGTTGCGGTGATCGACCTTGATGATTTTAGGGTCTTCAACGATACGTGTGGCCGTCATGCCGGCGACCTTGCGCTCGGTGCTGTGGCGACGGCCATACGCAGCGGAATTCGTTCGACTGACGAGCTTGTACGCTATGGCTGCGACAAGTTTGTGGTCGTCATGCCCAATATTCCCTCCGATGACTTCACCCGTCGCCTGCACCAGGTGTCCGATGCCGTTCATGCCACGATTGTTCCGGGCCATGAGTACGTGAGCTTGACGGCATGTATTGGTGGCGTTCGCATTCATGGCGAGACGGTCGATGAGGGCGTTGGCCGCGCTGTCCAGTTATTGAGCCGCGCTAAGGCAAAAGCCGGTACGGTCGTGACCGATGCCGATTCCATCGAGGCCTTCCAAAGCGAAAAGCCTTTGGTGCTTATTGTCGATGACTCCGAGATGAACCGAGCCATTCTCAGCGAGATGCTCAAGGACGAGTACTGCATCCTCGAGGCCGACCACGGTCGTGCGGCGCTCGACATGGTCGACCGCTATGGCGATGAGTTGTCGCTCGTGCTGCTGGATATTGTCATGCCGGGCGTAAGCGGTTTTGAGGTGCTGGCCGATCTGTCGCGCCGATCGGTTAGTGACAATCTGCCCGTCATCATGATTTCGAGCGAAGATTCCGATGATATGGTTCTGCGCGCGTACGAGCTGGGCGCCTCGGACTATATCAACCGCCCGTTTGACTCCCGTGTCGTGCGCCGCCGTGTGAGCAACACCATCCGCCTATACGCCAAACAGCGCCGCCTGACGAACCTGCTGTCCCAGCAGTACAACGAGCGCGTCAAGAACAGTCGCATGCTCATCGACATCATGGCCGGCGTCATGGAGCTTCGCAACGGCGAGAGCGGCAGGCACGTTACGAACATCGAGAAGCTGACCGAGCTGCTGCTTGGCTGTCTGGTCCAGCGTAGCGGCACCATCTCCCTCGACAATGAGGAACGCTCCACGATCGCCCTGGCTTCGGCGCTACACGATATCGGCAAGATGTCGATTGACGATACGATTCTCAACAAGCCCGGACGCCTTACGCCCGAGGAGTTCGAGATTATGAAGACGCATACCACGATTGGCGCCGACATGCTGCGTGAGCTGGGTAGCCATCACGCCGGCAATGCGCTTATGGAATATGCGTACCAGATTGCGCGTTGGCACCACGAGCGCTGGGACGGCAAGGGTTATCCCGATGGCCTTAAGGGCGACGAAATTCCCATTGCCGCACAGGTGGTTTCGGTGGCCGACGTGTACGATGCTCTGACGAGCGTGCGCGTGTACAAGGACGCTATCCCGCACGAGGAAGCGATCAAGATGATTCTGGACGGTAAGTGCGGCACCTTTAACCCGTTGCTGCTCGACTGTTTGCTCGAGGTGCAAGACCAAATTGCCGAGACGTTGGCACGCCCCGCTGACGTCGTCGCGTTTCCCACGATTTAGTTTGACCAAAGGAGTTTTTAATCCATGATTTCCATGCGTGAGGCGTATGAGAAGATCGGCGCCAATTATGATGACGCGTGCGCTCGGCTGATGGGCGAGGAAATGCTCGCCCGCTTTGCCCTCAAGTTTTTGGATGACGAGAGCATGGACAAGCTGGAGGCCGCCATGGCGGC
>CAUDVX010000097.1 GCA_958452935.1 uncultured Collinsella sp. | reverse complement strand
CCCAATGACTACCGTGTGTCTATTAATTTTTCGAGCTTGTGCTGCGCTGCTGGTCGCTGGCGTATCCTGTTAAGTCGTCAGCATACGATTCAACAGGGAAGGCAGATTATGCATTCTCCCCAACAGCGCGGCATGCAGACCCAGCCGGTATGCAGCCGTCGCATCTTTTTGGGTAGCGCTCTCGCTGCGAGCGCTTCCGTCGTCGCCGGCGCGCTCGCCGGCTGTCAGCGTCCGTCCACGCTCAAGGTGGTTCAGCCCACGACGGGCGGCGGTCGCGACGACCTGTCCGATTCCGTGATCGGCAAGGACAAGATCCGCATTGGCATGGAGGCGGCCTACGCCCCGTACAACTGGCAGGTTTCCGAAGCCAGTGAGTACACCATCCCCATCGACAACGTGCAGGGCGCCTATGCCGATGGCTACGACGTACAGATCGCCAAGATCGTCTGCAAGGCCCTCGGTGGCGAGCCCGTTGCCGTCAAGCAGAGTTTCTCGGGCCTTATCGATTCGCTCAACAACGGCCAGATCGACCTCATTATTGCCGGCATGAGCACCACGCCCGAGCGCGAGGAGTCCGTCGGCTTTTCCGATCCGTACTTTATCGGCTACTTTGGCCTGTTCGTAAAAGAGGGCTCGCCCTACCAAAGCGCGACCAAGCTCAGCGACTTTAGCGGCGCCACGGTGCTCGGCCAAAAGGACACGATGCTCGACACCGTCATCGACGAGATCCCGGGCGTCGTTCACAAGAATCCGGTCGATTCGGTGCCCACGGTGTTTTCGAACCTGCTGCAGGGCACCTGCGACGCCGTGACCTACAACACCGAAAACGAGAAGGGCTATATGGCCCAAAACCCGGGCATCGTGCCCATTCGCTTTGCGGAGGGCGAGGGCTTTAAGCAGGAGGTCACGTCAAACGTCGGCTGCCGCAAGGGCTCGGACAAACTGCTTAAGCTCATCGACAAGACACTCAAGGGCATTAGCCAAGAGGAGCGCGACCAAATGTGGGACGCGTGCCTCGACCGTCAGCCGGCATAGGGAGGCAGCATGAAAACCATCAATCGCCTGGCCTCCTTTATCAAGGCCGACCACCGTTACGTGTACCTGGGCACGAGCGTTATCGCGGCGCTCGGCCTGGCGTTTAGTCAGCGCAACCCCACGCCGCTGAGCTTCTTGGCCCCCACCGGTATCTTCCAGGATTGCCTTTGGGCGATTCTTTGGGCCTGGCTCGTCGTGTCGGCGGCGGCGCTGGTCACCAAACTCATGCACTGGAACGACTATCGCGAAACGTCGCCGTTTGCTTCCGAGCGCTTCCGTCGCGGCGCGCGCTTAGGCAGCTACGTCGTGGTCGCCATCGCGGCGATCTTCTTTGTCGACCGCTGTGTCATGTCGTTTATCGACCTGGTGCAGGTGAGCATTGTCTCGGACTCCAATCCCAGCGACTTTTTGCCGAGCCTGGTCTACATGACCTATAAGAGCGGCGACTTCTTTATTCGCGGCATCGAAATCACCATTGCGCTTGCGACCCTTGGTACCGTCATTGCCTTTTTCCTGGCGCTGCTCTTTGTGTTCCTGCGTATTCAGACGTTCGATCGCGTGGATAACGATCTCACGCGCTTCTTTAAGAGCATCGGCCGCGGCTTTGCGACCGTCTACTCTACCATCGTGCGCGGCACGCCCATGATGGTCCAGGGCCTGCTCATCTATTACGCGGGCTTTACCGTTTTGCGCGGCATGGGCTTCGAGACCGCCCAGGCCAACCAGATCTGGAGTACCTTCACCGCCGGCCTCGTCACCATCTCGCTCAACTCCACCGCCTACATGATGGAGGTCCTGCGCGGCGGCATCGAGTCCATCGATCCCGGCCAGGCCGAGGCGGCGCGCTCGCTGGGTCTGTCGCAGTGGCAGGCCATGCGCAAGGTCGTGTTCCCCCAGGGTATTAAAAACGCGATCCCCGCACTCACCAACGAGCTCATCATCAACATCAAGGACTCGTCGGTGCTTTCGGTCATCGGCGTGTTCGACCTAATGTACGCCACCACCACCGTCGCCGGCGTGTACTACCGCCAGATGGAGGTCTACTGCGTGGCGCTCGTGGTTTACCTGATCCTGACGCTCGTGGCGAGCCGCCTGCTCGAGGCCTTTGGCAAAAAGCTCGGCGCCGAGGCCCCGGCAACGCTGCCCAGCTCCAACTAGGCTCAAGACGAGGAGAATCATCATGGCAGATACCGCCACTACCGGCACCGCGGCCGCCGTACAGACCAATGAGCCGCTCATCCGCGTCGAGGGCCTGCGCAAGAGCTTTGGCTCGCTCGAGGTGCTCAAGGGCATCGACCTGTCCGTTAACCCCGGCGAGGTCGTTACCATTATCGGCGCCTCGGGCTCGGGCAAGTCGACCTTCCTGCGCTGCCTCAACCTGCTCGAGACCCCGGACGCGGGCCACATCTGGTTCCACGGCCAGGACCTTACGGCCGAGCGCTGCAATATCAATAAACTCCGCGAGGACATTGGCATGGTGTTCCAGGGCTTTAACCTGTTCAACAACATGGACGTGCTCGACAACTGCACGCTTGCGCCCGTCACGCTCAAAAAGATGAGCAAGGCCGAGGCTGAAAAGGTCGCGATGGAGCATCTGACGAGTGTGGGGCTCGAAAAGTTCGCGCACGCCGCTGTGGGTCGCCTGTCCGGTGGCCAAAAGCAGCGCGTGGCCATCGCGCGCGCCCTATGCATGAATCCGCAGATCATGCTGTTCGACGAGCCGACCTCCGCACTCGACCCCGAGATCGTGGG
>CAUDVX010000096.1 GCA_958452935.1 uncultured Collinsella sp. | reverse complement strand
TGGGTGGGCGGCATCCAGGTCAACGTGGGCGAGCTCACGCAGGGCCAGGTCATGGCGTTCGTCAACTACATGACGCAGACCCTGACCTCCATCGTGTATGTCGCCAACCTGGTCGTGGTCTTTACCAAGGCGAGCGCCAGTGCGTCGCGTCTCAACGAGGTGCTCAATTGCGTGCCGAGCATTACCGACGAGGGCAACCAGCCGGTTGCGCTGCCCGAGCCGAGCGCGATGGGCAACGCTGTTCTGGTCCCCGCGCTGAGCTTGAACCATGCGAGCTTTTCCTTTGGCGCGGGCGCGGCCAATGCTGTCAACGATGTGACGCTGGAACTCCCGCTGGGCAAAACGCTCGGCATTATCGGCGGCACGGGCAGCGGTAAGTCGACGCTCGTCTCGCTCATCCCGCGCCTGTACGACGCGGGCGTCGGCAGTGTGAGCGTGATGGGCTCCGACGTGCGCGCCTGGCCGCTCGATCAGCTGCGCCATGTGGTCGCGACTGTTCCGCAGCGCGCGTCGCTCGTGAGCGGCACGATCCGCAGCAACCTAACCTGGCGCGACGAGTCGGCAACCGATGAGGAGCTGTGGGCGGCGCTCGATATAGCGCAGGCCAGCGAGTTCGTGCACAACAAGCCCCAGGGCCTCGACGCCCCGGTCGAGGCGGGCGGCAAGAACTTCAGCGGCGGCCAGCGCCAGCGCCTGACCATTGCGCGTGCCCTGGTGGGCTCGCCGCAAATTCTGATCATGGATGACTCCGCCTCGGCGCTCGACTTTAAGACCGATGCGGCGCTTCGCCACGCCATCCGCGAGCGCAGCGTACGCGGTGCCGCCGCGGGCGGACTTCCGCTAACCACGGTGATTGTGAGCCAGCGCGTCTCGACCGTGCGCGATGCCGACATGATCTGCGTGCTCGACCACGGCTCGGTCGCGGGCCTGGGTACGCACGACGAGCTGTACGCAAGCTGCCAACTCTATCGCGAGATTTGCCAGTCGCAGCTTCGTCGCGAGGAGCTCGAGGGTCAGCAGGGGAGCACGACGCCCGCGTCCGCCCCGGCTGCCCCGGCATCCACTTGCGCAAAGGAGGGCTGCTAAATGAATCCGTATACTTCTTCCGGTTCGGTCGCCACGATGACGGCCAACGTGTCCGGCAACGATAACCTTAACGACCTGGGCGACGGCCCGCGTCAGCCCGGCGACCCCGAGCGCTATCCCGCTGGTGCGGTGACCCGCCGCCTGCTGGGCTATGTTCGCCCGCATCGCATTTCGTTTACGGCGTCGTTTGTGAGCGCCGCCATCTCGGTGATCTTGCAACTCTATACGCCCATCCTCATCGGCGAGGGTATCGACCTCATCGTTGCCGCCGGGCAGGTGGACTTTGACGCGCTGCTGCCGCTCGTTACCAAGCTCGCGATTGTCGTAGTGGGCGCGGCGGCCTTCCAGTGGCTGCAGGGCTACTGCGTCAACCGTCTGTCCTACGAGACGGTGCGCGACATGCGCGTGGAGGCGAGCGACAAGCTCAGTCGCATGCCGCTCAGCTTTATCGACGGCCATGCCCACGGCGACCTCATGAGCCGCGTGGTCAACGACGTCGACCAGGTGGGTGACGGCCTGCTGCAGGGCTTTACGCAGCTCTTTACCGGCGTCATCACCATCGTGGGCACGCTCGCGTTTATGCTCTCCATCAACCTGACCATGACGCTTGTGGTGGTGCTCGTCACGCCGCTTTCCATCTTTGCGGCCGGTGCCATCGCCAAGCTTTCCAATAAGAGCTTCACTGCTCAACAGCGCATCCAGGGCCAACTCGGCGGTCATATCGAGGAGTACGTAGGCGAACAAAAGCTCGTGGACGCCTTCGCCTACGGCCCGCACGCTCAACAGCGCTTCGATGTCCTCAACGCCGGGCTCTATACGGCGGGCGAGCGCGCGCAGTTTATGGGTTCGCTTTCTAACCCCGGCACGCGCTTTATCAATAACATCATCTACGCCGTGGTCGCCGTGATCGGCTGCGCGGGCGTGATCACGGGCGTGCCTGCGGCGCTCACGGTGGGCGGCGTGCAGATTTTCCTGTCCTATGCTAACCAGTACACCAAGCCGTTCAACGAGGTTACCAACGTCATTACGCAGATTCAGACCGCGTACGCCTCGGCACGCCGCATGTTCGCGTTGCTCGATGCGCGCGAGCAGGAGCCCGACGCTGCGGATGCCATTGAGCTCGCCGCCCCGAAGGGCGAGGTGTCGTTTGAGCACGTTGACTTTAGCTACGTTCCCGACCGCAAACTGCTGCAGGATATTTGCATCGATGCCAAGCCCGGTATGCGCTTTGCTCTGGTCGGTCCCACGGGCTGTGGAAAGACGACGCTCATCAACCTGCTGCTGCGCTTTTACGATATCGATGCTGGGCGCATCGCGGTCGATGGTCGCTCCTCGCGTGACTACACGCGTGCGAGTCTGCGCCGCGCCTTTGGCATGGTGCTGCAGGACACCTGGCTGTTCGAGGGCACGGTGGCCCAGAACATTGCCTACGGTTGCCCCGATGCCACGCGCGAGCAGATTGTCGAGGCCGCCAAGCGCGCTCATGCGCATAAGTTTATCGTGCAGCTGCCAGGCGGTTACGATACGGTGATCGGCGAGGACGGCGGCACGTTTAGCCAGGGTCAAAAACAGCTGCTGTGCATCGCACGCGTCATGCTCACCGATCCGGCGATTTTGCTGCTGGACGAGGCAACGTCGAGCATCGATACGCGTACCGAGCTGCAAGTGCAGGCGGCATTCGACGAGCTCATGGCTGGCCGCACGAGCTTTGTCGTAGCACACCGCCTGTCGACGATTCGCAACGCCGATTGCATCCTGGT
>CAUDVX010000095.1 GCA_958452935.1 uncultured Collinsella sp. | reverse complement strand
TCGCCATAGCCACCACGGTTGCCGCCAAAGCCGCCGCGACCGCCACGGTCGCCGCCACGGTCACTAAAGCCGCCACGACCGCCACGGTCGCCGCCACGACCACCGCGATCGCCAAAGCCGCCGCGACCGCCACGGTCGCCGCCACGGCCACCACGGTCGTCACGACCGCCGCGAGGACCACGGTCCTCGTCCAGGCCCATGGCGACGAGCGGAGCGATAACCTTATCGAGAGCGGCCATCAGCTCGGTGGCCTCCTCGTAAGAAAGCTCGGGCAGGAGCTTCTCCTTCTTGTTGGCAAGCTCGACCAGGCCCTCAGCGGCATCCTCGGCAGCGAAGACGACGATCTTGCGCATATCGCCCTCGGCGTCGTCGATGCGGCCGACCAGATCGGCAGCCTCGGCCTCGGCCATCAGGCCATCGAGCTCACGAAGGCGCATGCCCAGCAGGTCGGACATTTCCTTCTGCTCCATCTTAGGCTTGAGGTCAAGAAGCTTGATGGCGCGCTCGATGTTCGCCATGCGCTCGGCCTTGGCCTCCTCCTCCTTGGAAATAGCAAAGCGACGGCTACGCAGCAGGCGGGCGGCCTTCTGCATCTTGTCCATCAGCTCTTCGTCATCGTAATCAACGGCGGCCTCGACAACCTCGGCCTCCTCCTCGGCGGAAACCTCGTCAGCAGCCTCAACCTCGGCAGCTTCGGTCTCCACGGTCTCGACTGCCTCGACCTCGGCAGCCATGGTCTCGTTCTCGGTCTCGTTCATGATCTCTTCGTTCTCGGACATGAGACTCCTTCTTGGCCCTCTCGGGCATCATCGCCCCATTCGCGGGGCCCGTCGCGCACTCTTTGCGCTTTAAACATTCATGCCTCTCGGCAAAACGTCCATTAGTTTATGGTGTCGCCATCCAATCTAGCTGCAGAATCTATGTGCACACATTAATGCGACATGTGCGACTCGCGACGAGCGTACACCAGCGACGTCGCGAACCCGACCACGGCAATCACAGCCGCCACACGCACGGCAGCTGCAAATCCAATCGCCTGGGCAACGTCCGTCGCAACGCCAGCGGCACCGGCAGTCGCCGCAGAGCTCGAGAGCAGGCCGATAAACAGCGACGGGCCAAACGATGCGGCAATCATGTTCCACGTGTTGAGCAATGCCGTTCCGTGAGGATGCTCAGCGGCAGGCAGCGTCTCCAAGCCGGCCGTTTGCGAGGGACTCAGCACCAAACCGACTCCGGCATACACCACAACGGTCAGCGCCACGACGACGCCGATGTTCATGCTTGCCGCCGTCATCGAGATGGCAGTCTGTCCCACGGCAATCAGGGCAAAGCCGACCGGCAGCAGCGGCCATGCGCCGCGGGCGTCCATCACACGTCCGCCCACAATCGAGGTCACGGTGTTGCAGGCAATCGCCGGCAAAATGAGCAAGCCCGCAACAAGTGCGGTCATGCCGTATGCGCCCTCAAAATAGAGCGGCAACAAAACGCTCATCGAAAACGTCGTCATCATCGACACCACCACAAGCAGACACGCAGGCCAAAAACGAACGCTCGCCATGGGACGCACGTTAAGCACCGGATGCTCGAGCTTGAGCTGGCGGGCCGCAAACAGGCCGAGCAGCACAACAGCGGCGAAGAGCGTCACGATGCCGGCAATCAGATTGGTCGAGAACTCGCCTGCGGAATACACAAATGCCGTAATGCCGGCGGCGAGTAAAACAACCGACAGAATATCAAGCGTGGTGTTCGAGCGCTCCCCGACATTCTGAACATGCTTTACGCCCGCCGCAGCGACCACAATGCCGCCGACCAGCGGCACTACGAACACCGCCCTCCAGCCAAACAACGTGCACATAAGACCGCTGATCACGGGTCCAAACGCCGGTCCCAGCGTGATGCAGGCACCACCCAGGCTCAGATACAGGCCGAGCTTCTCGCGCGGAGCGCAAGACAGCACCACGTTCATCATGAGCGGGAACAAGATACCCGATCCCGCAGCCTGCAAAATACGGCTTGGCAGCAAAACGCTAAACGACGGAGCGACTAGGCACAGAACTTCGCCGGCGACCATGCATCCGCATGCGAAAAACAGCAGCTTGCGCGTCGAGAAACGGCCGGACAGAAAGGCCATGATGGCCGTAAAGATCGACGTAACGATCATGTAGCCCGAAACGAGCCACTGCGCCGTGGTGGCACTCACCGAAAAGGCCGCCATAATGTCGTGCAACGCCACGTTAATGATGTTCTCGTTAAACGCGGCAACAAAGGCCGCAATATACATTACGACGAGAATCGCCGAGGCTGTCGACGGTGATTGAGTTCGCTTTTGGGATTTGGTCCCCATGAAATTCCTTCCTCTTAGAACGACAATCGCATCGCCCCAGAGGAACGGTCCAGGGCGAAAATGAGCCCTAGACTTACGCCAGACGCCGTACACGACAAATCTGACAACATGGTCCAACGTCGAAAGATTGTAACGCGGACGCGCAGCTTTCCTTCCGCGCTATTATTAAAAGTCCACGAAAGCATAAGACATGAGGAGCCCGCCATGATTAAGCCCATCATGAAATCCGAGTTCTTTTTGCGCCTGCCTTCCGAAGACGCGGGACCCGACGACGCCGTGATCGGGCAAGACCTCCTGGATACGCTCCACGAGCATGAGCACGAGTGCGTGGGCCTCGCCGCCAACATGATCGGCGTGCGCAAACGCATCATCTGCGTAAAAGACGGCGGCAAGTCGCTGCTCATGTACAACCCGCAAATTCTTGAGCAGGTCAATGCCTATCAGACGAGCGAAGGATGCCTCTCGCTGATCGGCGAGCGTCCCTGTACCCGCTATCGCCGCATTAAGGT
>CAUDVX010000094.1 GCA_958452935.1 uncultured Collinsella sp. | reverse complement strand
ATGGTCTGGCAGGTGTTGAACTGCTCGGCGGTCAGCTGGCTGGCAACGGAGCGGTTGGTGACTACGGCGTCGCCCTTATCGGACTGCAGGGCGCTGAAGCACTCGGTAGCGTCCTTGTAGGGGACGATCTTGGCCTTGGGGAAGTTCTCCTGGGCAAAGGACTCGGCGGTCGAGCCAGACTGAACGATGATGGTAGCGTCGGCGTTGTTGAGCTTCTCGCTGTAGTTGTCGGCCGTGATGTCGGTGTTATCGACCTTGGTCACGATAGCCTGATCGTCCATGTAGTAGGAATCGGAGAAAGTGACTTCCTTCTCACGCTCGGGCGTGTCGGTGATAGCCGCGATGGAGACGTCGTACTTAGCGCCCGAAGCGACACCGGGTACGAGTGTGTCGAAGTCATTGTTGACGTACTCGACATCCAGGCCCAGCTTGTCGCCGATAGCCTTGATGAGCTCAAGGTCAAAGCCCTGATAATCGCCGTTGTCATCCTTGTACTCAAACGGAGCGTACTCGGCAGAGGTGCCGACGGTCAGCGTACCGTCCTTGACGAGCGCGTACTCCTTGGAGCCGTCGACCTTCTCGACCTTAGCGTCGTCAGAGCTGCTGGAACCGGCATCAGAACCAGAGGTGGCGTTGGACGAGCCGCAGCCCGTCAGTGCAAGGGCGATCGCCATGGCGCCCGTGGCGGCAAATGCGCCAAGCTTCTTCAGCTTCATAATCAGTCTCCTTCCGGTGACCCCGTTTGATTCAGAGGTCTGCAAAAACTGTTGGATATTATGCACCCGTAAATGCGAAACTGCAATTAGAAAACTGATTGAAACAAACCCATAACGTGAATGGAACACTCCACTTTGTGACAGTCATTACTGCTGCAATGACCTTAATAGCGTAATTTCCGCTGCATAACCTGCAAGTTCGTTAGGCGTCTCCAAAATGAATGGAAGCGCACGCAAGCGGCTATTCAATACAATATTCTGCATAACCTGCATACCGCCGCCAAACTCTTCACTACCCAGATAGCCCTTACCGATGCATTCGTGGCGGTCCTTATGGGCGCCGCAGGGATTCTTGGAGTCATTGATGTGCACGGCGCGCAGGCGCTCGATACCCACCACACGATCGAACTCGTCAAGCACACCGTCAAGATCGCAGACGATGTCATAGCCGGCGTCATTCACATGGCAGGTGTCCAGACACACGCCCAGCTTGGCCGACAGCTCGGGGCGCTTGTCGGCAACGCCCTCGATGATGAGCGCCAGCTCCTCAAAGCTGCGGCCCACCTCGGTGCCCTTGCCGGCCATGGTCTCGAGCAACACCGTCGTCTGCTGGCCCTCAAACATCACCTGGCACAGGGTGTCGACGATCATCTGAATGCCGGCATCAGTCCCCTGCCCCACATGTGCGCCGGGGTGAAAGTTGTAGTAGTTGCCGGGCAGTGCTTCCAGACGCTGCAAGTCTTCGGCCATTGCCTCCAAGGCAAACTCACGCGCCCGCTCTTTGGCAGAACAGGGGTTGTAGGTATAGGGGGCATGCGCCACGAGTGGGCCGAAGTCGTTTTGCTCCATAAGCTCGCGCAGGGCCGCCACGTCATCCATGTCAAGGTCTTTCGCCTTGCCACCACGCGGGTTGCGCGTAAAGAATGCAAAGGTATTGGCGCCAATGGATAGCGCCGTCTCCCCCATTGCCCGATAGCCCTTCGTCGTGGATAGGTGACACCCGATCGTCAGCATCCCCAGCTCCCCCTCATCAGTTGCGGTGAAATAGTTCCTGTTTGGCCCCTATTCTGCCGCAAACAGGAACTATTCCACCGCAACTTATAAAAGGGGCATCAGAGATGCGGGCCACCAAGCACTGCGGCTACGGGCGCCAGCCTCATGATTCCCTACGCGTCAGCGCCAAGTCCTAGAGGGCTAGACGGATTGCATCGATAATGTGCGCGCAGCGCTGTGTGGCGGCAAGGGACATGACGGGACTCTCGAGTTTCCCCGCCCGGATGAGCTGGGTCGCATGCTGGATTTCGCCGTAGAAATCATCGACCTCAAACGGGGCATTTATTTCGAGCATTCGTCCGTCGGAGTATTTCACATGGGCGAGCTCGGGGCGATGGAGGCGCTCGATTTCCAACGAGCCCCGCTCGCAGGCAATCGTTAAGCGGCTTTCATATGCTGCCTTGCCGTCGCACGCCATATGAATGGGTATGCCGCCGACGCTCATACGGATCTCGTCGGCCCAATCAACGCGGCCGCCCGATACGTCACGCCAGCGAACTTCACGAGACGAAACATCGCACGCACCCGCAAGTAGATCCTCAAACCACCCGACCGCATAGCAGCCCATGTCATATAGACAGCCACCCTGCAACGGGTCGAGCAGATAACTCGAAGGGGGCTCACCATAATCGAGATTTTGCACGCTTTCAATCGAGACGATACGGCCGAGCTCGCCCGACGCAAGCAAGCCCTTCACGCGAGTACGCATCGGGCAAAACCGATTTTTCATCGCCTCCATAAACAGCACACCGCGCTCGCGAGAGGTGGAGGCAATCGAGAGAGCCTCTTCTTCATTCAAAACGGCCGGCTTTTCGCACAGCACGGCCTTTCCCGCGCGCAGTGCCCGACAGACCCAATGCGCATGCATGCCATGTGGAAGAGCCAAGTAGATTGCGTCGACATCGGGGTCGGCAATCAACGCATCATAAGCTGCATCGCCGTTATCGTCAGCCGTGGCATAACTGTGCGCGGCATCAATCGAAAACGCCCTGCAAAACTCCTCAACATGCGAAGGAGTGCGACCGGCGGCAGCCACAAGCCGTGCCCCGTCCACCTCCTTGAGCGACGATGCAAATCGATGCGAAATG
>CAUDVX010000093.1 GCA_958452935.1 uncultured Collinsella sp. | reverse complement strand
TGGGGCGCGTTTCTAACGAAGCCGTAACGGCCGTTGGGCTCTTTTGGCGCCAGCCTTTCTCGACCCGCACGCATTTACTTAAAGCAACAACATTCCCGATCGATGTAATCACCAAATCAAAACGTGTACATCAGCCACCAAAGATGCCGAAAAATGTCGCTTTTGGAGGCTGATGTACACAAATGCAGAATCCCAAGCAGCTCAGAGGCACCCTTCACATGTCTGGACTCTCTATGGCCGCGCTGGATAGACATCGCTAGAACGGGTATAGTATCGAAAGTTTTGTCGTTTACCAGCGGGGGAGTCCTGTGGGCATCAAGAAGAAGATCAAAAAGGAGCTTATCGGCACTTCCGATTACCCGTCGAATAAGATCTTTACGATCTCCAATTTCATCACCTTTACGCGCCTGGTCCTCACGCTCGTCTTCCTGTACCTGTTTGTGACGGACAACAACCGTGTCGTCGCCATTGTCATCTATGCCATCGCGGCTTCCACCGACTGGATGGACGGCCAGATTGCCCGCATGACCAAAACGGTCTCGTGGCTCGGCAAGGTTATGGATCCCATCTGCGACCGTGCGCTGCTGTTTACCGGCGTGCTGGGTCTCGTGGTCCGCGGCGAGCTTCCCATCTGGGTCTGCGTACTCATTATCGGCCGCGATATCTACCTGGGCATCGGCACGCTCATCGTGCGTCACTACCACCGGCGCCCCATCGACGTCGTCTTTCCCGGCAAGATTGCCACGGCACTGCTCATGACCGGCTTCTCGCTTATGCTGCTTGGGTTCCCCGTCATCGACGGCTGGCATCTGCTGCCCGCCACGTTCACGGTATTCCCGGGCCTCAACGGCAGCTCGGTGCCCCTCGGCATCTTCTTTGTGTACGGCGGCGTCATCTTCTCCATGCTCACCGCCATCATCTATTCCGTTAAGGGAGGGGCGGCCATTAAACAGGCGATCGCGCATCCCGAGGACGAAGACACCGACTTTCTTAACCCCGAAATTGAAGACTGATTCATTGGGGTATGATTACGTACGGTTCATTCTTTGCGGCGTAGCCGCGTTAGATAGGGGTTGTCATGGACAACAAGGTTAACAATATGCCTCAGAACGATAAGACTGCGGACGCTACCTGCGTTTTCCGTGTTCCTTCGAGCGATGTCACCGTTCCCGACCTTATGGCCAACGTGCGCATCACCGCTCCGGTTCTGTCCATCGTCAAGGGCCCGCAGACCGGAGCTGCCTTTGAGCTCGAGGACGACGTGACCACCATCGGCCGCGATCCCGCGAACGGCATCTTCCTCAACGACATGACCGTCTCGCGCAGCCACGCACGCATTATTCGTGAGGGCCTGGGCGCCCGTATTGAGGATCTGGGCTCGCTCAACGGCACCTGGGTCGACGGCGCTATCGTCAACGGTGCTCCGCTGCACGACGGCTCTTCCGTTCAGATCGGTACGTTTACGCTCATCTATCACGAGAGCACTCCGGAGCGCATCGAAACCGGTGAGTAGGTAATGGCCGAACGCAATTATCTGAGTATCGGCCAGGTCGTCAATCTACTTCGAGGCGCATACCCCGATCTATCGAACTCAAAAATTAGATTTCTAGAAGATGAGGGGCTCATCACCCCTCATCGTACGCCTAAGGGGTATCGCCAGTACTCCAAGGAAGACGTTGACCGTCTCGAGGTCATCCTGCACCTGCAGAAGACCCGCTACATGCCGCTCAACGTCATTAAGCAGCGACTGGAAAACGCAACGGACCTGTCCACGTTGGCTTACGAGGTGGGTCTTCTGTCTGATGTTCCACTTAAGACGGAGCCCAAGGAGACCAAGCAAAAGCTGCATCCCATCGAAACCATTCCCGATATGCTCGGCGTCGAGATCTCGTTTATCCGCTCCCTTGCCGAGAACGATCTTATCCGCATCATCAAGAGTCCGCAGAACCGAGAGCTCGTGGATGGCCGAGATTTCCCGATTATCCGTTACTGCTCGGAGCTTTCGCGCTTCCACATTGAGCCGCGCAACCTGCGTCAGTACGTATCGTCGGCAAACCGTGAGTCTTCGATGTTTGAGCAGGTTCTCGTAAGCATGCTCGGCATGGATACCTCCGATGACGAGCGCGACGCCAAGCTCGAGCGTGCTTTTAAGAAGCTGCACGACCTCACCGAGGGTGTGCACACCGCGCTCCTTAAGAACCGTGTCTTTGAGTCGCTCAACGCCGTGGTCGAGGACGCTGACATCGATGCCCTCGATGAGGAGATCGCGCGTTCTGAATCCACCAAGGCTAAAAGCGATGGGGCAAGCGTCCCCGCGGTTGCCGCGCACGACGAGTCGCTCGTGCAGCCGTCCAAGGTCGTCGTCCCCTCGCATAACCCGTCTGCCAACACGGGTAAATAACCGCCGTTAACCCGGCAATCCATGAAAGGTCACCCATGTACGACTTCGAATCTCATATCGTCGATATCCCCGACTATCCCGAGCCCGGAGTCGTCTTTAAGGACATCACGCCGCTCTTTGGCAATCCCGAGGCCCTGAAGGCTATGGTGGATGCCTTGGCCGAGCATTTTGCTGACATGGGCATTACCAAGGTCGTAGGACCCGAGGCCCGCGGCTTTATGGTCGGTGTGCCCGTGGCCGTCGCCCTAGGCGCCGGCTTTGTTCCCGCACGTAAACCGGGCAAACTACCGCGCAAGACGGTGAGCGAGAGCTACGAGCTCGAATATGGCACCGACTCTATCGAGATCCATGCCGATGCTATCAGCTCTAAAGATACCGTGTTGATTCTGGACGACTTGGTCGCGACGGGCGGAACCGTCGAGGCAACAGGTAAACTGGTGCGAGATATGGGCGCAAAGCTT
>CAUDVX010000092.1 GCA_958452935.1 uncultured Collinsella sp. | reverse complement strand
AACCAGGTGTAGTCGATCATGCCGCCGTAGGCCTCGGTGTTCAGGCGCAGCGTCTCGCCCGCGCCGTCGAGCTCGGGCACGGCCTTAACCTTAAACGTCGGCGAGTCGCTGTGCGACGCCGTGAGCTGAAAATGATAGTCACCGGCAACGCCGTCCTCGCCCCACGTCGCGGTCAGGTCCTCGCCCACCTTAAAGGCAATAACGCTCGAGGTATTGCGCTGCGTGTAATAACGCCCGCCCGGCTCGATGTCCCACGCCGCGTTCTCGGGCAGGTAGGTAAAGCCCGCCTCGTCGAGCTCGGCCATAATGGTCGCCGCCGTATGGAACATACTGGGACATGCCTCGATAAAGTCGATGAGGTCGTTGGCGGCCTCGATATCGTCGGCCGTCACATGCGCGCGCTCGGGCGTTTCCTGATCCGTCATGCTCTCCCCTTTCGCTGGGTTGATGGTCCCTTCCAGCATACCCCGCCGCGCCAGCGCCGCACTCTTCATTCCGTGTTTAATCCCGCGCCGCTCGCCAAGTTGAGCCATCATGCCCGTGCACCTTTTGCGACAATTACGCTAACAGGACGAGAGGAGCCGTCATGAAGTCACGTAACGTTGCCATCGCCTGCGGTGTCGCGGGAGTCGCCGTCGGCCTTGCCGCTGCCACCGGTATCGTTTATCACAAGCAAATCAAGTCCGCCGCGTCGCTCAAACGCTTGACCGGCTACGCGGATAGCTATGACCTGTACGCAATCGACATCGCCTACGACTACGATCTTGATCGCATCATCGCCGCTGGCGTGCGCGACGACCAGGCCTACATCGATGCCGTGGTGGCGCAGGTGCTGCCCGGTGTGCCGGCACATGTCCAGGCGCCCCAGTTTGCCTGCAGCGCTTTTGTCGCCGTAGATGCCGAAGGCCGCGTGCGCACCGGTCGCAATTACGACTTTAAGGACGACACCTCGGCGCTGCTGGTGCGCAATCACCCACGTGGCGGCTATGCCTCCATCGGGTTTGCCGCCCTTAACAACCTGGGCGATAACACTCCGCTCGACTCCGTCGCCGGACGCGCCGCCACACTCATGGGCCCGTTTGCCCAGCTCGACGGTGTTAACGAATGCGGCGTGTCCATTGCCGTACTCACTCTGGATTCCAAGCCCTGTGACCAGGACACGCAACGCCCCGTCATCAATACCTCGCTCGCCATCCGTCTGGTGCTCGACCGTGCCGCCACCACGCAAGAGGCCGTCGACCTGCTTTCCGCCTACGACATGCACGCCATGGCAGGACGCGATTACCACTTCTTTATCAACGACGCCGCCGGTGACGCACGCGTAGTAGAGTGGGATCCGCGCGATCCGGACCGTGCTTTCAAAGCGACTCCTGTACGCCAGGTTACGAACTTCTACGCCTGCTATGGCGACGAAGTGCTACCCAACCAAAAGAATGGCGAGCTGGGCCATGGTAAGGAGCGCGCCATCGCCATCGCCAATGTCCTTGACGCCCATGTCGGTGCCCAGGACGAGGCAGTCGCTTGGAAGGCCCTTCGCGCCGCAGCCCAAGAGCCCAATCCGGAAGACATCACCAGCAATACGCAATGGTCGGTCGTCTTTGACAATACCGAGCCCGCTGCCGCCATCACGCTGCGCCGCCACTGGGGCGACGTCGACGCCTTTGCGCTGTAAGGAGCTGGCACCGTCGTCCTTACGCCCGCCTGGCATTGTTTACATTTCTATACGCTTGAGCTAACACGTTTTACCCCCGCATCAACAGTGTGCGGGGGTAAACTTATGCGCATGTTATAACTTGCCCGGAAGGATTCACCATGCTTAGGATCGGTCTTCTTACTAGTGGCGGCGACTGCCAGGCGCTCAACGCCACCATGCGCGGCATTGTCAAAACGCTTATGACCAATAGCGAAGAGCCTATCGAGATTTATGGCTTTGAGGACGGCTATCAGGGCCTTATCTACAGCAGGTTCCGCGTCATGACGCCCGCCGATTTTAGCGGCATCCTCACCCGCGGCGGCACCATCTTGGGCACGAGCCGCACACCGTTCAAGCGTCTGGATACCCCCGAGGCCGACGGCGTCGAGAAGGTGCCGGCGATGGTCCACACCTATCATAAGCTGCAGCTCGATTGCCTGTTTATGCTGGGCGGCAACGGCTCCACCAAGACCGCCAACCGCCTGCGCGAAGAAGGCCTCAACGTTATCGCCCTGCCCAAGACCATCGATAACGACACCTGGGGCACCGAGTTGACGTTTGGCTTTACGAGCGCCATCGACGTCGCCACCAAGTGCATCGACGACATCCACACTACCGCCTCGAGCCACGGCCGCGTGTTTGTCATCGAGATCATGGGCCACAAGGTTGGCTGGATCCCGCTGTACGCCGGCGTCGCGGGCGGCGCGGATGTCATCTTGATTCCCGAGATTCCCTACGACATGGATAACGTCATCAAGACCATCGAGCATCGCATGGAAACCGGCAGCCGCTTTACGATCGTAGCCGTCGCCGAGGGCGCTATCTCCAAGGAGGACGCGGCACTGTCCAAGAAGGAGTACAAGAAAAAGCTCGCCGAGCGCACGAGCCCGTCAATCGTGTACGACATCGCCAAGGAGATCGAGGCCAAGACTGGTCGCGAGACCCGCGTCGCCATCCCCGGCCACACGCAGCGCGGCGGCCAGCCCGACGCTCAGGACCGCATCTTTGCGACCCAGTGCGGCGTCGAGGCCGCGCTTGGCTGCCTGCGCGGCGAGTTTGGCTACATGATTGCCCTGCGCGACGGCAAAATGTGCCACATGCCGCTCGAGGAGGTCGCCGGCAAGCTCAAGTATGTCGACCCCCAGAGCGATCTGGTACGCGAGGCCAAGGCGTTGGGCATCAGCTTCGGCGACGAATAGCCTCGGCTGGAACTGCTCTCATCGGAGGCCCCAGGGCTTACCTCCCAAATCGCCCTCGGACATGTCAGGACCCCGCCGTGCGCTTCGCGCGGCGGGGTCCTTCCGTCCTGCGGAAAGATTTGGGAGGTAAGCCCTGG
>CAUDVX010000091.1 GCA_958452935.1 uncultured Collinsella sp. | reverse complement strand
AGACCTTCGTGCGCCTGACGGTGCTCATCCTGGTCACGCTCGTGGCGTTCTCGGCCGTCTTTGATCTCGACATCGTGTTGGGTTCTTTTGCCGCCGGCTTTGTCCTGCGCTATATCATCCCCGAGGGCAACCATACGCTCGAGACCAAGCTCGACGGCCTGGCCTACGGCTTTTTGATTCCGGTGTTCTTTACCGTATCGGGCGCAAAGATCGACCTGACGGCCGTAGCGTCGCGCCCCGGGCTGCTCGCGGGCTTTATCGTGGCGTTGCTGATCATTCGCGCCGTGCCCATTCTCATCTCTATGAGCATTTGTCCTGCGACGCGCGACGTTTCGGCGTATGGTCGCATAACCGTGGCCCTGTACTGCACCACGGCGCTGCCGATTATCGTTGCCGTGACGAGCGTTGCCGTCAACGCGGGCGCGCTGTCGCAAGATATTGCGTCGGTCATGGTTGCCGCCGGCGCCATCACAGTGTTCTTGATGCCATTGCTCGCGCAGCTCTTCTACCGCGTGGTCGACGCTGCACCGGTCGCTGCCGTGGCAGAGGTTGCCGTGCATCCATCCGATGCGCTCGACATCCTGCGCGCCCATCACGATTTGGCGAGCCTGCTCGCACGCGAGCACGAGCTGCTGACCTCGCATGGACATGGTCGCGTATTCGAGGGCCTGCCTACGCTCGATACGATTGCCGAGCGTCTTTCCGCAGAGGCAGCGAGCGGCCACATCGATGCCCGCATCGTGGACGCGGCGCACCTGCTTGCCGATAAGACCTATGGAGACGAGATTGACCCGTCCGAGCTGACTCCGCGTGAACGCCGCCGCCTGGAGCGCGCCAAGCTCGCCGTGCACGAATACCGCCGCCGCATGCTGGAGCTCTACGCACGCGATGAAGCCCAGGACGACGACGGCAGGTAGCCAACGCCGCTGCGGAAAATGCATCCCGGAATTGGCACCCAGAGTGGGACGCGCTTTCCGCGAGAGGCTCGTTGCGGAAAGTGCGTCCCAGAATCGGCGTTCAAAACGGGGCGCACTTTCCGAAGCATGGCCCTGAGGGAAGCTGCGTCCCGGTCTGAGCCGGAATTCTGGGACACGGCTTCTACTTCAAACAGAAGAAGGCGCGCTGCCTGCGGTTGATGCAGGCAGCGCGCCTTTTGCGTTGAGCTCCGTTGAGGTTCGAAGTAGTGGACTAGTTGGCCATGACGCCTTCGGTCCAGGCCTCGACGTCCTCGATGCGCAGGACGTTGGCGACCTCGGCCACGCAGTCGACGCTGGCAAGCTCGGCGGCGGCAGCCTGGACGTCCTTCTCGAGCGCGCGGTGCGTCAGGAAGATGACCGAGCAGGCATCGCTGACACCCGACTTGCCGTCCTCGACCTGGTTGATGAGCGAGATAGAGATGTTGTGCTTGGCAAAGATGTCGACCGTCTCGGACAGGGCACCCACGCGGTCGGCGACCTTCAGGCGCACATAGTACTTGGTCTGGAGTTCGTCCATGGGCTTAAAGGCGAGGTTGTGACCATAGGGCTCAATCTCGGGCAGCGGAGCCACGCCGCGGCTGATCTGCTCGGAGAGCGACAGGATATCGCCCACGACGGCGCTCGCGGTGGGGAAGGAGCCAGCTCCGGCACCGTAGAACATGGTCTCGCCCACGGCGTCGCCTACCACGTAGACAGCGTTCATGGCGCCGTTGACCTTGGCAAGCATGTGATCGGCGGGGATCAGCGTGGGGTGCACGCGGACGTCGACGCCGGCATCGGTGTTGCGGGCGATGCCCAGCAGCTTAATGGTGTAGCCGAGCTCGCGGGCCTGGGCGATGTCCTCGGCGCCGATGGTACGGATACCCTGCTGGTACACATCGTCGGTGGTAACGCGGGTGCCAAAGCCGATGGAGGCGAGGATCGCCGTCTTGCTGGCGGCGTCGAAGCCGTCGACGTCGGCGGACGGGTCGGCCTCGGCGTAGCCCTTGGCCTGGGCGTCGGCGAGCACGTCGGCGTAATCGGCGCCCTCGGCGTCCATGCGCGACAGGATGTAGTTGGTGGTGCCGTTGAGAATGCCGGCGATGGTCAGGACCTTGTTGCCCACCAAGTCGTGCTCGAGCGTGCTCACGATGGGGATGCCGCCGCCGCAGCTGGCCTCGCACTTAATCTGCACGCCGCATGCGCGCGCCTTCTCGGCGAGCGTCTCGACATGACGGCCCAGCAGGGCCTTGTTGGCAGAGACGACGTGCTTGCCGTTCTCGAAGGCGGTGGTAAAGATCTCGGTTGCGGGATGCTCGCCGCCGATCAGCTCGACGACGATGTCGACGGCGGGGTCGGTGACGACATCGTGCCAGTCGCTCGTAAAGGCCTCACGCTCAATACCGGCTGCCTCGGCCTGCTCCCAAGCAAGCGCGCAGGCGCGGGTCAGCTTAAGGTCGATGCCGTAGGCTGCCAGGTACTCATCGTGGTGGCTCTTGATCAGACGGGCCACGCCGCCGCCGACGGTTCCCAGACCGATGAGGCCGACGTTCACGGTGCGCAGGGGTTCGCTCATAGATAGCTCCTTCGTGCATCTTATGGATGGATTAACCGCTTAAAGGTTGAGTGCATTCTAGCGTGAACCGAGGGCGCGTGCTCGCCAGGCAACAGGAGTCGCACAAAACGGCACCCCCGAAACGCTGCGGAAACATTGGAAACATGCTCGCTACAAACGAAACTCCGTAACAAACTGTCAACGTTTGCACCATAAGGTTTGCCCTGTGCGACTGGGGCATGCAGGCGCTCGTCGGCGTGGAACGACGAGGGCCAGGTCGAAAAGCCCGCTACGGCCTATGTGATTCAGGATGGCAAGTACATCGCCGCCTAAGTGCATATAACGACACCGGTGGGGCCGTTTTATTCAGGGCAAGGACGCCTGTAACAGAACGGAAACATTACTTTCACACAATAAAGTGGCTAAACTGCATAAACCGACAGGAATACGCAGAATTATGGATAAATGGGCAAAACAAAAGAAAAGTTGAAATAATCGCCACTTTTCTCAACTAAAGCGTCTACTATTTT
>CAUDVX010000090.1 GCA_958452935.1 uncultured Collinsella sp. | reverse complement strand
TCGGTACGCAGCGGCGGATTGACCTTGAGCGAGGTGTTGTAGGTCTCGTCCAGGTCGTTCTCGGTCAGGAACATGTGGTGCGGGGTAGCCTCGCAGGTGACATGCACGCCAGCTGCCTTACCGGCACGCACGAGCTCCAGGCCATGGGCGGTGGAGATGTGCTGGATGTGCAGCTTGGCACCGGTCAGCTTGGCGATCTCGATATCGCGGGCGATCTGCAGCTCCTCGCCCGCCGCCGGCCAGCCCTCGAGGGCCAGACGGGTAGAGACCTTGCCCTCGTTGATCTGGCCGTGACCGACCAGGTCCTCGTCCTGGCAATGGCTCATAAAGACCTTGCCGAACATCTTGCCGTAGTCCATGCAGCGACGGAGCATGCCTGCACCCTGCACGCCGCGACCGTCGTCGGTGAAGGCGACGGCGCCGTGGGCGACCATATCGCCCATCTCGGACATGGCCTCGCCCTTGAGACCGCGGGTCATGGCGCCAGAAGGATAGACGCGGCAGTGGCCGACCTCGGCAGCGCGGGACTTGACGAACTCAACGACGGTACCGTTATCGGTAACGGGGTCGGTGTTGGGCATGGCGCACACGCCGGTGAAGCCGCCCTTGGCAGCTGCGCGGGTGCCGCTCTCGATGTCCTCTTTGACCTCGTAGCCGGGCTCGCGCAGGTGGACGTGCATGTCCACCAGGCCAGGGACAAGGTACTTACCGGAAAGGTCGCGGACCTCGGCTCCCTCGGCGGCGAGGTTCTCGCCGACCTCGGCGATCTTGTCGCCGTCGATCAGGACGTCAACGACACCGTCAAGCTCGACAGACGGGTCGACGACGTGGGCATTCTTAAGAAGCAAGGCCATTATCGGCACCTCCAAGCAGCAGATACAGGATAGCCATACGCACGCAGATACCGGCGTAGACCTGCTCCAGGATGACGGAGCGTTGCGGGTGGTCGGCCATATAGGAGTCGAACTCGACGCCGCGGTTGATGGGGCCCGGGTGGCAGATAATCGCGTCGGGCTTCATGAGCTTCTCGCGGTCCTTGGTCAGACCGAAGAGCTTGTGGTACTCGCGAATCGTGGGGAACGGGGCACCCTCGAGGCGCTCCTGCTGTACGCGCAGCATGTAGACGACGTCCAGCTCGGGCAGGACGGAATCGAGGTCGCTCGTCACGTGGTCGCAGCCCAGAACCTCGGGCGCCGGCGGCAGCAGCGTGCCGGGGGCGACGGCGTAGGTCTCGCAGCCCATGATCTTAAGGGCGGGGATCAGCGAGCCGCAAACGCGGGAGTGCGAGATGTCGCCGACGACGGCGACCTTCAGACCGTGGAAGTCACCCTTGTGCTCCCAGATGGTGTACAGGTCGAGCAGAGCCTGCGTGGGGTGGTTATGCTTGCCGTCACCGGCGCAGATAACACTCGCGGGCGAATTCTGCGTGACGATGTAGGGAGCACCGGCATGCTTGTCGCGCACGACGATGCAGTCGATCTTGTAGGCGTTGAGGGTCTCGACGGTATCGACGAGGCTCTCGCCCTTGACCGTGGAGGTCGAGGAGCCGCCGAAATTGAGGCTGTCGGCCGAAAGACGCTTCTCGGCGAGCTCGAAGGAGCTGCGGGTACGCGTCGAGGGCTCGTTGAACATGTTGACGATGGTCTTGCCCTTGAGCGTGGGGACCTTCTTGATGGCACGCTCGTTGACCTCGGAGAACGCCTTGGCGGTCTCGAGGATGAGCTTGATGTCCTCTTCGGAGTACTCGGTAATGTCGATCAGGTGCTTATGATTGAACGCCACGGTACTACTCACCTCCCAGCGGCGCGGAGCCCACGTGGGAACCCGGCGCGACGTCGTTGATCTCGACAGCGGTACGGCCGTCGACTTCCTTCATATATAGGTGCACGTTCTCCTCGTGCGACGAGGGAACGTTCTTGCCGACAAAGTCCGGCGAGATAGGGAGCTCGCGGTGACCGCGGTCAACGAGAACTGCCAGCTCGACTCGGCTCGGACGACCCAGGTCCATAACGGCGTCCAGAGCGGCGCGGATGGTGCGACCCGTGTACAGGATGTCGTCCACCAGCACGACGCGCTTGCCGTCGACGCTGAAGGGAATGTTGGTAGCATGGATCGCGGGAGCGAAATTGGTCGCATAGTCATCGCGATAGAAGCTGATGTCCAGGCTGCCGAGCGGAACGTCGACACCCTCGATCTCCTTGATCGCCTCGGCGAGCTTCTTTGCCAGAAGGTCGCCGCGCGTGACGATGCCGACCAGAGCGAGGTCTTCACAGCCCTCGTTGCGCTCGAGAATCTCGTGCGCGATGCGGGTCATCGCTCGGTTGACGGCGGTCTCGTCCATGATGACCGCCTTGGGGGAAGTCGTGCCCATCGATCTCCTTCCTCACATGTCTTGACTGCTGACACAGTCAAAAAAATAGATGCCCGACCGCTCAAAGCGGACCAGACACCCACAGGAAGTACTGCTCATTGACAGCTATGTAATTCCATGTGGGTATCTCGTACCCCTTTAATGGTCAAGGCATAGTGTAGCCAACCTCGGGCTCAAATGCGAGCATAAATACTAGTCAATCCGTAAACGGAGCCAATAGCTCCATAAACCTATATATATTTGTGGGACGCGCTTGAAAACCTTGTTACGAGCTGGCATAATCCCCTCTGCTGCACGCAAATCGGATCTACGTCCAGGGCCGTGGCGTGGGCACTATCGCCAAAAGAGAAATATCTCTGTGTAGATTGCGCACAGAGACATGCTTCTGTGCTATAGTTCAGGCTTGTTTGTTAACGCGACATGTTCGTTTGTCGCCCAAGGAGGGTCAGTTATGTCCAAAGTTTGCGAAGTTTGCGGTAAGCACCCCGTTGCCGGTCGCTCCATCAGCCACTCTCACCGCGTCACCAACCGTAAGTTCCGCCCCAACATCCAGCGCGTCTACGTTGTCGTCGATGGTCACCGTCGCAAGATGAACGTTTGCTCCACCTGCCTCAAGTCCGGCAAGGTTGCGCGCTCCTAAATAAGGTCTTACCAACAAGTACCTCGGACTCTCCGGGTCAAAGACCTCGCGTTCACATAGAACTTACCAAAGGCG
>CAUDVX010000089.1 GCA_958452935.1 uncultured Collinsella sp. | reverse complement strand
GGCGAACGTCATGCCAAAGATGCCGATCGGCTTGCCCAGCAGCATGCCAAAGTACACGCCGAGCGTCACCGGGTCGGTGAGCAACGTGCTCATGTCCACGCCCACCAGGCGAACCTGTGCGTTCACGAACGCAAAGATCGGCAGAATCACAAAGTTGACCGGCGTGGAGATCAGACGCTCCATGCGGATGAGCGGCGGGGTCACGCGGTGCATGACGCGCTCGACCTTGGTGGTCGAGACGGTAAAGTCATGCTGGCCCAGGATGTGTGCCTCGTCGTCGTAGCGGTCATCGAGCAGCGGCAGGCACTCGCCCAACCAATCGGTGAGGCTATCGAGCTTAACGCCGCACTTGGCCGGGATGGTAAAGGCCAAGATGACGCCAGCAAGTGTGGCATGTACGCCGCTCTTGAACATGCAGAACCACAACAGCAGACCCAGTACCGAATACGGGGCAAGGCGGTAATGCTGCGTCTTGTTGAGCCACACGAGCGCGCAGGTCACGAGCGCGGCGGCACCCAGCCAAAACGGATTGGGGCTCTGACCGTAGAAGATGGCGATGGCGGCGATGGAGATGAGGTCGTCGGCGATGGCGAGCGTCGAGAAGAACACGCGCACGCCGTTGGGCACGCGATTGCCCAAAAGCGACAGCACGCCCAGCGCAAAGGCAATATCGGTTGCCATGGGGATGGCCCAACCGTTGTGGGCGCCGGCATGGTTAAAGATCAGGTAGATGCAGGCGGGAACGACGACGCCGCCCACGGCCGCCAGCATGGGAAGCATGGCCTGACGCGGATTCTTGAGCTCGCCGACCGTCATCTCGTACTTAAGCTCAATGCCCACTAGCAAAAAGAAAATCGCCATGAGGAAGTCGTTGACGAAAAGTTCAACGGTGAGACCGGCCGTAAGGTTGCCCAGACCCACATACAGCGGGGTCTCCAAAAAGTGATGGATGGCCTCGTAGGCATCGGTATTGGCGCAAATGACGGCGGCAATGGCGGCGAAGACCATGACGGCGGCGGAAATCGTGCCGTTCTCGGCGATGCGCTCCCAGATGTCGTGACGCTCAAAACGCTTGCGCTCACGAACGTTGAACAGCTGCTCAGTTGCTGCCATGGGCGGCTCCTTTCACGGGAAGGTTCCCGTCTTAAAAAAGCACGGCCCGCCCAAGTGGCGGCGCCGCGCTCTAACGTATTACGCTTGCATCTAGCCTACCCTGCACGACAAGCACGCAGGCGTGGCCGAAAAGCGGAACCACAGGTTGAACATTATTTGCTCAACGGCACGGGCGCGCCTGTCCAAGAGACGACGCGGCGCCGTGCACAAAAAACGACCGGAGCGCGGGGCGTCCGCGATCCGGTCGTGGCGTTTAGTGAACTAAACCTAGCAGGCGGCCATGATGGGAGCAGCGACCTGCTTCTTACGGGAGAGGACACCCGGCATCCAGACGCCGTCGTGCTCGTCGGCAATGCCCAGGCCCTTCTGAGCAGCCTCGGTCTCGCCCTCGAGCAGGACCTGCGAGCCCTCCTCCATGATGTCGGTGATGCACAGGACAATGCCGTCAGCACCCTTCTCGGCGGCGTAGGCGCGCATGGCCTCGCGAATCTCGTCGATCATGCCGAGCGCGCGACTCTTGTCGACGGTCTCGTACTGGCCGATGAGCAGCTTCTTGCCGGCGGGCTCGAACATCTTGATGTCGTTGCCGACCATCTCGGCTGCGGTGAAGGAGCCGGACGGACGGGTGAGGAAGACCTCCATGCCAAACTTGACCGGGTCGACGCCCGCCTGCTCGCCGAGCTTGGCGGCGACGGCGCGGTCGACATCGGTGGTGGTGGGGCTCTTGAGCATGAGCGTATCGGTCATCATGGCCGAGAGCAGCAGCTTAGCCTGGACGTCGGAAAGCTCAACGCCGAGCACGCCGGCGAGCTTGGTGACGATGGTGCAGCTGGAGCCCCAGGGCAGGCAGATGTAGTGCAGCGGGCCGGCGGTCTCGAAGTCGCCGATGCGGTGATGGTCGACGACGCCAAAGACCGTGGCGTCCTTAAGGCCGGCGACGGACTGGGCGGACTCGTTGTGGTCGGTGAGGACGACGAGCTGACCGGCCTCGACGGACTCGATCACGCGAGGCTCGGCGATGCCGGCGTCGGCGAGCAGCTTGGCGGACTCTGCCGGAAGCTGACCAAGGGCGCAGGCCTCGTAGGTGTTGCCGGCATACTCAACCTGGTTGAGCAGCTGGGACAGGACGACGGCGCTCATGATGGCGTCGTTATCGGGGTTCTGGTGACCAAAGACAAGAACGTTTGCCATGGATATCCTCCACTTGATATGTGTACTTGGACGTAGCTATGGTAGCACGCCGATGCCGAGCCTTCGCAGACGGAAGGGCCACGGCATATTTTGGGGTAGGCACGGGGGCCAAGGCTGTCCCTTTTACACCATGTTGGTGCAAAGTAACCTGACCCCCTTGCACCAGCTATTTACCGGCGGCGCGCAGGGCTACGTAGGCGGCGCCGATGATGCCGGCGTCGTTGCCGAGCGAAGCGACCTTAATGGGCGTCTCGCGCGAGGCGGAAAGCGCGTAGCGCTGGAA
Source organism: uncultured Collinsella sp. (assembly GCA_958452935.1). Taxonomy (GTDB): domain Bacteria; phylum Actinomycetota; class Coriobacteriia; order Coriobacteriales; family Coriobacteriaceae; genus Collinsella. The sequence goes on along the minus strand of CAUDVX010000089.1, from coordinate 930 downwards.
GTGCTCGCGAACGGCGTCGAGGTAGACATCGGCCGAGGCAGACGCACCGCCGCCGATCAGGAACATCTCGGGGTCGACCACGTTGGCAATAAGCGCCAGGGCACGGCCGAGATAATCGGCCATGGTATCGGCCGCAGCCAGCGCGAGCTTGTCGCCCTCGCGGCAGGCCTGGAACACGTCCTTGGAATCTGAGGGGCCGGTGAGCTCGATGGGCTCGACGCCCGCCTTCTTGCACTCGGCAAGGTAGTTGCTCACCACGCCGGTGGCGCTGGAATACTGCTCCAGGTGGCCATGGCCGCCGCAGCCGCAGGTGCGCTCCTCAGCCGGGTTCAGGCACATGTGGCCAATCTCGCCGCCGGCGCCCACAACGCCCGATACCACGTCGCCGTTGACGATAACGCCGCCGCCCACGCCGGTACCGATGGTGACCATCACCACGTTCTGCACGCCCTTGGCAGAACCGAGCCAGGCCTCGCCCATGGCAGCGGCGTTGGCATCGTTCTCGTACTTAACGACCGCGTCGGGGCAGTGCTTTTGAATGGCGATCCTCAGCTCGGGCAGGTTAATGGCAATGTTGGCCTTGACCTTGGCATCGCCCGATGCCGGGATGGGGCACGGAACGGCCAGGCCAATGCCCGCCACAAAGGCACGCGGAATCCGAGCCTTGGCGACCACCTGGTCGATAGCCTCGGTCACCGCGGCAAAGCCCGCGGCGTCAACGATGGGAGGCGTAGGCACGCTGGCCTTGGCTAGCAGGTTGCCGTCCTCGTCGAACAGGCCCTCCTTAACCGAAGTGCCGCCGACGTCAATGCCGATGTAGTACTGCTTAGGTTCCATGGGAGCCCACCTTTCTCGTTTAAACATTGCCTGTATGGTACCGCTCCCAAGGCAAAAACCTACCAAAAAGGGACAGGTTTGTTTTGGCAGGTT
>CAUDVX010000088.1 GCA_958452935.1 uncultured Collinsella sp. | reverse complement strand
GTCAGGATCGGCTGCAGGTCGCGCATGAGCATCGAGAAGAGCTCGGCCAGCACGGTCTGGGCGCTGCGACGCTCGAGCGAGCCGGGCTTCTCGCAGTACAGACGGTCCTTCAGGGCGTCGAGGTACACGTTGGAGAGCTCGGTAACCACGAAGTCGTAGAGCGCACGGTAAGCGCGCGGGAACTCGTAGCTGGCATAAGCATCGTCGACCTCGGCCTGGACCTGAGTCAGGCGGGCAACCATGAGCTTGTCGAGCGGCAGCAGGTCGGCAAAGGCGACGCCGTCGGTCTCGGGCTCAAACTGACCCTCGAGCTCGGAGAGCAGGAAGCGCAGCGTGTTGCGGAAACGACGGTAGGCATCGGACGTACGAGCAAGGATCTCGTGGTCGATGGACACGTCTGAGCTGGTATCGACGGAGGCAACCCACAGGCGGATGATGTCGGCGCCCATCTCGTCACAGACCTTATTGGGGTCGATGACATTACCGAGCGACTTGGACATCTTGCGGCCCTGGCCGTCAAGGGTGAAGCCCTGCGAGACGACCGCCTTGTACGGAGCGTGGCCGTTGGCACCCACCGAGGTGAGCAGCGAGCTCTGGAACCAACCGCGGTGCTGGTCGGAGCCCTCAAGATACACATCCGCCGGATACTCCAGCTCGGGACGGTACTCGCAGACGGCCTTCCAGGAAACACCGGAGTCCCACCACACGTCGAGGATGTCCTTATCGGCCTTGAGGTGATGGCCACCACACTTGGGGCAGACGCAGGCCTCGCCCAGGTAGCTCTCGGGAGCGTCGGTGAACCAGGCGTCGGAACCCTTCTCGTGGAAGAGCTTGATGACGGCGTCGAGCGTGGCGTCGTTCATGACCTTCTCGCCGCAGTCGGCGCAGGTGTAGCTGGGGATAGGCACGCCCCAGTTGCGCTGACGGCTGATGCACCAGTCGGGACGCTGCTCGACCATAGCGCCAATGCGGTTGGCGGCGTGAGCCGGATACCACTTGACGTTCTCGCGGACCTCCTTGCCAGCCTGCTCGCGCAAACCGGTCTTGTCCATCGAGACAAACCACTGGTCGGTAGCGCGGAAGAGCACCGGGTGCTTGCAGCGCCAGCAGTGCGGATAGCTGTGCGTGATCTTCTTCTCGAGGACCAGGGTGCCGCGCTCGCGCAGGAACTCAACGATGTGCGGGTTGGCCTCATCGGTATCCATGCCGCTGAAGGGGCCACCGGTGCCGAACTCCTCACCGGTGTAGAACTTGCCATCGTCATCGACCGGCATGCAGATGTCGGTGATGCCCTCCTTGAGGCAGGCGAAGTAGTCGTCGACGCCGTGGCCGGGCGAGTTGTGGACGATACCGGTACCGTCATCGACACCGACGTAATCGGCCAGCAGCGCCACGCCCTCGACACCGTCAAAGATCGGCTGCTTGTAGTGGATGTGGTGGAAGGTCTCGGCGGGAACCACGTAGGGCTTGCCGTCGACCATGACCGGGGTGTACTCCCAGCCAAACTCCTCGCAGCACTTGGGAGCCAAGTCCTCGAGCATAACCTCGGCACGGCCGTCGTGCTCAACGGCAACGTAGGCGGCGCCGGGCTTGAGGGAAACGGCCTGGTCGGAGGGGATGGTCCACGGGGTGGTCGTCCAGATGATAAAGTCGACCGGGCCGTCGAAGTTCTCGAGGCCGGCGGGCTTGGAGGTCATCTCAAAGCGAACGAAGATGGAGGGGCTCGTCTCGTCGGAGTACTCGATCTCGGCCTCGGCCAGCGCGGTGTGGCAGTGCTTGCACCAGTGAACCGGCTTGTGGCCACGATAGATCATGCCCTTATCGAACATGGCCTTGAAGACCTCGATGTCGGCGGCGTCATGCTGGTGATAGAGCGTCAGATACGGGTTGTCCCAATCGCCGAGCACGCCCAGACGACGGAAGCCAGCCTTCTGTAGCTCGATGTTCTCGACAGCGAACTCGTTGCAGAGCTCACGAATCTTGGCCGTGGGGGTCTGGTTGAACTTCTCGGTGCCAAGCTTCTCCTCGACCTTGTGCTCGATCGGCTGGCCGTGGCAGTCCCAACCGGGGACATAGGGAACCTCATAGCCCTGCATCATCCAGTAACGGTTGATCATGTCCTTGGAGATCTTGTTCATGGCATGGCCGATGTGGATCGGGCCGTTGGCGTACGGAGGGCCGTCGTGCAGCACGAACTTCTTGTGACCCTCGTTCTTCTTCAGAACCTGCTCGTAGACCTTGTTGTCCTGCCAGTCCTTGAGTCGCTTGGGCTCGGACTTGGAAAGACCGGCACGCATGGGAAAACCGGTCTTGGGCAGATTCATCGTCTGCTTGTACTCGTTTGCCACGGTACCCCTTTCATGTCGTGGGCGCGCACGCCCGTTGGGCACCAAAAAGGCGCCCGTCCCTGCAAGCTGGGACGAAGCGCCACAAAAACGGGCTGTACGCCCGCAAAAGCTCTTCGCTTAACCACCCAGCTTAGATGCCCTCGCCCGCGTATTCGCGCGCTCGCATCCGTTACTCGGCTGGTCTGTATCGACGACCATCTCGGCGATGTCTACTAAGACGAACCTGCGCGGCACGTCCGTTGGGACCGCAGCTCCGGGGTGATTTTCATCGGTCGCATGCACGGGTTCTCAGCGCTCCCCGCTCTCTGTAGCATGCGGACGGCCGACTACTCGTCCCCATCAACGCTTATGTGGAATATGCTAGCACGTTCAGCGCCGGCGAAAAACCCTCAACACTGGTTTTATACGTTCGAAATTTCTCGCGGCTGTGGACCTTCTCTTGGAGCAAAATACCTGAAAGCACTTTATCGAACGAAAGAAGGTTGCTATGCGCACGATTGGAATGAGCGACTACACCGTCGGCGAGGATTGCTTTACCGAGCTGCCCGCCGCACTGGCGGAGTACGGAGCGGCCAAGGTCGCGATCATCGGTGGCAAGCGGGCGCTGGCCGCAGCACTTCCCGGTATCGAAGCTGCGTTGGCGGACACCGACGTCGAGATTCTGGAGACGCGCGTCTACGGCACCAACAGTACGCGCGCCAATATCGCCAAGGTCGTAAACTCCCCCGCCTGCCAGGAAGCCGACGTGCTCATTGCTTGCGGCGGCGGCAAGGCGCTCGACACCGTCAAGACAGCTGCCATCGAGCTAAAGAAGATCGTCTTTACGGTGCCGACGATCTGCTCTAACTGCTCGGCCGCGACCGCCATTGCCGTTGTCTACAACGACGATGGATCGCTCGAGGGCTATTCGTATCCCAACCGACCGGCGCACATCTTCATCAACCCCAAGATCATCGCCGAAGCACCGGCAGAGTACTTCTGGGCCGGCGTAGGCGATGCCCTGTCCAAGCAGCCCGAGGTCGAGTACGCCACGAGCGCCGGCAACCTGGAGCACACCGCCGGTCTTGGCCTGGCGCTTGCCCGCACCTGCTCCGAGCCGCTGTTTACCTATGGCGTCCAGGGTCTTGAGGACGTGCGCCAGAGCCTGTCGAGCGAGGCCGTCAAGCAGATCGCGCTCGACATCGTGGTCAACACGGGCTACGTCTCCAACCTGACCAACCAAAACGATTACTACTACAACTCGAGCGTGGCGCACGCGTTCTACAACGCCACCTGCAGCATTCCGCG
>CAUDVX010000087.1 GCA_958452935.1 uncultured Collinsella sp. | reverse complement strand
CACCGCAGGCGGGGGCCGGGCTTAGTTTTCAGAACACTCCGCAGACCAGTGTGGCGCCTTGTCCGCGGCTCCGAAGGAGCAGGACAAGGCGCCACACATGGTCGAGGACGTTCTGAAAACTAAGCCCGGCCCCCGCCGGACAGGTCACACTACTCGCAGAGCAGCTTAGCGATCTGGACGGCGTTGGTTGCCGCGCCTTTACGGATTTGGTCGCCACAGCACCAGAAGGTGATGCCGCGCGCAGCCTCGGGGTTCGAGATGTCGCGGCGCACGCGGCCGACCCAAATCAGGTCCTGGTCGGAGGTGTCCATCGGCATGGGGAAGCGGTCGTGTGCATCCTCGGCAGCCATATCGTCAACCAGCTTGACGCCGGGAGCGGTAGCAAGCGCAGCACGGGCCTCCTCAACCGTAATATCGCGCTCAAACTCGAGCGTAATGCTCTCGGAGTGCGAACGCAGCACGGGCACGCGCACGCAGGTGCAGTTCACGCGCAGCTCGGGCAGGTGCATGATCTTACGGCCCTCGTTCTGCAGCTTCATCTCCTCGGAGGTAAAGCCTTCCTCCTTGACACCGCCAATCTGCGGAATCAGGTTGCTCGCCAGCTGGGCGGCAAACGCGTGCGGCTCGGGAATCTCCTCGCCGCGGCCCAGGGCGGCCAGCTGAGCCTCGAGCTCGGCCATACCAGGAGCGCCGGCACCCGAAGCCGCCTGATACGTCGAGACAATCATGCGCTTCACGCCGGCGAGCTGATGCAGCGGCCACGTGGGAACCAGGCCGATGATGGTCGCACAGTTGGGATTGGCGATAAGGCCGTGATGCCACTTGATATCGTCGGCATTGATCTCGGGCACGACCAGCGGCACCTCGGGATCCATGCGGAAGGCATGGCTGTTGTCGACCACGACGGCGTCGCGCTTGACGGCCTCGGGCAGTAGCTCCTTGGCGATATCGTCGCCGGCAGCACCGAGTACGATGTCGCAGCCCTCAAAGGCCTCGGGGCAAGCCTCCTCAATCACGATCTGCTCGCCACGGAACTCGACGGTCTTGCCCGCAGAGCGCGCGCTCGCCAGCAGCTTGAGCTTACCGACCGGAAACTCCTGCTCGTTGAGGCACTCGAGCATCTGGGTGCCCACGGCTCCCGTCGCGCCCAAAATAGCAACCGTGTACTGTTTCATGCTTCCCCCTTTAAAGGTTTTGGCTTTTGCCCGCACGCCGAGCAGGCCGATTATTGTTGCCAGTGTATACAAGAACGGGGCAGGCACGAAACCCGCCCCGTCGAAACGAAACCGAAACGAAACGCCCCGCCGTAGATTTTTGAAACATGACCCAAAAATCTACCGTGCAGTCGCTACTTTTTGAGCGCAGCCAGAGCGGGATTGACCGGCGCGGGAGCCTCCAAGTCGGAGACCTTCACAATGCCATTCTCGTCGGAGAAAGCACGGTAGATGGTCTGAATCGCCAGGTCGAAGTCCTTCTCCTCGACACCGATAATGATGTTGATCTCGTCACAGCTCTGCGAGATCATGCGCACACTCACGCCGGCCTGGCCAAGCATACCAAACAGATGGCCCGAGATACCTGCGCGGCCGCGCAGGTTACGGCCGACGGTAGCGATGAGCGCCAGGCCCTCGACAACCTCGATCTCGAGCGGCTCGACCTCCTGCTGAATGTCGCCCACGAGTGAGTACAGTGAATCGTGCACATCCTGCTCCTGTACCACGGCGCCAAAGCGGTCGACACCGGTGGGCATGTGCTCGACGGAAACGTCATAACGCTCGAAGACCGAAAGCGCGCGGCGCATAAAGCCGACGCGGGGCTTGGTGCGGTCGCGGGCGACGTTGATGGCGACAAAACCGCGCTTGCCGGTCACGCCGGTAATGATGGGCTCTGCCTCGCCCTCGTCAGCCGTCTCGCTAATGATGGTGCCGGGGTCCTGCGGCGCATTGGTGTTCTTGATGACCAGCGGAATACCAGCCTCGCGCACGGGGAACACGGCCTCCTCGTGCAGGACGCTCGCACCCATGTACGAAAGCTCGCGCAGCTCCTCGTAGGTAACACGCGCAATGGGCTGAGCCTCGGGAACAATACGCGGATCGGCAGAATAGAAGCCCGAGACGTCGGTCCAGTTCTCGTACAGGTCGGCACCCAGGCACTTGGCCAGAATCGAGCCGGAAATATCGCCGCCGCCACGGTCGAGCAGCTTGATCTGGCCCTCACGCGTCGCGCCGTAGAAACCGGGCATAACAAAGCCGCCCTGCTGACCGTACTCCTGCACCAGCTCGGAGGTGCGATTCATGCTGAGCGTACCGTCGTGATGGAACGCCACAACCGTCGCGGCGTCCAGGAACGGCAGGCCCAGGTACTCGGCCATCAGGCGAGCGGTGAAGTACTCGCCGCGGCTCACGAGCTCCTCGGTAGAGTAGCCGCCCGAGCGGGCGCGCTCGGCAAAGGCCGCGAACTCCTCGCGGATGGGATAGGTGAGCTCCAGCTCGTCAGCGATATCAAAATAGCGCTGGCCAATGTCCTCGAGCAGTTCTTCGCACGACACGTGATACTTAACGTGCGCGTTAACCAGGTAGAGCAGGTCGGTCACCTTGGTGTCGCCCTTAAAGCGGCGGCCGCAGGCGGAAACCACCACAAAACGGCGGGCAGGGTCGGCGTCGACGATGGCCTTGATCTTCTTGAAGTGTTCAGCGTCGGCGACCGACGAGCCGCCAAACTTGGCAATCTTAATCATGGGCTTGAGGTTACCTTTCTAAAAGCCTCTGCAAACCTATTTTGCGCGCTCTGATACCATGGTTTCACCGATTGGGACCAAGGCATCCGAGGAGCAGTGTTATATGGGAACTTATCATAGTACACGAGGACGCACTTTATCGTGCTCAAGTAAGGTGGCAATCCGTACCGGCATCGCTCCCGACGGGGGTTTGTTTGTCTCGGACGAGCTCGGCACCCAGCAGGTCGATATCAGCTCGCTTGCAGATAAATCGTACTTTGAAATCGCTCAAGATGTGTTGGGAATGTTACTGAATGATTACACGGCCGAAGAAATTTCGGCGTGTGTCGACGAGGCATACCGCGGCACGTTCGCGAGTGAAGAGGTTACGCCGCTCGTCAAACTCGACGCTGCGCCGGGCGCCGACGCCCCTCAGACCTATGTGATGGAGCTCTTTGGCGGCCCCACAAGCGCCTTCAAGGACGTCGCCCTGCAGATGCTCCCCCGTCTGATGGCCCGCACTTCCGCCAGGGACGGCGGCGCTGAGCGCATCATGATCGTCACCGCCACGTCGGGCGACACGGGCAAGGCCGCGCTCGCCGGTTTTGCCGACGCTCCGGGCACGGGCATCACCGTCTTTTATCCCGAGGGCAAGGTCAGCCGCGTCCAGAACCTGCAGATGTCCACGCAGGAGGGCGATAACGTCGCCGTCTGCGGCATCCGCGGCAACTTTGACGACGCCCAGAGTGCCGTCAAGCGCATCTTTGCCGATAAGGAGCTTGCCGAGCGCTTGGAGGCCGCCGGCACGGTGCTTTCGAGCGCCAACTCCATCAACGTCGGCCGCCTGGTACCGCAGGTCGTCTACTACTTTGCCGCCTATGCGCAGCTGCTGCGCGCCGGCGCCATCGAGGCCGGCGAC
>CAUDVX010000086.1 GCA_958452935.1 uncultured Collinsella sp. | reverse complement strand
CAAAAGGGCATGGACCGTTGCGGCCATGCCCTTACATCTAAACAGCAAATTGCCGATATGGCGCGCAGCGGCTTAGCCCAGACGCGGGAACAGCGGCTCGCCCTTCTCGACGGGCTGACCACCGGCAAGCAGGCCCCAAGCGCAAATGCCCTTGAGGTCATCGCTCGCGGCCTCGTCCTCGCAGGACAGGCGACGCAGGGCCTCGGCAGAAGTCTGGGGCATGAGCGGCATCAGCAGGTGAGCGGCAATGCGGATGGCCTCGAGCAGGTTGTAGATCACAAACGCCAGCTCGTCAGCCTTGGCCTCGTCCTTGGCAAGCGCCCAGGGCTCGGAGTCCTCGATGTAGTGGTTGGCGGCGTGGATGAGCTCCATGACCTCGTCCTTGGCTCCGCCGTAATCGAGCACGTCCATCTTGGCCATGTAGCGATCGACCAGGCCGTCGGCGATCTTTGCCAGCGGGTTGTCGAACGCGTCGAACGATGCGGGCTTGGCGGGCGCGCAACCGTCAAAGTACTTGCCGCTCATGTTGAGCGAACGCGAGATGAGGTTGCCCCAGCTGTTGGCCAGGTCGGCGTTGTAGACCTGCTCCATGCGCTCGAAGCTGATGGCGCCGTCGGTGCCGGGCACCACGTCGGTCATAAAGTAGTAGCGATAGCCCTCGACGCCCAGCATGTCGATAACGTCCTGCGGAGCGATAGCGTTGCCGCGGCTCTTGGACATCTTCTCGGCCTTGCCGGTCTCGGCATTGCGCACGGTCAGGAAGCCGTGGGCAAAGACGTGCTCGGGCAGGGCCTCGCCGATGGCCATGAGCATGGCCGGCCAAATAACGCAGTGGAAGCGGATGATATCCTTACCCACAATATGGAACTGCGCAGGCCAGCGATAGGCCAGCTCGGCGCGGGCCTCGTCGGTATCGACACCGTAGCCGACGGCCGTCATATAGTTGAGCAGCGCGTCGAACCACACGTAGGTCACGTGGCCCTCGTCAAACGGAACCTGAATGCCCCAGTCAAAGCTCGTACGGCTCACGGAAAGGTCGTTGAGGCCGCCTTCGACAAAGCTGCGCACCTCGTTCATGCGGAACGCGGGCTCGACAAAATCGGGGTGCTCGTCATAGAGCTTGAGCAGCTTGTCCTGGAACGCAGAGAGCTTAAAGAAGTAGGACTCCTCCTGCACGCGCTCGAGCGGACGGTGGCAATCGGGGCACAGGTGCTGGCCGACGCTGCCGTACTCCTCGTCGCCCTTCTGGACCTGCGTATCGGTGAAGTAGGTCTCGTCAGGCACGCAGTACCAGCCGTCATAGCTGCCCTTATACAGGTAGCCGGACTCCTTCATGCGCTCCCACAGGTACTGCACGGCATGATGCTGGCGCGGCTCGGTGGTACGAATGAAGTCGTCGTTGGAGATCTCGAGCTTGCTCCAAAGCTCCTTGAAGTGCGGAGCCTGGCTGTCGGTCCACTCCTGCGGCGTCATGTTGTGCTTGGCTGCAGCCTCGGCGACCTTCTCGCCGTGCTCGTCCATGCCAGTCAGGAACTTGACGTTATAGCCAGCGGAGCGACGATAGCGAGCCTGGACGTCGGCGATGATGGTGGAATAAGCCGTGCCCAGATGCGGATCGGCGTTGACGTAGTAGATGGGCGTCGTGATAAAGAACGAAGGCTTGCTTTGATCCATGGGGTTTGTCCTCCAGAAAAACGTTGCATACAGGGGATGATTCTAGCGCAAGGGCTGGATATCCTCCATCTATTGCATATCGAGCACCATGGCATAGACATCGCGCTTGCGGCGCGAGTACTTCTGTGACAGGCGCTTTGCCACCGCGGAGGCGGGCTCCCCCTCCTCGAGCGCGGCACGAATGTCCTCGCGCAGGGCTTCGTCGGGGTCGGCCGCCGCAGTGCCAACCGGCACGATGCCGGCCTCCTCATCCTCGCTCGGCGGCGCGATGACCAGCGCAATCTCACCCTTTACCTCGCCACGGGCACGCAGCTCCTCGGTTAGCTGGGCGGCGGATCCACGCAAGACTTCCTCGTGCAGTTTGGTGAGCTCGCGGCAGACGGCGACATCGCGCTGGGGAAAGACCTCGGCCACGGCCTCGAGCGTCGCGACGATGCGATGTGGAGACTCGTAGAAGATGAGCGCGCCGGGGACGACGGCAAGGCGCTGCAGTCGGCGCACGCGGTCGCCGTGCTTGCGACCCAAAAAGCCTTCGAAGAAGAAATGTTCGCAGGGAATACCGGACGATACGAGCGCCGTGACGCAAGCAGAGGGGCCGGGAATAACCTCGACAGGTACATCCGCCTCGCGCGCCGCCTCAACCAAAGCCTGGCCGGGATCGGACACACACGGCATACCGGCGTCCGAGGCAAAGGCGAGGGTCTCCCCCGCCAGCAGGCGGTCGACCAGGCCGGCTGCGCGACTTGCGATCACGTTCTCGTCGCAGCGAACGAGCGGCTTGGAGATGCCTAGGTGCATCAGCAATTTTGAGGTCACGCGCGTGTCCTCGCAGCAGACGGCGTCGGCGGCGGCAAATGCCTCGCCGACGCGCGGAGACAGGTCGCCCAGGTTACCGATGGGCGTACCGACCACATAAAGTTTGCCCGTGCGGGCGCTGTTTTGCGTCATATCAACCTATTCAATCATGCCGCGCTCGAGCGTGCCGAGTGCCGCGCGGGCGTCCCATGCTGCAATACGCTTCTCGGTCTTCCATGTTTGGAAGAACCAGCCAGCCGCCGGCGCAAACGATGCCAGCTGGTTGGCGATGAACACGCGCTCGTAGGCATTGCGGCCCTCGGGCGTAACCGATGAGTTGGCAAAAATCGCCGCACCCGACCATTCACCCACCAAAACGGGGAATCCGGTCGAGATTGCCTCCTTGAGCTCACGCTTGTTGCGCGAAATCGCCGTCGTCAGACCGCGGGGGCTCGTGATGTCGAGCGCATACTCGTCGCGGTAATGGTACAGGTGAAGGTCCATGTAGACGTTCTTGTACTTGGCGCCGCGCATAAAATGCTTCCACTCGCTGGGATGCCCCGACGACGAGAAGACGACGATCTTATCCTCGGGCATATACGAACGGACGAGCTCGTACGCGTCACGATAGAAGTTGCGCAGGTAGTGCGCCGGAATACCGTCCGTCATGGTAAAGAGGCTCTTGCGTACGCTCATCTGCGGCGTATCCAACAGCTCGATGCCCAGCAGGCTCCCGGCCTCACCATAGCGATCGGCCAGGCGCTCGAGCACATCGAGCGCAACGTGACGGCCGTTGGTGGACGAATGCCACTCGGCAACAGCCTCCGGCGTGGTGGGCGAATCGTTGGAATCGCCCTGACCGCCGGGTACAGTCGCCAGATCGAGCAGTACGCGGATGTTGTACTTGTCGGCCCACTCAATAGCACGGTCAATATAATCGACGACCGAGATGTAGGAAGCGTCGGACTCCTGCGAGCCAAAGGCATACCACGGCACCGGCAGGCGCACGGCGTTGAGACCGATCTGCGCCATACGACGAAAATCGTCCTCGCTCACAAACGTCTCGTAATGGCGACGCATGCGCTCGTTATAGGCAGCGGTGCCCATGGCCTCCTGCAGCTCGGCTGCATTGGATGCTCCGGTCGCTGCATAGAGCGACGGGGTCACCCAGGGCTCGGGAATAAACCAGCCAGAGAGATTAACGCCGAGAATCCTCTCCATCACGGCCCCCTTCGAATCGCGCAGGCCGAACCTGCATCGTATTGCATAGGAAAAGTATCGTTTTGAGTATACCCGCGCGTGCGGACAG
>CAUDVX010000085.1 GCA_958452935.1 uncultured Collinsella sp. | reverse complement strand
CAAAGCTCGAATACCCCGCCGAGGAGCTCAAGCGATTTCGCTCTGCCCACTCCGTACCCTATCTCGCGAATACCCCGCTGCGCCGCCGCCCCAAAGATGCGGAGCGCGACTTGGACCCGTGGACGCTCATCGCACTGATGAGCGCAGCCTGGCGCGAGCTGGACTACGAGGGCGCCGAGCACTACCTGCGTATCCTTGCGCGCTCGTGTCCGCACGCGGCCGAGGCGCTCTACTTCCAAACCGAGTTTCCCGATGGCGTCTATGCCCGCGTCAACGTGGGCGCAGGCTCCACCGACGAGCTCGTCCTTGCACTGTCCGAGGCAACGCCGGTACTGCAGGAGGGCCTGGGCGCTCCCGACAACGCCAGCTTTGCCGCCTGGGTCGCCACCAACGATATCGTGCGTTCCCAGATCGACGAGCGCATCCTGCGCGCAGCCGAGCAGGGGCTTCCATTTAAGGGAGGGGACCTCTAATGGATCCGAGCGTCTACATCCCCGCCTACTTGGAGCGCACCTATCTGGCGTCGCACCCCGAGCTCACCGATGCAGCACGCGAGCTTGTCCATAACGATGTGAGCGTCAACCCTCATAAGTATGCGCAGACCGAGCATGCCCAGGCGCTGCTATCCTATGCCGGCGTTCACCGCCACCTGCTCGACGAACTCCATCGCATCGAGGACATGGGCAGCGACGAGGAGTTCGAGCAGACGCGCAACCGCCTGTTCGACGATATGCGCGATGAGCTGCTCAAGATTGTCCGCGTCGATGCACTGGCCGTCGACGCGCAGCTGCTCGCCATCATCCTGGCCGACACGCCCGTTGACGCCTGCCTGGGCGACCTGATGAAGCTCGAGGCAACCACGGCCGATTACCTGCAGCAAAGCGTGCCCGGGTTCGATATGGAGGCCCCACACTACTGGGCCAACAAAATTTTGACGGACGGCGCGACGGCGTCAGATCTCACCGTGAGCGAGCCGGCACTTATCGGGTGGCTCCACACGCTCGAGGCTATCTCGCAGCTGTGCATGGCAAGCGCCCGCTACCGCGCTGCTGCCAACTATGCCCGCCGCGTCCTTAAGGCAGAAGGCTATCCCACCCGAGCTGCCGGCACCGTGTTGCTCGCCCTCGCTCGCCTGGAAGACCAGGACGGCTTTTTTGCCCTGGCTCACCAGCTCGAGGAACAGGTGGGAGCCGATGCACTCGAGAACTCCCCCTGGTACCTGCTCGCCCGCACGATCCTCTTGTTCAAAACGAACAAGATGCGTCCGGCGGCGCGTGCGCTGCGTGAGTTCGCTAACCGCTGCGAGGGCGGCGCGTTTTTCTTGCTGAATCCCATGTACCAGACACCGTACCTTCCCTGCCGGCCCGAGCCACGCGATCCCTGGGATCTTTCGCACCAGGCCGTTTGGGAAGCGGACGGCATTATCTCGGACACTCCCGACTTTGCCCCCTGGGCCAATGCCTGCGAAGACGTGTCGCAGCTTGCCCAGGAATTTGCGCGCCGCTACGGATTTTAGTGACGCACTCAACCCGACCATGTCGTTTACGTTAGGAACGGTTTCATGAACCTCCGCTCATCTCTTGCCTGCACCTCGAGCGATATCGCTCGCTGGGGGCTGCGCTCCATCCTCAAGCGCCAGGGCGGCGTGCTTCCCGGCCGCATCGCCATGAAGATCAGCCCCTATCTGCTGAGCGACCTGGCGGGCCTTGTCGACCGCAGCGTGGTGATCACCGGCACCAACGGTAAGACCACCACCTCCAACCTCATCGCCGACGCCGTTGCCGCCAGCGGCGCCACCGTGGTATGCAACCGCGCCGGCAACAACATGGAGCCGGGCGTGGTGGGCGCACTGCTCGAGGCGCGCAGCGGCCTCAAGCGTGCCGGCAGCGGCAAGCGCGTGGGCGTTTTTGAATGCGACGAGCTCTACACCGTGCGCGTCCTGCCCAAGCTCAAGCCGACGTACTTCGTGCTGCTCAACCTGTTCCGTGACCAGTTAGATCGCTATGGCGAGATCGATCATACCCAGGAGGTCATCGCCCACGCGTTGGAGCTTTCGCCGACAACGACGCTCATCTACAACGCCGATGACCCGCTGTGCGCCTCGATTGCCGCGCGCGTTCCCAATGCGAGTATTGCCTTTGGCATCGATGGCGCCACCAACACCGAGTCTGACCGCATTAGCGACTCGCGCTTTTGCTCGCAGTGCAACGCCCCGTTGGAGTACGACTACGTACAGTATGGTCAACTCGGCGCCTACCATTGCCCCTCGTGCGGTTGGGCACGCCCCGCACTGGTCCGCCGCGTGACGAATGTGAAGCTCAGTCGCGACGGCTATGGTTTTGACCTGGTGTTTGGATCTGATTCCAGCGCGCCAGCCGCGCACATCGACACGCGCTACAACGGCTTATATATGGTCTATAACGTTGCCGCCGCATTCTTTGCCGCACATGAGTTAGGCGTGGATACGGCGCACCTGCAGCCCACACTCGATGCCTACGTGCCCGCCGGCGGACGCATGGGCCGCTGGGATATTGCCGGTCGCACCGTCGAGGCAAACCTGGCCAAGAATCCCGTGGGCTTTGATCGCCAGATCCAGTCCATTAAAACGGCAGGCGGCAGGCTCTGCGCTTTCTTCCTTAACGACAACAGCGCCGACGGCCACGATGTTTCGTGGATCTACGACGTCGACTTCGAGCGCATTGCCGATACCCCAGGGCTTGTCGCCTTTGCCGGCGGCACGCGTGCACACGATATGCAGGTACGTCTCAAGTACGCCGGCATCGACGCCGCCATCATCTCGGACGTCGCGCAGGCAATTGGCGCCGTGGCAGACGAGGCTGCTGGCGACACTTTCTACGCCGTCGCTAACTACACGGCCTTCCCGCCGCTGGTCAAGGAGCTCGACGAGCTTAAGGGTGCCGATGCGAGCTCGGTTGTCTCCTGCGCCGTAACGCCCGCCGATGGTAACGCTGTCCCCACCGATATTGCGCCGGTCGAGCTTTCGCGCCCGTTGCGCATCGTCTACCTGTATCCCGATGCGCTCAACCTCTACGGCGACGGCGGCAACGTTATCGCGCTCGAGCGCCGCTGCGCCTGGCGCGGCATTCCCGTGCGCGTGGACGAGGTCCACATGGGCGAGGTGCTCGACCTGACCGACGCCGATATCGTCATGATGGGTGGCGGCTCCGACCGCGATCAGTTGGCTGTGGCACACGAGCTGCTCGCTCAAAAAGACAAGGTTGCGGCCTATGTTGAGGACGGCGGCTCGCTGCTCGCCATCTGCGGCAGCTATCAGCTGCTCGGCCGTTCGTACTATATGGGCGAAAATCGCATTGAGGGCATGGGCATCATTGCCGCCGAGACCGTGCGCGGCTCCGACCGTCTGATCGGCAACGTCGCCGTCAAGACCGACCTGGCACCCGAGCCCTTTGTGGGATTCGAGAACCACGGCGGCCGCACTCTGCTCGACGCAGATGCCACGCCGCTCGGAACGTCCGTCGTCACGGGCACCGGCAACAACGGTGACGATGGCTTTGAGGGTCTGATCTACAAGGGCGTCATCGGCA
Organism: uncultured Collinsella sp.; assembly: GCA_958452935.1. Classification (GTDB taxonomy): domain Bacteria; phylum Actinomycetota; class Coriobacteriia; order Coriobacteriales; family Coriobacteriaceae; genus Collinsella. The sequence continues at coordinate 260 of CAUDVX010000085.1, read as the reverse complement.
CGTACCTGCACGGCCCGGCGCTGCCCAAGAACCCCGAGCTCGCCGACTGGCTCATCGCGCACGCCCTCGAGCGCCGCGGCGATGCACAGGCCACAGCCCTGCTGCCGCTCAAGTCCCTCGACGACACCTACGAGCACGCCGCCCACGACGCCGCCATGAAGCTCCTCCCCTAGCGCCCCACCACCACAAAGGGGACAGGCACCTTTGTGGTGGTTTTCCAGTTTGCCAACGATATACGCGCCGGCAAAAAAGTCTGCTAT
>CAUDVX010000084.1 GCA_958452935.1 uncultured Collinsella sp. | reverse complement strand
GACGCCATTACACCCGAGCACGAAATCGACGTCGCCATCTCCATGCTCGCCCGTCTCCCCCGTATCGCCGCCTTCGCGCATATGGCCTCGGTCGCCAAGCGCCGCGGCTCCGAGGTTCATGTGCCGCACCCCACGCCCGGTCTCTCCACCGCCGAGACCATCCTACAGGTCCTGCGCGGCGGCATGGCGTTCACCCACGATGAGGCGATGCTGCTCGACGTTATGCTCATGCTGCATGCCGAGCACGGCGGCGGCAACAACTCCACCTTCGCTTGCCGCGTGCTGTCGTCTTCGGCCACCGACCCGTATTCCGCCTACGCCGCGGCTATCGGCTCGCTCAAGGGCCCGCGCCACGGCGGCGCCAACGCCAAGGTCGTGTCTATGCACGAGGACATCCGCGCGCATGTTTCCAACTGGGAGGACGAGGACGAGGTCGCGGCCTACCTGGGCAAGATCCTCGACAAGCAGGCCTTCGACGGCACGGGCCTCATCTACGGTATGGGCCACGCCGTCTACACGCTGAGCGACCCGCGTGCCGAGGTGTGCCGCCGTTACGCGCGCACACTTGCCGCCAAGAAGGACCTGGGCGATGAGTTCGCGCTCATCGAGCGCATTGAGCGCCTGGCACCGCAGGTGATGCGCGACCACGGCATGACCAAGCCCATCTGCGCCAACATCGACCTGTACACAGGCTTTATCTACAAGATGCTCGGCGTGCCCGAGACGCTTTTTACGCCGCTATTCGCCGTCGCCCGCATGGCCGGCTGGTCGGCACACCGCATGGAAGAGCTCTTCTGCGCGCACCGTATTATTCGCCCCGCGTATCGCCCGGTTATCGAACCGCTGGAGTACAAACCGCTCGCCGATCGCTAGGACGCGGACCGTTATAGAACCCGAGCGTGGCCAGGGCATCATCGCCCTCGGCCACGCTTTTTATGCCAGTAGAAAGGGCTTCATCAATTGATTGTGTTTTCCGATATGGATGGAACGCTGCTGACGAGTGATAAGCAGATGAGCGACGCCACCTGGGCGATGCTCGACGAGCTTACGCGCCGCGGTATTGAGTTTGTGCCCTGCACGGGGCGCCCGCTGTCGGGCATCTTTGAGCCCATCCTCGCCCACCCCACCGTACACTACGCGGGCTGCGCCAACGGTGCCAGCGTCTGGCAGCTCGACGACGTCGTGCCCACCGATGCCTCGCGCGCCACGCGCATCTTGAGCCGACCGCTCGATTGCGGCATTGCCCATCGCATCCGCCGCATCGCCGCCGGCCACGATGTGACCTTCGATATCTTCGCGGACGGGCAGTGCTTCCTCCCCCGCTCGCTCTACACGCGCCTGGATGAGTTCTGCGGCGGCGACCCCCACATCGCAGCTTCGCTCAAGCGCACACGAACACCGATCGACATGGATATCGACAGCAAGATCGACGAGGTCGAGACGCTCGAACGCATCGCCATGTACTGGCACGACCCGGCCGATCGCGACGCCATCGCGGCGGAGCTCGACACGCTCGGAGGCATTGAGGTCACACGTTCGTACGCCATGAATATCGAGGTCATGGGCGAGGGCGCCACCAAGGGAACGGCCCTCACGTGGCTATGCGAGCACTTAGGCGAGCGTCTCGCCGACGCCTGGGCGTTCGGCGACAACATCAACGACATCCCCATGCTGCAGGCAGCGGGCCATGGCATGGCCATGATCAACGCCGAGCCCGAGGACCGCGAGGCCGCCGACGCCATCACCGAATACGACAACGACCACGACGGCGTCGCCCGCACCATCATGACCGCCCTCGCCTAGTCATTGGGGACGTTCTTAAACGACTAGTCACTGGGGACGTTCTTAAATGACTAGTCGTTGGGGACACTCTTCGCGAAAAAGCTGCAAGGACTGTCCCCGGTTGCCGGCAGAAAAGGAACGTCCCTAACTGCCGGATTAGGCGAGGCTCTCCAGAACACGGCGGAGCTCCTGCTGGACAGCGTGGTCGCGGTTGCGCCCCACCACGCGATCGGCGACTGCCTTGAGCGCGGGGCGTGCATTTTCCATCGCGCAGCCCGTACCGACAAAGCGAATGATCTCATAGTCGTTCATCGAGTCGCCAAACGCCATGACCTCGTCGCGCCCAATGTCGTAATGCTCCGCGAGCTGCGCAATACCCGAGGCCTTCGACACACCAGGCTGCATGGCATCGATCCACGCGTTGCCCGAAGGCGCAAAAGTAAAGAGCTGGCCAAGTTCACGCTGCAGCACGTACGCGCTGTCCATAACGGCACCGTCATCGCAAAAGATACTCGCTTTGATGATATTTACGCTGGGATCGGGCAGCTCCCAAATGCGCTCGGCATTGGGAAGGTCCTTATCGACCTCACGCACAAACTTGCACTCGTCATCGAGCAGGAAGGACTTGGTTCGGTCAAAAAGCGCAAGATGCAGATTGGGAAACGTCGCGACGGCCTGGGCGAGCTTTCGAATCGCCAGGTGCGAATACACCTCACGGTCTACCATTTTGCCGTCGGCGTAGACCTGGGCACCGTTAGCGGCGACAAAGTCCATCTTGTCGCGAACGAGCGCAAAGAACTCGCACAGGCGATCGTAGCGACGACCTGACGATGCGGCAAAATGCACGCCATGCTCGCGTAGCGCCAAAATCAGTTCGTAGGTCTCGGGAGGCACCTGGCCGTTTTCGTCAAGCAACGTGCCGTCCATATCGGATGCAATCAGTTTAAACATAGAAAAGCTCCCTTCGGGCTTGTTGGAATCGAATGTGTATCCGATTCCAACGTACCCAAAGGAAGCTCAAATAAGACTCTGCGGGCGCAAACGTTACAAGGGCCTGGCGGATGCCTCACATACGCCAGGCGGTTCGCGTCCGCAGCATCCGACACGCCAAAGAGTGTCCCCAGCGACTAGTCGTTTAAGAACGTCCCCGATGACTAGTCGGCGTAGGTGAAGGTGGTGACGTCGAACATGCCCTCGGGGCGGATGCGGAGCGTCGGGATCACCGGCAGGGGCAGGAAGATGATGCCCATGATGGGATCGAGCGGCGGCTCAATACCCATGGCGCGCGCCTTGACCATAAAGTCGTCGTGCTGCGCGGCGACATCCTCGGCCGTGCCCTCGCTCATCAGACCACCAAGCGCCAGCGGAATACGCGCCACGACCTCGCCGTTGCGCACCAGCACGTGGCCGCCCTGGCCAACAGCCTCGACGGCAGCCATCATATCGGCAGCGTTATCGCCCACGACGCATACGTTGTGCGAATCGTGGCCAATCGTCGAGGCGATGGCACCGCCCGTGATGGTAAAGCCGCGCACCCAGCCACGGCCGATATGCTTGCCGACGAGCCCCATGCCGGCGGGACCGTCGCCATCGGCGCCCTCGGCCTGCAGCGACACGCCGCGACCGTGACGCTCGATCAGCATAATGCGGCGCAGACCCTCGGCATTCTCGGGACGAACTATGCTCGTGATGGCCTTGCCCGGCACCACGTCGATCACGGCCTCGCCCGGCTTAAAGGCATAGTCGAACACGTCGAGCGATAGCTTCGGCAGCTTAACGGAAGCACGCAGCTCATCGGCAAGGGCCGCAACCTCGGCCATCTCGGGTGCGATCTCGCCCACAAAGGTGCCGTCCTGCGCCACCAGAGCACCGGCGGCATACACGCAATGCGGAGCCGTGGCAAACGTCAGGTCGTTGAGCACCAGCAGGTCGGCACGCTTGCCCGGGGCGATGGCGCCACGCAGCTCGTGCGGGTCGCGGCAACCGTGGTCCAGGCCAAACGCCTCGGCCGTGGATAGGGACGCCATAGAGATGGCAACCACGGGGTCAATACCGGCCTCGATAGCCACGCGGCAGGCATTGTCGATCATACCGGTCGAAAGTGCATCGGAGGGAGCGCGGTCATCGGTCGCGAAGCAGCAGCGACGGGCGCGGGCGGGGTTCTCCAGCAGCATCGGCGACAAGTTGGCCAGGTCGTGGCTACACGTACCCTCGCGCAGCATCACATACATGCCGCGGGACAGTTTATCGAGCGCCTCCTCGGGAATCGTCGACTCGTGGTCGGCGATAATGCCCGC
>CAUDVX010000083.1 GCA_958452935.1 uncultured Collinsella sp. | reverse complement strand
TCGGCGGCAACGGCCCGCTCGCGCTCACCATCATCCTGACGTCCTCGGTCATCTCACCTGTGACGATTCCTCTTACGCTCAAGCTCCTGCTGGGCGCCACCGTCTCAATCGACGTGCCGAGCATGATGCAGAATATGGCCTTTATGATCGCCATACCCGCCGTGCTCGGTATCGTCATTAACGAACTCACGCGCGGCTGGGGTCATGAGAAACTCTCCCCCGCGCTTTCGCCCGCCTGCAAGTTCATGATGATGGGCGTCATCGCGTCCAACTCCACCGCCATGAGCGAGTACGTGCTGCACATGAACATGGTACGCCTGGAAGTCGCCCTCTTTATCCTGGCGTTCGCCATCAGTGGCTTTATCATCGGCATCCTGGTCGCACGTGTCCTGCATCTGCCGTATAGCGAGACGACCACCATGTGCTTTACCTGTGGCATGCGCAATATCTCTTCGGGCGCCGTCATCGCCACACAGTATTTTCCCGGCGAGGTCGTGTTCCCCGTCATGTGCGGCACGCTGTTTCAGCAGGTACTCGCCTCGCTTATCGGACATCTCTTTGAACGTCTGACCGGCGAGGAGCGCGCCAAACAGCGCAAGCGGGTCGAGGCCGGGCGCGACGCGATGGCACGCTAAGCAGCACTCTTTTCGCAGGCGCTCGCCTTGCTACGCGAGCGTTTCCAGATGCGCACGCAGGCGCTCAGCATCGGTATCGAGCGTGGTCTCGGCATTGACCTGGGCCAGACGATAGCCCACAAAGTAGGGCGATACCACCCAACGTGGCAGCGCCTTGGCAATGGTCCGACCGCCCAGGTGATAGAAGAACAAGTTGTATGACTCCGCGCGACCACCGTGGTGCTCGTTCAGGATATAGCGCAGGGTCACCTTAATCGCATCGGCAAACAGGTCCGCTTCGGCTTGATCGCGGACGTCATCGCTGGCGGCGATTCCCTGTGGAGCTGAGACGTTGACCTCAAAGAATCCCATGATCGGCTCGGTTGAGATATTGACCGAGATTCTCCCCTGTTGCCAGACATTGATGCCTTCGAAATTGGCGGAAGTCAGCGAAGCATAGCCGTCTTCCTGCTCCAAACCCACAATCTGCATGTGTGGATGGACGAGGCTGCCGCCCGAAAGCGGGCCTTTGTTCTTGTACATGAGCACACTGCGGTACTGTTGGGAATCGATCATCTGCTGCCAACAGCCCAGGGCAAACCGCATCACATGATGCAGCTCATCCGGTTCATAGGTCACCAGGTCGGCGTCGTGATTGGCCGACTCGATCAATACGGTCTGACGGGTGGCTCGCAAGGTCTTGAACTTATTCTCGAGCCAGATGCAGTCACCATCGCGCCGGATGATATTGGCGAGTTCCTCGGTATCGCAAAAGGGGCACGCGGTGCCAGGGCGACGATTATCGTCGGGCTTGCCGCTCGCCTGTTGAACGTCAAATACCAGCGCCACGGGTTATACCTCCAGCGGCACGATCTTGGTGCCATGGAGCTCGGAGACGCCTAGCGCCGCCGCGACCGCGTCGCGATTTGCCGTAGTGATGCCGCCGCCGGGAAGGATGGTCAAACGATCGCCCGCATACTCGATTAAACGAGCCAGGTGATCGAAATTATCCTCGATCGACGTACCGGTCGCACCGCCATGCGTGAGGATGCGCGTAACGCCGCAGTCGGCAAGTGTATCAATCGCATCGAGCTGAGCCTCGGGCGAGAGCTGGTCAAATGCCATGTGGAAGGTGATGTCAAGGGACTCGCGCTTGCACTCCTCGGTCGCGCAGCCCGTAGCCATAACGAGGGCGCCGAGGGTGAGTTCGTCGAGCGCCCAGCCGCCGGCACAGGGCTTGCAGCAGCCAAAGACCAGGCCGTCAACGCCGGCGCTCACAGCAAGGCCCAGGTCCATCTCCATCATGCGCAGCTCGTCCTGGTTGTAATGAAAGTCGCCACCACGCGGACGAATCATGCACATCACTCGCGCGTCATGCTCGTGAGCGCAGCTGACTGTAGCGCTAATAACGCCGGCGGAAGGCGTGGTGCCACCGACGGCGAGGTTGTCACACAGCTCAATGCGCCCCGCACCGGCCTCGATGGCCGCCGGCACTCGCTCAAAGTTCTCGGCACAAAACTCGTAAAGCATAGATAGGCCCCCAAAGACAGCAGATGTTTTCCGACGGGCATTGTCACACATCCCCATGAAGTTGCGGTGGAATAGGGACTGTTTTGGCCTCTGGAGCCCGTATTCAGTCCCTATTTCACCGCAACTCAAATGATCCCTCGGGGACGGAGGAAAACGGATCATTACGGCTGGCTGAAAAATGTTGCCGATGGTGAATGTTGCGCAACAAGATTTTCGAATCCCGATTAACCATGGCAGTATCGTCATTCGAATCCAGAGGAAAGGATTGCCATGTTTAAGAGCATCCAAAAGAGCGGAAGGATCGCGGCAGTCGCCATCGGCCTGATCGCAGCCTTGTCTCCGCTCGCATCCCCTCCTGCAGCATTAGCCGGCGGCAGCGTACCGACGCCTGAACTGGAGAAGTCATATAGCTTTAAGACCAGCAGCGAAAACTCGTATGTCATCAACTATGATTTAGATTCAGGGTATCAATACCTGTTTGACGGCGATGACGAAAACAACCTGAAAATATCCCTCATCAATTTGGACGACGGCAGCACAACCCCCGTTGACATCCCAAAGAAAAGCCTCGATTCGACGAGAGTATCGTGGAATGGCCAGCTGTCTTGGATAGAAGGCTCCGACCTGGTCATCTTCTCTCCTGTAAAGCAAAGTCGTTCAGTCCATTCGCTTGAACCAGGACAATACACTCAGGACTTTGCTCTGATTAGCGAAAACGGAGAAACAGCATGTGTTATACAGCACGATTCCGATGATAACTATTCGTACGCACTTTATGATCTTAAGACTGATAACAAGATGCAGGGCTACCCCAAAGAAAGCGATTGGTCGCGGATAATGCTTTCGAAAGATGGAGACTGTTTTTACGTCGTGACGACCAACGCGGATAAATCCACCGTCACTCTGAAAGTGTTCGACACAAAAACTAGCTCGACCAAATCAAACACTACTCATGTAAATAAAGTAACAGACAGCATCGAAATAAGCTCAACAACCCCACTCCCGGACTCAGAAGGCTTTATTCTTCAAGGTGAGTCTTTTTTGATTAAAGCCGACCGCGACGCCAACCTGAGTACCATATCCGATGATGAGGATCACGCTTTTTCTCTATATGATCACGGGTCATGCGATTACTACCCCGTTTATATTAGCAATAGCTCAAGTGATCTTTCTGAAGAGGATGACGATGATAACTACCTGGACGAGCAAGATACGAGCCTCGGCGTCATCGATTTGCAAAATGGGAACACTATCAGCTCGATTGCCTTCCCCTTTGGCGATGGCTACATCTGCGATATTTCGCATGATGGCGGCGTCTTACTTGGGAATTACTCAAACGATGACAAATCCTCCGCTTGCCTAGTTGACGCAAAAACTGGGGCCAAGAGCGAGTTTAATTCTCATTGGTGCGACCTTTCGTTCATGAAAGGCGATCGCGAGATCTTGGCAACTTACGACGATGATGAAGACCCTGCCACGATCCATGTGAGTATCTATAAGTCGAACATTCCTCATTCGGTACCCGAGGATGTGCTGTACTTTGTCCAGACTCACCTGCCATTTGTTATTGGCGGTGGCGTGGCGATCGTCCTCATCATCGGTGGCGCGATCGTTATCCTTTGCATCCGCAAGAAGCGCGCAAAGACCGCGAACGGTGTGACAGCCGCAGTGCCCAAGCCTCAGCGCAAGCAGCGTCGCCGTCAGAAGCGCGCCCAGCAGAACGTCGTTCCGCCCGCAGCGCCTGCGATGCCGACGGCACCAGCAGCTCCGGCCGAGCCTGCCCGCTTCTGCCGTCACTGCGGAACCCCGCTCGTGCCCGAAGCCCAGTTCTGCCCAACATGCGGACAAAAGGTAGACTAGCGAACAAAACCCATTAGACCCCAACCACCAAGGCCCCGTTCCGACACATTCCAGAACGGGGCCCTATTTTGAAGCAAGAGGGTGGCGACCTAGTCGTTGGGGACGTTCTTTAACAACCTAGTCGTTGGGGACGTTCTTTAAC
>CAUDVX010000082.1 GCA_958452935.1 uncultured Collinsella sp. | reverse complement strand
CGGGCTCGTTGGCGGCGATCAGGTCGTTGGTGGCCTGAGCGAGGGTAGCCTCGGCGCCAAGAGCAGAGTCGATGACCGGACGGGGAGCCTTACCGGCGCGGAAGCCCGGGAAGCGGTACTTCTTGGCGGTGTCCTTGTAGGCCTTCTTGATCGCGGCGTCGACGTCGGCGGCCGGGATGGTGACCGTAGCGGTGAGCTTGGCGTCCTTGACGTCAGAAGCGGTGATGTTCAACACGTTCCTCCTCATACTGCCCAGCTTATCTGAGGTGCTGGTACCTTTATGCAACAAAGAGTCGCGACGGCGGGAGCCGACGCAGGTGCGTTGGTGCGGGCGAAAGGACTCGAACCTTCACGGGAATCCCACCAGAACCTAAATCTGGCGCGTCTACCAATTCCGCCACGCCCGCATGAGCGCACAGACTAGGAATGATAGCAGATACGAACGACAAGCGCACGCACACCTTTTACAGGCTCACGACCTCACCACGAGTGCGAAAGGCGGGACGAGTTGCCCCGCCCCGCCCATTACGACTTGTTCGCTGACCCGCTACTCCCCCAGCAAGGCCTTCTCGGGCGTGATCGGCAGCGAGCGGACCTGGTGGCCGGTGGCGTGCGCCACGGCCGAGGCGACGGCGGCAAGCGGCGTGTTGATGACGACCTCGCCGATCGACTTGGCGCCAAACGGACCCGTCGGCTCGTAGCTCGGCTCAAAGGCCACACGAATGCTGCCGATGTCCAGGCGCGTGGGCAGCTTGTAGCTCATAAAGTTGCCGGTGCGCAGGCGGCCGCGGTCATCGTGCTCAACGATTTCGTAGAGCGCATGGCCGATACCCTGGGCAATGCCGCCCTCGGCCTGGACGCGCGCGAGCGCCTCGTTGATCACGGTGCCGCAGTCAACGGCAGCGGCGTAATCCACCACGGTCACCTTACCGGTGGCCTTGTCGACCTCGACCTCGGCAATGCCGGCCATAAACGGCGGGGGCGAAACGGGTAGGCAGGCAGAGGCATGCGAGGTGAGCGCGTCGCCACCCGCGATGTTCTTGACACACAGGTTGGCAAAGTCGCGCAGCGTAAGGTAGCGACCGCACTCGCGCGCGGCACGCTCGTCTAACAGACGCACGTACTGGCCGTCGAAGACCACGTCGGCGGCGTCCACATCCCACATCTGGGCGGCCTTGACGCAGATCTTCTCACGTAGCTCGGTCGCGGCGTTCTTGGCGGCCAGGCCCGTCACGTAGGTACCGGAGCTCGCATACGAGCCGGCGTCGAACGGCGACACATCGGTGTCTACGCCGCGCACCACGATCTGCGAGCTCTCCACGCCCAGCTCCTCGGCGGCAATCTGCGCCAGGATCGTATCGACGCCCATGCCGTTATCGGTGGCGCCGGTGCCGATGGCAATGAAGCCGTCCTCTTCCAGGCGCATGTCGATGCCGGCGATATCAACGTTGGAGATGCCCGAGCCCTGCATGGTAAGCGCGCAGCCCAGGGCTCGCACGCGGTCGCCCAGGTCCACGGCCAGCGGCTTGTCGCGCCAGCCGATCATGTCCATCGCGCGCAGCAGACAACGGTCGAGCGCACAGGCGTTGAGCTTCTCGTTGTAGTACTGCGGCATGGTCTCGCCCTCGCGCACGATGTTCTTAAGGCGCAGGTCGGCGGGGTCCATATGCAGCATGTCGGCGAGCTCGTTGACGGCGCTCTCCACGGCAAACTGGCCCTGGGTGGCACCGTAGCCGCGATACGCGCCGCCGCGGTTGGTATTGGTGTAGACGGCGTCCCACCTAAAGCGGCTCGCCTTCACATGGTTGTAGATGGGCAGGCTCTTGTGACCCGAAAGGCCGATCGTCGTGGTGGCATGCTCGCCATAGGCGCCGGCGTTGGACAACGTGTGCAGATCGATGGCCGTGATGGTGCCGTCGTTCATGGCGCCCAGCTTGACGGTCATCTGCATCTGGTGGCGCGAGTTGCCCGCAGTGATGGTCTCCTCGCGGGTGTAGCAGCAGTAGCTCGGACGGCCGGTCTGCTGGGTCACGAACGCCACGAAGATCTCGCAGCAGCCCGTCTGCTTGGAGCCAAAGCCGCCACCGATGCGCGGCTTGATGACCTGCACCTGCGACTGCGGAATGTCGAGCGACTGCGCAACCATGCGGCGCACGTGGAAGGGCACCTGCGTAGAGGTGGTCACCGAGATGCGGCCGAACGCGTCGGTCGTCGCGAAGGCGCGGAAGGTCTCCATGGGCGCAGTCTGCGTGGCCTGGCTGGTGTAGGTGCGCTCAAAAACGATGTCGCTCTGGGCGAAGGCCTCGTCCAGGTCGCCATAATCGCTGGTACCGCTGCACACCAGGTTGCGAGCAACGTCGCCGCCCTGCGGGAACATAAAGGTCACGTCGCCCTCGGGGTGGACCACGATGTCGTTATCGAGTGCCTGGGTAAAGTCGAGCAACGGCTCGAGCACCTCGTAGTCGACCTTGATGAGCTTGAGCGCCTTGTCGGCGGCCTCCTCGGTCTCGGCGGCGACGATCGCCACTTCCTCGTTTTGGTAGCGCACGAGGTTCTCGAGGATCAGGCGGTCGTAGGGACTCGGCTGCGGATAGCTCTGGCCAGCGATGGTAAAACGACGCTTGGGCACGTCCTCGTAGGTGTAGACGCCCACGACGCCCGGCACCTTCAGGGCGCGCGAGGTGTCGATAGAGCGAATCTTGGCGCGGGCATAGGGGCTGCGCTTGAGTTTGACGATGAGCGCGCCGGCGGGCACCATATCGCCGGTGTAGACCGGACGACCCTCGAGCAGAGCCTTCGAATCCTTCTTGGGCTGCTTGTGGGTGATTTGCTTGTACGAGACGCCGTCGCAGCTGGTGTCGTTGACCGGCAGCTCGGGCATCTCGAAGCCCACCTGCACGCCCGACTCGTTGAGGAAGCGGACGATGGCGCGCAGCTGGCTCTCGTAGCCGCTGCAACGGCAGAGGTTGCCGGCGAGCTGGCGCGAGAGCTCCTCGCGCGTGGCGACGAGGCTCGGGTCCTCCTTGGCGGCGCGGGCGAGCGCCAGCACGTTCATGATGAGGCCGGGGGCGCAAAAACCGCACTGCTCGGCACCTTCGGCAGCCATAGCGCGGGCAAGCGCCTCGGACTCGGCCTTGAGGCCCTCGAGCGTGGTGATGGAGCGGCCCTCGACGCGCGCGGCGGGAACCGAGCAGCTCAGCACAGGGTCGCCGTCGAGCCACACCGTGCACAGGCCGCAGTTGGTGGTCTCGCAGGCGCAGCGCACCGACGCGCAGCCCTGCTCGCGCAGCAGCGCAAAGAGCATGGTGTCGGGGGCAATCTGAACCTTGACCTTGCGGCCGTTGAGCGTAAAGGAAAGATCGATGAGTTTGGCAGCCATTAGCGCACCTCGCTAGAATCGACGCCGGGCACGCGGCGGCAGGAATACTCGTCCGTGGCGAACTTAGGGATCTGCACGGTCTCGAGCTCGCGGGCAAGCGCGGCCGAAAGCTCGATGCCGGCGGCGCGGCGCACGGCCTGCACGGCAAGCGGCGCCGAGATGCGACGGCGGTAGTCGGCCGAGCCCCACAGGTTGGTGCCGTAGCTCAGCGCGCGTACGGACGCTGCTAGGGCACGCAGCTCGTCCTCGGAAGGCTGCTCGTTAACCAGGCCGCACGCCTCGCCCTGCAGCAGGGTCGCGCGCAGCGGGCGGGCGCCCACGGTGACATGCCAGCTGTTATCCCACCAGGCAGCGGTGACGTTGAGCGAGGGGAAGTCGGTCGCGGCCTTGCGCACGGCCTCGTAGCTCGCGCGGTAACCGTGCTTAACGACCACGACGTGCTCGATCACGTCGCGCACGTAGCCCATGTCAACGAACTCGGCGAGCGGCACGCGGCCGGCACCCGTCAGCTCAACATATGAATCGAGCGCGAGGAAGGCAGAGAGAACGTCCGAGAAGCCAAAGCGGCCGTAGATGCTGCCGCCCACCGTGGCGGTATTGCGCAGCTGCACGCCCACGATGTCGTGGACGGCGAACTCAAAGACATTGTTGACAAGCGCGTTGAGCCCGGCATGGCGCTCGAGCTGGCGCAGGGTACACATGGCACCGATGCGAAACTCGGTCTCGGTCTCCTCGATCTGATCGAGTCCGCAAGCCGAAAGGTCAATCGCCGTCGCCACACGACGCGAACCCAGGCGCATCCAGATGCCGCCGCCCACAATCTTGTTGTTGCGGTTCTTCTGCAAGAGCTCATAGGCTTCGGCCGCGTTTCCAACACGGACGTAGGTACCGAACTTGAGCACGTTCTCCCCCATCTCT
>CAUDVX010000081.1 GCA_958452935.1 uncultured Collinsella sp. | reverse complement strand
CCCAACGGCTCGGGGAAAACCACCCTTCTTGAAGCGCTGTCGGGCCAATTTCCCACCCGCATCCGCTCGGGAAGCCTGGCGGCAGACGGAATCAGCCAACGTCGATCAGCCGAATTTGCAGAACTCGTCTACCTGAGCTCTTCAGGCGGCACGGATCTCTATCCCACGCTATCGGCCATCGAGCACCTTGCTTTCGTTAGGGAGGCGTGGAAATCGGCCACCGACATCGACTCGCTCTGCAGCTCCCTCGGAATCTCCCCATATCTCGACAAGCCGGCCCGTAAACTCTCGACAGGAATGAAGCAGCAGGTAAAGCTTGCCATGGCGATATCGACCGATTGCCCGTACCTCATCCTCGATGAACCGCTGAACGGCCTCGATCCGGGAAAGCGGAAAACCTCCTGCGACGCGATGCGCAGCGAGGTGGCGCGGGGACGAAGCGTGCTCATCTCAAGCCATCTGCTCGACGACCTGGCAGACCTCACCGACTCGTTCTACTTCATCGAGGCCGGCACGCTCGTGGAAAAGATCAAGTCGTCCTCGCAGACGCTCAAGCAGGAATACCTCGATACATACGAGCGAGGTGAATGACATGAAACTATTTGAACAGCTGAAGTCCAATGCGTCGCGCATGGCTGTCTACGCCATCCTCGTGGCAACGACTTTATGCGGAATCGCGGCACCCGTCTATGCGCTCAACGGAAAGAAAGGCGATGTCGAGCCTGCGTACATGAGCTCGACGGTTAAGGACCGGTACAAAGCCTTCTCTGGAGACGCGTTTTACGTAGCAGAGTACGACACGACCTACCGTGAGCTTCGCTACAACAAGAGATACGAATATCTAGGCGCAAATGCAATCAGCTATACGTCGGGTTGGTACGGCTCCCACTATGGACACATAACCCAGTTCAAGTGTAACTACCGTGTGTACAACTAAAGCAACCGGCCGGGACGAGGGGCGACGCAAAAGCGTCGCCCCCGTTTTTAACCATGCCAGCTGAACCTGGTTCAGTTTGGTTGATTTCCGATCTCAGCCGAACACATTGAGCGGAAAGGCCGTTCCCGCAGTCAGTCGAACGTCCCCGGGGCCCTTCTCAGGCCCCGGGGGCGGCATTTTCCCAGCTGAAGGAACGGTGGAGCTGTGTTTCGATGGGTCAGATTCGTGTCGTTCCGAAAAGACCGTGAACCTTTTGTGGGACACGCGGCGCCGTGGTACCATAGCCGAGTTTGTTGTCTTGGTCGGAAACCAAGACGCCTTATGCGCTGATCGGTAACCAGCGCCTGACCAATAAGGAGTCCTACCATGAAGCAGGGTATCCATCCCCAGTATGTCGAGTGCACGGTGACGTGCTCCTGCGGCAACACCTTCAAGACGCACGCTACCGTGTCCGAGATGAAGGTCGAGCTTTGCAACGAGTGCCACCCGTTCTACACCGGCCAGCAGAAGTTCGTCGACACCGGTGGACGCGTCCAGCGCTTCGCCGACAAGTTCGGTGGCGCCGCTGCCGCCCAGCTCAAGAAGGCCGAGGAGGCCAAGGCTGCCAAGGCCGCCAAGGCTGCTGAGGCCGAGGCCGCTCGCAAGGCCGCCGCTGAGGCTAAGGCTGCCGAGAAGGCTAAGCGTGCCGCTAAGTTCGCCGAGGAGGCTGCCAAGCAGGCCGCCGAGGCTCCCGCAGAGGCTCCCGTCGAGGAGGCCGCTGCCGAGGCCGAGACCACCGAGGCTGCTGAGTAAATAGCTCGCCGAGCAAACACTCGCATTCATGGCTAAAGGGCCGCGTATCCATTTGGGTACGCGGCCCTTTTCTTTTATTGGTGCAAACGAGCCTGCCCCCATTGCACCAGATTGGTGCGAAGGGGACGGGTTAGCTTGCGCCAAATTGCAGAGCGGCAGCGTTTTCCCAGATAAAACCTGCCAAAATAAACCTGTCCCTTTTTGGCAGGTTGGTCGTAGTTATTACGTGGCGGTCGAGGTCGACCGTATAGGCCGCGCCTTGTTTGGCTAAAGTACATTTATCTGTGTTTAACTCGCCCGCAGCTGCACGGCGTGGGCGATGGCCAAAAAGGAAAACCACATGGGATTCATGTCAAAGCTGCTGTCCTTTGGATCCGATAAGGACCTTAAGCGCTACTACAAGATCGTCGACCAGATCAACGGTCTTGAGCCCCAGTTTGAGAAGATGACCGAGGAGGAACTCCGCGCCCAGACCGATAAGTTCCGTGAGCGTTACGCCAACGGCGAGTCGCTCGACGACATGCTCCCCGAGGCTTTTGCCACCGTGCGCGAGGCTTCCAAGCGCATCACGGGCATGCGCCACTTTGACGTACAGCTCATCGGCGCCATGGCGCTTCATGAGGGTCATATTGCCGAGATGAAGACCGGCGAAGGCAAGACCCTGGTCTCCACCTTGGCCGGCTACCTCAACGCTATCGCTGGCAAGGGCGTGCATGTCGTTACTGTCAACGATTACCTGGCAAAGCGCGACTCCGAGTGGATGGGCCGCATCTACAAGTACCTGGGAATGACCGTTGGTCTGCTCCAGAACAACATGCCACTCGAGCTCAAGCGTCCGGCCTACCAGGCAGACGTCACCTACGGCACCAACTCCGAGTTCGGTTTCGATTACCTGCGCGACAACATGGTCACTCGCCCTGAGCAGCGCGTGCAGCGCGGCCACCATTACGCCATCGTCGACGAGGTCGACTCCATCCTGATCGACGAGGCGCGTACCCCACTCATCATCTCGGGTGCCGGCACCAAGTCCGCCAGCACCTACAAGGACTTCGCGCGTGCCGTGCGCGGCCTTGAGCGCGGCGAGGACGTCTCACACGACATGCTCACCGCCACCGAGGACGTGGAGCCCACGGGCGACTACGTCATGGACGAGGCCAAGCACACCATCGCCGCCACCGAGCGCGGCCTTAAGAAGATTGAGCGCCGCCTGGGTATCGATGACATCTATGCCGATCTCTCCGGCCAGCTGGTCAACCACCTGCAGCAGGCGCTGAAGGCCCAGTACATGTTCCACCGCGACAAGCAGTACGTGGTCACTAATGGCGAGGTCAAGATCGTCGACGAGTTCACTGGTCGCATCATGGAAGGCCGCCGCTATTCCGAGGGCTTGCACCAGGCCATCGAGGCCAAAGAGGGCGTGCTCGTGCGCGAGGAGAACCAGACGCTGGCCACCATCACCCTTCAGAACTACTTCCGTCTCTATGACAAGCTCTCCGGCATGACCGGTACGGCACTCACCGAGGACGCCGAGTTCCGTGAGATTTATAAACTGCCCGTCGAGGTCATCCCCCCCAACAAGCCTGTGCAGCGTGTTGACCACGAGGACCTGGTGTACCGCACCGTCCAGGCCAAGTACAACGCCGTTGCCGACGACGTCGAGCGACGTCACGCCAAGGGCCAACCGGTCCTGGTGGGCACCGTCTCCATCGAAAGCTCCGAGAAGCTGTCGGCCGCCCTTACCAAGCGCGGCATCGCGCACGAGGTCCTCAACGCTAAGCATCACGAGCGCGAGGCTCATATCGTTGCCCAGGCCGGACGCTACGGCGCCGTGACCATCGCTACTAACATGGCCGGTCGTGGTACCGACATCCTGCTGGGCGGCAACCCCGACGAGCTGGTGCGCGAGCGCCTTGAGTACGAGGGCCTGACCATGGAGGACGTGACGCCCGAGCAGCTCGAGCAGTTTAACGCCGAGGCCAAGGAGACCTGCAAGGCCGAGCGCGAGCGCGTGCTTGCCGCCGGTGGCCTGACCGTCATCGGCACCGAGCGCCATGAGTCCCGTCGTATCGACAACCAGCTGCGCGGCCGCTCCGGTCGTCAGGGCGATCCGGGCGAGACCCAGTTCTACTTGTCGCTCGAGGACGACCTCATGCGCCTGTTCGGCGGCGACAAGATGGACCGCGTCTCCAAAATGATGGTCACCGCCGACATGGGCGACGACATGCCCATCCAGCACAAGATCATCTCCAAGGCCGTCGAGAGCGCCCAGCACAAGGTCGAGAGCATCAACTTCTCCATGCGTAAGAGCGTCCTCGAGTACGATGACGTCATGAACAAGCAGCGCCAGGTCATCTACGCCGAGCGTAACAAGATTCTGGACGGCAAGGACCTGACCGACCACATCACCGAGGTCATGCACGACACCGTGTACCGCTGCGTTCAGGAGTTCTGCACCAAGGACAGCCACGAGGGCGAGCGCGATCTCGAGGGCCTGCGCAAGTGGGTCGTTGAGCTCACCGGCCATATCGATACGCCGAAGTTCCCCGACGAGGACTTCGAGGCCCTTGCTGCCGATGTCCTGGCCTACGTTGAGAAGTGCTACAACATGAAGGCCGAGCGCCTGGGTGAGGACCTCATGCGCGAGCTCAACACCCAGGTCATGCTGCGCGTCATCGATACCCGCTGGATGAACTACCTGCAGGAGATGGACTA
>CAUDVX010000080.1 GCA_958452935.1 uncultured Collinsella sp. | reverse complement strand
TGGAAGCCGAATGGATGCTCGTACCATCATTCGGTTTCCAAGGCGGCCACGGGCCTACGAAATGATCCGTTTTCCTCCGTCCCCAACAGATCACGTGATCCGAAGGGGACGGAGGAAAGCGGATCGCAAACAGCGGCGGTGCGTCAGGCCGAACGAGTCCCCATACCCTCGTTCGGCCTGACGCACCGCCGCTGTTTGTGTTTGTGCCGTATAATGTCCACTACCTATGACGCGATACAAAAGAAAGGTGTTTGCCCATGCAGGCACAGAAGGCGGAGGGAACCCGCGACCTTATCGGCGCCGAGATGCGCGCCTGGCAAAAGATGCAGCAGATTGCTGCCGGCGTGTTCGAGCCGTTTGGCTTTAAGCCCATCGAGACGCCCGCGATCGAGCAGGTTGACGTGTTTGTCCACGGTATCGGCCAGTCGACCGACGTCGTGCGCAAGGAGATGTTCCGCGTGTTTAGCGGCGCCAACCTGGAGCGCGTCTTTACCGAGGGCACCGACACCAAGCTTAAGCCCAAGCAGCGCCTGGCCCTTCGTCCCGAGGGCACGGCCGGTGTGGTGCGCGCCGTCGTGGAGAACAACCTGGTGCCCCAGGGCTCTACGCCGTTTAAGGCCTATTACGCCGAGGCCATGTTCCGTGGCGAGCGCCCCCAGAAGGGACGCCTGCGCCAGTTCCACCAGGTGGGCATCGAGTGGCTCGGCGCTCCCGATCCGGCTGCCGACGCCGAGTGCATCATCATGCTCATGGAGTTCTACAAGCGCCTGGGCTTCGATCTGTCCAAGCTCCGTCTGCTTATTAACTCAATGGGCGATGCGCAGTGCCGTCCGGCATATCGCGAGCAGGTCAAGCAGTTTATCCTCGATCACGCCGACGAGATGTGCGACGAGTGCCGCGAGCGCGCCGAGCTCAACCCGCTGCGCGCCTTCGACTGCAAGAACGACCATTGCCGCGAGATCATGGCCGACGCTCCGCTGATGGGCGACAACCTGTGCGATGAGTGCCGCGAGCACTACGAGCAGGTCAAGCGCTATCTGGACGCCGCCGGTATCGAGTATGTCGAGGATCCCACCCTGGTGCGCGGCCTGGACTACTACACCCGTACTGTCTTTGAGGTCGAGGCTCCCGGCGCCGGTGTCGGCTCCATCGGTGGTGGCGGTCGCTACGATGGCCTCGTTGAGCTCGAGGGCGGCAAGCCCACGGCAGGCGTCGGCTTCGCTGTCGGTTTTGAGCGCGCCCTGCTGGCCTTGCAGGCCTTTGGCAGCGACCTGGGCGCCGAGGAGGCCCCGTGCGTCTACGTTGCTAACGCCGGCAAGGAGCTGCGCCAGAACGTCTTTGCCATTACGCAGGAGCTTCGCGCCGCAGGTATCGTGACCGAGGCGGACTATCAGGGCCGTTCGCTCAAGGCCCAGTTTAAGCAGGCCGATAAGGTGGGCGCCAAGCTCATCCTGGTCTTGGGTGGCGACGAGCTTGCCGCCGGCAAGGTCAAGGTGCGCGACATGCAGAGTCACGACGAGGTTCTCGTCGATTTGGCCAACGTGGTCGAGGCGGTTCGCGAGCGCCTGTAGCGCATGTTTTTTGAGCTGCGGGCCTTCTAACGTGCCCTGCTCATGGAGAGCGATTGTTACGGGGGTGTTTCGCATTTATGCGGAATGCCCCCGTTTGCATATGCCGTCCACCGAGAAATACGACCATTTGGGGCAAAAAGCCTTGCAATGCAGAAAATACTTTTGTGTGGTAAAGCGCAATCAGCTTCGAAAGTTTTTGCCGAGTGCCTATAATAAATACCGCATGTTACGTGCATAGAAGGAGGAATGGGAGGAAACGTGGCTGAGAACCTAAGCAACCAGTCTGTACCCGAAGCCGCGGCGCGTGTCGCTGCCGTGGTCAACCGCCTCGTTAACCGAATCGGCTCGAATGCCGAGTCCAGGGAGCGTCTCGCCGAGATCGAGATCCCCGAGGAGCTGCGCGACAATCTGGCGCTGTTCTTGCGCCTGGAGCGCCGTGTGCTTAGCGAGTATGATCCCGAGATCGCGGACCTGTTCGACAAGATTTTGACAGCCGAGATTGTGGCCAACGCCGGAAACCCCGGCACCCGCGCTGCCGACGAGTCCGTCGACGAGCAGGGCGTGCCCACTGCCGACGAGCCCACCGCCGTGGCGTTTCGTGAGGTCGTTGATCTGATCGACAGCCTGCCGCTCGATAAGCAGCAGGTTATCGTCCGCGCCTTTACGAGCTTCTTCCATCTGGCTAACCTGTCGGAGGAGAACTACCGTGTCGCGCAGCTGCGTGAGCGCGAGGCCGGCGCATCGACCGATACCGAGGTCGATCCCGCCAACGAACTCACCGTCGCCTATCACCAGTTGGTAAACGAGATGGGTGTCGAGGGCGCCAACGAGCTGCTCGACAAGCTCGAGTTCCACCCTGTCTTTACCGCACATCCCACCGAGGCCCGTCGTAAGGCCGTCGAGGGCAAGATTCGCCGTATCTCCAACCTGCTGGAGGAGCGTCCGCGTCTGGGCGGCTCCGACCTGGTGGAGAACGAGCGCCATATGCTGCAGGAGATCGACGCCCTGGTGCGTACGAGCCCCATCGCGCTCAAGAAGCCCACGCCGGTCGAGGAAGCCGATACCATCATCGACATCTTCGATAACACGCTGTTCGACGTTATCCCCGTCATCTATCGTCGTTTTGACGACTGCGTGCTGGGCGACAAGGCCGGTACCGTGCCGCCGCTGTGCCCGGCATTCTTCCATCCCGGCAGCTGGATCGGCTCCGACCGCGACGGTAACCCCAACGTCACCGCCAAGGTGAGCCGCGAAGTCGCCGCCAAGTATTTCACCCATATGGTGCTCAAGCTCGAGGACAAGTGCCGCCGCATCGGCCGCAACCTCACGCTCGAGGCCACCTACAGCAAGCCGTCTGCCGAGCTCATCAACCTGTGGAACCATCAGGTCGAGATGAGCACCCAGTACACCGCACGTGCCGAACTGATCTCCGAGCACGAGCCGCATCGCGCCGTCATGCTCGTCATGGCCGATCGTCTGAACGCCACCGTGCGCCGTATTACCGACACCATGTATCACAGCGCCGACGAGTTCCTGGATGACCTGCGCGTCGTCCAGCGCTCGCTGGCTGCCTGCGGTGCCGTCCGTGCCGCCTACGGCCCGGTCCAGACCATCATCTGGCAGGTCGAGTCCTTCGGCTTCCACATGGTCGAGATGGAGTTCCGTCAGCACTCCGTGGTGCACGCCCGCGCCCTCAAGGATATCCACGAGAACGGTATCCATGGCGACCTGCAGCCCATGACGCGCGAGGTCATCGATACCTTCCGCGCTATCGGCTCCATCCAAAAGCGCTACGGCAAGAAGATGGCGCACCGCTACATCATCTCGTTCACCAAGAGCGCCCAGCATGTGGCCGACGTCTTTGAGCTTGCCCACCTGTCCTTTGCACACGAGGAGGATGTCCCCGAGCTCGACGTGATCCCGCTGTTCGAGCAGCTCGAGGACCTCGAGGGCTGCGTCGACGTGCTCGACCAGATGCTTACGCTGCCCGTGGTGCAAAAGCGCCTTGCCCAGACCAACCG
Organism: uncultured Collinsella sp.; assembly: GCA_958452935.1. Taxonomy (GTDB): domain Bacteria; phylum Actinomycetota; class Coriobacteriia; order Coriobacteriales; family Coriobacteriaceae; genus Collinsella. Next base: position 1,032 of record CAUDVX010000080.1, on the reverse strand, counting down.
CCGCATGGAGGTCATGCTGGGCTATTCCGACTCCTCCAAGGATGCCGGTCCTACCACGGCCATGCTTGCGCTGCACTCCGCGCAGGAGCGCATCGCCAAGTGGGCCGAGAAGAACGATATCGACCTGGTACTCATGCACGGTCGCGGCGGTGCCGTGGGCCGTGGCGGCGGCCCGGCCAACAAGGCCGTGCTGGCGCAGCCCAAGGGTTCGGTCAATTGCTTCTTTAAGCTCACCGAACAGGGCGAGGTCATCTTTGCCCGTTACGGCAACCGCACGCTGGCTCAGCGCCATGTTGAGTCCGTTGCCGCCGCAACGCTTTTGCAGTCTGCCCCGAGTGTCGAGAAGACCAACACCGAGACCACGCAGAAGTTCTGGGGTATGGCCGAGAAGCTCAACGCCGTAAGCCACGAGCGCTATCTGGACCTGCTGAACACCGAGGACTTTACACCGTGGTTCTCGACCGTGACGCCGTTGACCGAGGTCGGTCTGCTGCCGATTGGCTCGCGTCCCGCCAAGCGCGGCTTGGGTGCCAAGTCGCTCGACGACCTGCGTACCATTCCGTGGATCTTCAGCTGGAGCCAGGCACGCATTAACCTGCCCGCTTGGTACGGCCTGGGCACCGCCTGCGAGCAGTTGGACGACCTTGACCAGCTTAAGGCTGCCTACCAGGAGTGGCCGTTCTTCCGCACCTTTATCGACAACATCGAAATGTCGATCGCCAAGACCGACCAGCGCATCGCCAAGATGTATCTGCACCTGGGCGATCGCCAGGATCTGTCCGAGAAGGTCTTCACCGAGATGCAGCTCACGCGTAAGTGGGTCCTTGCCATCGTCGGTGACGAGTGGCCGCTGCAGCGCCGCCGCGTGCTCGGCTGCGCTGTCCGCGTGCGTAACCCCTACGTCGACGCCCTGTCCATCGCCCAGGTCCGCGCCCTCCGCGAGGTGCGTATGAACCAGGACGAGATGGCCGAGGAGAAGAAGGCCGAGTACATGAGCCTGATTCTTTCGACTGTGACCGGCGTCTCGGCAGG
>CAUDVX010000079.1 GCA_958452935.1 uncultured Collinsella sp. | reverse complement strand
TGGGCGAGGTCTCGGGCGTCGTTCCCGACTTGCTGCTCGACGCTTGGCGCTGGGCGGCGGATAAAAAGTCCATCACCGAGGATGCGGAGCTTATTGTGGAGCCTGTCGAGGCCGTGACACATTGCGAGGCGTGCGGCTGCGACTACGTGACGGTCGAGCACGGCAAGACCTGCCCCCATTGCGGCAGCGGCGAGACATACTTGCTGCAGGGCCAGGAGGTCATGATCAAGCAGATCGAGACCCCCGACGAGGACCCGGCAGACGCTGCCCCCGATGGCCCTTCCGACGCCCCCGACGCCGTCGACGCCGCCAACCCCCTCCACATCGTCTAGGATCCCTTATAAGTTGCGGTGAAATAGTTCCTAAATCCAGCCTTCTGGCTCTTAAACAAGAACTATTCCACCGCAACTATTTTGAGTGGTTTCGTAGAACATAAGTCACGATAATAGTCAAGTCATGTCTGTTTAAACAAAATAGCGGCAGTACAAGCGCATTCGCGCTTGCCTAAAATCGATATTAATGAACAGCCTGTTTGTATCTGTAAAATGCGTGGCTTGATGTGCGACGCCTTGGCGTGTAATGAGTCAAAAAGCGGTAACGTAATCAATTTGTAACAAACATAGACGTTTAAACAAATAAACCAACCTTTTGCGAATTTAGCTATAATTCCACAAACCAAACAGGTATACTCCTTTCATGTCGTGTAGGAATTACGTAGACAAAAAGGAGGTTATGTGATGGTAAGTATTGTTCTTGCTAGCCACGGGGACTTGGCAGCTGGAATCAAGCAGACGGGCTCGATGGTCTTTGGCGATCAGCCGTCTGTGGCCGTGGTCTCGCTCGAGCCGAGCATGGGCCCCGACGACTTCCGTGCTAAGGTCGAGGAAGCAATCGCTTCCTTCGAGGACCAGGAGCAGGTGCTCTTCCTCGTTGATCTGTGGGGCGGCACGCCGTTCAACCAGATTAGCGGGCTCATCGAGGGCCATGATTCCTGGGCTATCGTCACCGGTGTCAACCTGCCTATGCTCATCGAGGCATATTCGCAGCGCTTTGATGCAAAGAACACTGCACATGCGATCGCAAAACATCTCGTGACTGAGGCTAAGGCTGGCGTGCGCGTCAAGCCCGAGTCTCTGGAGCCCGAGGAGAAGAAGCCGGCTGCGGCCGCCGCTGCTCCTGCAGGCGCCATCCCTCCGGGAACGGTCATCGGCGACGGGCACATCAAGATTGCCCACGTCCGTATCGACACCCGTCTGCTGCATGGTCAGGTGGCCACCACGTGGACCAAGCAGATCAACCCCAACCGCATCATCGTGGTTTCCGACGGCGTTGCTCACGACGAGCTCCGCAAGACCATGATCGAGCAGGCTGCCCCTCCGGGAGTCCATGCCAACGTCGTGCCTATCAAGAAGATGGCCGAGGTCGTCAAGGACACGCGTTTTGGTGACACCAAGGCCATGCTGCTCTTCGAGAACCCGCAGGATCTGCTCAAGGCCATCGAGGCCGGCGTCGACATCAAGGAAGTCAACATCGGTTCCATGGCTCACTCCAAGGGCAAGGTCGTCGTCACCAACGCCGTCGCTATGGGCGATGACGACGTTAAGACCCTCGAGGCCCTCAAGGCCAAGGGCGTCAAGTTCGAGGTCCGCAAGGTTCCTTCGGATGCCTCCGAGGATCTCGACGCCATGTTGAAGAAAGCTAAGGCCGAACTGGCCGCTCAAGCATAGTAAAGGAGGGTCCGATACATGTCTGCAATCACTATTCTGCTTGTTGCGATTGTCGCGTTGCTTGCCGGTATGGAAGGCATTCTGGATGAGTTCCAGTTCCATCAGCCGCTCGTGGCATGCACGCTTATCGGTCTCGTAACCGGTCACCTTCAGGAGGGCATCCTCCTGGGCGGTTCGCTCCAGATGATGGCCCTTGGCTGGGCTAACGTCGGCGCCGCCGTCGCGCCTGATGCCGCTCTGGCCTCGGTCGCTTCTTCGATCATCATGGTGCTCGCCCTCAACGGCGGCGCCACTGATTCGGCCAAGGCCGTTACCGCGGCCATCGCCGTCGCCGTTCCGCTGTCGGTCGCTGGTCTGTTCCTGACCATGATCTGCCGTACCATTGCTACCGCTATCGCTCACGCCATGGACGGTTGCGCCGAGAAGGGCGACTTCTCCGGCATCGAGCGCTGGCAGTACGCTGCCATCCTCATGCAGGGCCTTCGTATCGCCATCCCGGCAGTACTTCTGTGCGTTATCCCGGCCGAGGCTGTTACCAACGCGCTTAACGCTATGCCCGACTGGCTGTCCGGCGGCATGGCCGTCGGCGGCGGCATGGTCGCTTCCGTCGGTTACGCCATGGTCATTAACATGATGGCCACCAAGGAGACCTGGCCGTTCTTCATCCTCGGCTTTGTCCTTGCTGCCATCCCTCAGCTCACGCTGATCGCCCTTGGCCTCATCGGCATCTCCCTTGCCCTCATCTACCTTGGCCTCAAGGATCTGGCCAAGCAGGGTGGCGGCACGGGCGGTGGCTCCGGCGACCCGCTCGGCGACATTCTGAACGATTACGAGTAGGAGGGGAGTGATACATATGGCAGAGAACAAGATTCAGCTCACCAAGGCTGACCGCAAGAAGGTTTGCTTCCGTCATCAGTTCCTTCAGGGCTCGTGGAACTACGAGCGTATGCAGAACGGCGGCTGGTGCTTCGCAATGATCCCTGCGATCAAGAAGCTCTACACCAGCAAGGATGACCAGATTGCCGCTCTTAAGCGCCACCTGGAGTTCTATAACACCCATCCTTATGTTTCCGCCCCCGTCATTGGCGTTACCCTCGCCCTCGAGGAGGAGCGCGCCAACGGTGCTCCGATCGATGACGTCGCCATCCAGGGCGTCAAGGTCGGTATGATGGGCCCGCTCGCCGGCGTCGGCGACCCCGTCTTCTGGTTCACCCTTCGCCCGATTCTGGGCGCTCTGGGCGCTTCCCTGGCCATGTCCGGCAGCATCGTCGGTCCGCTGCTGTTCTTCTTCGCGTGGAACATCATCCGTTACGCTTTCCTGTGGTACACGCAGGAGTTTGGCTACAAGGTCGGCTCCTCCATCGCCAAGGACCTCTCCGGTGGTCTGATGGGCAAGGTCACCGAGGGCGCTTCCATCCTGGGTATGTTCATCATCGGCGCCCTGGTCGAGCGCTGGGTGTCCATTTCCTTCACCCCGATCGTCTCCACGGTCAAGCAGTCTGCTGGCGCCTTTATCGACTGGGCTAGCCTGCCCTCCGGTTCCGAGGGTATCAAGGAAGCGCTGACGATGTACAACTCCGTCGGTGCTACCGCCCTTGATCAGATGAAGGTCACCACGCTTCAGGCCAACCTCGATCAGCTCATCCCCGGCCTTGCCGCCGTGTGCCTGACCCTGCTGGTCTGCAAGCTCCTCAAGAAGAAGGTCAGCCCGATCGTCATCATCCTGGCTCTCTTCGCCGTCGGCATCATCGGTCGCTTCTGCGGCTTCATGTAAGCACGCTTCGGCTTAAGACCGAGAATTGCTAGGCAAGGGCTTTTGAGCCATTGAAACGGACCGCACCCGGTGGGTACACTGGATGCGGTCCGATTGTTTTTATTGGAGGGCGAGGCGCGTATGGCGCAATCTCAGAACAGCACGGTCGATCTGGCAACGCCGGCAACCTGCCTGATGGGGCTTACCAGCCACGGTAACGTGATGGTGGGCAATAAGGCGTTTGAGTACTATAACGAGCGCAATCCCGAGGATTATATTCAAATCCCGTGGGACGAGGTCGACTATATTGCCGCCGAGGTTTTGCGCGGTACCAAGAAGATCACGCGTTTTGCCATCTTCACCAAGGACAACGGTCACTTTACGTTTTCGACGCGTGACGACAAAGAGACGCTTCGCGCGGTCCGCAAGTACGTCGACGAGAATAAGCTCGTGCGTTCGCCCGACTTTATCGATGTGACGGCCAAGGGCGCCAAGAGCATCCCTTCCGTTATCAAAAACCTCTTTCATAAAGGCAACTAGGCGTTAAAGAGCGCTTCCCTCAAAGTGGGACCCAGTTTCCCATTGGGCTCGATCGGGAAAGTGCATCCCAGTTCGAGCGCCGATTCTGGGATGTAGTTTCCGGAACGGGGTCGTTTGGGAAACCGTATCCCGTTTCGAGCCGAAATTCTGGGACACAGTTTCCCAGCGAGGTCCCATTGGGAAAGTCTGGTCCAGAATTTGCCCGGATAGTGGGACGTACTTTCCGGAGGGCTGTCCCACTGCAACTTCGAAGAGTGGCTATACGCTGCATTACAACGGCGTAAATCTGCTACACTAGTACAACATGCCTCCGTAGCTCAGGGGATAGAGCACCGCTCTCCTAAAGCGGGTGTCGACGGTTCGAATCCGCCCGGGGGCACCAGAAGATTATGACGGCGTCGCGAGAGCGGCGCCGTTTCTGGTTTGTGGGGACCGCCGGCAGGATTCGAGCCGTCGACACCCGCGTCAGCAATTTCCCCGCGGGGGGGGGTCGAATCCGCCCGGAGCACCAGAGATTTGTCGAGCCCGGTACCGCTACGGTGCCGGGCTCTTCTGGTCTAAGGCATGCCGTAGTGTTCGCTGCTTCAGATAAAGAAAGCGCCCGCTTGCTGGGGGAGCAAGCGGGCGCCTGTGAGCGAATATGTTTGCGGCG
>CAUDVX010000078.1 GCA_958452935.1 uncultured Collinsella sp. | reverse complement strand
ATGGCGCCGGCAACGGACGCGGGCGATGATTTGCTTGATACCTTCAGGCAATCCATGAAGAAACTCCTGCGTTTAAAAGTACGTTTTAACTGCAATAACTGTATCGTACCGAACGGACTCGGTAAAGATGCTATTCCTCTTTGGCAAGATCGAACGTCACAGTGATGCGATCACGTGAAACACGAATCTTGGGGTCGCCGCAAAGGTTGAGATAGTACCGCGATGCAAGATCGTTAAAGTCGCGCTCCACGGCTCGCGAGAACTGCGCCATGTCGTCCTTGGCAATACGCAGCCCGCGACGATCTTTAGCAAGATCAACCGGAGCAGACGCATGTGAGGATGAATCGCGCTCGCGAAGCAGGCGTGCGGTCACACCGCGAACGGGCTTAATCTGGCCCGCCAAGATACGATGCGCCGTACGCTCGGACATCTCAAGGCCCAAACCCGAACAGATACGGATAAAGTCTTCCGCATCCGAAGCAAGACCCAGACGATCGACCACGGGAAGCTCGGCTTCGTCGTCGATAAACAAAAGACGAGAAGCATCGAGACGACTGGAGGCCTGCGCATGCAGCGTCGCAGCGATCTCGGACGGAGACCCCAGATAGACATCACAAGCGCGCAGCTCCTCGAGGGCAAACTCACAGGCGGCGCGAATGATGTTGTGAGGGCCACGGGCGCAGACATAGCGACCGTCCTCGTCCTTCACGGCCTGAGGCCAGCTGGACTGATCGGCGCGCTCGCAAAGGCGGTCCGTAGCGACGCTCACCTTAAAGACCGAGCCAAGGTCAACATCCGACGTGACAACGCGTGCCTCGTCGGTGTTCTGCTTAATCGAGAACAATGCCATGCCTCGACCGTGAACGCCCCAACGATCCATCTTCATGCTCTCGAGCTTGGAGGTAACGCGGGCATCGAAGATGCGCTCCTGCATATCCTGCGGCACGCCCGAGCCGTTATCCAGAAAAACAAGCGTACGAACGCCATCTTCCTTGGTCGTGGCGAGATAGACCTTGTCGGCGCCGGCATCGCGGGCGTTCCGCAGCATTTCGATGACAATATCCTCGACATGCTGAATGTCGTGCTTTGCCTGGCGCCGCTCGGCCTCCGAAACGCGGAGGCGGACATACCCCTCGCCAAGGTTCTCCTCGACGCGAAGGTTGCCCTCCCCCGACATCGACGCGATAAATGAGATGAGCTCGTTCGCGTCGTTCATGTTATTTAGCGATATCGACAGCGCGGCTCTCGCGAATCACGACGACGCGCACCTGACCGGGATACTCCATCTCTTCCTCGATCTGATGGGCGATGTCATGAGCCAAGACCGTGGACTGAGCATCGGAAATCTTGTCCGGCTGAACCATGACGTGGACCTCGCGACCAGCCTGCATGGCATAGGTACGCTCGACGCCGTCATGGGAGTTGGCAATCTCCTCGAGCTTCTCAAGACGCTTGATGTAGTTCTCGGCCGATTCGCGACGGGCACCGGGGCGAGAGGCAGAAACGGCATCGGCAGCCTGGACCAGAACATCGAGCACCGTGTTGGGGTCGACGTCGGCGTGGTGAGCCTCGATAGCGTGAACGATAACGGGCTTCTCGCCATAGCGACGGGCGAGCTCGGCGCCGATAACGGCATGCGGACCCTCAACGTCATGGTCGATAGCCTTGCCAAGGTCGTGCAGCAGGCCGGCACGCTTTGCAGTCACAACGTCCAGGCCAAGCTCGGAAGCCATCACGCCGCACAGGTCGGAAACCTCAAGGGAATGCTGGAGCACGTTCTGACCAAACGAGGTGCGGTAGCGAAGAGCACCCAGGGTCTTAACGATCTCGGGATGCAGATCGTGGATACCGGTATCGAAGGCAGCCTGTTCGCCAGCCTCGCGCACGCGCTGCTGAACCAAGTCGGCGGCCTTGTGATACATCTCCTCGATGCGGGCGGGGTGAATGCGGCCGTCAGCAATAAGGTTCTCAAGGGCGACGCGGGCGGTCTCGCGACGGACCGGATCGAAGCTCGAAAGCACGACGGTCTCAGGCGTGTCGTCGATCACAAGGTTGACGCCGGAAACCTGCTCGAAGGTGCGGATGTTGCGACCCTCGCGGCCGATGATGCGACCCTTCAGGTCGTCAGACGGAATATGCACGGAGGTAACGGTGACCTCAGCAGTGTGATCGGCGGCGCAGCGCTGAATCGCCAGGGACAAGATCTCCTGAGCGGTCTTGTGGCACTCGGCGCGAACCTGCTGCTCGGACTCGCGGATAATCGTGGCAGCCTCGTGGGTAACCTCGCCGCGAACCTTGTCGAGAAGCTCCTTGTGAGCGTCCTCACGGGTCAGGTCGGCGATGCGCTCGAGCTCCGAGGTCTGCTTGGCGCAAAGCTCCTCAAGCTCACGGGAGCGCTTCTCGACCTGGCCAGCCTGGCTGGACAGCTGATGTTCACGCTTGTCGAGGGCATCGTTGCGGCGATCGAGGGACTCCTCGCGCTGCATCACACGGTTCTCGAGCGTACGAATCTCGCTCTTACGCTGCTTGTCCTCGGCCTCGGCAGCCTGCTTGTTCTTGATAATCTCTTCCTTGGCCTCAAGCAGAGCCTCTTTTTTGAGGGTCTCGGCCTGACGCTTTGCATCGCCGATTAGGGACTCAGCCTGTGCATGTGCCGACTGGATCTTTTCGTCGGCCTCGTGAAGACTACCCTGCTTGGCGGTGCGCATGTAGGCAATGGCGGCGATGGCACCCAAAACAATGCCAACGAGCGCTGCGATGATAGGCATGCTCACTCCTTTTTATGGATTCGTTACACAACAAAGCGAACCGTCCTTACGAACGGCTCGCGACATTTGAGTAATATGGGCGCAGCTTATGCGGGTCGGATACAGATAAACATATAAACAAACTCATCAAAGATGAGCACATATCACAAAGCAAATGACAGTGTTTATCGTACGTTGAACCGCAACAACTGTCAAATAAATGGACCCAGCGCGGCGGCTAAAAGGCGGTGAACGGCAGGTGCGCAAAACACATGTGTCTAAACTGCACATTCCTCACGTTCGGCATCGAGACGCGCCTTAACGACATCGGCGGCGATGTGGTACGAAAAGCCCTTGCCCATTAAAAACCGGACGAGCTTTTCGAATCCACGTGTCTCGGGAACGCGACGCTTCGCGAGCAAAGCCGATGCGCGAACCAAGTCGTCCTCCACGGCAAAAAACTCCTCGGGATAGCCGGGGATATCATCGAGTGCGACATGGCGGCGCTTGAGCTCGGTCTCAATCTTGCGCTGTCCCCAGCCGCGTCGTTTGCGTTCCTCGATAAAGTACGAGCAAAAGCGCCTCTCATCTAAAAAGCGATACTCAGTGGCACGCTCAACGGCGAATTCAATCGCGTCCGCGCGAAAACCATAGCGAGACAACTTATCACGGACCTCACCGGTGGCATGGTCGCGGCGCGACAGCATCTCAGTCACCATGGTAAGCGCGCATTTACGCTCAATGAGCTGTACCGCTTCGCGAAACTCATCCCAATCGCAGGGAAGATCGGGACGATTTTTAAGAAACAGGCGCGCGACACGAACAGGAATCCAGATGGTTCGTTCAAAACCGCCCTCGAGCTCACAGTCGATATGTGCACAAGGCTTTTTTGATGCATACCCACTCGAGAACGAGGAGGCCGTCTTCTTATCGGGAAAGACGACCGTGGCCTCGGTCACCGTATACGACATGAGGGCATCCGCTACTCGTCGTCATCATCGAGCATCGCGGAGCCATCGATGGCGTAAAGCTCATCGAACTCCTCAGTTTCGGGCTGATCGGTCAGCTCGACCTCAGACGGAGCATCGTCATCGAATTCAAGGCCGCAGGCGAGGCGAACCTTATGCTCGATCTCGTCAGCACAATCGGGGTGTTCGCGCAGGAAGGCCTTGGCGGCCTCGCGACCATTGCCGAGCTTGTCCTCACCGTAAGCATACCAAGAGCCCATCTTTTTGCAGATACCGCACTCGACGGCCATGTCCAGAATCGAGCCCTCCTTAGAGATACCCGTGCCGTACATGATGTCGAACTCGGCAGAGCGGAACGGAGCGGCAACCTTATTCTTAACGACCTTGGCACGCACACGATTGCCGATAACCTCGTCCTTGAGCTTAATGCTGTCGATGCGGCGAATATCGATACGCACCGACGAGAAGAACTTGAGGGCACGGCCGCCCGTCGTGGTCTCGGGGTTGCCGAACATGACGCCGATCTTCTCGCGCAGCTGGTTAATGAAGATGCAGGTCGTTTTAGATTTGGCGAGCGAGCCTGCGAGCTTACGGAGTGCCTGGCTCATGAGACGGGCTTGAAGGCCGACCGTAGTGTCGCCGATCTCGCCCTCGATCTCGGCACGAGGGGTCAAAGCGGCGACAGAGTCGACGACAATGGCGTCGATGGCGCCAGAGCGCACGAGCATGTCGACGATCTCGAGCGCCTGCTCGCCCGTATCGGGCTGGGAAATGAGGACCTCATCGATGTCCACGCCGATACGCGCGGCATACGTGGGATCGAGCGCGTGCTCGGCATCAATAAATGCCACGACGCCGCCCATAGCCTGGGCCTCTGCCAAAATCTCGAGCGAAAGCGTTGTCTTACCGGAGGACTCGGGGCCGTAAATCTCGACGATACGGCCGCGCGGCACGCCGCCGATGCCCAGCGCGGCATCGAGGGCCAGTGCGCCCGTGGGAATGGCCTCGACCTCAAGCTCGGGACCACCGTCGCCGTACCTCATGATGGAACCCTGGCCGAATTTCTTCTCGATCTCGG
>CAUDVX010000077.1 GCA_958452935.1 uncultured Collinsella sp. | reverse complement strand
TCAATCCGCGTGAGGTCGTCAACGCTTATTTTGACGATCTGATGGCATATGAGCGCGAGACGTCGCAGCAGGGCGGTCGTTTTCAGGACGCCGCCGGCTACGTCAATTCGCGTTCCTCGGTCGACAACGGCCGCTTCCTGATGGTTCAGGGTGGGCGTTCGACGCGTTATGGCCAGCGCCCTCAGCAGGCTGGCTATGTTACCGAGACGGGTTCGAGCGAGGAGATTCGTTCCCAGCGCGATCGCTTTCGCAGCACGCCGGCGCCCGAGGAGCGCGCACTCCCCGCTGCCCGCGGTGTCGCACGTGACCCTCGTGCTGGCTACGGCGATGGTGGTTATTCCGTTCGCGGGTACCGTGGCGTTTCTTCCGGTCGTCCGCGCGGCGACTATGCAGACGCCGATACTACGCAGGTGACGCCTCGCCTTCGATCTCAGTCGCAGACCTTTAGCCAGCGCTCCTCGGCGCCTCGTTCGGGCCAGCGCAACTACCAGGGTCGCGGCGAGCTCGCCCCCCGCTCGGGCCAGCGCAACATGCAGCGCCAAGGTAGCTATCGCGGACGTTCCGACAATAACCGCGGTCGTATGCCCCAAGGCACTGGTCGCGGTGGTTCCAATCGTGGACGCGGCGGTGGGCGTGCTCCCCAGAACAACGGTCTCGATCCACGTATCGTTTACGCCGGTATTGGTGCCGTGGCGCTGCTGCTGATCGTGCTCATCGTGGTGCTCCTGCGTGGCTGCGGCTCCTCGGCGCCCGAGTCGACGCCCGAGACGCCCGTTGCCACCAAGACATCGACTAAGAAGTCTTCCAAGACGACCGAATCCGTCGATGAGGATGAAGATACCGATGAGACGACGGACGAGTCCACCGATTCGGATGCCGCTAAGACGACGGCCAAGAAGGAGGAGAACGAGGTCACAAAGGTCAAGATCTCCGTTGCCAAGGGCAAGACTGCTTGGATTGAGGTCAAGGTTGATGGCAAGTCGGTCTATGGCGCCCAGGCGACCGGCCCCTTTGAGCAGGAATACACGCCCGAGTCCTCGATCGAGATCACCACGTCCAAGCCTTCCGATGTCACCGTTACCAAGAACGGCGAAAAGGTCCGCTATGACACCAAGACATCGGGCGTGGCACGCGTGACGATCACCGTTCCCAAGAAGGAGACGACCGACGCCGAGGACGGCGAGACCACTGACGGTACCGATGATGCTAACAGTGCGGATGGAACCGACGCCCAGTCCTCGGACGGCAACGATTCCGCCACCGACGGTCAAACGACGACCGATTCTACCGACTATTCGTACGACAGCTACTAAGCCGCTCGTAAGCGAAAGGATTAACCATGGCTAAAGATTCCAGCTTCGACGTCGTGTCCGAAGTCAATATGCAGGAGGTCGACAATGCCTTCCAGCAGACCACGCGCGAGATTTCCCAGCGCTATGACCTGAAGGACTCTGGTGCCACCATCGAGCTTTCGAAGGGCGACAAGCTCTTTACGATCAACGCCCCGGCCGACTTTGTCTCCAAGCAGATCATCGATGTCCTGAGCTCCAAGCTCATCAAGCGCGGCATCGATCTTAAGGCCGTGTCCTGGGATGCGCCTCAGGCTGCATCGGGCGGTACCGTGCGCGTGCTCGGCCACATCGTCGAGGGTATCGACCAGACGACTGCCAAGAAGATCAATAAGGACATCAAGGATCAGAAGCTTAAGGTCAAGGTGACGATTGAGGCCGACAAACTGCGTGTTTCCTCTGCTTCCAAGGATGCGCTGCAGACCGTGATCCAGTTCCTGCGCGACCAGGACTACGGTCAGCCGCTGCAGTTCACCAACTACCGCTAATTCTTTCGAAAGGACCGCTCTCCAACATGGATACTCCGTTGGGCTCCGTACTCTATATCACCCTCGGGTGCGCTAAGAACGAGGTCGACACCGACCGCATGCGTTCTCTTTTGACCGCCGCGGGCTACGAGGAGGCATTCGACCCGCAGGATGCCGATATCGCTATCGTCAATACTTGCTCGTTCCTCGCCTCCGCAACGTCCGAGAGCATCGAGACCACGCTCGAGCTCGCCAACGAGGTTCAGGACGGCGTTCGTTCTTGCCCCATCGTCATGTGCGGTTGCGTGCCGTCGCGCTATGGCGATGACCTGCCTGACGAGTTGCCCGAGGTCGCTGCCTTTGTGAAGGCCGACGAGGAAGACGGCATCGTGGCGGTCATCGATGGCGTGCTGGGTGTCGAGCGCGAGATTGCCGCCTATATTCCTCAGGTCAAGCGTACCGTCGAGGGTGCGGTTGCCTACGTGAAGATCTCCGATGGCTGCAATCGTTTCTGCAGCTTCTGCATGATCCCGTATATCCGCGGTCGTTATCACTCGCGCAATGCCGAGAGCATTATCTCCGAGGTGCGCGACCTGGTCGCCGGCGGTGTGCGCGAGATCGTACTGATCGGTCAGGACACGGGCATCTGGGGTACCGACTTTGCCGACGAGGACCTCGCCGAGGGCTCGCCGCGCAATCTGGCGCAGCTGCTGCAGGCCGTTGCTGGGGCGGTGCGTCCTCATAACGTGTGGGTCCGCGTACTCTACCTGCAGCCCGAGGGCATGACCGACGAGCTTATCGAGACCATTCGCGATACGCCCGAGGTGCTGCCCTATATCGATATCCCCGTGCAGCACTGCGACGCGCGCATCCTCAAGGCCATGCGTCGATCCGGTTCGCGTCAGGAGCTCGAGGACCTGTTCCGTGACCTGCGCGAGCGTATCCCCGGTATCGTGATCCGCTCCACGGCCATGGTCGGCTTCCCGACCGAGACCGACGACGAGTTCCGCGATCTTATCGACTTTATGGACACCGTGGGTTTCGACTACACGAGCGTCTTTGCCTACTCGCGTGAGGAGGGCAGCCTGGCCGCCAAGATGGAGGGCCAGGTCGATGAGGAGGTCAAGCTCGAGCGCGCCCAGGAGGCTATGGACCTGGCCGAGTCGCTCGGCTTTGCCGCGACTGCCGCGCACGTGGGCGAGCGCGCCCAGGTGATCGTCGACGGTATCGAGGAGACCGAAGACGGTGCCGAGCTCATCGGACATGCCTGGTTCCAGGCGCCCGATTCCGATGGCGCGGTGCATCTGGATGCTAGCGAGGCATCTGTGGGCGATATTCTGACGGTCGAGTTTACCGATAGCTTTTGCTACGAGCTTATCGGTCATGTTGTGGAGTAGGAGAGCGTCGTGGCTAACGAGAGCAATAAGGAACTGACGAGTGTTTGGACGCCCGCCAACATCGTGACGTGCGTGCGCATCGTCTTTATTCCGGTGTTCATGATTGTGTCGGCGCTGTCTCACACAAGCGTTGCCGGTACGGATTGGAGCACCTTCGACGGTCCGCTCGCCGCTGGCGCCTTTATTCTGTACGTCATCCTGTCGTGCACCGATAAGGTTGATGGCTACCTGGCTCGTTCGCGCAACGAGATCACCGACTTCGGTAAGTTCTTGGATCCCATTGCCGATAAGTTGCTCGTGTTCTCGGCCCTGCTGCTGTTCTTGGACTTTGGTGCGGTGACTGTGTGGTCCGTGTTCATCATCCTGTTCCGCGAGCTGCTGGTGAGCGCCCTGCGCATGGTCGCGAGTGCGGCCGGTGTGGTCGTTGCCGCCGATAAGCTCGGCAAGTACAAGACGGCGACTACGATGGTTTCCATCTGCGGCTATCTGTGCGTCTTTGCGATGGCCGGCTTGCACCTTGGCCCGGTGGCGCTGACGCTCGGTATCTACTCGGTGTCACGCTTCCTGTACGCCGTGGCCGTTGTCTTGACCGTTATCTCGGGCGCTCAGTACTTCTGGAACTGCCGCAAGATCGTTTTTTCGGTCTAGGTCCTGGTAGGCATGACGGAATCATTTGAGCAAATTACCGCGGACAATGAAGATCTTGCTCGCGATATTGTCGAGCGTGCAAGCGTTCGTGGTGCGACGGTTTCGACGGCTGAATCTCTGACAGCGGGCATGATCGCCTCGACGATTGCCGATATCCCTGGCGCCTCGGCAGTGCTTCGTGGCGGTGCGGTGACGTACTGCGACGAAATTAAGCATCGCGTGCTCGGCGTTGAGCAGGAGACGCTCGACCGCTATACCGCGGTGTCGTATCAGACGGCGCGCGAGATGGCTTCCGGTTCGCTGGAGCTGTACCAGAGCGATATTGCCGTGAGCGCGACGGGCTATGCCGGCCCCGGTGGAGGGACCGAGGACGATCCGGCTGGAACCTTTTATATTGGCTGGGCGTATCGCTCGACCGATGGGGGAGTGCCGGTCGTGGACTCCATTCGTTGTCACTATGAGGGCGATCGTTCGTGTGTTCGCGCCCATGCGGTCGCGGAGGCACTGGGTCGCATTGTCTGCGTGCTCGATTCTATGGAATAGACGTGTTTTAAGGGGCCTCCGGGCCCCTTAATTGTGGAGATAGGGACCTCTGCTGAATTTGCTTTTTGTGCAGGTAGTTGTCGTAATCTTGCTCGTCATGCGTTGCTTGGTTCGCCTGCGGTCAAGTTTTTGGTCAGTGTTTGGTCGGCGTTTGGTTGGGTTTTGGAAAGGTCGGCTGCATATGATTTATCTGAATGGTTGACCACGAACAGCCGTTCGTTTATTATCGATGCAGGTTGTTAAGAGGAGGGCTATTCATGGCCAAGAATTCAGGTCCCGTACGTACCGTTCATGCTCGCACGACGGGTAAAGAGCGCGATGAGATGATCGCCACCACCAAGGCCGAGATCGAGAAGAAATTCGGCCAGGGTTCCATCATGAGGTACGGCGACGGTGG
>CAUDVX010000076.1 GCA_958452935.1 uncultured Collinsella sp. | reverse complement strand
CTTCTCGCCCAATTCGTCGGGATTCTCGGCAACCATATGAATCTGGTTTTGCTCACGGCCCGTCAACACGTAGTCGTAATCATCACGGTCAAAATGCTTGACGTTGCCGGTATAGAAGTAGTGAATCTTGCCATCGCGTACAAAGGCAGAACCAGAATACGCTCCGCTCGAATCCAAATCGGAATCGGGGAACAGCGCGGGGCCGTGATTCTCGTACGTCACAAAATCCTTTGTCGTCAGATGGTTCCAAAGCACTGGACCGCCATGCGCAGCATCGAATGGATCGTATTGGTGATAGATGTGATACGTATCACCGATCTGCACCAAACCGTTGGGGTCGTTGAGCCAGCCAAGCTCAGGCTCCACATGGAACAGGAGCCTATCGGGGTCGGACGCGACGCGAGCCGCCGTCTCATCCTGTCCGGCTCGCCACTGCTCATAGTCCGCGCGTGTCACCTTATTTTTTTGATTAAACATCGCCGTTGACTTTCTCGTCTATGGGGAAGGACGTTCGACTCACACGAGTCGAACGCCCTTCCCCAAATGGACTTATCCTCAGATTACGCTGAACGGCTCAACTAGAAGCTAACGTCGAAGCCAGCGCCAGCGCCCTCTTCATCGGTGGTCGGCACGCCCTTTGCCTTGTTGTAGGCAAAGATCAAGACGATTGGCACGATGAAGGCGATGAGATTGCCAGCCACATACCACACGAGCGTCTCGGGCGTGACGATGAGCAGGCCAAGCACTCCGGTCAGACCCTGACCGATGGCGCGCACCTCAAAGAGCTTCACGAAGGCACCGCCGCAGCCTGCACCGATGCAAGCGCAGACGAACGGAATGATCGAGTAGCGCATGTTTGCAGCAAAGATTGCGGGCTCGGAGATACCGACCAGCGTCGGGATAAAGGACGACATGCAGATGTTGCGCTCTTTGGAGTGCTTCTTGTGAATGAGATACATGCCGATGGCGCCGCCGCCCTGGGCGATGATGGAAACCGACCAGATGGCCTGGATGTAGTTGAAGCCGGTCGTGGCAACGAGGTTGGCCTCAATACCCTGGATGAACTGATGCGTACCGGTAACGACGAGCGGCTGCAGGAACGCGGCGAAGACAAAGGCGCCAAAGACGCCCATCCTGTTGTACAGGACATCGATTACGCCAGCGAGGACGTCGCCGATCAGGTTGCCGAGCGGGCCGAACACGGTGAACAGGGCAACGTTAGCAAGAATCAGGGTAACGGTCGGGACAAAGACAAACGAGACGACCTCGGGGATGTACTTCTGGGCAATCTTTTCGACCTTGGCCATAAACCAGGCAGTCAGGATTGCAGGGAATACGCCGCCCTGGAAAGCAACCATGGGAATGGAGAGCGGACCAAAGTTCCAGTACTCAGCACCCGTCGGGTCCATAACGAACGTGTTGCGGTTCATAAGGCTCGGGTGAACCATGACGATACCGACGAGGATGCCCAGAATCGGGTTACCGCCAAAACGCTTGACTGCGCTGTACATAACCAGGACAGGCAGGTAGTCGAACGTGGTGGCGATAATGGCAAAGAAGCTTGCGAGGTTCTTGAGGAACTCGCTGTGATCGGCGAGGCTACCTTCCATGCCAAAGAGGCCGTTGGCAACGATCAGCGACTTAAGGCCGATGATGATAGCAGCGCCGACGAAGGCGGGAATGATGGGGATAAAGATGTCCGAGAATACCTTGAGGACCGAGAAGAACTTGCCCTTCTTGTCCGCCTCGGCGCCCTTGACCTCGGAAGCGCTGATCTCCTTAACGCCCGTCAGGGCCATAAACTCATCGTAAACCTTGTTGACGGTACCGGTACCGAAAATGATCATGAGCTGGCCGCTGTTGTACAGCACGCCCTTGACGCCATCGATGTTCTCGAGCTCGGCCTTGTTGTATTTGCTCGTATCCTTGAGCACCAGACGCAGACGGGTCACGCAATGCGTGGCGCCCTCGATGTTCTCCAGTCCGCCGACGTTGTCGACGACTTGCTGGGACACTGCCTTGTAGTCCATGTTCCTCTCCATTCCTTTTCTAAATCATAAAACGGTTCGTTGCCGCTACAGAGACGCGATCGTTGCGTTTGCGCACTTGAGCGCACCGTCGGTGACGGTAAGCGCCACACCCTGGCCCTGCTTGTTGCAGAAGCGAGCGTTGAGCGCAACATCATCGACAAAGATGGTCGCGATGTCGTCGTCGACGACCAGACGCACATGGTGAGTGCCCTCGCCCTTAAAGAACAACGGACGCTCGAGGCCCATGTTGTTGACCTGGAACCACGGGTACTGGGGAGCCGGCGTGAACTCGAGCTTGCCCTCGCGCAGGTTGGCGCGGAACTCATAGGCAAGACCGGTCTCGGCGTCCTCGGCGAACTTGACCGAGAAGCCGGCAGCGTTACCGCCGAGCTCAATGTCGGCATCGAGCAAGTAGGTGGAGCCGGCATCCGCGGCGAGCACCTGCTCGACCTTGCCCGACTCGCAGGAAAGCTCAAAGGTCTCGACTGCCTTAGCCTCGCCAAAGGCGCCAAGCATGCTGTCGGGGAGCTTGGTGCCGAGCGTTCCGTCGGCACGCTGAACGATCTCGAGGGGCATAAAGGTGCCACCCCATAGGTAAGAGCTGGGGTCGCCGCCCTCGTCACGCGTAGGAACCCAACCAAAGAGAACGCGACGCTCGCCATCGAATGCGGTGCGAGCGGCGTAGTACGCGCGGCCGTCGAAGGAGTCGTCAGCGGGGGTAATCCAAGGACCGTTGATGGACTTGGACATGCGGTAACGGGTCTTGTTGCCGTCGCTGTACTCGGAAAAGACGAGGTACCACCAGTCGCCCATCTTAAAGAGATCAGGCATCTCAAACATGGTGTACAGGCCCGGGTTCCACCAGTCGCCCTGGAACTCCCAGTTGGTCAGATCCTTGGAGGTGAACTTGACCAGGCGGCCGGTCATCAGACGCTTGTCCTCGCCCACACGCGTGCCGAGGATGAGCATGTACTCTTCGTTCTCCTCATCCCAAAGCACAAAGGGATCGCGCCAGTTGCGGTCATCGTAACCCTCCTGGGGCGGAAGCAGCGTCTCGGCGATGTTCTTCTCCCACTTGACGGCGTCGTCGCTCGTTGCGTGAAGAAGAACCTGCTTCATCAAACGTGCGCGGACCTTATCGCGATTGCAACCAGTGTAGAGCGCATGGTACTTGTCGCCCACCTTAAACACCGTGCCGGCATAAATGTACTGGTCGACTTCCTCGTCGCCGCCACGCTCAAGGCTCTCGCCAAAGTCCTTGTAGTTGACGAAATCCTTGGTCGTAGCGAGTGCCCAGCCAAACGGCTCTCCGAAAGGTTCGGGGTTACGCGTGTCACGCTGATGATAGAGATAGAACGTGCCGTCCTCGCCGTACGGCATGATGTCGCCTACCCAAATTCCCTCAGGCTGGTAATACACCTTGTGCATCCGAGACTTCCTTTCCACGACATACTAACTCGGTACAATGGCAAGATATGTCAATCGTTTTCATATGTCAAACGTTTTCACACCAATACGTCTTTTCGCAGTTCCAGTCGTCGGCAAACGGTTGACATATGCCGGTGAACGGTCATCAGAGGCGTTTGAGGGATTCTTTTGGCACGGGGCGAATTACGCGGTTTTGCCCTCGATAAGCTCAACGGGAAGCTTGATATTCGACTCGGGCTTTTCACCGTTAATAAGAGCAATGATGGATTGCGCCGCGAGCTCTCCGATGCGATCGATATCTTGACGTACGGTTGTTAAGTCAGGCATAAACGTCATAGTGCGGCGGGCACCATCCGCGCCCACGACCTTAATGTCGTCTGGAGCGCTCAAGCCGCGCTGCTTCATCACGTTGAGACAGATGGCCGCCATCGTATCGTCTCCCGCAAAGATGCCGTCAATATCGGGGTTCTCATCGAGGATCTTCGCAACGACCGCGCCCTTTTCGTCGTCGGGCTTAACGAACTCAACCTCACGGACAAGCGCGGACAAACCGGCCTGCTCAACAACATCGAGGTAGGCATCGGTACGCTTATTGGCAGGCATGCGCATGCGGCTATTGCTGCGCAGGCACAGGATACGCCTGCAGCCGTCATCAATCAGACGGCGCGTGGCGAGCTCGCCGATGCCATAGCTGTCACTTGCAATCTGGACAGAGCCCTCGCCAAGATCGCAGTCGATGCCAACCAGGCTCAAGCCCATCTCGGCATATGCCTCGGCACCGATATTGAGGGAGTTGACGATGACGCCGTCGACCATATTGCGGCGGAGCATGTCGATATAGGAACGCTCAAGATCAGGTCGATTGGCGCTGTTGCACAGCAACATCTTAAAGCCGTTTTCCGCCAACGTGCGCTCGACCGCCTGCACAACCTGAGCATGGAACGGACTGCTCACAAAGGGAACGATCATGCCGATAAGGTTCAGACGGCCGTTGAGCATGGCACGGGCGATATCGTTGGGCGTATAGTTGATGCGCTCCATCGCGGCGTGGACCTTATCGCGGGTCTCTTGGCTAATATAACCGCGGTTATTAAGCACGCGAGATACCGTAGTAGGCGAAACCCCCGCCACCGCTGCAACTTCCTTGATGCCAGGCTTAGCAGAATCCTTAGAACGAGTGCCCTCGCGAGCCATAGCACCCTCCCCTATCAACATGTCATACGTTTACATACGAACAAAGCATACCCCAACAACAGCGGGAAGACGGTAACAGCACAAGTAAGTAAACGACTCATCCAAATAATTAGGAGAGTTCCGCCTAAAGGGTGACTACACAGGACCCC
>CAUDVX010000075.1 GCA_958452935.1 uncultured Collinsella sp. | reverse complement strand
CAGGGCTCGCTCGCGCTGGGCTACACCCGCTGGCAGACCATCTGGCACGTGGTGCTCAAGTCCGCCATGCCGTCGCTCATGACTGCGGTCATCCTTGGCATGACGCGCGCCTTTGGCGAGACGCTCGCCGTGCGCATGGTCATCGGCGGTATCGAGGCCATGCCGACGTCGCTGCTGTCGCCGGCCTCGACCATCACCACCACGCTCACCACGTCCATGGCGGTCTATGCCGAGGGTTCGGCCCAGGACGATGTTCTGTGGGCGCTCGGTCTGCTGCTGATGGGTATGAGCCTCATCTTCATCCTGATCATCCACATTATCGGCCGCAAGGGGGCGAAGGCTCGTGGCTAGCACGCGCATCCATATCGACGAGGCGAGACTCGGGCGCGTCCAAAAGCAGGATCGCATCGCCACGGGCGTGCTGACGGCAATCATCGCCATCGTCATGCTCATCGTCGTCTCCATGGTGGCCTATATCCTGTTCGAGGGCATCTCGACGCTGTTCCAGCCGGGTTTTCTCACGCAGCCGTCGCGCGCCAACGGAACTCAGGGCGGCGTACTCTACCAGCTGTTCGACTCGTTCTATCTGCTGCTGATCACCCTGATCATCTCGGTGCCCATCAGCCTGGGCGGCGCGGTCTTTTTGGTTGAGTACGCGCCGGACGGTCCCATCCGCGACATCGCTTCCACCGCCATCGAGACGCTGTCCTCGCTGCCTTCCATCGTTGTCGGCATGTTCGGTTTCCTGGTGTTCTCGGTGCAGCTGGGCTGGAAGTACTCCATCATCTCCGGCGCCGTCGCGCTCACCATGTTCAACATTCCCATCCTGGTGCGCGTGATCCAGCAGGCGCTCGAGGACGTGCCGCAGGCCCAGCGCGATGCGTGCCTGGCCATGGGCCTTACCCGCTGGGAGGCCACGCTGCACATCCTGATCCCCGAGGCCATGCCTGCCATCGTGACCGGCATCGTGCTTTCGGCCGGCCGCGTGTTTGGCGAGGCCGCAGCACTGCTCTTTACCTCGGGCATGAGCTCGCCGGTGCGTTTGAACTTCTTGAGCTTTAACCTGTCGAGCCCCACCTGCGCTTGGAACGTGTTCCGCCCCGGTGAGTCGCTCGCCGTGCACATCTACAAGATTTACGGCGAGGGCAGCCCCGAGGCCCAGCAGATCGTTTGGGGCACCGCTGCACTGCTGATGATCTGCGTGCTGCTGTTTAACATAGTTGCCCGTATCGTGGGCAAGCAACTGGCAAGGAAGATGACGGCCGAATGAGCGAGATGAATGCAACGCCCGCAACCGAGGCGGCCACGTCCGAGACCCAGGACTTTCTGTCGAGTGTGGGGGAGAGCGAAAAACGCGTGCGCGTGAGCGGCAGGGCCGTGAGCGACGAGGTCGTGCTCTCCACCAAGGACGTCAACGTGTACTATGGCGACCACCATGCGCTGCACGATACGTCGCTCGACTTTCACAAGGGCGAGATCACGGCGCTCATCGGGCCTTCGGGCTGCGGCAAGTCGACCTTCTTGCGTAGCCTCAACCTGATGAATCGCGAGATTCGCGGCTGCCGCGTGGAGGGCGAGATCAATTACCGCGGGCGCAACGTGAATACCAAGACCGAGAACACCTACGAGCTGCGTCGCTCCATTGGCATGGTGTTCCAACAGCCCAACCCGTTCCGCAAGTCCATTCGCGACAACATCACGTTTGCGCCTAGGCGCCACGGCATCACCGACCGTGACGAGCTCGACCGCATGGTCGAGGAGAGTCTGCGCGGCGCGGCGCTGTGGGACGAGGTCAAGGACAAGCTCGACAAGAGTGCCTACGCGCTTTCGGGCGGCCAGCAGCAGCGTCTGTGCATCGCGCGCACGCTGGCGCTCAACCCCGACGTGATCCTGTTTGACGAGCCCTGCTCGGCGCTCGACCCCATCTCGACGCTGGCGATCGAGGACCTTATGTCGTCAATCGTTGCCGACCGTGCCATCGTCATCGTGACGCACAACATGGAGCAGGCGTCGCGTGTGTCCAACCGCACGGCGTTCTTCTACATGGGCGATATGGTCGAGTACGACGAGACCGACGAGATTTTCCAACGGCCCAAGGATAAGCGGCTGAATGATTACCTCACCGGCATGTTCTCCTAGTCCGGGACATGCTTGAGGCCCGTGGCGGCCACGGTCGCCACGGGACTGATTGGAGGGGCGGGTCATCTCTTGCGGGAGATGGCCCGCCTTTTTGCTCTGCGACCGAAGCGACCACCACAAAGGGGACAGGCACCTTCGTGGTGGTTTGGGGTGGGGCTCGCTGCTATCATGGACAACGTTGAATTTCTACGAAGGAGCAGGGCATATGGCGATTCTTTTGGGATGCGATTCCATCAGCCTAGAGTTTCCCACCAAGCATATTTTCGATAGCGTGACGCTCGGCGTGGGCGAGGGCGACCGCATTGGTATTGTTGGTAAAAACGGCGACGGCAAGTCGACGCTGCTGAGCGTGCTCGCCGGCACGCTGGAGCCCGACGATGGCCGCGTGACGCATCGCCGCGGCACCACGATCGGTCTGCTCGGCCAAAAGGACCAACTTGTCGACACCGATACCGTGCATCATGCCGTCGTGGGCGACACTCCCGAGTATGAGTGGGCGTCGAGTCCGCGTACGCGCCAGATCCTCGCCGGTCTCATTAGCGATGTGCCCTGGGAGGGCACGGTGGGCGAGCTTTCGGGCGGTCAGCGCCGTCGCGTGGACCTTGCGCGCCTGCTGATCGGCGACTACGACGTGCTCATGCTCGACGAGCCCACCAACCACCTGGACATGCGCACCATCAACTGGCTCGCGCGTCACTTAAAGGACCGCTGGCAGCGCGGCCAGGGCGCCATGCTCGTGGTCACGCACGACCGCTGGTTCTTGGACGAGGTCTGCACCAGCATGTGGGAGGTCCACGACGGCCAGGTCGATCCCTTCGAGGGCGGTTACTCGGCATACATCCTGCAGCGCGTAGAGCGCGACCGCATGGCCGCCGTCACCGAGGAGCGTCGTCGCAACATGGCACGCAAGGAGCTCGCGTGGCTGAGCCGTGGCGCCCAGGCGCGCTCCACCAAGCCCAAGTTTCGCGTGGATGCCGCTCGCGAACTCATCGCCGACGTGCCGCCCGTGCGCGACGAGCTGGAGCTCAAGCGCCTGGCGGTGAGCCGCCTGGGCAAGCAGGTCATCGACGTGATCGACGTGGACGCCGGCTATGCGGATACCGACGGCGCGCCCAAGCAGGTGCTCTCCGACGTGACCTGGCTTATCGGTGCGGGCGACCGCTATGGTCTTTTGGGTGAGAACGGTGCCGGCAAGTCCACGCTGCTCGACGTGATCCAGGGCAAGATCGCGCCCCTGCGCGGCCGCGTGAAGATCGGCCAGACGGTACGTTTTGGCGTGCTATCGCAGCAGCTCGAGGAGCTCGAGCCCTACATGGGCGACACGATCCGCGAGGTGCTCAGCAACTATAAGAAGTACTACGTCATCGACGGCAAGGAGACTTCGCCCGAGAAGCTCTGCGAGCGCCTGGGCTTTACGACCCAACAGCTCTGGAGTCGTATCGGCGACCTTTCGGGCGGCCAACGCCGTCGCCTGTCGCTGCTGCTGACGATCCTGGACGAGCCCAACGTGCTTATCCTGGACGAGCCGGGCAACGACCTGGATACCGATATGCTCGCGATTGTCGAGGATCTGCTGGACGGCTGGCCCGGCACGCTGATCCTGGTGACGCACGACCGTTTCCTCATGGAGCGCGTGACCGACCAACAGTGGGCACTGCTTGACGGCCACCTGACGCATATGCCCGGCGGCGTCGATCAGTACCTGCGCCTGTGCAACGCCACCGCCGAGGGCGAGCCCGTGGGCGCGCCGAGCGCCAAGACCGGCACGTTCGACACCGGCGCCGCAGCGGTTGCGGCCGAAAAGCCTAAGACGAGCGGGCAGCCCAACGGTCTTTCCAACGCCGAGCGCCAGAAGCTCCGCCGCGAGGTGAGCTCGCTTGAGCGCAAGATGGAGACACAGCGCGCTCGCGTGGAGGAGGCCGAGGCTGCCATGGCCCAGGTCGATCCCACCAACTACACGGCGCTCGGCGAGCAGCAGGCAAAGATCGACGAGGCCCATGCCGCCATGGACGAGCTGGAGATGGCGTGGCTCGAGGCGAGCGAAAAGCTCGAGGGCGAGGAGTAGACGAGGATAATCAAGGCCGCATTTTTCGATATCGACGGCACGCTACTGAGCTTTAAGACCCACCGGATTCCGGCGTCGGCGCAGCAGGTGCTCGACAGCTTTCACGAGCAGGGGATTGCGTGCGTGATCGCCACGGGTCGCCCGACCTACCAGATGCCGGACTGGCTGTTCGACTTGGGCTGGGATGCGTACATTACGCTCTCGGGCCAGCACTGCTTTGATGCCGAGGGGGTTTATCGCAGCTGTCCGATCGATCCGGACGACGTCGCGGTGATTGTGGGCCAGGTGGCGCAGGGGCGCTATGACTCGCTGTGCATGCAGGGCGAGAACTCGTTTGTGAACCGCCTGTCCGAGCGCGTGGTGACGGCCGGCAGCAACGCGGGAATCGTCTACCACGAGGAGCCGTTTGAGCATGCCTTCGATGCGCCGGTCTACCAGTTCTGCGCCTTTGTGGATCCGGCCGACGAGCATATCGTGACCGACGCCGTGTCGCATTCGCTCACCACGCGCTGGTGCGATCTGTTCTGCGACATTATTCCGGCCAACGGCGGCAAGGACTTGGGCGTAGCGGCGACGCTGGAGCGGCTGGGTATCGACGCGAGCGAGGCGATTGCCTTTGGCGACGGCGAGAACGACCTGTCGATGTTT
>CAUDVX010000074.1 GCA_958452935.1 uncultured Collinsella sp. | reverse complement strand
TCAGATGGGGCTTTGATGCATGGGTGGTCTGTTGTTGTGCAAATGGGTATCATACTATGGTTACTGCATCGACTCTGTGATGCATGTTTGTACGTTCCCGACGGTCGGTTTGCCAGAAGCGCCCCGTCGGTTGTTCCAGACCCGTTTCGTAGAAAGGAAACAACACTCACCTATGGCAGCTAAAAAATCATCTCCCTTGAAGATCATCCCGCTCGGCGGCCTTGATGGCATCGGCAAGAACATGACGGTCTTCGAGTGCGGCGACGACATGGTGCTCGTCGACGCTGGTCTCATGTTCCCCGACGACTCCCAGCCCGGTATCGACCTGGTACTTCCCGACTACACCTACGTTCTGGAGAACGAGGAGAAGCTCCGCGGCATCGTCGTCACTCACGGCCACGAGGACCACACCGGTTCGCTTCCGTATCTGCTCCAGGATCTCAACAACAAGGTGCCCATCTTCTCGAGCAAGCTGACGCTCGGCTTCATCGAGGGCAAGCTCTCCGAGTTCCGCATTCGTGCACCCAAGTTCCGTGAGGTCAAGGGCGGCAGCCACGTCAATCTGGGCGGCATCTCGCTCGACTTCTTCTCGATGACGCACTCCATCCCGGGCGCTCTGGGCGTGTTTATCCGCACCAACCAGGGCACCGTTATGCACACCGGCGACTTTAAGCTCGACCAGACGCCCATCGACGGCGTCACGCCCGACTATGCCGCTATCAGCCGCTTTGCCAAGCAGGGCATCGATCTGCTGCTGTCCGACTCCACCAACGCCACGGTCCCCGGTTTTACCAAGTCCGAGGCCGAGGTTGGCCCCAATCTGCTGCATGCCATCAAGAATGCTCCGGGCCGTGTGTTCGTCGCGTCGTTCTCGAGCCACATCCATCGTCTGCAGCAGATCTGCGACGCCGCCCGCAAGTGCGGCCGCAAGGTCGTCGTGACCGGACGTTCCATGCTCACCAACACCCGCGTGGCGCGCGAGCTCGGCTATCTCAACATCGATGATGCCGATATCATTGATGCCTTCGATATTGACAACCTGCCCGACGACAAGATCGTCGTCATGTGTACCGGTTCGCAGGGCGAGCCTCTGTCGGCCCTTTCGCGCATGGCCAACGGCGAGCACAAGACGCTCTCCATCCACGAGGGCGATACCGTCATCCTCTCGGCAACGCCGGTCCCCGGTAACGAGAAGGCCGTTCAGCAGGTCGTCAACAGCCTGGCCAAGCTTGGCTGCGACGTGTGGGATAAGAATCGCGCCCTCGTTCACGTCTCGGGTCACGGTAGCCAGGAGGAGCTCAAGCTCCTGATGGCCATGGCCAAGCCCACCTACTTTATGCCGGTCCACGGCGAGGCCGTGCATCTGCGCGCCCATGCTCAACTTGCACGTAAGATGGGCCTCAAGGAAGATCATATCTTTATCCTCGACAACGGAGATACGCTCGAGATGCGTGGCGGTATCGTCAAGCGCGGTACGCCCGTCGAGTCCGGTGTCGTCTACGTCGACGGACTGCGCATCGGCGATACCGATCCTATCGTTCTGCGTGATCGACAGAAGCTTGCCAACGACGGTATGGTTACGGCTGTCGCTATCGTTTCGCTCAAGCACAAGAAGATCGAGGCCATCGAGTTCTCGGGCCGTGGCGTCTCCTTTGCCATCGACGATCAGTTCTCCGACGACGCCTCGGTGTCCATCATGAAGACGATCGAGAAGGGCAAGTTCAGCTTTACGAGCAGCGGTTCCGATGCCATTCGCAAGGCCGTGCGCGACTCGCTCTCTAACTTTATCTGGAGCCGTACGCGCACTCGTCCGATGATCATCCCGGTCGTCATGGAGGTTTAGTTTGGCGTGCGGATCTGCACAAAACGCCAAAGGCAATAAAGCCAACAACCAACCGGCATCTGCTAAGGGTGCCGGTTCCCATCTTCGTGCCAATAAGGGCCACGAGGCCGAGTTCGACGATTTTGAGCCTCTGGTCGAGCCTTCGGCCAACCGCGATATCGCCGGTGTGGTCATTGCCGTTTTGGCGATTGCGTCCTTCATTGCCGTGATTTCGCCGGCGACCGCACCCGTTACGGCTGCGGTTGCCGGTTTCTACCACCTGGGCTTTGGTCTGGGCGCCTACGTGCTGCCGATCGTCATTTTGCTGTTTGCCGCCACGCTCTTTTTAGGCGAGGACTCGCCGCTCAACGTGCGCTCTGTTGCGGGCGGTGCCGTGGTCTTTATCGCCGTTGTCTCCATTCTTTCGCTGATGGTGCCGGGTACGAGCGATTCGTGCGACCTTATGTTCACGCCGCTAAACCTGTCCGCCTCGGGTGGTTACATCGGTGCGTTTATTGCGAGTGCGCTGCAGAATGCCCTGGGTAAGCCTATCGCGATGGTGGTCCTGTTGGGTCTGGCCGTCGTTGGCTTTGTCATCATTGGCTTTTCGGTGGGCGGCGTTTTGCGCTCTGCCCGCGACCGTGCGGCCGATTTTGCCGAGCGTCGTCGTGCTGACGTCAACGCGAGTCCGTGGGGTGACGACGAAGCCCTGTCGGTGCCCGGCGTTGCCCGTCCGCACCTGAGCATTCTTCGTCAAAAGGGCTCCGATATGGCTGTGACCACGGTCATGGGCAACGATGCAGACCCGGTTTTGGACGATGACGACGAGGACGAGGATCCGTTTGTCGACGTGTCCGATGCCGTGGAGGCCGAGCGCGCCAAGACGACGCTGCTGCCGCGCCGTCATGCCAAGAAGGGCAAGGCGGCTCCCAAGCTCAATACGAGTGAGCCCGACCCGTCTTGGTCCGAGAGCGAGATTGAGCTTACCGAGGGTGATGACGAGGACGACGAGGCTTCGATTGAGACCGCCAAGACGACCTTGCTGCCGCGTCGCCATGCCAAGCGCGGCCAGGTGACCGGCCAGCTTTCGATGGAAGACGATCCGGCCAGGGTTGACGAGTCCGAACCGCCGTTCGCCGTGAATCCTGTTTCGGCCGCCCCTCAAATTCCTGATTTCCTCAAGCATCCAAAGGTTGCCGATACGGCGGCCGCGGGCGCTGTCGAGGCGTCTACTCCTAGCGATGGGGGAGCGGGCAATGCCCCCTCGGATGCCGAGGGCGAAGAAGAGGACGGCCTTAAGCTTCCGCCGCTCGAAATCCTGCATGCAAACCCTCAGTCCGCTTCTGCCGCATCTTCGGACAAGGAGCTGGAACAGACCGCCGAGTCGCTGCAGTCCACGCTGCTTGAGTTTGGCCGTAGCGCTCGCGTTGTCGGCTGGATTGCCGGCCCCACGGTGACGACTTTTAAGCTGCAGCCCGGCGAGGGCGAGCGCGTGAGCAAGATTTCGAGCCTTGAGGACGACATCGCGCTTTCGCTTGCTGCTCAGTCCGTGCGTATCTTTGCCCCGATTCCCGGCACCTCGCTCGTGGGTATCGAGATCCCCAATCGAAAGCGTCAGAACGTCAACTTGGGCGACGTGCTGCCCTATGTTAAGGGCGGTCCGCTTGAGCTTGCCATCGGCCGCGATGCAGAGGGCACGCCGGTCGTCGCTGACCTTGCCAAGATGCCCCACCTGCTGATCGCCGGTACCACGGGTTCCGGTAAGTCGGTCATGATCAACTCCATCATCACGACCCTGCTCATGCGCGCGCTCCCCGAGGACGTTCGCTTGATCATGGTCGACCCCAAGCGCGTCGAGCTCGCAGGCTATAACGGCCTGCCGCATCTTTACGTGCCCGTAGTGACCGAGCCCAAGCAGGCCGCGAGCGCCTTGCAGTGGGCGGTGTCCGAAATGGAGCGCCGCCTGAAGGTCTTCGAGCGCCTGAACGTGCGCAAGATCTCGACCTATAACGAAAAGCAGGCCGCCGGCGAGTTTGAGCATTACGATAACCCGCCGCAAAAGATGCCCTACCTGGTCATCATCATCGACGAGCTTTCGGACCTGATGATGGTCGCCGGCAAGGACGTCGAGGCCTCGATTGTGCGTATCGCCCAGCTGGGCCGTGCCGCCGGTATCCACCTTATCGTGGCGACCCAGCGTCCGAGCTCTAACGTGGTGACGGGTCTCATCAAGGCAAACATTACCAACCGTATCGCCTTCAACGTCGCAACGGGCATCGACTCCCGTGTCATCATTGACCAGATGGGTGCCGAAAAGCTCACCGGCTTGGGTGACATGCTGTTCTCAAAGGTCGACTGGGGCAAGCCCCGCCGCATCCAGGGCTGCTTTGTTTCGGATGACGAGATCAACGAGATTGTCGAGTTCGTTAAGTCGCAAAGCGAGCCCGACTACCATGAGGAGATCCTGTCGGCTGTGGCACCTGCCTCCATGTCCATGGCAGGTGGCGGCGGCATCGTGCGCACCGGCGTTGCCGAGCCTCAGGACGACGATCCGCTTATCTGGGAAGCCGCTCATATTGTGGTGGAATCGCAGCTGGGCTCCACATCTGGCTTGCAGCGCCGCTTGAAGGTTGGCTATGCGCGCGCCGGGCGTATTATGGACATGCTGGAAGAAAAGGGTGTCGTCGGACCCCCCGACGGTTCCAAGCCGCGCGAGGTCCTGCTGGATGAAGAAGGCCTTGCCGCGCTGGAATCCGTCGACGCCGAGATGGCACGTGAAGATCGTGAGTTTGGAGGATTCTGATGGCTGCACGCTTTGGTGACATGCTGCTCGAGCAGCGTCGCCGAATGGGCCTTTCCATTCAGCAGGTCGCCAACACCATCAAAATCAGGCCGCAGATCATCGAGTTTTTCGAGAATGGCAATTTTGCATCGATGCCTCCGCGCGGCTATGCGCAGGGCATGATTTCGAGCTATGCGCGCTTTTTGGGCCTCAATCCGCGTGAGGTCGTCAACGCTTATTTTGACGATCTGATGGCATATGAGCG
>CAUDVX010000073.1 GCA_958452935.1 uncultured Collinsella sp. | reverse complement strand
TCGGCCGACACAGCCGGCTCATGCAGAATCGCACGGGCGACGAGATGGGGTTCGGTGCGAAGAAGTTCCAGCGCCACCAACGTACCGGCGCTGTGCGCAAGCACATTTGTCGGAGCGCCAACGTGTTCGATCACGGCCTGCAGGTCGGCGGCCTGAGCGGCAAGATCATAGCTGCCGTCTGCCGCTTCGCTGCTGCCGCCACAGCCGCGGCGGTCATAGGCAATTACGCGGTAGTTGCGACTGAGCTCACATGCGATGCCGTCGAAAAATGTGCCGTCGACACAAGCGCCGTGCACGCACACCAAGGCAGGAATATCAGGCGACACATCCGGGCCGGCATATTCGCGACAGGCAATCGTGGTGCCCGCATTCTCGACCGTAAAATCCATGTTGTGCCCCCATCATCAACGCCCATCCAGTTGCGCGTCAGTACGGCTGGATAGACCCGCATTGCTTTACGCCTTGTTAACAGATTAACTTTACCCGACCCGAGGCTTTTCATGACACGGCATAATGAGCGACGTGAAAAAACGAAACTTGTAAAGCAAGAGCCCGCACCCTGCTTTGGAGCCGATGCTATGCTTAGGCACAATTGTCTTGAGGAGCATATGCCTATGTCTACGTTTTTGAATGCCAGCCCCATCTTTGGGCCCGTTCGCAGCCGTCGCCTTGGTCTCTCGCTCGGCGTCAACATGATGCCGGCCAGCGGCAAAATCTGCACGTTCGACTGCATTTACTGCGAAAACGGCCTCAACGCCGAGCGCCCCTGCCATGAGCCGTACAACACAGCTGCCGTGGTACTCGACGCGCTCGAGGCAAAGCTGCACGAGATGGCAGCCGAGGGCGAGCTCCCCGATGTGATCACCTTCGCAGGCAACGGCGAGCCCACCGCCGCACCGGAGTTTCCGCAGGCCATCGCCGGTGCCGTCGCGCTTCGCGACCAGCTGGCCCCAAACACCAAGATTGCCGTGCTTTCCAACGGCACGCGCGCCGACCGTCCCCAGGTACACGATGCGCTCATGATGGTCGACGACAACATCCTCAAGCTCGATACGGTCGACCCAGCATTTATCCAGCTGCTCGATCAGCCCGTTGGCCCCTATGATGTAGAGCACCAGATCGAAACGTTCGCGAGCTTTAACGGCCACGTCATTATCCAGACGATGTTTTTGAGCGGTGAGTACCGGGGCAAGTCTCTCGATAACACCGGCGAGGAGTACGTTGGCCCTTGGCTCGCGGCGCTCGAGCGCATTCGTCCGCAGGAGGCGACCATCTACACGGTGGCGCGCGAAACACCGGTCGCCGGCCTTGCCAAAGCAGCGCCCGAGGCGCTCGACACGATCGCCGCACGTGTGCGCGCCCTCGGCATTCCCTGCCAGGTGAGCTACTAGCAAAACCACGCAGCAGCTAGTGCCCGCCATCCCGCCCCATCAGTTGCGGTGATATAGTTCCTATTTGTGCTGTTAAACCGCTTAAATCGGAACTATATCACCGCAACTTTTATGGACGCGTGGGTGGGCTATACTAGCTGCGGATGAAAGGAAGTTAGCCATGTATGACAAAGGACCCGTACCCGGCCGCAACGACGCCTGCTGGTGCGGCAGCGGCAAAAAATATAAGAAATGTCACAGCGCCTTCGACGAGCGCCTCGAGCGCCTGTGGGAGGAGGGCTGGGAGGTTCTGCCCCGCACGCTCTACAAGACGCCCGCCGATATCGAGGGCATCAAGCGCTCGGCAGCCATCACCGTAGGCGTGCTCGACTACGTAGGCGAGCACATCGCCGCGGGCATGACCACCAACCAGATCGACCAGATGATCTACGACTACACCGTCGAGCACGGCGGTACGCCGGCAGACCTCAACTACGAGGGCTACCCCAAAAGCGTGTGCACCTCGATTAACGATGTGGTCTGCCACGGTATCCCCTGCGATACGGACGTGCTGCACGAGGGCGACATCATCAACGTGGACTGCTCCACGATCCTAGACGGCTACTTTAGCGACTCGAGCCGCATGTTCTGCATCGGCGAGGTCTCGGCCGACCGCCAGCGCCTGGTCGACGTCACCCGCGCCAGCGTGGAGGCGGGTCTGGCAGCCGTCAAGCCATGGCTGCCGCTGTCCGTGATGGCCGAAGCCGTGCAAAAGACGGTCGAGGACGCCGGTTTTAGCGTGGTGCGCGAGTACGGCGGACACGGCATTGGCAAGGAGTTCCACGAGGACCCGTTTGTGGGCTTTACCACCGAGGCACCCGATGTGGACACCATCATGGCTCCGGGCATGGTCTTTACCATCGAGCCTATGGTCAATGCCGGAGCGCCCGACATCAAGATCAGCAAGGGCGACGGTTGGTGCGTGCGCACCAAGGACGGCAGCGATTCGGCCCAGTGCGAGGTACAGCTCGTGGTGACCGAGGACGGCTACGAGCTGCTGAGCTGGTAACCGTGGATGCGCCGGATGCTGACGGGCACGCTCGTCTTGCATCCGGCGGTTTTATTTGAACGTTTTGCCTGATAAAACCTGCCAAAATAAACCTGTCCCTTTTTGGCAGGTCGAGCGGAGAGGACTGCTTGTGAACATCCTGGTTTTGCTGCCCGTCAACGACCGCCATCGCGCAATTCTTGAGTCGAGTGCTCCGGGCGAGAACTTTTTCTACACGAGTGCCGACGCCGCCACGCGCGAGCAGGTCGCCAACGCCGACGTGATCTTGGGCAACATCGACCCTGACATGCTCACGGCATGCGAGCATCTCCGGCTGTTGCAATTGCAGACCGCCGGCTATGACGACTACCTCGCCGCCGGCACCGTGCCAGCCGACGCCAAACTGTCTTGTTCGGTGGGCGCCTACGGCCAGGCCGTAAGCGAGCACATGTTTGCCATGGTCCTTTCCATGATGAAACGCCTGCCCGGCTACCAGGACCTGCAACGCGAGCATCGCTGGGAGGACTTGGGCCCGGTCACCTCGCTCAAAAACGCCAACGTGCTGGTGCTGGGCGCGGGCGATATCGGCGGCCACTTCGCCACGCTCTGCCGCAGCATGGGTGCGCACGTCCGCGGCATCAAGCGCCACCCGCTCGTCTACCCCATTGTGTTTGAGGACATGGACGGCATGGATGCCCTGTCTGAGCGCTTGGCCGAAGCCGACGTCGTCGCATCCTTTATGCCGAGCACACCCGAGACCCGCGGCCTGGCAAACGCCGAGTTCTTCGCCGCGATGAAGCCGGGCGCCTTCTTTGCCAACGGCGGCCGCGGCGATCTTGTGGTCGCCGACGACTTGGTTGCCGCCTTGGAGTCGGGACATCTCGCCGGCGCCGCAGTCGACGTCACCGACCCCGAGCCGCTACCCGAGACAAGCCCACTGTGGGATGCGCCTAACATGCTCATCACGCCGCACGTCTCCGGCTGGTTCCACCTAGCCGCCACGCTCAATAACGTGGTCGACATCGCCGCGGAGAATCTGCGTCACCTGCAGGCCAGCGAGACCCTGCGCTGCTGGATCGAGCATTAGGGTTCCGCCGTTCTTACGAACGGCGGACCGGCCGACACTGCGAGCCCGCCGTTTGGCCAATCTGCCGTTCAATTTCAAAGGCGCGACCAGAAGGTCAGTGCCTTTTCATTTCACGGCACATTGGCTCAAACGGCGGGCTCTCGCTGACTTTTGCTCAACCTGCGGCGTTTCCTTTTTGGTGCAATGGGGTCAAGTTGGCTTGCGCCATACCGGTAGTTCTGTCTGCGACACTCTCGCCAAAGTGATATCAAACATACATCTAGCGTTTTCGACACTTCGCTTATTAGAGCCAGTTCGTCTCTTCGCCGTAGCGGTCCGAATAGGCGTTGCGCTTGAGTTCTTCAGCACTCGTTGGTCGCGCCTTGG
Source organism: uncultured Collinsella sp. (assembly GCA_958452935.1). Taxonomy (GTDB): domain Bacteria; phylum Actinomycetota; class Coriobacteriia; order Coriobacteriales; family Coriobacteriaceae; genus Collinsella. The sequence continues at coordinate 1,116 of CAUDVX010000073.1, read as the reverse complement.
ACACGTCGACCCCTGAATCGCGGCAAGCAGTGGCGAACAGCTGCGAACCCTGATCGATAAGCTCAAGCTTGCGCTCGGCCTTCATGTCTTCGGCCTGCATTTACAGCTCCACACTTTCGGCTCCGTTGATGCTGAGGTTGCTCTCGTAGAAGGCCGTGAGGGCGCGGATGGCGTACATCACGTCGCGTACGCCGCCGGTCTCGTAGCTTGAGTGCATGGCCAGCTGCGGTAGGCCCACGTCCACGGCATGCATACTCGCCTGCATATTAGACAGATTGCCGAGGGTGGAACCGCCGGCCATATCGCTCTTGTTGGCGAAGGCCTGTGTGGGTACGTCGGCGTCATCGCAAATAGCCTGGAACACCGCGCGGCTAAAGGCATCGGTGCAGTAGTGCTGGTTGGCGGCTTCCTTGATAACGATGCCGCCGTTGAGCACAACCTGGTTGCGCGCATCGCACTTCTCGGCATGGTTGGGATGCACGGCATGCGCGTTGTCGCAGCTCACGAGCATCGAGGCGGCAAGGGCGCGATGGTACGACTCGTCGTCAAAGCCCAGCGATCCGTTGATGCGGCGCAGCGCGTCGGCCAAGAAGGTCGACATGGCGCCCTGCTTGGTCTCGGAGCCAACCTCCTCGTTATCAAAGCAGCAGAAGACCGAGACATCGTGCGCGTTCTCGGAACCCAAAAATGCCTGTAGCGAGGTGTAGGCGCAGGCCAGGTCGTCGAGCTTGGGCGTCGAGATAAACTCGTCGGCCCAGCCCCAGATGCGTGCATCCTGACGATTGACCAGGAACAGGTCGCGACCCAGGATCTGCTCGGGCTCAACATCCAGCTCTTCGGCGATCAGGGCATCGAAGTCATCTTGCTTGAGTTCACCGGCGCTGATGAGCGGGCACAGGTCGACGGCCCGGTTGGGAGCAAAGCCCTCGTTGACGCCGCGGTTCATGTGGATGGCAAGGCTCGGGATAATAGCGACCTCGCGCTCGGTGGCAAGCAGGCGGCTCTCAATACGGTCGCCCTCGCGTACCAGCACGCGGCCCGCGAGTGCCAGCGGACGGTCGAACCAGGTGTAGTCGATCATGCCGCCGTAGGCCTCGGTGTTCAGGCGCAGCGTCT
>CAUDVX010000072.1 GCA_958452935.1 uncultured Collinsella sp. | reverse complement strand
CAAAAGAAAAGTTGAAATAATCGCCACTTTTCTCAACTAAAGCGTCTACTATTTTGCGAACGCCGAACACGGCGAAGGATGGCCTGTCGGGTAACCGAAACCCGACGAGATTTGAGAGGAGAGCCGCATGTCGAGCCTCACCGGTAAGTCATTGAACCCTGTTATGAATCGCAGGAGCGTTATCGCGAGCGCAGCAGGTCTGGGGGCGATGTCCATTCTAGCTGGCTGCTCCTCCAACGGCGGCGACAGCGGTTCCGCTTCGAGCGACGCTTCGTTTAAGATCGGCACCATCGGCCCGCTGACCGGCGCCAACGCGTCCTACGGCAAGTCCGTTACCCAGGGTGTCGAGCTTGGCTGCAAGGATTTCTCGACCAAGGAGCTGCCGCTTGCCAGCAAGGCCGAGGATGACCAGGCCGACGGCGAGAAGGCCGTCAACGCCTTCAACACCCTGCTCGACTGGGGCATGCAGGCCCTCGTCGGCCCGACCACCACGGGTGCGTCGGTTGCCGTTGCCGCCGAGTGCGGTAACGACCCCAAGACGTTCATGATTACTCCGTCCGCGTCCTCCGAGGACGTCACCGACGGCAAGGATTGCGTCTTCCAGGTTTGCTTTACCGACCCCAACCAGGGTGTCAACGCTGCCAAGTTCCTGGCCCAGAAGTATCCGAACGAGAAGTTCGTGCTGTTCTATAACTCCGGCGACGCCTATTCTTCGGGCATCGCAGATTCCTTTAAGGCTCAGGCCGCTGAGTCCAAGCTCGAGGTTGTTGACGAGGAGACCTTTAAGGACGACTCCGCCACGAGCTTTACCAACCAGCTCACCAAGGCCAAGGAGGCCGGCGCCACCATGATTTTTGCGCCGATCTACTACACGCCGGCGTCCGTCCTGCTCAAGAACGCCAAGGACATGGGCTACGACGTCAAGATGATGGGCTGCGACGGCATGGACGGCATCCTGGGCGTTGAGGGCTTCGATACCTCTCTTGCCGAGGGTCTGCTGCTCATGACTCCGTTCTCCGCCGACGACGAGAAGAACGCCGACTTCGTCAACGCTTACAAGGATAAGTACGGCGATACCCCCGACCAGTTTGCCGCCGACGCCTACGACGGCGTGCACGCGGTGGCCGAGGCCGTCAAGGAGGCCGGTCTTGGTGTCGACGCCGATCCGACCGAGGTCGCCGAGAAGCTGTCCAAGGCTATGCTCAAGATTACCGTTGACGGTCTGACCGGCAAGCTTACCTGGAACGATAAGGGCCAGGTCCAGAAGGAGCCCACGGCTTACGTCATCACCGACGGCAAGTACGTACAGGCCTAATTGGCCGCCTTACATAGAGCGGTTTTGATCCCAAGCAGGGGAGGTTTTGGCCTTCCCTGCTTGCTTGGTATCTAGGGACGATGTAACGTCCCTGTTTCATACATCAACTGGAAACCTATTCGAAAGGGGGATGTGGAACATGACGGTCTTTATCCAATACCTGGTCAACGGCCTGTCCATGGGCAGCGTCTACGCCATCATCGCGTTGGGCTACACCATGGTCTACGGTATCGCCAAGATGCTCAACTTTGCTCACGGCGACGTCATCATGGTCGGTGCCTATGTCTCGTTCTGCGCCACGTCGTATCTCGGCCTCCCGGGCTGGGCATCTGTAGTTCTCTCTTGTGTGGTCTGCACGGTTCTCGGTGTTCTCATCGAGGGTCTGGCCTATAAGCCGCTGCGCCAAGCAGGCCCGCTGGCCGTTCTGATCACGGCCATCGGCGTGTCTTACTTCCTGCAGAACGCCGCGCAGCTTCTGTGGGGCGCCACGCCCAAGAACTTCACTTCGCTTGTCACCTTCCAGGTGCCGGAGTTCTTGGCCAAGTTCAACGTAAGCGCCGTCTCGCTCGTCACCATCGTCGCCTGCCTGGTTATCATGGCCGGCCTGATGTTCTTTACAGGTAAGACCAAGATGGGCAAGGCCATGCGCGCCGTGTCCGAGGACAAGGCCGCCGCTCAGCTCATGGGCATCAACGTCAACCGCACCATCTCTATGACGTTTGCCATCGGCTCTGCCCTTGCCGCCATCGCCGGCGTGCTGCTGTGCTCTTACTCGCCGGTGCTGCAGCCCACGACGGGTGCCATGCCTGGCATCAAGGCCTTCGACGCCGCCGTCTTCGGTGGCATCGGCTCCATCCCCGGCGCCTTTGTCGGCGGCATTCTCATCGGCATCATCGAAGCGATGGCGCAGGCCTACATTTCCACGAGTCTTGCCAACTCCATCGTCTTTGGTGTTCTGATCATCGTCCTGCTCGTCAAGCCTGCCGGCCTCTTGGGCAAGTACGTCCCCGAGAAGGTGTAGGTGAGCGGTATGAAGTTTCTTAAAGACAAGCAGACGCGTCACGACTTTGTTACGTACGCCATGTGCCTTGTGGCGTTCGCCATCGTGTTCTTTATGCAGTCTAGCCACATGATTCCGCGCATGATCGCCGGTCAGTTGGTTCCTATTACGGCCTACATCGTCATGGCCATTTCCCTCAACCTTGTCGTCGGCATCGCGGGCGACCTGTCGCTGGGCCATGCGGGCTTTATGAGTGTCGGTGCCTACACGGGCATCGTCACCGCGGTCGCCCTCGAGAGCGCCGTTCCCTCCGATCCGATGCGTCTGATTATCAGCATTGTGGTCGGCGCAATCGCCGCTGCCATCCTGGGCTTCTTGATTGGTATCCCGGTCCTGCGCCTGAGCGGCGACTATCTGGCCATCGTGACCCTGGCTTTTGGCGAGATCATCAAAGAGATCGTCACCTGCCTCATTGTGGGCGTCGACTCCCGTGGCCTGCACGTGATCTTTAACATCACGGGCAACTCTACGATCGACGACCTGCACCTGCTCGAGGACGGCACCGCCATTATCAAGGGCGCCCAGGGCGCCTCGGGCGTGTCGACGTACTCGACCTTCCTCGCCGGTGCCATCCTGGTCATGGTCGCACTCGTGATCGTGCTCAACCTGGTTCGCAGCCGTACCGGCCGTGCCATTATGGCCGTGCGCGATAACAAGATTGCAGCCGAGTCCGTAGGCATCTCCGTCACCGAGTACCGCATGATTGCCTTCGTGGTTTCCGCTGCCCTCGCCGGTGCTGCCGGAGCCCTCTTCGGCGGTAACTTCTCGCAGCTCTCCGCCACCAAGTTCGACTTCAACACGTCGATCCTCATTCTGGTGTTCGTGGTCCTGGGCGGCCTGGGCAACATGCGCGGTTCCGTCATCGCGGCGGCGTTGCTCACGGTGCTTCCCGAGCTGCTCCGTCAGTTCTCGGACTACCGCATGCTCATCTACGCCATCGTGTTGATCCTGGTCATGATCTTTACCAACAACCCGCAGCTCAAGGCGTTCTTCGGTCGCGTCAAGGACCGCTTTGCTTCCAAGAAGGAGGTGGCAGCCGATGCCCAGTAAATTTGAGTTCAACAAGGGCAAGATGGTCCCGTATCCTTCTGGCGCCATCGTTCCCGACCGCGACCTGGGCGAGCGCCCGGCACTCGAGTGCATCCACCTGGGCATTGAGTTCGGTGGCCTTAAGGCAGTCGACGACTTTAGCCTGACTATCGGCAAGACCGAGATTGCCGGTCTGATCGGTCCCAACGGCGCCGGCAAGACCACGGTCTTCAACCTGCTCACCAAGGTGTACCAGCCCACGCACGGCACCATCCTGCTCGACGGCGAGGACACCTCGGGCAAGTCGGTCTACCAGGTCAACCGCATGGGTATTGCCCGTACCTTCCAGAACATTCGCCTGTTTAATACCATGACGGTGGAGGATAACGTTAAGGTCGGCCTGCATAACCAGGAGCGTTACTCCGGCTTTGAGGGCGTGCTGCGCCTGCCGACGTATTGGAAGCACGAGAAGGCTGCCCACGAGCGCGCCATGGAGCTGCTGTCCATCTTTGATATGGAGCATCTGGCAAACGAGCAGGCCGGCTCGCTGCCTTACGGCGCCCAGCGTCGTCTGGAGATCGTCCGCGCGCTTGCCACCAACCCCAAATTGCTGCTGCTCGACGAGCCTGCCGCCGGCATGAACCCGTCCGAGACCGCGGAACTCATGGAGAACATCGTTAAGATTCGCGACACCTTCGGCATTGCCATCATGCTTATCGAGCATGATATGTCGCTCGTTATGAACATCTGCGAGGGCATCTGCGTGCTCAACTTTGGTAAGGTCATCGCCAAGGGCACGGCCGAGGAAATCCAGAACAACGACGCCGTTATCGAGGCATATCTGGGCAAGCAGGATAAGGGGTAGAACTAAATGGCAGAGCCGATGCTTTCCGTCTACAACATCAACGTCTGGTACGGCGCCATCCACGCCATCAAGGACATCTCCTTTAACGTCAACGAGGGTGAGATTGTGGCCCTGATCGGTGCGAACGGTGCCGGTAAGTCTACGACGCTTAAAACCGTCTCGGGCCTGCTGCGTTCCAAGACCGGCTCCATCAAGTTTATGGGCGAGGACATTACTCATACGCCTGCCGACAAGCTGGTGGGCAAGGGCCTGGCACAGGTGCCCGAGGGCCGTCGCGCCTTTTTGCAGATGACGGTCGAGGAGAACCTGGAGATGGGCGCCTATACACAGCCCAAGTCCACGGTCGCTCCGGGCCTTGAGCGCGTCTACGAGCAGTTCCCGCGCCTGAAGGAGCGCCGTCGCCAGGTCGCCGGCACCCTTTCGGGCGGCGAGCAGCAGATGCTCGTTATGGGCCGCGCTCTTATGAGTAACCCTAAGCTGCTCATGCTCGACGAGCCTTCCATGGGCCTGGCGCCGATTCTGATTGAGCAGATCTTCCAGATTGTCGAGGACCTGCACAAGGCCGGCACCACGGTGCTTCTGGTCGAGCAGAACGCACAGATGGCGCTCTCGATCGCCACGCGCGGCTATGTGCTCGAGACCGGCAAGATCACCATGACCGGCACGGGCCAAGAGCTCCTGCACGACGATAACGTCCGCAAGGCTTACCTCGGAGGCTAGGAGGTTCCGCCGTTCTACCGAACGGCGGACCAGTCGACGCTGCGCGGGC
>CAUDVX010000071.1 GCA_958452935.1 uncultured Collinsella sp. | reverse complement strand
GGGGCACAAACCCCATCCCCTCTCAATCAACCCGTAAGGTCTACTTACTTGTGATTAGTAGGAAAGCTTCCACATGTAGCGACGCATGGTCAGCGGGTGCTGACGGGCCTCGGCGATCTGGTTGCCGTACTCGCGCATAACGGCGAGGTGCAGCAGCGGGTTGAAGTAGGTGACAACGCTCGCGGGCACGGCGTCAGCCAGGCCGTAGTCCTTGGAGTCGATCAGAGCGACCTTGGCGCCCATGCGCTCAAGGAAGGTGAGGGCGCGGGCGTCCATCGGACGGGTGGCGCCATCGGACATGAGGAAGACGTAGGGCTTACCCTCGGTGGAAACCTCGAACGGGCCGTGGAAGTACTCGCCGGTGTTGTAGGCGGCGGCGTCGATCCACTGCATCTCGGTGAACAGGAAGGCGGCGTGAGAATAAGCCATCTTCTCGGAGGCACCGGAAGCCATGAAGTAGATCATCTTGTCGTCCTTGAAGTCCTCGGCGAACTTCTTGGCGAGCTTCTTGCAGTGCTGAGCGGCGTTCTCGCAGAGCTCGAAGACGTTGGTGAGGCCGGTGATCATGTCCTCGTAGTGGTCATAACCCTCGGTCTGCTGAAGGATCTCGACAGCAAGAGCGATGGCATAGCCAGGCTTCTCGCACTTGGCAGCGAAGTTGGCGTGGAAGCCGTGAACGATGACGTAGTCAGCGTCGACGGTCAGAGCGGAGCCAGCCTTGTTGGTGAGGGAGACGACCGGGCAGTTGTGCTTCTTGGCGGTCTTGTTGGCCTCGACGGTCTCGGGCGTGGAGCCACCGAGGGAGCAGGTGATCACGAAGGTGTGCTCGTTGACCCAGGAAGGCGTGTCGTAGTTGAACTCGTTAGCGGTGAAGATCTGAACGTTCAGCTTGTCCGTGTTGTTGGCCAGGAAGTACTTGGCGGGGTAGAGGTCGGACATGGAGGCACCGCAGCCGACGAAAGCGACGCTGTGGATCTCGTGGTTGGACAGGACGTCAGCGACGATCTGCTTAGGGAGGTTAAGGTCGATCTCGTACATCTGACACATTCCTTTCGATTTTTGCGGCGCCACATTGCCGGGCGCTCGCAGGGTTACCGTGGTTTGGACCGAGTCGCCGGCCCGTTGAGGATGCGACAAAGGGACTGTCCCATTGTCGCATTTTGGGGATGGAAGCCTGCCTGGGGTATGGGATGCCAGGCAGGCCCCCGGGGGAAAGCGGTTAGGCGCTTAGTCGCGACTAAGCCAGGATGCCGACCGCGGAGAGGGCGATGCCGCCCACAATGGCGATCACGAGAAGCCAACCGGTGTTGACGTTCTTCTTGATGAGCCAGTACATAAGGCCGGTGAGGCCAAGGGAGATCATCTGGGGCATCATGCTGTCCAGGATGTCCTGGATAACGACGGTGCCGTCAGCGAACTGCAGCGGGGTGGTGGCGCCGATCAGCGTGGCGATCATGCCGCCCACGGACATAAGACCCACGATGCCGCAGACATACATGAGCTTCTCCATGAGGTCGCCGCCCTGAAGCTTGCTCAGGTACTCGTGGCCGCCCTGATAGCCCATCTTGGCTGCGAACCAAGTAATCAGCACGGAGGGGACGATGGAGATGAGAAGGGCCAGGATCGGGCCCATGATGGAGCCCTGCTGAGCCAGCTGAACGCCCAAGCCAAAGGCGATAACGCGGATGGTGCCCTGGAAGAAGGAGTCACCGATGCCGGAAAGCGGGCCCATAAGGGAGGTCTTGACCGCGTTAATCGAATCGGGGTTGAAGTTCTCGGGATCCTTGGCGTACTCCTCCTCCATGGAGGCGGCGAGGCCCAGGATGAAAGCGCTCGTCTGCGGGGTGCAGTTGTAGAACGCCATGTGACGGTGGTAAGCCTCTTTCTTAGCAGCAAGCTGCTTGGGGTCGGACTCGTCCGGATAGAGGCGATCGAGCGTGGGAACCATACCGTAGAGGAAGCCCATGTTCATCTGACGCTCGTAGTTCCAAGAGGCCTGGATGGCCCAGGAGCGCCAGAAGAACTGGCTGACCTTCTTGTTCAGGGACACGTCCTTGGTTGCGGTTGCCATAGTGTGTTCCTCCTTAGTCTTCGTCGTCTTCGAGCGGATCGTAGTCGGAATCGACACCGGCGGCTGCATGGGAACCGTTGAACTTGAAGCCCATGAAGACGACAGCCAGGCACACACCGATCAGAGCGACCGCGATGACGGACAGGTTGAGGTAAGCGGCGAGCAGGAAACCGATGAACAGGAACGGAGTCATACCCTTCTTGATCATCATGGTGAGCAGCAGAGCCAAGCCGTAGGCGGTCATGATCTTGGTCGAAACGTTAAGACCAGTGGACAGCCACTCGGGAACCATGTTGACGATGGCCTGAACCAGGTCGGTGCCAACAAAGACGGCGAGGAAAATCGGCAGGAAGTACATGATGGCGTACAAACCGGAGCCGGCGCAGATGTGCATACGGTAGGCGGTCTTGAACTTTCCGTTATCAATCGCGCTATCTGCCACATGGGTGAGGACGGCGATGATGGAACGGAACACGATGCCGAGGAGCTGACCCAGGACGGCGACCGGGATGGCGATCGTCATGGCGGTCTCGGCGGAAGCATCGGTCAGGCACGCAAAGGCAGCGGCCACGATGCCGCCCAGGACCATATCGGGCGGAACGGCGGCGCCGACCTGCACCAGGCCCATGGACACGAGCTCGACGGCGGCACCGACGGCAAGGCCGGTGGGCACATCGCCCAGCAGCAGACCGACGAGCGTAGCGCCAACGAGGGGCTGCTCGAAGTTAAGACGACCGAGCAGGCGGGAGTCCCACATGCAGAACACGCCGACGAGGCCGACGAGCACCGCACTGATGAACGTATTCATACCCTTCTCCTTTCAGTCAGGCAAAAGCCTGGTTGATTACAGCTTGGCGTCGATGTCGACGCTCTGATACGTAGGGGTCTGCTGGACATAGAGCTTGATGCCCATGTCGAGCAGCTGGTTGATGTCGGCCTTCTGGGTGGCGTCGAGGAAGACGGAGCTGTCCTTGCCGCCGACCTGATCGGCACCGTCGTGGTTGGCGGTGGCGCCCAAGTTGATGGCGTCGAGCTTGTAGCCCTGGCAGAACTGCAGCATCTCGGCCGTGTTGCCAAAGACGAACATGACGCGCTCGCCGAGGGTGTTGAGCTTGTCCATCTTGGCGAGGGCACGCTCGACGGTGAAGACGTTCAGGCGCACGCCCTGGGGCTTGGCCAGCTTAAGAGCGCCCTTCTTGATGTCATCGTTGGCGGCAGCGTTGTCGACGACGATGATGCGCTCGGCCTGAACCTTGGTGGTCCAGGTAAAGACGACCTGGCCGTGCAGCAGACGGTAGTCAAGACGTGCGAGGACGATCTTGGCGGGACCGGAGCTGTGACGGGACGCCTTGGCCTTCTTGGCGGGAGCCGCGGCGGGCTGGGCCGGTGCGTTGGGGTTGGTCAGACCGTTGCGGGCCTCGTTGATGAGGGCCGCGAGCTCGGCGCCCTCGACGGGGACGGGGCTCATAGCGAGCGTGAGCGCCAGCGGGATGTTGAAACCGCTGACAACCGTGAACTTCGTGCCGTTCTTGGAAAGCTCGACCATGCTGTTGTTGACCGAGCTGCCGAGCATATCGGTCAGCACATAGACGGTGTCGTCCGCGTTGAACGTGGCGATCATGGCGTCCACCTTATTGGTGATGGGCTCCTTGTCGTCACGAGCAAGCGACACGACGTGGACGTTCGACACGTCGCCGAGAACCATCTCGAGCGTGTCTTTGGCGCCTGCGGCCAGGCCGCCATGAGATGCGAGAATGATCTGATTCATCTTGCCTCCTCCTTTTCGTTATGGTCATTATAACGTCTTATACGTTGCTTATATTGCTAATTAGTATAAAGACCGTTCGCGGGTGAAAATCGACCGTTGACGGGTTTAACGTACTTGAAACGTTGGGGCCGGATAGGCCGGCGATGGCTGGATAACCCCAGGTCAGACTCTGCACGCAATCCTCTATCGCACGAAGTACCAGGGGCTTTCCTGCACGGTGGGCTCCAGCGCAATGCCCGTGCGCTCCTTAAACAGATCCATGTCCTGCGATTTTTCGGCCCACCACGCATTGGGCTTAAAGGTCATGCTCTCGACAATACGTTTAACAATGACGCTGTTGCGCAGCTTGGAGAAGTCGGTGTTCATAATCAGGATGGACATGAGCACCAGCACAATGCCCAGAACCTTGATCGCACCGGCGGGCTCGGCATAGACACCAATGCCCACCAGTACGGTGACGACCGTCTCGAAAGACATTACGACGGGAACTTTCGATGTCTCGAGCCCCATGGACAGACCCTGCATATATAAGATGTAGGCCACGGCTGTGGGGATGAGTCCAAAGCCAAGGAACAACAGCAGCAGCTGTGGCGACATTGCCGCGGCGACATCCGGCCACGGAGCCGCGATAGCTGCCATAACCACACCGCCAAAAACAAAGCCCCAAAACGTGACAGCCAGCGGGTGGACCGTCTTGGTTGCTATCCGGCTAAACACCGCGAGCGACGCACCGCAAAAGCCTGCAATCACGCCCGACGTGACGCCCCAAACCGAAAAATGAAAACCGGAAAGGTCGCCATTGGTCACTGCAAGCACGCAGCCAACGATGTTAAAGACAATGGCAACGAGTTTGTTGGGGGTCACGTCCTCGCGATAAAGCACGCGGCCGAGCATGACGCCAAACACCGGCGAGGTGTAGAGCAGCACCGAGGCCGTGGACATGCCGACCTCGCCCATGCACTCGTAATAGCAGGTGTTGGCGGCGGCCAGACCGACGATACCGACAAGCGCGCAGGGAACAAGCTCTTTAGGGCTTGCTTTGAACATGGCCAGCGGACCCTGGGCCACGGTAGACCCCTCACCCGGACGGCAGCCCATAAACATCAGGACCGGCGCCAAGATAAGCGCTCCGACCAACAAGCGAAAGGCAGCCATGCTCTGGGACGAAACGCCCATGGCCGAGATGCCGTTTACAAAGATTCCGATGCTGCCCCACATAAGCGCGGCGATCAGCACCAGCACATAGCCCAGATTGCT
>CAUDVX010000070.1 GCA_958452935.1 uncultured Collinsella sp. | reverse complement strand
GTCTCGCCGGTGATGAGGTCGGCCATGATGTCGGCGCTGGCCTGGCTGATGGCGCAGCCGTGTCCGGTAAACGAGGCCTCCTCGATTACATCGTTCTCGACACGTAGCTGCAGGGTGAGTTCGTCACCGCAGCTGGGGTTGATGCCGTCGTGCTCGTGCGTGGGGGCATCCATCTCGTACTTGTAGTCGGGGTGCGAGTTGTGCTCCATAAACGTGGTGGAGGTGTACAGATTACCCATTAAACGTGCTCCAAACGTGATGCAGTCCGGCGATGAACTTATCGATGTCGGCCTTGTCGTTGTAGAAAGCCACGCTGGCACGGCAGCAGGCAAGGTTCTCGACGCCCAGCCAGGTGAGCAGCGGCTGCGCGCAGTGGTGACCGGCGCGGATGCAGACGCCGTCCATGTCCATGATGCTCGCGACATCGTGCGGGTGGATGCCCTTGACATTAAAGCTCACGACGCCGTGGTGGTTGTCCCAATAGATGGAGCCGATGATCTGGACAAAGTCGAGCTGCATGAGCTCGCCCATCAGGTAGTGGACGAGTGCCTGCTCGCGTGCCTGGATGTTTTCGTAGCCCACTGTGTTGACCAGGTAATCAAGCGCCGCGCCTGTGGCGAAGATGCCGGCGGCGTCCTGCGTGCCGGCCTCGAACTTCTCGGGGACGGGCGCCCAGACGGCGTCCTGCTCGGTGACCGAATCGATCATCTCGCCACCGGTGAGCATGGGCGGCATGGCGTTGAGCAGGTCCATCTTGCCCCACAGCACGCCGATGCCCATGGGACCCATGGCCTTGTGTGCGCTAAAGGCAAAGAAGTCGGCTCCCAGGTTGGCCACATCGACCGGCATGTGCGGCAGCGACTGTGCGCCGTCGACGACCAGATAGCCGCCGTACTTGTGTACGAGCTTGCCGAGGTTCTTGACCGGATTCTCGACGCCCAGAACGTTAGAGACCTGACCCACGGCCAAGATCTTGGTCTTGGGGCCCACCTTGGCAAGCACTTCCTCGGTGGTGAGCTGGCCGGTCTTGGTGGGGTAGAGGTAGACGAGCTTGGCACCGGTCTCGCGGCAGACCTGCTGCCACGGAATCAGGTTGGAGTGGTGCTCCATGATGGTGATGACGACCTCGTCGCCGGGCTCCAGCACCGTGGGCGCAAAGCTCTTGGCGACCAGGTTGAGCGACTCACTCGTGTTGCGGGTGAAGACGACCTCGTTGGCCTGGGAGGCGCCGATGAGGTCGGCGATCTGCTGGCGGACCTTGGCGATGGCATCGGTGGCCTCGACGGACAGCGAGTACAGGCCGCGCAGGGGGTTGGCGTTCATGCGCTGGTAGAAGTCGCGCTCGGCGTCGAGCACGCAAGCGGGGCGCTGCGCGGTGGCGGCGCTATCGAGGAAGGCGATCTCGGGATGCTGCTGGAACAGCGGGAACTGCGCCTTGTAGGGATTCGTCTCGATGTCGACGGTAGGCCAGCCGCGCGAGGCCTCGTCGCTGGCGTCGAGCTCCATAGGCTCCGGTGCGGTACAGGTATCGCATTTAACGTGCTCGGTATCGATCATGCGAGCTCCTCTTCAAAGTTATCGATCAGGTTGTTGCCCAGACGGACGACGGCGGCGCGGGTGCGCTCATCGGTGGCGGAAAGCGCGGCGTCCTCCAGCTTGGCGCGGATGAACAGGTCCTCGGCGGCATTTTGGTCAAGGCCGCGACAGGCGAGATAGAACAGCTGCTCGTCGCGGACGTGGCCGATGGTGGCGCCGTGGTTGCCAGCGACGTCGTCCTCGTCGCATAGGATGACGGGGACGGTCTTGTTGTCGACGCCCTTGTTGGCCAAGAGCACCGTCTCGCGCTCGGTGCCGGTTGCGCCCTTGCAGCCGTGTACGAGGTCGATGGTGCCGCGGTAGACCTTCTTGGATGTGCCGGTCAGCACGCCGTTGGCGTCGATCTCGCACTCGGTCTTGCGGCCGCGGTGGCGCAGCTCGTAGTTAAAGTCGCGTACCTGCTCGCGGGCACCCAGGTAATCGGTATCGATCGTCACCTTGGCGGTGTCGCCCAGCAGGTCGCCGGCAAGGCCGGTGGCGCTGGCGCCGGCACCCAGGACGGTGTGCTGCACGTTGACGCGCGCGCCCTCGTCCAGGAACAGGCCGGTGTCGTCGAGTGCGATCCAGCTGTCGTCGAGCGTCTGCGTGCAGGTCACGTTGACGGTTGCGTACTCGTGAGCGCACACACGCAGCACGGAGCCCACGACGCCTTGGCCGGCAACGGGGGAGTCCAGGGCGATCTGCAGGTCGAGCGTTGCCTGCGGGCGGGCGACGACGTCGATGGCGGCAATCGCAGCCGCTGCGTCGACGCCACTCACACGCACGGCAGCCGTGGCGTGCTTGTACGCGGGCACATCGATGACGATGCGCTTGGTGGCGTGGTCGGCCAGGTAGGCGTAGGCGGCCTCGCCCATGCCGGTCTCGAAGGCCTCGGCAGGGGAGAGTTCCTCCTCGAGCTTGATGGCGCCGGCCTGGTAAACGGAGGTAGCGGGCACATCAAGCTCGGTCTCGGGCGTGATGCGGGCACGATCGGCGGCATCACCGGGGGCGGCGGCACGGCGCTCGGGGAAGCGCTCGGCCATGGCTTCCATGGCGGCGTCGAAGGCGTCGGCCGAGCCGGCGAACTGCCCGTCCAGGCCCTCGACTTCAACGGCCTCGGCGGGAGCGGCGGCAAGCTCGTCCGAAAGCTCGAGCTTGGTCTGATTCATCTTCAGCCAGCCCCAAGTTGCAGCCGGCATCGCATTGACCTGCTCGAGCGTGGTGGCAGCGGTGTTGGTTTCCTGTTTCATTATCCGATCGCTCCTTCCATCTCGAGCTTGATCAGGTTGTTCATCTCGACGGCGTACTCAAGCGGCAGCTCCTTGGAGACCGGGTTGGCAAAGCCGTTTACGATCATGGTGCGGGCCTCTTCCTCCGAGATGCCGCGGCTCATAAGGTAGAACACCTTGTCGTCGCCGATGCGGCCGATGGTGGCCTCGTGGCCGATGTCGACGTTCTTGGCGCGGATGTCCATGGCGGGGATGGTGTCGGAGCGGCTTTGGTCGTCGAGCATCAGCGACTGGCAGCTCACGGTTGCCTTGGAGCCCTCAGCCTTGGGCGTGGCCACGATGGAGCTGCGGAAGGTCTGGATGCCGCCGCTCTTGGAGATGCCCTTGGTCTCGACGGTCGCCGAGGTCTCGGGCGCGTTGAGTACGACCTTGCAGCCGGTATCGAGGTTCTGGCCGGCACCGGCAAAGGTAATACCGGTAAAGCTCGAGCGAGCGCGACGGCCGTTGAGCACACTCATAGGGTAGAGATAACCCACGTGGCTGCCGAAGGAGCCACTGATCCACTCGATGTCGCCGTCCTCGTCCACGCGCGCACGCTTGGTGTTGAGGTTGTACATGTTCTTGGACCAGTTCTCGATGGTCGAGTAGCGCAGGTGCGCACGCTTGCCCACAAAGAGCTCCACGGCGCCGGCGTGGAGGTTTGCCACGTTGTACTTGGGCGCGGAGCAACCCTCGATAAAGTGCAGGTCGGCATCGTCCTCGACGATGATGAGCGTGTGCTCAAACTGGCCGGCGCCCTTGGCGTTGAGGCGGAAGTAGCTCTGCAGCGGGAAGTCCAATTTGGTGCCCTTGGGAACGTAGACAAACGAGCCGCCCGACCACACGGCGCCGTGCAGGGCTGCAAACTTGTGGTCGGTGGGCGGGATGAGCGTCATAAACTTCTCGTGGATGAGCGGCTCCCATTGCGGATCGTGCAGGGCCTCCTCGATGCCGGAGTAGACGATACCCATCTTGGACGCGGTGTCCTGCATGTTGTGGTAGACGAGCTCGGAGTCGTACTGCGCGCCGACGCCCGCCAGGTAGCTGCGCTCGGCCTCGGGAATGCCCAGGCGCTCGAAGGTGTTCTTGATGTCGTCGGGCACCGACTCCCAGTCGTGCTTTTGGTCGGTGTTGGGCTTGACGTAGGTGACGATGTTGTCCATGTCCAGGCCCTCGATGGAGGGGCCCCACGTCGGATCCGGGAAGCGGTTAAAGATCTCGAGGGACTTGAGGCGCAGGTCGAGCATCCACTGCGGCTCGTCCTTCTTGGCGCTGATTTCGCGCACGATGTCGGGCGTGATGCCGGCGTCGAGGCGCTCGAAACCCTCCTCGCCATAGGTGAAGTCGTAGAGGCTGCGGTCGATGTCCGCGACCTCGGTGCGGTTCTTGGTCATTGCGTCGCCCCTTTACGCCTGCTGCTCGGCAGCGGCGGTCTCGGCCTGGGCGCGCTGCTCGGCGGCCTCGCGCTCGAAGGTCTCAAAACCGTTCTTATCGATCCAGGGGATGAGCGAGGCGTCGTCCTCGCGCACGATATGGCCCTTGACCATAACGTGGACGCGGTCGACATCCAGGTGCTCCAGGATGCGCGTGTTGTGCGTGATGATGAGCATGGAGCCGTCGCAGCTCTTGCGGTAGGCGTCCATGCCGTGGCTGACGGTGGAAAGCGCGTCGACGTCCAGGCCGGAGTCGGTTTCGTCCAGGATGGCGAGCTTGGGCTGCAGCAGCAGGAGCTGGAGCATCTCGACCTTCTTCTTCTCGCCACCCGAGAAGCCAACGCCCAGCTCGCGGTTGAGGTAGGCGGTATCCATGTTGAGCTCGGCCGCGAGCTCCTTGACGCGACGGCGGAACTCCTTGCCCTTCATCTCCAGGCCGGGGCGGCCGGCGATGCTGGCGCGCAAAAAGCTCGACAGCGGCACGCCCGGGATCTCGACCGGGGCCTGGAAGCTCAGGAACAGGCCGGCGCGCGAACGCTTGTCGGTGGTGAGCTCGGTGATGTCCTGGCCGTCAAAGACGATGCGGCCGTCGTTGACCGTGTAGACGGGGTCGCCCATGACCAGGTGGCCGAGGGTGGACTTGCCGGCGCCGTTTGGGCCCATCAGCACGTGGGTCTCGCCGGCGGCGACGTTGAGGTTAACGTTGTGGAGGATGGTCTTCTCGTCCACGGAGGCTGTCAGACCTTCGATGGAAAGCAGCGGATTTGCGCTCATGCTGTCCCTCTCTGTATATGGTGTACTCATAGGTGTACGAAACCCTAGGAATCTTCTCGGAATAAAGTTACTATGGGTTCGGCGTTAGTCAAGGGAAAACCCGACTAATCCACTCGACTTTTCA
>CAUDVX010000069.1 GCA_958452935.1 uncultured Collinsella sp. | reverse complement strand
AGGCGTGCCAACGAAATTATCGACCGCAATCAAGAAAGGAGAGATGCCGAGTGAGGATTCTCAAGCTCTTTAAAAAGCATATCCTGGCACTGTTCGCAGCTATCGTGCTTATCGTAATCAGCTGCAACGCCGATCTGGCGCTGCCTACCTATATGAGCGACATCGTCGACGTGGGTGTGCAGCAAGGCGGCATCGCCTCGCCCGTACCCGACACCATCCGCGCCGAATCGCTCGACGACCTTGAACTCTTTATGAGCACCAAGGACGCCAAGACGGTAGAGGCTGCGTTTGGCAAGGCAGACAAAAACGGCATTCGAACGTACAAGGGTACCGAGGAAGAGCGTGCCGATGGAGGCAAGATTGCCGACATTATGAGCCTGCCCGAGACTGTCGTCCTTTCGCTCGACCAGGGCATTGACGCCGACTCCATGGGCGACATGATGGGCTCGTCCAGCGAGAAAGACAACAACGCTGCCCAGGCCATGCCCACCCCCGAGCAAATGGCAGCGATGACGCCCGAGCAGCTCGCCGAGATGCAGCAGAAGGCCGCAGCGGCGCAGAACATGCAAAAGCAGATCGATGCCGACGGCGGTAAGATCACCATGAAGAGCCTGCGCCTGGGTGTCGAGGGCGGTCTGGTAGACCAAAGCAAGCTCGTCGAGGGCGCCAACCAAATGGCGGACAAAATGGGCTCCATGTCGGGCTCCATCGTCACCCAGCGCGCCGTGAGCTATGTACAGGACGAGTACAAGGCACAGGGCATCGACCCCGCCGACGTGCAGAACGCCTACCTGAGCCACATGGCGACCACGATGTTTGGCCTGTGCCTGGTGTCGCTCGTCGCCACCATTCTGACCGGTGCCGTGGCGTCGCGCACCGCCTGCTCCATCGCCCGCGACCTGCGCCGCGAGACCTTCAACAAGGTTATGCACTTCTCGCCGGCCGAGGTGGGCAAGTTTAGCCAGGCCTCGCTCATCACCCGCTGCACCAACGATATTCAGCAGATCCAGATGGCCGCAACCCTGTTTATCCGCATGTGCCTGATGGCCCCCGTCATGGGCATCGTCGCCGTCATGCGCGTCCTGGCCAACCACACCGGTCTGGAGTGGACCATCGCCGTGGCCATCATCGCGGTTTCGGCCGTTGTCGGCGTGCTCATGGGCCTCACCATGCCCAAGTTCAAAAAGATGCAGAGCTTTGTGGACCGCGTGAACCTTACCGCCCGCGAGCTGCTCGACGGCCTTATGCCCATCCGCTCGTTCAACCGCGAGGAACATGAGCTCGAGCGTTTTGACAAGGCTTCGCTCGACCTGATGACCACGCAGCTCTACACCAACCGCGCCATGAGCTTTATGATGCCGCTCATGATGCTCGTCATGAACTGCATCACCGTGCTTATCGTCTGGTTTGGCGCGCAGGGCGTGTCCGACGGCGTGATGCAGGTCGGCAACATGATGGCGTTTATCTCCTACACCATGCAGATCGTCATGGCGTTTATGATCCTCACCATGGTTTCGGTTATCCTGCCCCGTGCCGAGGTCGCAGCCGAGCGCGTGGAAGAGGTCATCACTTGCCCCACCAGCATCAACGACCCCGTCTCGCCCAAACTGCCCGCGGCCAGCGCGCCGCGCGGCGAGCTCACCTTCCGCGACGTGAGCTTCCAGTATCCCGATGCCCGCGCCGACGTCATCAGCGGCGTGAACTTCACCACGCATGCCGGTCAGATGCTCGGCATTATTGGCTCCACGGGCTCGGGCAAGTCCACGCTCGTGCAGCTGATTCCGCGCCTGTACGACGTCACGGGCGGCAGCATTTCGCTCGACGGCATCGATGTGCGCGACATGACACTTTCCGAGCTGCGCCGCCGTATTGGTTACATCCCGCAGCAGGGACGCCTGTTCTCGGGCACCGTCGAGAGCAACCTTAAGTTTGCCGGCGACATGGTGAGCGACGAGGACATGTACCGGGCGGCACGCATCGCCCAGGCCGAGGACTTTATCGCCGAGCGCGAGGGCGGCTACGACTCCCCCATCAGCCAGGGCGGCTCCAATGTTTCGGGTGGTCAGCGCCAGCGTCTGGCCATCGCCCGCGCGTTGGCCAAAAAGCCCGAGGTCGTGGTGTTCGATGACTCGTTTAGTGCCCTCGACTACAAGACCGACGCGCGCCTACGCGAGGAGCTGGCCAAAAACGTTACCGACGCCGCGCTCGTGGTCGTGGCCCAGCGCATCGCGACCATCATGCACGCCGACCAGATCATCGTGCTCGACGACGGCCACGTAGTGGGCACCGGCACGCACGAGGAGCTGCTGCGCAGCTGCCCGGCGTACCTGGAGATCGCACAGTCGCAGCTTTCCGCCGAGGAGCTGGGGCTTACCCAAGAAGAAATTGCAGCCGTCATGGAAGGAGGCGAGCGCTAATGGCAGACGAGACCAAGACTCAGATTCCCAAGCCCACCCGCCAGCGTGGTCCCATGGGCCGCATGGGCGGCATGCGTCGCGGCGAAAAGGCCAAGGACTTTCAGGGCACCATGAGGCAGCTGCTCGGCTATATCGGCCAGCACAAGATTGCCGTGTTTGCCGCCGTCGCCTTTGCCGTGTGCTCGGTCATCTTTAACATTGTGGGACCCAAGGTGCTCGGCCAGGTTACGACCAAGCTGTTCGAAGGCCTGGTCGCCAAGGTCAACGGTACCGGCGATGTCGACTTTGACTGGATCGCCAAGACGCTCGGCTTTTTGCTCTGCCTGTATCTGGCGAGCTCTGTCTGCAGCCTGGTCCAGGGCTGGCTCATGACCGGCGTCACGCAAAAGATCTGCTACCGCATGCGCAAGGAAATCGCCGCCAAGATTGCCGTCGTGCCGATGAGCTACTTCAACGGTCACAGCAAGGGCGATGTGCTCAGCCGCATCACCAACGACGTCGATACGCTGGGTCAGTCGCTCAACCAGAGCGTGACGCAGCTCATCACGTCGGTGACGCAGATTATCGGCGTGCTCGTCATGATGCTTTCGATCAGCCTGCCGCTTACCGGCGTCACCGTGCTCACGCTGCCGGCCGCCGCGATTATCTTGACCGTAATGATTCACTTCTCGCAGCCGTACTTCCGCGAGCAACAGCAGGTTCTGGGCGCCGTCAACGGCATTATCGAGGAGGACTTTGCCGGCCAGAACGTCATTCAGGTGTTCGACCGTGCCGAGGCCTCGATCGAGGAGTTCGACCGTCAAAACGACCGCCTGTTTATTAGTGGCTGGCGCTCGCAGTTCCTGTCGGGCCTGATGATGCCGCTCATGAGCCTGGTAGGCAACAT
Source organism: uncultured Collinsella sp. (assembly GCA_958452935.1). Taxonomy (GTDB): domain Bacteria; phylum Actinomycetota; class Coriobacteriia; order Coriobacteriales; family Coriobacteriaceae; genus Collinsella. Next base: position 1,907 of record CAUDVX010000069.1, on the reverse strand, counting down.
GGGTTACGTGGGCGTCGTCGTGGTGGGCGCGCAGCTTGCACTGACCGGCAATGCCACGCCCGGCGACATCCAGAGCTTTATCCAGTACGTGCGCAACTTTACGCAGCCGGTGCAGCAGCTGGGCAACGTGAGCAACACGATGCAGTCGATGGCCGCTGCCACCGAGCGCGTCTTTGAGTTCCTGGCCGCGCCCGAGGAGGAGCAGAAGGCCGACGCGCAGATCCCCGAGAAGCGCCCCGGTCACGTGGAGTTTGACCATGTGAAGTTTGGCTATACGCCCGACAAGACCATCATCCATGACTTTAGCTGCGAAGCGCAGCCCGGCCAGACCATCGCCATCGTCGGCCCCACCGGCGCCGGCAAGACCACGCTCATTAAGCTGCTGCAGCGCTTCTACGATGTGGACGGCGGTTCGCTGCGTGTCGAGGGCGTCGACGTGCGCGATTGGGACCGCGCGGCACTTCGCGGCGAGTTTGCCATGGTGCTGCAGGATACCTGGCTGTTTAACGGCACGATCCGCGAGAACATCCGCTACGGACGCCCCGATGCGAGCGATGCCGAGGTCGAGGCCGCTGCGCGTGCCGCGCGTTGCGACCACTTTATCCATACGCTCGCCGGCGGCTACGATTTCATGATCAACGAGGAGGGCACTAACCTATCGCAGGGTCAGCGCCAGCTCGTGACCATCGCCCGCGCCATTTTGGCCGACCGCCCGGCGCTGATTCTGGACGAGGCGACCTCCAACGTCGATACCCGTACCGAGGAGCTTATTCAGCGTGCCATGGATGCGCTGATGCAGGGCCGTACCAGCTTTGTTATCGCGCACCGCCTGTCCACGATCCGCAACGCCGACGTGATCTTGGTAATTCGCGACGGCGACATCGTCGAGAAGGGCACGCACGACGAGTTGCTCGCCCAGGGCGGCTTCTACGCCGACCTGTACAACTCGCAGTTCGACGAGGCGGCGTAAATTCTGCCGCAGGGAACGAATAACGCCCGAGAACGGGGGCGCAGGACAACCTGCGCCCCCGTTTTTGTTCTGCGGCCCTTGAGCCGCCTCCCCTGGGACTTGATTGACAGCCCCTTCGAGGCCCCGTGGGCAAAAAAGGGCAAATATGAGTACTGTTACCTTTTTAGTAACAGCCAAAACCGCCTCAAACGACCTCTTTGCGGGCTCTATACGCCTTCAAATTAATCAAAACGCCCGTTAGCAGGCTTCTGCGTGCCAACGTTAATGAACATATTTATCACTTTGTCTATTATCTCGCTAGACGGATATGTTACTAGGTTAGCAACAGTACTCCTATTTGGCATTTTTTGCCCGCAGGGTGTTTCCTGGGGAACCGACAATAGCCTTAGGGTCCCGCGCGACGCCACTCCCTCCCGGTATCCGCCGACGTTCCCCCATATAAAACCTGCCAAAATAAACCTGTCCCTTTTGGCAGGTTTCGGGGTGGCAAGGGCTTGCACTTTAGCGTGCGACAGCGGATAATGCCGAACACTCGACAATACGCTTATTGCTCTTTCTATAGATTGAGGAGGCCCCGCATGGCCATGGATTTCAAACGCAGGCTGCCGATCCCCATGGAGATCCGCGAGGAGATGCCGCTTTCCGCCGAGCTTACTGCCAAAAAGCAGGCATTTGACGCCGAGGTCGCCAAAGTTTTTACCGGCGAGGACGCGCGCAAGGTACTCATCATCGGCCCGTGCTCTGCCGACCGCGAAGATTCGGTGCTTGAGTACATGAACCGGCTGGCCAAGGTCGCCGAAGAGGTCAAGGACAAGCTCATCATCATTCCGCGCGTCTACACCAACAAGCCGCGCACCAAAGGCACCGGCTACAAGGGTCTGCTGCACAACCCCGACCCCGAGGCGCCCGATGACCTGCTCGAAGGCGTTAAGGCCAT
>CAUDVX010000068.1 GCA_958452935.1 uncultured Collinsella sp. | reverse complement strand
ATGCTCAAGATCATCGGCGGCATCGCCATGAACCTCATGGTTCCGGTGCTTTCCGCCTATATCGCCGAGTCCATCGGCAAGCGCCCGGCGCTCGTTCCCGGTTTCGTCGCCGGTATGATCGCCATCCAGGGTCTGCCCGTTAACGCCGATACCGGCATGATCGACGCCGGTGGCGCAGGTGTGGGCTTTGGCTTCCTGGGCGGCATCGTCGGCGGCTTCCTCGCTGGCTATGTCATCCTGCTGCTCGAGAAGGTCTTTGCCGGTCTGCCCAAGAACCTGGACGGCCTCAAGGCTATCTTCCTGTACCCGCTGTTCTCGACCGCCATCGTCGGTCTGGTCATGCTCGGCATCTCCGGCCCCATGGCTGCCATCAACACCGCCATGATGGACTTCCTCAAGGGCCTGTCCGCCTCTGGCGCCGTTGTCCTGGGTCTTGCCATCGGCTGCATGTGCGCCTTTGACATGGGCGGCCCGGTCAACAAGGCTGCTTACGTCACCGGTACCGCTATGCTCACCGAGGCCCTGGCCGCCGGTGTCGGCACCGACACCTACAACTTCGGCACCAACTTCATGGCTGCCGTCTCCGCCGCTTGCATCGTTCCGCCGCTGATCACCACCTTCGCCGTCGTTGTCGGCAAGAAGTACTTCAGCCAGGAGGATCACGATGCCGGTGTCGTCAACCTCATCCTTGGTTGCACCCACATCACCGAGGGCGCCATTCCGTTCATGACCAAGAACATCTGGCCCGTCATGCCCATCATGATGCTCGGTTCCTCCATCGCTTCGATTCTGACCATTATGTTCAACGTTCACGATCCGGCACCCCACGGTGGCTTCCTGGTCCTGCCCGTTGTCGAGAACGGTCCGCTGTGGGTCCTCGCGATCCTCATCGGCGCCGTGGTCGGTGGCATCCTGTTCGTGGCCTTCAAGAAGTACGACTTCGAGAAGAACCAGAAGCCCGCTCCTGCAGCCAAGCCGGCTGAGGCCCCTAAGGCCGCTGCTGTCGAGGCCCCCAAGGCCGAGGCTTCCGACTTCGTGAAGGTCGAGAACGTCTTTGTCGCCGAGGACTTCGCTTCTCGTGACGAGGCGCTGAGCTTTGTCTCCAACCAGGCCGTCAAGGCCGGTATCGCCGGCGACGCCGACGCCGTGATGAACGCCTTCCTGGCCCGCGAGGCCGAGGGCACAACGGGCATGTTGGAGGGCTTCGCCATTCCGCATGCCAAGTCCGACGCCATCACCGAGGCTGCCGTCATCGTCGTCAAGGACGATTCTGGCGTGACCGGTTGGGACACCATGGACGGCGCTCCCGTCAACGTTGCCATCGCCCTGCTCATCCCGGGCGCTCAGGCTGGCACTACGCACCTCAAGATCCTGTCCAAGGTCGCCGAGGCGCTCATGGACGAGGACTTCCGTGCCACCGTCAAGGGTTCCACCGACGCCGCCGAGATCGCCAAGACGATCAACGCCCGCCTGGTCTAATCCAGCAGTCAGCGGTTTCAATCGCCCCCTGTAACAAAGGCGGAGACCCTCACCAGGGCCTCCGCCTTTTTCATCCCCAAATAAGTTGCGGTGAAATAGGGACTGTTTAAACAATTCAACCCCTAATTCAGTCCCTATTTCACCGCAACTTACAAAAGGGCATAGAGGGGACTGCCCATTGAGTCTTTGTCGCGAACAGATCATCAGCCAGAATTCCGTTCGCACGATATTGCTCTGGACCGACTGAGTTTCCGCAGCTTGCTCGCCCACAGGGGGCCGGGCGCGGCCAGTGAGATTTATCGCGAGTTCCGCACGAGCCGAAGAGCACTTAATGTGCTCTTCGTGCGAGCAGGACTGTAGAGCAGGAAATCTCACTGGCCGCGCCCGGCCCCCTGTGGGCGAGCAAGCGGACGACAAACACATCTGTCCAACAATTCGTCCGAAACATAATGAAAAACAGTTTGATGTGAGTTAATATAAACAACGTCGTGAATCTGACTCCTGCCGCATGCATGACAGGGGTTAAACACAAAAAAGGAGTCAATTATGGTTTCTGAGAAGGCTACCCTCGTCAATCCGCAGGGTCTTCACATGCGTCCGGCCGGCCTCTTCGCCTCCACCATGGGCAAGTACGCCTGCGACGTGACTGTCGTCACCCCCGAGAAGGAGGTCAACGGCAAGTCCCCGATGGCCCTCATGGCCGCTGGTATCCCCTGTGGTACCGAGGTCGAGGTCAAGTGCGATGGCGCTGACGAGGCCGAGGCTCTGGCTGCTGCCATCGAGCTCATCAAGAGCGGTCTTGGCGAGTAGAACTCAAACGGGTCGCATGTTGAACAATTAAGTTCATACTTGGGGGCGCAGTGACCTGTATCAAGGTAGCTGCGCTCTTTTGTCATGGATATGGCAAAACGCTTTATCACATGACACGGAGAGAGGAATGGGAATGTATCAGGGAGTCAACGCATCCGAGGGCATCGGTATCGGCACCGTCATGGTCGCCGTCGATCCCGACTTGACGTTTGAGCCGCACGAGGTTGCTGATTCGGCAGCAGAGAAGGAGCGTTATCAGGCTGCTCTTTCGGTCTTCTGCGAGAAGACCCAGGCTCAGGCCGACCACATGAAGGAGACGGTGGGCGAGGCCGAGGCCGAGATCATGAGCGGACACATCGTCCTGGCTCAGGATCCGGGCATGACCGACGCCATCAACGCTGCCATTGATGGCGGCACCTGCGCCGAGCAGGCGCTCATGGACACCTCGACCATGTTCGAGAACATGTTCCTGTCCATGGACGACGAGATGTTCCGTCTGCGCGCGGCCGACATCGCCGACATCCGCACCGGTATTCTGGCCGAGCTGCTGGGCAAGGAGGTCGTCGACCTCTCCGTCCTGCCCGAGAACACCGTCGTTGTCGTTCACGACCTTACGCCGTCCATGACCGCCACGATCGATAAGGCTCACGTTGCCGGCATCGTCACCGAGACCGGTGGCCGCACGTCGCACTCCGCGATCATCGCGCGCGCCCTCGAGATTCCGGCCGTCCTTTCGGTCTCTAACAGCTGCACCGCGCTTCGCAACGGCATGACCGTTGTCGTCGACGGTGGCAAGGGTGTCGTCGAGGCCGATCCCGACGAGGAGACGCTCGCCGCCTACACCGCCAAGGCCGAGGCTTTCGCTGCCGAGAAGGCGGCTCTCGAGGCCTTCCGCGGCAAGCCTTCTGTGACTGCCGACGGCATCAAGAAGATCATCGCCTGCAACATCGGTAACCCCGATGACGTGCCCAACGCGCTCGATCACGATGCCGAGGCCATCGGTCTGTTCCGCTCCGAGTTCCTGTTCATGGACTCCGCTGAGCTTCCTTCCGAGGAGGAGCAGTTCAACGCCTACCGCAAGGTCGCCAGCGCGCTCAAGGGTGCTCCGGTCATCATCCGCACGCTCGATGTGGGCGGCGACAAGGAGATTCCGTACCTGCACATGGTCAAGGAAGACAACCCCTTCATGGGCTTCCGCGCCGTGCGTTACTGCCTGGCCAATCCCGACCAGTACAAGGTCCAGCTCCGCGCCCTGCTGCGCGCTAGCGCCTTCGGTGACGTCAAGATCATGATCCCGCTCGTCACCTGCGTCGAGGAGGTCGTGGCCGTCAAGGAGCTCGTCGAGCAGTGCAAGGCCGAGCTGACCGAAGAGGGCCGCAAGTTCAACGAGAACATCGAGGTCGGCATCATGGTCGAGACGCCTGCCGCATCGCTGCTCGCTGACCGCCTGGCCGAGGTCGCCGACTTCTTCTCCATCGGCACCAACGACCTGATCGGCTACACCATGTGCGCCGACCGTGGCAACGACACCATCTCCAACCTGTACCAGGTGTACTATCCCGCCGTGCTCCGCTCGCTCAAGAACATCATCGAGAGCGGCGTGAAGGCCGGCATCATGGTCGGTATGTGCGGCGAGGCCGCTGCCGATCCGCTGCTTGAGCCGCTGCTGATCAGCTGGGGCCTGGAGGAGTTCTCGATGAGCGCTCCGTCGATCCTGCGCGCCCGCAAGACCATCAGCCAGTGGACCAAGGCCGAGTGCGACGAGCTCGCCGAGAAGGCGCTCGCCTGCAACACCGCCGCCGAGGTCAAGGCACTGCTCGAGTCCGCAGCTCGTTAATTTGGTATCAGAGGTAACCGCGTGGTTGGAATGGGCCGGCCACGCGGCCCTCACATATACAGGGGGTACTGTAAATGTTCTACACGCTAACCGCTAATCCGGCTGTCGACATGACGGTTTCGAGCTCTCCGCTCGAGCCCGACGAGAACGTCCGCACCGGCTCGGCCAGCTACACGGCCAACGGCAAGGGCCTCGACGTGTCCTTCGCCTTTAAGAAGATGGGCGTCGACACCGTCGCGCTCGGCTTCTTCGCCGGCTTCACGGGCAAGTTCATCGTCGAGGAGGTCATGAACCTGGGTTGCCTGTGCCGCCCGGTTTGGACCGACGGCATCACGCGTATCAACACCTACGTCAACGATGGCCAGCACGAGTACGGCATCCTTAACCCCGGCGCCCCGATTACGCCGCAGCACCAGGAGGAGCTCTACAACATCCTGGACACCGCGGGCGATCTTGAGTGCCTGATCGTCTCCGGTTCCGTGCCTCCCAAAGCTACGCCCGACTTCCTGGCTCAGGTCATGGAGCACGCTCAGGCCCGTGGCGCCGACGTCGTCCTGGACCTGTCCTCCGACAAGCTCAAGGAGCTCGCTCACAAGAAGCCGCTGCTCATCAAGCCGAACCATCACGAGATGAAGGCTATCTTTGGCGTGCCGGTCGACACCGACGACGAGGTTCGCGTTGCCATGAAGCTCGCCCATGACGCCGGCGTCCAGAACGTGCTGCTCACCCGTGGTAGCCGCGGCGACGCTTACTTCTCCAACGGCGAGGACATCTGGTACGCCAAGCGTGAGTTCAACATCAAGCTGGTCTCTTCCGTCTGCGCCGGCGACTGCACCCTCGCTGCATTCCTGCACAAGTGGTACAGGAATCGCGACAACGTCGAGGAGGCCATGAAGCTCGCTATGGCTACCGGCGCCAACGTTGCCGAGTCCGTGGGCATTGGCGACTTTGGTCACGTTGACGAGTACAGCAAGCGCGTTGCTGTCCGCAAGCTCGATCGCAAGTAAGCGAAAAACGACATATTCGTTGTTCTATGGCGCCCCGGTTTTGGCCGTGGCGCCATTTTTGTAAATTGCAAATGAGTGTCAGGGCAAGCGCTCCTGATTTTTTTTGCCGAGCCTTGCCGCTTTTCTGCCGCGCTGCACGCGTTCTACACCGTTCGCCGAGTTGCTATAGCCTTTTTACGTGGCGTGGAATATACTTTCATTAACACGTTGACTCGTGAAAGGAACATTCATGATTTACACGCTCACTGCAAATCCCGCCATTGACTACAA
>CAUDVX010000067.1 GCA_958452935.1 uncultured Collinsella sp. | reverse complement strand
GCACAACCTTGCCAAGGTTGGGGTCGCGGGTTCGAGCCCCGTTGTCCGCTCCATTTGGGCGTTTAGCTCAGGGGGAGAGCGCTTCCCTGACACGGAAGAGGTCAGAAGTTCAAATCTTCTAACGCCCACCAAATGTTCGCAGCTCAGAGGCTATGTCCTCTGGGCTGTTTTGTTTTGGTCGCCAAATGTGGCACCAGATATTGAACTCAAGATCCGCGTGCGATGATCTTCGCATCCCGTAGGGGCACTGGCTGATTGCATACGTCCTGACCGCGCGTGACCGCAACATGTTGGTCAAGCGCAATCTTTTGGATTATTTTGGCGTGAGCGGCTTGGTTTTAGTAGGATTTGTCAGCGGCTTGACTAAGGGGGTTTTATAACTGCCATGCAGGTAGCCGTGTTGGTAACGTTTTACCGACTTGTCAAATACCCCTCATTTATAATGCGTCTGCAAAATGACTAATTGCTTTGACCTGCTGAAACACTATATGTTGTGTTTGACCTAAAAAAAGAATACAGGATATAGATGCATCTTTGTCGTATGATAGATGGCGGACAGAGAACGAAGACCTTGTTCGTCCCCTTCGGACACGCCTTTGAGTCGCTTGATCGGCTACGAGGATTGTCCGCATGAGGACCTATGGTTTATCGAGAACACAGATTGCGCGACGGCGCCGCAAGACAGGGGCAAGCCCTGCCGGGCATCGTTTGGCTCTGAAGCGCAATGAGGCTACGACGCGAAAGAGGCAAGAGGATGAAGATTATCAAGCGCAGCGGCACCGAGGTTGTCTTTGACATCGATAAGATCGTCAATGCCATCCGCGCCGCCAACTTGGAGGTCGAGGAGAGCTCTCGTCTAACCGACCGCCAGGTGGTTTATGCGGCGCAAAACGTCGCCGAGGCATGCGAGAACGCGGGCCACACCGTGTCGGTCGAGGAGATCCAGGATTTGGTCGAGGACGAGATTATGCGTCTCGACTGCTACGAGGTTGCCCGCCACTACATCATCTATCGCTATGTTCAGAGCCTGAAGCGCCAGAAGAACACGACCGACGACAAGATTCTGTCGCTGATCGAGTGCAATAACGAAGAGGTCAAGCAGGAGAACTCCAACAAGAACCCGACCGTCAACTCCGTTCAGCGCGACTATATGGCCGGCGAGATTTCCAAGGACCTAACCCAGCGCGTGCTGCTGCCCCAGGAGATCGTGGACGCCCATAATGAGGGCCTGATCCACTTCCACGATTCGGATTACTTTGCCCAGCACATGCACAACTGCGATCTGGTGAACCTGGAGGACATGCTCCAGAACGGCACTGTTATTTCGGGCACGCTGATCGAGAAGCCGCACAGCTTCTCGACTGCCTGCAATATCGCGACGCAGATCATCGCCCAGGTTGCTTCCTCCCAGTACGGCGGCCAGTCTATTTCGCTGACCCATCTTGCCCCCTTTGTTGAGGTGAGCCGTCAAAAGATTCGCGGCGAGGTCGCTCGCGAGCTCGATGAGCTTGGCGTCTCTGCGTCTGCCGAGAAGGTCCGCGAGGTTGTTGAGGATCGCCTGCGTGACGAGATCCGTCGCGGCGTCCAGACGATTCAGTATCAGGTCGTGACCCTTATGACCACCAATGGCCAGGCGCCGTTCGTGACGGTCTTTATGTATCTTAACGAGGCCCGTACGCCGCAGGAGAAGCACGACCTTGCCATGATCGTGGAGGAGACGCTTCGCCAGCGCTACGAGGGCGTTAAGAACGAGGCCGGCGTTTGGATTACCCCGGCATTCCCCAAGCTTATCTATGTACTCGAGGACGATAACGTTCACGAGGATTCCCCGTACTTCTACCTGACCCAGCTGGCTGCCAAGTGCACCGCCAAGCGCATGGTGCCCGATTACATCTCCGAGAAGAAGATGCGCGAGCTCAAGCTGTCGAAGGGCGAGACCGCCGGCAACGGCGACTGCTACACCTGTATGGGTTGCCGCAGCTTCCTGACGCCCGACCGTTCGGGCAACGGCTTTAACAATGTTGCCAACGCGCTGAACTACGACCCGAACAAGCCCAAGTACTATGGTCGCTTTAACCAGGGCGTTGTGACCATTAACCTGCCCGATGTCGCGCTGAGCTCGCATCAGGACATGGACAAGTTCTGGAAGATCTTCGACGAGCGCCTTGAGCTGTGCCATCGTGCCCTGCTGTGCCGTCATGAGCGCCTGATGGGCACGCTTTCGGATGCCGCGCCGATTCTTTGGCAGTACGGTGCCCTGGCGCGTCTGAAGAAGGGCGAGACGATCGATAAGCTGCTCGTGGGCGGATACTCCACCATCAGCCTGGGCTATGCCGGCCTGTATGAGTGCGTCAAGTACATGACGGGCCACAGCCACACCGAGAAGGAAGGCACGCCGTTTGCCATGGCCGTCATGCAGCGCATGAACGACAAGTGCGCGGAGTGGAAGGCCGAAAGCGATATCGACTTCTCGCTGTACGGCACCCCGCTTGAGTCGACGACCTACAAGTTTGCCAAGTGCCTGCAGCGCCGTTTTGGCATTATCCCGGGCGTGACGGACAAGGGCTACATTACCAACAGCTATCACGTCCATGTGTCCGAGGAGATCGATGCCTTCGATAAGCTTAAGTTCGAGGGTATGTTCCAGCAGCTTTCGCCGGGCGGTGCTATCTCCTACGTCGAGGTTCCCAATATGCAGGACAACCTCAAGGCTGTCATTCGCGTGATGCAGTACATCTACGACAACATCATGTACGCCGAGCTCAACACCAAGAGCGACTACTGCCAGGTGTGCGGCTACGATGGCGAGATCAAGATTGTCGAGGACGATGGCAAGCTGGTGTGGGAGTGCCCCAATTGCGGCAACCGCGACCAGGAGAAGATGAACGTCGCTCGTCGTACGTGCGGCTACATCGGTACCCAATTCTGGAACCAGGGTCGAACCGAGGAGATCCGCGACCGCGTGCTGCATCTCTAATAACCATCCCAGGCTGCCCCGTAGCGAGGCCCCGGACCTTTACTCGCTATTTCGGACAGTCCTGGCTCACGACGGAGGCGCCACTGGCGCCTCCTGTTCGTGCGGAACTCATATCGAGCAAAGATCCGGGGCCTCGCTACGGGGCAGCCAAGTTGATGTAGCTGAGATGCAGCATGCGGTCTGCTCACTCCTCGAAGTTCTTAGCGGAAATAATTTGAGCTGCAGCTGCGATTTGCTTGCGACGGCGGTTGACCCGCAACCCAGTTTTTATTGGACCTCGAACCCTATGCTCGATGTTCGCTTCGTTCATTGAGTTACCCTTTGCATGAGGCCGGGGCATATCGTCCCGCCCGCAGTTTCGCAGGCCGAAGGCCGAGAATGTTTGAGGACGGGATGATATGTCCCGGCCTCCCGGGAGAGTTACCTATGAACTACGCGAACATTAAGTATTTCGACATTGCTGATGGAGAAGGCGTTCGTACTTCTCTGTTTGTGAGCGGGTGCCGTCGTGGGTGCAAGAATTGCTTTAACTCTGTTGCGTGGGACTTTGCTGCGGGCGAGCCCTTTGATCGCACCGTCGAGGACAAGATTATCGAGAGCCTCGACCATCCCTTTATCGATGGTCTGACGATTCTGGGCGGCGAGCCCATGGAACCTGAGAACCAGGCGGGACTCGTTGATTTTGTCGAGCGTGTTCGCGCGGCCTATCCATCGGGGTCGGGAAAGACCATTTGGTGCTTCACTGGCGACGTGCTCGAGGAGCTTATGCCGGGTGGCCGTCATCATACCGAGGTGACGGACCGTATCCTAGCCTGCCTCGACATGTTGGTGGACGGCCCGTTCGTTCAGGACCTGTACGATATCACGCTGCGCTTTAGGGGCTCGAGCAATCAGCGCGTGATTGATATGAATGCTACGCGCGCCCGTGCTGAGCGCGAGGGCGTTGCGCTTTGTGATGCGGTTGAACTTTGGCGTGATGATCCGGTCTATTCGACCCATACTATGTAGCTTGTGGTCGATGCCGGAGGGCGTGGTACCATAGCGCGAACGCAAAATCGGAAAAGTGAGGCCCAGATGGTCGATCAGGAAAAAGTCGAGGCCGCCATTAAGCTATTGCTTGAGGGCATAGGCGAGGATCCAACTCGTGAGGGCCTGCTGGAGACCCCGGCGCGCGTTGCCCGTATGTATGGTGAGATCGCCGGCGGTATGGACCAGAGTGCCGAGGAACACCTGTCTAAAACCTTTGCCGTCGCTTCGAACGATTTGGTTATCGAGCGCGACATTACGTTTTACTCGCTGTGCGAGCATCATCTGCTGCCGTTTTACGGCAAGGCTGCCATTGGCTATATCCCCAACGGCCGTGTCGCAGGGCTTTCTAAGCTTGCCCGCACGGTTGAGGTCTATGCCCGTCGTCTGCAGCTGCAGGAGCAGCTGTGTGCACAGGTTGCCGATGCCCTCATGGAGTATCTCGCTCCCCAGGGAGCGATTGTGCTCATGGAAGCTGAACATATGTGCATGACCATGCGCGGCGTGCAAAAGCCCGGCACCAAGACCGTGACGCTCGCTCGTCGCGGCGTCTTTGAGGCCGATCCGGCGCTCGAGGAGCGATTCTTTAGGATGCTGGGACGCTAACTATGAGAGTCGTCAACGACTTTACATCGAATACTGACGAGGGAACGCCGCGTCGCGGTTTTATGGCTTCGGGCCTGGCGCCTTTTGGCGTCATGCCTCGTATCGATTACATCTGTGCCAACGGCCTGTTCCGGCGCCACCTGGGCAACATTGCACAGTTGGAATCGGGGCGCATCTTCTGCCGCCACGGTATTGACCACCTGCTCGATGTCGCTCGTATTATGTGGATTAAGAATCTCGAGGAAGATCTCGAATTTGACCGTGAGGTCATCTACGCCACGGCACTTCTTCACGATATCGGCAAAGATGAACAGTACGAATCGGGTATATCCCATGATGTTGCAAGCGAACGCGTCGCTGATGCGATTCTCGGCGGCATGCCCGATGACGTAGCGTTTGAGCCGGCCGATGCCGCAGCCATTAAGACGGCCATTCTGGGCCATCGAAAGCTGCGCGTGAACAGCCAACCGCTCGAGCGCCTGCTCTATGCAGCCGACAAAGCGTCGCGCGCCTGCTTTGCATGCCCCGCGCGCAATGCTTGCAACTGGAGCGATGATAAAAAGAACCTGTCGATTCGCGTGTAGTTAGTTTACGCGGTCGGGGTTCTAAACGAAGGAGACGATCGCGATGAGCAACAAGAAACTGCCCGAGAATGCAACCAAGACTGAAGGCGCCGAGCTCGCCCGCCGTGGAAGGGGCGAAATATCCACCGCAACGGCGGTTCCCCACGTGAGCTATGACGATCTGCGCCATGCTGACCGCATTACTATCGACGGTCTCGAGGTCTTTGCCAACCACGGCGTGTATCCCGA
>CAUDVX010000066.1 GCA_958452935.1 uncultured Collinsella sp. | reverse complement strand
AGTTTGAAGTACCTGTACCAAAAGGAGCTGTCGTGTCCCTTTCCATCGGTATCGTGGGCCTGCCCAACGTGGGCAAGTCGACGCTGTTCACCGCGCTTACCAAAAAGACCGGCCTTGCCGCCAACTACCCGTTTGCCACGATCGACCCCAACGTGGGTATCGTCGATGTGCCCGATAGCCGCCTGCAAAAGCTCGCCGACATCGTCAACCCCGGCCGCATTGTGCCGGCGACGGTCGAGTTTGTCGACATCGCAGGTCTGGTGAAGGGCGCTAACGAGGGCGAGGGCCTGGGCAACCAGTTCTTGGCAAACATCCGCGAGACCGACGCCATCTGCGAGGTCGTGCGCTACTTTAAGGACCCCAACGTCATGCGCGAGGTGGGCCGCACGGGCGAGTTCGTCGATCCCGCCGGCGATGCCGACACCATCATGACCGAGCTCATCCTGGCCGACATGGGCACGCTCGAGAAACAACTGCCCAAGCTCGAGAAGGAGGCCAAGCGCGACAAGGAGCTCATGCCCAAGTTCGAGGTGGCCAAGCGCCTGCTCGCCTGGCTCAACGAGGGCAAGCGCGCCGCATCCATGGAGATGACCGACGAGGAGCGCGCTGCTGCCAAGGGCTTGTTCCTGCTTACTATGAAGCCCATCCTGTATGTGGCCAACGTAGACGAGGACATGCTCAACGAGGACCTGGCGCCCATCGACGGTGTCAAGCCGCTACCCATCTGCGCCAAGATCGAGGCCGAGCTTTCCGAGCTCGATCCCGAGGACGCCGCCGACTACCTGGAGAGCCTGGGCTTGGAGCAGCCCGGCCTGGACGTGCTCGCGCAAGCAGCCTACAAGCTGCTCGGCCTGCAGTCGTTCTTTACGGCTGGCGAGATGGAGGTCAAGGCCTGGACGGTTCGTCAGGGCGCGACCGCCCCGCAGGCCGCCGGCGTCATCCACACCGACTTTGAGCGCGGCTTTATTAAGGCCGAGGTTATTGGCTATGACGACTACATCGAGCTCGGCGGCGAGCAGGGCGCCAAGGCCGCCGGCAAGCTGCGTATTGAGGGCAAGGACTATGTCATGGCCGATGGCGACGTCGTGCACTTCCGCTTTAACGTGTAAGGACGACGCATATGTTTAAATATGGCAAAAAAGCTGGCTACATGGGTATTGCGCTGCTCGTACTTGCGGTGATTCCGCTGGTGGTTGCAGCGTTTGTGATCCCCAACATTGGCCCCGAGGTGGCAACGAAGTTTAACGCAGCCGGCGAGGTGACGCGCTGGGGTAAGAGCTACGAGCTGCTGGCACTGCCGGTGCTCAACCTGCTGCTGAGCGTGGCGACGTACTTTACGGCGGGACGCCAGGCAAAGAACAACGAGGACTCCGCTGTGATGGCACGTCTTGCGTGCGAGCGCTACCTGCGCAACGGCTGCATCACGGGCGTGTTCCTCAATGTAATCAACGTCTACTTTATGTATTCGGCGATTACTGGAACGGGCTTTGGCTTTGGTTTCTAGCTTGTCCTTTTAGGCAACGAGCCTGCACACATATTCAATGGCTGCTGCGAGGCCGCCGCTCGATCGTGGTTTAAAGACCATGTCGGCGGCGGCCTCGTTTTCGTATCCGGCGCCGCGAAGGGCAAGTGCGATACCGGCTTCCAGGAGAAGGGGCAGACCTCGTTGGCTGGTTGCGATTACGGCAGCCTGCTTGAGCGAGCAGCTGTGCGCTTGGCATTGGATGGCAAGTTCACCTTGCGCCGGGCAAGGGACCAGAACGGCGGCGACGCGACTTGATAGCAATGCAAATGCTATGCGCTCATCGGGCGAAAGGCATTCTGCTTCAACGACGACGAGCTTGGGCGGCGCGCTGTTTGCGCGAAGCGTGGCTCGGTACATGCGGACCGAAGAACCCGACATAGAAAACTCCTGTGTATTTGGCAAAACGTAAACTATAGTTTACGTTTATGTTCGGCTCCATTTCAAACTCGGCTGCATGGACGAACGTGCGAAACAGATTCTTGGCAGGCGGGTCGAAGAGACACGCAGGGACCTTGGTATCTCCAAGGTTGATTTTTGTGTGGCGACAGGAATCAGCCGCCCCTACCTCGACCGAATCGAAGATGGGACGGCAAATTTCACGCTCAAGGTTCTATTTAAGATCGCGCCCGCACTCGGCATGACGGTGTCAGAACTTCTTGAAGGCATTGAGTAGGGGATACCGGTCGATGCCTGGCTACGCCATCGGGATGCGGTCGTGGTTGACTTGGCTGTAGAACAGGCGCTGGATTTCGGCGGCATCGCGTGACTGGCCGAGTGCCCACATGGTTTTGGCCACGAGCGTCTCGGTGGTCATGTCGTCGCCGCGCAGAATGCCCGGATAATCGGCGTAAGCACGGCCGACCTCGTAAACGCCCAGATCGAGGCCCTCTTCGGGGACCTGCGTGGTCATAACGACAGTGCGGCCCGAATCGACCCAGCGGAAAATAGCCTCTTGGAACGACTCGCCCGACTCACCAAACTCGGGGATACCGCCAATGCCAAAGGTCTCAAGGATTACAGCATCGTAGCTATCGGCAAGGGCGTCGAGGATGCCCGGGTTTACGCCGGGCGTAAGCTTGAGTACAAATACGCGCGGATCGATGCTGTCGTAGAAACGCACCGGGTTTTCGCCCTGATGCGTGCCGTGAAGCCCATTGCGCACGATGCGGTCGTTGCGGATATAGGCAATGGGCGGATAGTTTACGCTAATGAACGCGTTAAAGCTCATGGTGCGCTGCTTGCGGGCGCGCGTGCCGGCAATGGCGACGCCGCCAAACACGATCGAGACGTCGTGCGAGTGCTCGTCGAGCGCATAGAGCAGGCTCTGGTACAGGTTGAGCTTGGCGTCGGTAAAGGGATTGCCCATGGGCTTTTGCGAGCCGGTGAGCACGATGGGCTTGGGGCTGTCCTGAATCAGGTAGGAAAGCGCTGCTGCGGTGTAGCTCATGGTGTCGGTGCCGTGCAGAATCACGAAGCCGTCGTGGTCGGCATAACCCTCGACGATGACGTCGCGGATACGCATCCAGTCGCTCGGGCGCATATTGGTGCTGTCGATGTTCATGGGCTGCACGACGTTGAGCTCGCAGAGGCCCGAGATCTCGGGGACGCTCTGGGCGAGCTCCTCACCGGTCAAGGCGGGGGAGAGGCCGTTGCCGTCCTCGGTCGATGCGATGGTGCCGCCCGTGGCGATGAGAAGGATGCGCTTCATGCTGGTATTCCTATCGTATTTGCCGCCGCAGAGGCGGAGTCGTTCGGCAGTATTGTGGCACAGGGCGTCCAATGTTCAAACGTATTACATCATCTGGAACGTTTGGTAACACTTCAATCGCCGTCAAATAGGGGCCAGGTCGTGCGTTTGCCGTGCGCTGATGGCTGCGAGGGGCGAGAAACCCCATATAACGTGTACACTATGAAAGCTATTTTCGTTCATTCACGCGGGTGGGCACCGGCTCCCCGCCAACAAGAGGGGGAAACCATGGATCAAAAGGCTTCCGCAAAGGTCCTCGTACTCGACTTTGGTGCGCAGTACGGTCAGCTCATTGCCCGTCGCGTCCGCGACCTCAACGTGTATTCTGAGATTGTCCCCTGCGACATCTCGGCCGACGAGATTCGCGATATGAACGCCTCTGCGCTCATCCTTTCTGGCGGCCCGGCCTCCGTGTACGCCGAGGACGCTCCGTCCATCGACCCTGCCATCTTTGACCTGGGCCTTCCCGTCCTGGGCTTTTGCTACGGCCATCAGATCACGGCCGTGACGCTCGGCGGCAAGGTCGGCCACTCCGAGGTGGGCGAGTACGGCCGCGCCACTATTACGCGTACGGTCGGCGCCAAGCTCTTTAACTCCACGCCCATGGAGCAGACCGTGTGGATGAGCCACCGCGACGCCGTTTCCGAGGTGCCCGAGGGCTTTACCGTTACCGCCAGCACCGACGTGTGCCCGGTTGCTGCCATGGAGTGCCCCGAGCGCAAGATCTTCACCACGCAGTTCCACCCCGAGGTCAAGCACTCCGAGTATGGTCAGCAGCTGCTGAGCAACTTCCTGTTTGAGATCTGCGGCCTGGAGCCCAACTGGAGCATGGACAACCTGGTCGAGACCATGACGGCCGAGTTCCGCGAGAAGGTCGGCGACGACCGCGTGATTCTTGCCCTGTCCGGTGGCGTCGACTCCTCCGTCGTGGCTGCGCTGGGCGCCCGCGCCGTGGGCAAGCAGATGACCTGCGTGTTCATCAACCACGGCCTGCTGCGCAAGGGCGAGCCCGAGCAGGTGGAGGAGGTCTTCACCAAGCAGTTCGATGTCGACTTTATCCACGTCCACGCCGAGGACCGTTATGCCGAGCTTTTGGCCGGCGTGACCGAGCCCGAGGAGAAGCGCCGCATCATCGGTACGCAGTTCTGGAAAGAGTTCTTCGCCGTGGCGCAGCAGCTCGAGACCGATGGCAAGCCGGTCAAGTACCTGGCTCAGGGCACCATCTACCCCGACATCATCGAGTCCGGCGCTCGCAAGACGGGCGGCAAGACGGCCACCATCAAGAGCCATCACAACCTGATCCCGTTCCCCGAGGGCGTGCACTTCGACCTTATCGAGCCGCTCGACCACTTCTTTAAGGACGAGGTCCGCGCGCTTGGCCTGGCACTGGGCCTGCCGGCTCACATCGTGTTCCGTCAGCCTTTCCCGGGCCCGGGTCTGGCCATCCGCGTCATCGGTGCGGTCGACAAGGAGAAGCTCGAGATCCTCAAGAGCGCCGACGCTATCGTGCGCGAGGAGCTTGACGCCTACAACCAGCGTCTGTTTGAGCAGACCGGCGAGCGCAACTCCGAGCACAGCTGCTGGCAGTATTTCGCGGTCCTGCCCGACATCAAGTCCGTTGGCGTTATGGGCGACGAGCGCACCTACCAGCGCCCGATCATCCTGCGCGCCGTCGAGTCCAGCGATGCTATGACCGCCGACTGGGCCAAGCTGCCCTACGACGTGCTGGCCCGCATCTCCGGCCGCATCGTTGCCGAGGTCCCCGGCGCCAACCGCGTCTGCTACGACATCACGTCTAAGCCGCCCGCGACCATCGAGTGGGAGTAATTCCACACAAAAGTGTGTTACCTATTAGAGGTGCCTTGCTGTATCGCAAGGCACCTCTTTTTATCGCAGGTTTCAGAATTCAGGCGCAAGCCATCGACAATACGCAATTGTTTAATCAGGGAAAACAATGCTTCTGCATATCGATTAAGTTCTATCGGCGCACCCCCTCAACATGGTTCTATTCGACGGCGACCATGGTTCCCTCTCAGTCAAATTGCGGGATTGCCAGTTTTTCTCTGGTACCCAATTTGTACCCACCGCCCTTCATTGGTACCCACTTTGGTTATTTACCTGGTCTTTTGGTTATTCTTCTATCGCTTCCGATGGCTCCCCCTATGAGAAGCG
>CAUDVX010000065.1 GCA_958452935.1 uncultured Collinsella sp. | reverse complement strand
ACGGAGTGGGCAGAGCGAAATCGCTTGAGCTCCTCGGCGGGGTATTCGAGCTTTGCCATGGCGAGCATCGCGGTGTGGCGGACGCCGGCGGGGTCGTTGGGCGCAAAGTCCAAGCTGCGATTCGCTGCCTCCAACGACATGCGATAGCGTCCGCTAATGAGGGCGCGCGACGCAAGGGCGGCAAGCCAGCGCAGGTAGGGGCGGCGCATAAGGTCGCCTGCGGCCTCGCGCTCATAGGGGTCCTGCGCCGAGGCGATCTTGAGCGCCAGATCATGCTCGACTTCATCGCGCTTGGACACCAGATACTGCACGTATTCCTCGTTGGAGTCGGCGGTGAGGGCCGTCAACATGCGCTGGGCATCCCAGTTGGTCGGATCGAGTGCGGCGGCCTCGCGAAGCATGTTCTCGGCAGCGGCCTCTTCCTGCTCGGCCTGGGTATCGTCGGGGATAAAGGGAATGCGGTAGTCAACGGCCTCGACCACCTTGGCAATGAGATGTCCGGCGCGGTCGCGATCGTGCACGATGAGCGGCGCGGGGTCGCGGGTGAATTGCTCCATCAGACGCTCGACGGCGGGGCCGTCGGTGAGCGGGATATTGTCGCGGCGCAAGGCCTCAAGAACGAGGCGATGGCAATCCTCTTGAATGGGATCGAATGCCATGGGGCCTCCTTTGCTGCGGTTAGGGTTCAAATGTCTCTATATAAGGTTCTAGTTTACCCGCATGTGGCACACCGGGGGTACCGCACTTGGACTTGCACCTTTGCACCACGAAGACGGATGTCGCACAAATGTCGGCACCTTGGACGACCGAGTGGTATCACGGTGCCGCAAACGGTCGATTTTTGGCGGCGAACGGTGCATATTTTGGAGGGGCGCAGTCCTGCCCGGGGTATGTAGTCAACCTTGATAAAACGTTTGCCCAGCTTGGGGCAATAACCGCAACGCAAGAGGTTCCAAGGATAGAAAAAACGTTTCATCATTGGCGGCTTTAGGTGAATAACTGACCAACCAGAACGGTAAAATAGTGTTTGTCTGAGCGTTGAGACGTTTAGACATCGCGCATTGTCATCGCCGGCAACGCGCAAACGGTCCTAACGGAGCCAATCGGGTGCTCCGTTATATACGCAAGTCTAAGAGGGGCTTGTTTAGGAGGCACAGTATGGGACGTTTTACCAATCCTCGCGATCTGTACTTTGGTGAGGGCGCTCGCCACGAGGTGAAGAACCTCAAGGGCAAGAAGGCCATCATCGTTTCTGGCGGCAGCTCTATGCGCCGCGGCGGGTTCTTGCAGGACGTCGAGGCCGACCTCAAAGAGGCCGGCATGGAGGTCAAGCTGTTCGAGGGCGTCGAGTCCGATCCCTCCATTGAGACCGTCATGAAGGGCGCAGCCGCTATGCGCGAGTTCGAGCCCGACTGGATCGTTGCCATCGGCGGCGGCTCGCCCATCGATGCCGCTAAGGCCATGTGGGTCTTCTACGAGTACCCCGAGGAGTCCTTCG
Organism: uncultured Collinsella sp.; assembly: GCA_958452935.1. Lineage (GTDB taxonomy): Bacteria > Actinomycetota > Coriobacteriia > Coriobacteriales > Coriobacteriaceae > Collinsella. The sequence goes on along the minus strand of CAUDVX010000065.1, from coordinate 4,491 downwards.
ACAACATCATCCAGCCGTTCAGCTTCCCCGAGCTGCGTCAGAAGGCTCATTTCTGCGCCATCTCCTCTACCTCCGGCACCGCTACCGAGGTCACCGCGTTCTCCGTCATTACCGACTACGCCAAGGGCATCAAGTACCCGCTGGCCGACTTCAACATCACCCCTGATGTCGCCATCGTCGACCCCGAGCTCACCTACACCATGCCCGCCAAGCTGTGCGCTCACACCGGCATGGATGCTCTGACCCACTGCATGGAGGCCTACGTTTCCACCTGCGCCTCTATGTTCACCGACGCCAACGCTCTGCACGGCATCCGCGAGATCGTCGAGTGGCTGCCCAAGTCCTATGCTGGCGACCATGAGGCCCGTCAGCACATGCACGAGGCTCAGTGCATCGCCGGTATCGCCTTCTCCTCGGGTCTGCTCGGCATCGTTCACTCCATGGCTCACAAGACCGGTGCTGCCTTCGAGAACGGCCACATCATCCATGGTGCCGCTAACGCCATGTACCTGGGCAAGGTCATCCAGTGGAACTCCAAGGACCCGCGTGCTGCCGAGCGTTACGCTTACGTGGCCAAGGAGATCCTGCACCTTCCCGGCGAGACCAACGAGGAGCTCATCGCTGCGCTCGTCCAGAAGATCCGCGACCTCAACGACCAGCTCAACATTCCGCAGTCCATCAAGGATTACGCGAATGGTGGCGTGAAGGTCGACGCCGAGAACCCGCAGATGGTTTCCGAGGAGGAGTTCCTCGCCAAGCTGCCCGAGATCGCCGCGAACGCCGAGACCGACGCCTGCACGCCCGAGAACCCGCGTGAGACCAAGGCTGCCGACTTCGAGAAGATCCTCAAGGCCTGCTACTACGACACCGACATCGATTTCTAATCGACTCTTGTAATCGTAACGAGGGGCTCCGCACGTATCCGTACGGAGCCCCTTTCTTTTTACTTATTAGAGAATGGGATAAAAATGGCTGCAATCTTCAATAGCCCCAGCAAGTACATCCAGGGCCCGGACGAGCTGGCCAAGCTCGGCTCCTATGTCGAGCCGCTCGGCGCTAAGGCCCTCGTTATCGTGACGCCTTCGGGCAAGAAGCGCGTCGGCGCCAAGATCGAGGGCGGCTTTGCCGAGGCTAAGGCCGAGTTGCTGTTTGAGGACTTTAACGGCGAGTGCTCCAAGGGCGAGGTCGATCGCCTGGTTGCGCTCGCCCGCGACAACGGTTGCGACATCATCGTCGGCGTTGGTGGCGGCAAGATCCTCGACACCGCCAAGGCCGTTGCCTACTACCTGGAGTCCCCGGTTATCATTTGCCCCACCATCGCTTCGACCGATGCACCGTGCTCGGCACTTTCGGTGCTCTACACCGATGACGGCCAGTTCGATAAATATCTCTTCCTTAAGGCAAACCCCAACATTGTCCTGATGGATACGACGGTTATCGCGGCGAGCCCGGTGCGCCTGACGGTTTCCGGTATGGGCGATGCGCTCGCAACCTACTTTGAGGCCCAGGCGACGCACGATGCCGACGGCGGCACCTGCGCTGGCGGCAAGGGCGGTATGGCTGGTCTGGCACTTGCCAAGCTCTGCTACGAGACGCTTATGGCCGATGGCGTCAAGGCCAAGGTCGCGCTGGAGAAGGGTGCGCTGACGCCTGCCGTCGAGCATATCATCGAGGCCAATACGCTGCTCTCGGGCATTGGCTTTGAGAGCTCGGGCCTTGCTGCTGCTCATGCCATCCACAATGGCCTGACGATGCTGCCCGAGTGCCACGGCATGTATCATGGCGAGAAGGTCGCCTTTGGCACCATCGTCCAGCTGGTACTCGAGGATGCCCCGACTGAGAAACTCGAGGAAGTCTTGGGCTTCTGCATTGAGCTGGGCCTGCCGGTCACGATGAAGGAACTTGGCGTTGCCGAACTTACGCGCGAGAAGGCCATGATTGTTGCCGAGGCCGCGTGCGCGCCCGATGACACCATGTGCAACATGCCGTTTGAGGTGACGCCCGAGATGGTCGCCAACGCCATCCTGGGTGCCGACGCACTGGGCCACTACTACCTTATGGATGAGTAGACTAAGGTAAGAAAGGGGCAAAGCCGGCAGATGGCTTTGCCCCTTTTTGCTATGGTGCAAAGGGGTCAGATTACTTTGCACCAATTGTTGTTGATGAAAGGGCGGATTCTTGTATGGCGCTTCCCATGGTTTATGGCGGTCCTGGCCGGTATGTTCAGGGGCCGGGCGAACTTTCGCGTCAGGGCAGGTATTTGTCATGGTTGGGTTGTGCTGCCTATGTCTTGTTTGACCAGGGCACCGAGGATCGGCTGTGCAGGCAGATCGTCGATGGATTTCTGGACGAAGACCTAAGCGAGCCGTTCTTTAAGATCTATGACGGTCCGTGTACGGAAGAGGCCGTTGTCGATATGGCTAAGGAAGCCCAGGCTGAGTATTGCGACATGGTGGTGGGTATTGGCGGTGGCAAGATGCTCGATATCGCCAAGGCAGTAGCGTTTTATGCCGAGTTGCCGTTATGCGTATGCCCCACGGCGGCTTCGATGGACGGTCCGTGCAGCGCGATTTCGGTGCTGTATCACGAGGATGGGTCGTTCGACCGCTACCTGATGCTCGAGAAGAATCCAGACCTGGTCGTGGTCGATACCAACGTGGTCGCGGCGGCTCCACTGCGTATGACGGTCGCTGGTATGGGCGATGCACTGGCAACGTACTTCGAGGCGCGTTCGTGTGTCGCAGCGCACGGCACTAACGAGCACGGTGGTGCGCCGGGGCACTTGGCCCTGGTTGCGGCTCGTGCCTGCTACGATACGCTCATGGAGTGCGGTGTCGCTGCCAAACGCGATCTCAAAAAGGACCGTATATCGCCGGCGGTTGAGCGTCTGATCGAGTGCAATATTCTGCTTTCGGGCGTTGGCTTTGAGAGTGGCGGTTTGGCGCTGGCGCATGCGATCGCCAACGGCCTGACGATTTTGCCCGAGTGCAAGGCCATGCATGGTGAGGCCGTGGCATTTGGCCTGGTGGTGCAGCTGCGCCTGGAGCGTGCGCCCGAGCTTGATCAGGTGCTCGAGTTTTGCCGGCGCGTTGGTCTGCCGACGACGCTCGAGGAGCTGGGCCTTGGCGAGATTTCCGATGCCGACTTGCTGAGCGTTGCGGACGCAACTTTTAAGAACGAGCGTAACATGGCCAACGAGCAGGCCAGGGTGACCAAACAAAAGCTCGTGCAGCTCATGCGCGAGGCATAGCTTGGCATTTGATTGACCTTGTGCAATCGAGGCGGCGATAGGCCATAGGCTATTTGCCGCAAAGATGCGCCGCGTGTAATTTGCCCGAGGCGTGGGCCGATGGCGTATCATTATCTCTTGCTTGTTTGCACTGCTCAGGGAGGGGCCGCGCATGGCGCAGGAACACGATCTGTTTGATGACATCATCGAAATCAGCAAGGGCTTGGATTTTTTTAAAGACCCGCTTGGCGGTGTGACCGACGCGCTCGATCCGTCGGCTCCGCAGTGGAATCCTGCTGACTACAAGGAGCGCCCGCGCGGTAACACCATACCGTGCCTGGCTTGCAAGAACGAGAAGAGCGGCTGTACCGCGTGCATGGACGTGTGCCCAGTGAACGCCATTGAGATCGAGGAAGATGCTATCGAGATTCTCGACAGTTGCCGTAAGTGCGGTCTGTGCGCTGCTGCTTGCCCGACGGAGGCGATCATCTCTCCGCGCCTTGCACCCAAAAACGTCTACGACGACATTGTCTCGGCGGCTACGAGCCACGAGACCGCCTACGTTACCTGCACGCGTGCCCTTAAGCGCATGCCGCGCGAGAACGAGGTTGTTGTCGCCTGTGTAGGCGATATTACGGCCGAGACCTGGTTCTCGGTGCTGGCTGATTATCCCAACGTGAGCGTGTACCTGCCGCTGGGCGTGTGCGATAAGTGCCGTAACACCGGTGGCGAGGACATCCTGGGCGAGGCCATTGCTACCGCCGAGGAGTGGGCGGGCACGGGCATGGGTCTGGAGGTCGATCCCAAGAGCCTCAAGTGCCATAAGCGCCGCGAGTACGAGCGCAAGGAGTACATGGAAAAGATTGCCCGCACCACGGGCCTTACCGTGACCAAGCTCAACCCGGCAACGGCGGCGCTGGCCTCGGTGACGCAGAAGCTCAAAGCCCACCGCCACCAGATTACCCAGCTCGAGCGCACGCTCAACACCATGTGCGGCACCACGACGACCAAGCGTCGCCGTTCGCTCACGCACGGTCGCCAGTTGGTGCTCTCGACATTGCAAAACCACCCCGAGCTTGCCCAGAACATGCAGGTGAGCACGCCTGAGTGTGATTTTGACAAGTGCACGTCGTGTGGCGAGTGTGTCAATGTATGTCCCACGTTCGCCTGTGATTTGGTGGGAAGCGGCCGCTTTGCGTTGGAGTCCACGTATTGCTTGGGCTGCGGTGCCTGCGTCAAGGTGTGCCCCGAGCATGCGCTCA
>CAUDVX010000064.1 GCA_958452935.1 uncultured Collinsella sp. | reverse complement strand
GCTTTGTCGTAGCACACCGCCTGTCGACGATTCGCAACGCCGATTGCATCCTGGTCATGCGCGATGGCGAGATTATCGAGCGCGGCACGCACGATGAGCTGCTCGCGGCAGGCGGCTTCTACGCCGAACTCTACCGCAGCCAATTCGCCCAGTGAGCAAGCCCGTGGGGCAAATGAACTAGGTTTGTTTGCCCCACGTCTCAACTATTTGGGGGCTTACACCGCGGACGTTTTGCCCCCATCGGTGTCGCCCATGTCGCCAATCGACAGACGGTGGTTTACATCTGTCACGTAAGTACTAAGATATTCATCTAATAAATTGCATTAGTGGCTTTGGTTTTGGGGGAAACGAGCAACGTGACTATGACATGCTCTTTGGTGGTCAACAGCAAGAGCGGTAATACCAGGATGGTTTCGGGCGCAATCAAGCGTGCCCTACAGGCTGCAGGCGTCGAGTTTATTCACGCTGCCGCGTTGAGCGACGATGCGGACGCAGATCAGGTTGCGCGCGAGGCGCAGGGTGCCTGCGCTGCCGATACGGTGCTCGTTGGCTTTTGGTGCGACAAGGGCGCATGCACGCCTTCGGTCGCGGCGTTGCTCTCCGCCTTGCACGGCAAGCGCGTCTTTCTGTTTGGTACCTGCGGTTTTGGTGCCGATCAGAGCTATTACCAGCAGATTATTGATCGCGTAACTTCCAATTTGGCTGGGGATGCCGAGCTGGTGGGCTGGGTAATGTGCCAGGGCAAGATGGGCCCCGCGGTCAAGCAGCGCTACGAGGCCATGCTCGAGCAAGATCCCGACAATGTCCGCTTTAAGATGCTGCTCGATAACTGGGTCGCCGCAAAGGATCACCCCACCAAGGAAGATCTGGACAACATGGCTGCAGCCGCCAAAAAGGCCGTGCTGGGGGAGTAGCTCCCATCGCTGACGGCGGTCGGTCCATCTTTCTAAATGAAACGTCCTCCCGGGCGTCGGGGCACGAAGTTCCCTGCTCTACAGTCCTGCGCAAGACGAAGGCCACATTAAGTGGCCTTCTTTGCGTGCGGAACTCGCGATGAACTTCGTGCCCCGCCGTCCGGGAGGACGCCTCTTTATTGATGGGGGGCCTGATAGGTCGATGGTTCCGTGCCCGGATGCGTCCAAAGTGGGACGGGCTTTCCGGATGGGCAGGCTTTCGAAAAATGCGTCCCGGAAATTGCCTTTGGAATGGGACGTAGTTTCCCGTTGAGGTGCTTTGCGGAAAGTGCATCCCACTCTGGGCGGTCGAAGTGGGACGCACTTTCCCAAAGGCGCTCCAACGGGAAATTGCGTCCCATTATTCGGTCAAGAAACGGGATGCATTTTCCCAATGAGAGCAAAACCGGAAAATGCATCCCACAATCAGCCCTCAAAGTGGGACGCCGTTTCCCAATGAGGCTCAAGCGGAAAATGCATCCCGGAATTTGCGCTCAAAGTGGGATGCGGTTTCCGGTTGAGGGTCTAAGGGGAAAGTGCGTCCCAGAATCGACGCTTGAAATGGGATGCAGTTTCCCGATGAGGCACTCGACGGAAAATACATCTCAGAAATGGCCTTTGAGCATGGATAAGATTTCCGCGGCATCTCGGATTCTCAAAAATGAGACACGCCGTTGGCGAAAATGAGACACGTGATATCGGGCATCGGATGTATCATTTGCAAAAATGAGTCCACTCCACTCGAATAAAGCGAGGTCCCTCATGTACGTTCCACACCCCCCGTATCCGTAGGCTGTCGAAAATCCCGCTTGTTGGGACGGCGTCGCTTGCTGCGTTGATCGCCACGAGCGTCGCCTGCTTCACAGCCACGCCCCAGGTTGCCCAGGCGGCAGACGCGCCCGCAATCACCGATATGACCGAGCAAGATTATCAAGCCCTGGGTCTGGGCACGAGCGAGGACATTCCGGCCGATACCATTGGCCCCTATTCCACTGATACCCCCACGACGTTTGCCACGCGCAGCGAGGTCTATATGGCAGCTAACGGTAGCCATGGCAATCGCTACACTCTGCGCGACAAGCTCGAGAACGTCGAGCGCGGTGACATTGGCGGCAGCAGCAAACTCACCGATGGCTATGGAAGTGTGTGGGGCGCCGCAAAGTTCTGGCAAAACGTCAACAACTTCGATACGAACAGCGATCTCTACAAGCATAGCGACTACGGTGGCGGCACCTGGTCGTACCTAAGCAACAATGAGTCCTCAACAGTACTCGCCAACGACAACAACGGTTTCTCGGGCATTCACGCCACGAGTGTTGAGTTCTGCAGCGACGCCAGCACGGGCAAAAAGAGCCGCGTTGCCGAGCTCCGTGCCTACGGCGACAGTTCCTCCACGACGATTGACGGCAAGTCATACGCCGGAAAGGTTGAGCTGGCCCTCTACTCGTTTAGCAACGGGCGTACGCGCACTCTCGACACACACCTGCCGGTGACGGTCAACACTAATATGATGTACGAAGGCCGTTTTAAGTACCTGGATGCCGGTTACCTGCAAGAGCACGACGCCGTCTTTGATGTCGAGGCGGGCGATGTCGATGGCGACGGCGTCGACGAGCTTTTTGTCTACGCGGGCTGCTATGTCGACGAGAACGGCGTGCGCAAGGCTGTAGTCGACATGTATGACTTGGAGGGCGGCAACTGGAAGCAAAGCGTCGTCAAGATCGATGCCGGTAACGCCGCGGACTACACCACGCACAACAAGGGCGGGAACGACTCCTGGACGCAGCTTCAGTCAGCTCCTGTCGTTTCGCTAGCGGCCGGCGACCTCGATCGCGATTTTTGCGATGACCTCGCCATCGTGGTCTCGGCACCCTACGGCAAGAAGAATATTGATAAGTCGACGCATTGCGAGCTGTTTTCGTGGGATGCATCCAAGGGTGCGCTCGTCCATGTCGATGCTCTGAGCGACGCGGGCGCAATCTCCCTCTCCGCGAACGGCAAGACCATGGTCGCTGCGAATGCGACGTTCGGCACGTTTGCCGCCTACGATGAAGAAGGAAAGAAGACGGGTGAAACCGTCACGGGCCTTATTCTTGCGGGCTATGACTGGCAACGCAGCGCTTTTGATTACGGCGCTTCTGACGGCAGCAAGGGGCTGTACGGCGCGCTGTACCGCTACGCGTATTTTGACTCGGAGTCTGGCGAGTTCAAGCTTTCCGATTGCAAGGAATACAGAGACGGGCTCCTCGCCTCCTATGGGCTGATGCATGTGCCCAACAGCGCATGGAAGGACAGCGCTCAGGATAAGCGCTATCCGTGCACCTTGGCGCCTATTGCCCTTGCCACTGCCAACCTTGACGGCCTGTCCGAGCAGCTGGCGGTCGACGAGGTGCTCGTGGGCGGCGATGTGTTCCGCGACTTTGCCTGCAACACGGCACAGAGCGGGGCTCAGGGCTTGGGGTCCATGGTCGGAACCATGAGCATGAGCGGTCAGCAATACAACAGCAGCAACAAGCATGACCACAAGGGTATAGAGCAGGTGTGGATCAGCGACGTCAAGGCGGGCAGCGTCTCGGGTTCGGACCGCTATAACGAGAGCTTTATCGCCGTGGTGGGCAAGCACCGCGACGAGGACCTGCGCAAGAACGATGACTACTATTGGATGACCGCCTCGCATTTTTCGCTCGACGAGAACGGAAAGGTGCGCCGCGGCGAGGAGCAGGTGATTAGCGAGAGCAACCGTCGCGGCACTACCTACGGCACATTTATCTCGCTCGCGCTGCCCGATGTCGACAACGACAGCGTCAAGATCACGTACAAGGACCGCTACAAGGTCTATACCAACCCGCGCGTGCTTGCCGTGCTGCAGGATGCGCCCTATGTTGAGGATCTGGAGCAGGCATACGGCTATCTGGTGTTGGGCGGCACGTCATACGGAGAGGAAAAGGGCACGGGGACATCCCAGGGCTATACCATTGGCGCCGAGTTGGGCGTTGCCGTCGAGGTGCAGACCGGTCCGCCCCTGGTCGCGATGAATGCTTCAGTCGATTTTGCCGCCGAGGGATGCTATGACTACCGGAGCGAGCGCACGGTCAGCGCAAGCGTAAGCTATGAGTCGCATGCCGGCGAGGGTGACAAGGCCGTGCTCTACACGATTCCGATGGTCTATTACGAGTATGAGATCGAAAATGAGGAAACTGGTGGCAAGGGCGTGATGGCGGCGCCCGTGTCGCTCGGCGCGCAGACCTCGGTCGTTAATGTCGAGGCCTATGACCGCATTGCCAAACAGCACAATATGACGCCGCTCAGCTACTTTTTGACCAACCGGTCGGGAGAACCCGGAACCTATCAAACGACGCTCAACGGCGAGACTCCCGTTGGGGATTCCTTTGGCCTGGGCAAGCCTGGCGTAACGCGCGCCTACACGCACGATGGGTTTAACGGCGCCGCCGCGCAGTCGGGGGCGAGCATTGAGCAGACCATCGAAGTCGAGGAGGGCAAGGAGCAGGAGCTCGAGCTCGGCTTGACGCTGAACGGCAGCGTTGTCATGGGCGCGAAGCTCGCAAAGCACGAGTTGTTTGGCGGCCTGTGCTTTGGTGCCAACGCCGGCTTTACTACGGGTAACTCCTCGAGTGAATCGACCGAATACGGCGGCACCGTCGACAACCTGCCCGAGGCCGCGCAGGGCAGGTACGGTTTTGTGTGGCGTCTGGGCGTCAACGCGGTGGATGTCGACAAGTTCGAGGCAGACTCGGGCGACAAGCTCGGCACCAAGGACACCGATCAGTTCTGGATCGTGGGCTATGACGTTAAGGACGTCGAGATGCCCGACGCGCCGGCCGTGACGGGCTTTACGGCAAACGCCGTCGATTCGACCAGCGTTACGTTTAGCTGGGACGATGTACTCGCAAACAAGAGTGGCTTTAGCTACGGCGTGGGCATGCTGCAGAGCAATGCGGCGGATGCGGTCGTCAATAGCTGGAAGATTGCCGACAACACGAAGACCTCGCTCAAGTGGGATGGGCTGCAGCCCAATACGGAGTATCGATTCGCCATCGCCGCCGTTAAGAATGGATCCACGACCGAAACAGGTATTCGCTCGGCAATCATCACGGTCAAGACCATGCCCGATGGCATGACGATGACCGTGAGCGGACCTGCGGCGGATGCTGCGGAGGGGTCGGATCTTGGATACGGCTCTTCGGTTGAGCGCACGGCGGGAAGCCACCTGACGCTCTCGGCGATTGGCCATGTGAAGCAACTCGGTGCCGACGATAGCGAAACAGGGCTGGCACCGACCTATATGTGGTACCGCAAGGGCCGCGGCGAGACAGAGTTTAAGCTCGTGGGTGCCGATGGCAACCTCGCGGCTGGAACGGCCTCAAAGCTCGAGATTGACCTGACCGCAGACGATGACGGTGCGCAGTATTACTGCCACGTGGGATACAACGACGTGGGCCTCGACACCGGCACGACGCTCGTGAATATCGAGGCCGAGGAGACGGCGCCCACAACGGTGAACGCCACCCCGATCCGCACGCGCCGCCTGTTCTCACAGGCAAGTGCGGGCGCCAAGAAGTTCCTGGACCATACGCTGGTAAACACCGCCGGCCCAACCGATTCCGAAGGCTCAAAGGACCCCGAGACTCCTGAGACCCCGACGAACCCGGACAAGCCCAAGTCCGACAACGGTGCTAAGACCGACACCAAGGTCAAGACTACGACCACAGCGAAGGACCTCGCAAACACCGGCGACCAAACATTCGCCCTAGTCGCCACCGCAGCAGCAGCGGGAGCAACGCTCGTAGTGATAGCCCTCATCATGCTGATCAAGCGCCGCAAGACCCACTAGTAGCCAGTCGAACATATCGACAACCCAAAAACCCGGGTAGCCAAAAAACAGGCCACCCGGGTTTTCTGTTGAGTGGAGACTCCGCAAGCGGAAACTGCATCCCACAATTAGCGCCCGGAACGGGACACATTTTCCGTCAAGCCCTCATCCGGAAAATCCATCCCAGTTTGAGCGCCCAGACCGGGACGCACTTTCCCAAAGGGTCCTCAACGGGAAACTGCGTCCCATAATTAGGCCGAGAAATGGGATGAACTTTCCCAATGAGAGCCAACCGGAAACCACGTCCCAGAATCAGCCCCCAAAGTGGGACGCACTTTCCCAACGAGCCTCAACCGGAAAATACATCCCGGAATCCAGCTGAATAGTGGGACACACTTTCCGCAAACAAAGGAGGCCACTTAATGTGGCCTCCGTCTTGCGCAGGACTGTCCGAGCAGGGA
>CAUDVX010000063.1 GCA_958452935.1 uncultured Collinsella sp. | reverse complement strand
GCGCAGAGCTATATCAACTCGACATACAAGACCTGGTCCAAGGTTCGCTCGGACGGCGACACGGGTGCCACGGTCGCTCGCCGCATGCTCGACGCCAACGGTTGTAGCGCCGTGGGCATCAAGGGCGTTGCCGGCGAGCTCACCGATCATTACAACCCGCAGGACAACAACCTGTATCTGTCGGATGCCAACCGTTCGGGCGGGTCGGTCGCAAGTGTTGCCGTCGCCTGCCACGAGGCGGGCCATGCCGCCCAGCGTCAAAGTGGTTATGCCATGATGAAGGTACGTACCGCTTTAGTCCCCGTCGTCAACTTTACCCAGAACACCTGGACGATCGTGCTGCTCATGGGCCTGTTCATGAACATCGCGGGGCTCACGACCCTCGCGCTGGTCTTCTTCTCGTTTAGCGTGCTGTTCCAGCTGGTTACGCTGCCGGTCGAGATTGATGCCAGTCGCCGCGCCGTGGCGTATATCGAGCAATCGGGCATGAGTTCCAAGCAGGTTAACGGTGCCAAGAAGGTGCTGACGGCAGCCGCGCTCACCTACGTGGCGGCGGCGCTCACCTCGATCATTCAACTGCTCTACCTGATGGCCCGCTACAACAGAAACTCCAACCGATAACAAATAGGACAGGCAGGCGCCGCGGGGATTCGTGTCCTCGCGGCACTGTACTATGTGTTGGACTTGAATTTGCGCAGGGCCGGAGCCCTTGTGCACGATGACGAAAGGGGGCTGCGTGGCAGGCTGGAATCTAACCGGCAATACCGTTTCCGCCGAGTTCGACGGATCAGACGAGCGGGAGCGCAAAGAGCTCAGTGTGAGCCAAGCGGTGGAGATCGCCGCCGGCGCGCTCGATGCCATTCCGCAGCTGAGCGTTTTGGGCGAGGTCACGGGTTTTCGTGGTCCCAATGCCCGAAGCGGCCACTGCTACTTCCAAATCAAGGACGACTCGGCGGCCGTCGACTGCATCATCTGGAAGGGCGCCTACCTTAAGCGCACCTTCGATCTGCGCGACGGCATGCAGGTAAGCTTCAAGGGCAGCTTCAATCTCTACAAGCCTACGGGTCGCATGAGCTTCGTCGCCCGCTCGTTCTCGCTGGCGGGGGAGGGCTTGCTGCGTCAGCAGGTGGCTCAGTTGGCCGAAAAGCTACGCCGCGAGGGCCTGATGGACGAGGCGCGCAAACGTCGCATCCCGGTGTTTTGCTCGCGCGTGGCGGTCGTCACCTCGCTTTCGGGCGCCGTAATCGACGACGTCAAGCGTACGCTGCGCCGTCGCAACCCGCTCGTCGAGCTTGTCTGCGTGGGCGCAAAGGTCCAGGGCGAGGGTGCGCCGGCAGAGCTTATTGAAGGCTTGCACCGCGCCGCTGCCATTACGCCGGCGCCCGATTGCATTTTGCTCGTGCGTGGCGGCGGTTCCTTCGAGGACCTCATGACCTTTAACGACGAGGAGCTTGCCCGTGCGGTGGCAGCCTGTCCCGTGCCCGTGGTGACCGGTATTGGGCATGAGCCCGATACCTCGATCTGCGACATGGTGAGCGACCGTCGCGCCTCCACACCAACGGCAGCGGCAGAATCGGTGGCGCCGGCCATGACGGAGTTGGCCGACGTGCTCGAGACGCGCCATCAGCGTCTGGGCGCCGCGATGGCTTCGATGATCGGGTCGGATCAGGTTGATCTGGAAATGCTCGACCAGCGCGGTCGTCGTGCTTGGGACACCTATACGGCTCGTCTGGGCGACGCGCTCGATGCAGCCGCGTGCCGCCCGTGCCTCAACGACCCAACGTTTGTGGTCGAGCGTCGCGAGTCCGAGCTTGCCCTGACGGTCGATCGTCTGTCCGGCGCCATAACGCGTTCGGTCGGGACATTCCGCTCCAACTTTGAGCGCCTGCCCGAGCGTCTGGCTGCAAGCACCTCGGGGCTCGATGGCAAGCGCCATACGCTCACGCTTGCGAGTTCCCGTCTGGAGCATCAGGGGCGTACGATGCTCAGCAAACCCGCGTCCGACCTTGGCCGAGCCGCCGCTTCGCTCGATGCCCTGTCGCCGCTCAAAGTGCTTGCCCGCGGCTATTCCATCGCGTACAGCGATGATGGGGTGGCTACGAGTGCCAAGACCTTTAAGCCTGGTGACGCCATCCGCGTGCGCATGGCAGACGGCAACGTGGCGGCAACGGTCGATACGGTCGAGTAAACCGCGTTTCATAGCGATAAACCTTTAGGAAAGGAAACAGATATGGCAGAGAAGACCCCGGTCGAGCAGCTTACGTACAAGCAGGCCTCGCAGGAGTTGGAGCTCATCATCCGCAGCTTGGAGTCGGGCGATATGGAGCTCGAGGAGTCGCTCGAGAGCTACACCCGCGGCGTCGAGCTCCTCAAGAGCCTGCGCACCCGCCTGTCCGATGCCGAGCAGAAGGTCTCGGTGCTCCTTAAGGACGTCGACGGCAACGACGTGCTCGCCGACGGCGAAGCCGCCAACACCAACGACAGTCTCTCGTTCTAACCATCTCGACCAAATATAATTACCTTGGTCTGTGAGAAAGGAACCAACCATGTGTGATTGCATCTTCTGCAAAATTGCCAACCACGAGATCCCCTCGACCGTTGTCTATGAGGACGACCAGGTCATCGCCTTCGACGACCTCAACCCCCAGGCGCCGGTCCACACCCTCGTGATCCCCAAGAAGCACTACAGCGACATCGCCGACAACGTGCCTGCCGAGACCATGGGCGCCATGGCCCACGCCATCCAGGAGGTCGCTAAGGCCAAGGGCCTGGAGGACGGTTTCCGCGTCATCTCCAACAAGGGCGTCAACGCCGGTCAGACCGTCATGCACTTCCACATGCACGTCCTCGGCGGCAAGAACCTGGGCGAGAACCTCATCTGAGGACGCACAGCCCGTCGCCTTGGCTGCCTTTGGAGTAACCTATGCAGCTTTCTCAACTCGAATACCTTCAAGCGGTAGCGAACTACGGCGGCGTGCGCAAAGCGGCTCGCGCCGTTCACGTGAGCCCACAGGCCGTTTCGTCGGCAATCAAAAAGTTGGAATCTGAGTATCAGATTGTTTTGCTCGACCGATCGGCGGGGGAGGCTGTTTTGTCTCCGGCGGGCAGAGAATTTGCGCGTCGTGCACGCGTGATCCTGGCACAAGTCGACGATCTCAAAAAGTACGCTCAATCGGGGAACGGCGGCGTTTCGCCCGACGGCCACTTCCGTCTTTACGCCCCCTGTCTTCACGGGCGGGGGCGTCTTTTTTCCGAAAACTGGTACGACTCGTTTGAAAGCTTGCACCCCCAGATTCACCTTGATGTTTGGCATCAGCCAACGGCCACATGCTTTGAATCACTTGTGCTTGGCATTTCGGATGCGGCCATCTCATTTGAGGAACCAAGGGATAGTGTCCTTTCTTCGAAATACTTGGGTGAAAAGGAGCTCAAGGTTCTTTCGTGTCCAGCGGGTCATCAATCTGTGGGTGCTATGACCATTCGTGAGTTACTGGGCGGCAGGCTCGCTGTTCCCATTAATTTGTCACCCTGTCTCAATGCAATCAATCAATGTCCCGAAGCTCAGCTGGTTAATTTCCGCTTTCGCGATGTCGAATACGGAAACAGGGCGCAGGCTGAGTTTCTTCAAGCCGGGGGATTGATATTGAGTTTTTCTGGCTCTTCTCTCGCATCGGATGGATCGGAAGTGAGCGAGTGCTCCATTGAAGCCTCACATGACGTAGCCTTGCCCATCTACTTTTGCTATCGACAAAACGCCTGGACCGATCGACACCAGACGGTATTTCTTCACCTATTGCGTCATCTCGCTTCGTGAGGCCATTTGGCCTCGTGTCGTCAAGTGAATGTTGACGCCCTGCAACACATAGCTGACAGCTTTGCCCTCATGCTTTTCCAAGATTTCGATTTAGATTGCTGACTCTTGGAGGGCGGAGCATGAAAAACCGTACGGTTTTGCTTTATATGACGTTCGTTTTTCTGTCGAACTTCAGCACTATTTTGTATTTTCTGACGGTTTACCTTGAATTCGTCGGATTCTCGATAGTGGCGATTTCTAGCATGATGATTGCATATCAAGTGAGCAAGTTCATCCTCGAAGTTCCCACTGGCTATATTGCTGATAGGTTTGGACGAAAGGCAAGCGGTCTCGTTGGCGTCGTGGGGATGCTTGGATACTACGCCGCCCTGCTGCTCGTCCGTTCCCCTCTGCTTTTAATCGGTGCGTTCGCTCTCAAAGGTTTTGCCGTTGCATGTCTGAGCGGATCCATAGAAGCGATTTACATTGACGGCGTCTCTCAGGACCAGCTCGTAAGACTTAATGTCGTTGAGCGATTTGTTTTCTATGCCTCTTATGCCATCTCCGCTTGCGCGGGCGGTTTCATTTCGTCTGCCGGTGCATATCTCATTGGTCTTTCGGCAGATATCATCGCAATGGTGTTGACGTTGGTTGTCGTTGTCTGCATTCCTGAGATGCGAAGAGGGAGCACTGCGGGGGTACCTGAGCGTGGAATTAGCCCGAAGATGATCGGTGCCGCTATTGCGTGTAATGGCATTCTTCGTTCAGCGTTCATCATGGACTGTTCTCAGGCATTTGCTTTTGTCGCCCTGGAAGACTTTTTCTCACTGCTGCTTGCGGGCCGCGGAATGAATGCCGTCGCTTCGGGTGTGATCATTGCGGTCCAGCTCCTTGCCTCGGCCTCCATGGGGCTTATTGTGCCCAGTGTGATTGCTCATGTCGACAAGAGCCGTTTTGCGCGTATTTGCGGCATCGTGCGCCTTTCCCTGACTGCTCTATTTTTGATTCCCTTTACTCCGATCTATTTGCTGCCCGTGTTCTATGTGTTGCAGACGGTCGCCTACTCGTTATTTGCTCCAATTAAATACTCAATTTTTCAAAATGCCGCCGATTCTTCGATGCGCTGTTCACTGATTTCGGTTCAAAGCCAGATGGTTGCGGTGGGCGCTATCCTTTTCTACTTGTTCAATGCTGCGTTGAGCAACATCGTGGGCATTCGAGTCGTATTGCTTATCGCGCTCGGGATTTCCTCTTTGGTGTATATCCCCGCGCTATTTCGTCTTACAAGTCAAAGGCCATGCGTATTTAGGCATCGATAACTTATATATCAACGCAATAAACCCGAGCGCGAGGGCGTTTGGGTTTATTATTGAAGCGTATGTAACCTGGCGGCGCCACACCGCCTGTTAGTAGGGAGACACATGAACGTTCTGGTCGTCAACGCAGGATCTTCGACCCTTAAGTATCAGGTCATCGATACCAAGTCCCACAAGGTGTCCGCAAAGGGCTCCTGCGAGCGCGTCTGCTTTACCGGCGGTACCTTCACTCACGCTGCCAACGGTTCCAAGAAGGTGACCGAGAACATCGAGTTCCCCGACCACAAGGTCGCCATCGAGGTCGTCCTGAAGGACCTCGAGGCCAACGGCGTCAAGATCGAGGGCATCGGCCACCGTATCGTTCAGGGCGGTTGGTACTTCGGCGATTCCTCCCTCGTCGACGAGGACGTTCTCGCCAAGATCCGCGAGGTCGCCCCGCTCGCTCCGCTGCACAACAACCCCGAGGCCAACGTTATCGAGTACTGCCTCGAGCAGTATCCCGACCTGCCCAACGTCACGGTCTACGACACTGCTTTCCACTTCAACATGCCCGAGGTCGCCAAGACTTACGCCCTGCCCAAGGACGTCTGCGACAAGCTGCACATCCGTAAGTACGGCGCCCACGGCACCAGCTACCGCTACATCTCCAAGAAGGTTGCCGAGATGACCAACGGCGAGGCCCGCAAGGTCGTCGTGTGCCACATCGGTTCCGGTGCCTCCCTGTGCGCCATCGAGGACGGTAAGTGCATGGACACCACCATGGGCTTGACGCCGCTCGACGGTGTCATGATGGGCACCCGCTGCGGTTCCATCGACCCTGCTACCGTGTGCTACCTGCAGCGCGAAGGCGGCTACACCTTCGACGAGGTCGACGAGATGATGAACAAGAAGTCCGGCCTTTTGGCTGTGACCGGCGGCAAGACCAACGACTGCCGCAACGTTGAGGAGCTCGCCGCTGCCGGCGACCCCGAGGCCCAGCTCGCCTTCGATATGTTCGTCTACAAGATTGCCGCCAAGGCCGCCGAGATGGCTACCTCTATGTGCGGCATGGACACCCTGGTCTTTACCGCCGGTATCGGCGAGCACGCTCCGGCTGTCCGCGCTGGCGTGGCCGACCGTCTGGCCTTTATGGGCGTCAAGATGGACCATGCCCGCAACGCCCTGCGCGGCGACGGCGCGTGGTGCCTGTCCGCCAAGGATTCCAAGGTCAAGATCTTCGTCATCCCCACGGATGAGGAGTTCATGATCGCTTCCGACGTCGAGCGCATCGTCAGCGGCAAGTAATTGATGCAAGGGGAGGGGACTGGATGGCCTTGTGCCGTTCAGCCCCCTTTCATGCTCTTTGGGCGAAGAGTTTAATAGGTATTTATTGAATTCTGATAACTTCTTATTAAGGGTACGGCCGCCTTATAGGTTTGCCGACCGTACTGTAATCACGAAGGAGTCTCATGAACGTACTTGTTGTCAACGCCGGCAGCTCGAGCCTTAAATATCAGCTTTTGGATACCGATACCCGCGAGGTTTTCGCCAAGGGCAACTGCGAGCGTATCGGATCGGAGATGGGCATCTTTGGTCACTCCGAGAACGGTGGCACCAAGCAGACCGAGGAGGTTCCCTTCCCCGATCATCGCTCTGCTATCGCTCGCGTGCTCGAGGAGCTCGAGAAGACCGACTTTACGATCGATGGCATTGGGCATCGCATCGTTCAGGGCGGTTGGCACTTCGATGATTCCGCGGTCGTCGACGATGAGGTCATGGCTAAGATCCTTGAGGTGGCCCCGCTCGCCCCGCTGCACAACTACGGCGAGGCAGCGGCGATTGAGTATTGCCGCGAGAAGTATCCGGAGCTGCCCAACGTGGCCGTCTTCGACACCTCGTTCCACATGACCATGCCCGAGGTCGCCTACACCTACGCCCTGCCCAAGGACGTGTGCGATAAGTATCACGTGCGCAAGTACGGCGCGCACGGTACGAGCCACCGTTACGAGTGGATGATGGCCAAGGAGATCCTGGGCTCGCGCTGCCACCGTCTGCTTTCGTGCCATCTGGGCAACGGTGCTTCGCTTGCCGCCAT
>CAUDVX010000062.1 GCA_958452935.1 uncultured Collinsella sp. | reverse complement strand
CCGACGACGCACGCGCGCGCCGGCGTGCTGCACACCCCGCACGGCGACATCGAGACGCCGATCTTTATGCCCGTGGGCACCAAGGCAAACGTCAAGGGCATCCCCACCGAGACCGTTAAGCAGCTCGGTGCGCAGATCGTGCTCGCCAACACCTACCACCTGTCCATGCGTCCCGGCGAGGACACCATCGCTGAGCTGGGCGGACTGCACAAATTTATGAACTGGCATGGCCCCATTCTTACCGACTCGGGCGGCTTCCAGGTGTTCAGCCACAACGACGCTGTCAAGCTCACCGACGAGGGCGTGCGTTTTATCGTCAACGATTACGACGGCCGCCACGTGTTCTGGACGCCCGAGGACAACATGGAAATCGCCATGAAGCTCGGCTCCGACATCTGCATGCAGCTCGACCAGTGCCCGGGCTATCCCGCCACGCGCGCCTACGTTGAGCGCGCCGTGGAGCTGTCGAGCATGTGGGCCGAGCGCTGCTACAAGGCTCACACCCGTGATGACCAGGCGCTCTTTGGCATCGTCCAGGGTGGCATGCATCTGGACCTGCGCCTGCGCTCGCTGCGCCACCTGGAGGAGTGCGGCGACTTCCCCGGCTATGGCATCGGCGGCTACTCGGTGGGCGAGGACCACGAGACCATGTTCGAGACGCTGGCGCCGCTCGCGAGCGAGTACATGCCAAAGCACAAGCCGCGCTACCTCATGGGCGTTGGCAACCCTACCACGCTCGTGCGCGGCGTTGGTGTGGGCATCGACATGTTCGACTGCGTGCTGCCGACGCGCACCGGCCGCATGGGTACGGCGTTCTCCAGTGAAGGCCGCCTTAACTTCCGCAACGCGCGCTTTGCGCACGACGACGGCCCCATCGACCCCACCTGCACCTGCCCGGTGTGCACGGGCGGCTACAGCCGCGCGCTCATCCGTCACATGGTCACGCAGAAGGAGATGCTCGGCGGTATTCTGCTGTCGATGCACAACATCTACTACCTGCTCAACCTTATGCAGCGTGCCCGCCAGGCCATTATCGAGGGCCGTTACGGTGCGTTTGTGAGCGACTGGATGAACAGTCCTGCGGCGGTGGATTACTAAGAGCTGCGCGGGCGCTTGCAGAGCGCGGGCAACGGCAAGGGGCGAGCGCCGGCCGGTCATCACGTTCGCTAACACCGTCTGCGCGACCGCTGACCGATAGCTTGCAAGCACTTGATGCATCGTGGGTACCATACCGAATAGTTGATGTTCGGGCGGGTGTTTGGCGCATGGCGTCGACCCCGCCCGTTTTTCTTTTTCTCGATAGGAGTACCCATGATTAAGAACGAGAATGTCGAGGGCGAGCCTGCCTACGACGAGACGTACCGCCGCGGCCCCGTGGTTATGCGCGGCCCCATGATTCCTAAGGACAACACCTACGCCAACCTGCTGGCGCCCGAGGAGTCGACCGACTGGCTGCATGCTGATCCGTGGCGCGTGCTGCGCATTCAGGCCGAGTTTGTCGATGGCTTTGGCGCGCTTGCCGAGCTCGGGCCCGCTGTGACCATCTTCGGTAGCGCTCGCACGCCCAAGACCGATCCGCTCTACAAGGCGGCGCGCACCGTCGGGCGCAGGATCGCACAACATGGCGTGGCGGTCATCACCGGTGGCGGCCCCGGCATCATGGAAGCGGCCAACAGGGGAGCGGCGAGTGTCAACGGCAAGTCAGTTGGCCTGGGCATTGAATTACCGCACGAGCATGGGCTCAACAAATACGTGAACCTCGGCATGGACTTCCGCTACTTCTTTGTGCGCAAGACCATGTTTGTCAAATACAGCTCGGGCGCCATCGTGTTTCCCGGTGGTTTTGGCACGCTCGACGAGATGTTCGAGGTACTCACGCTGGTGCAGACGCACAAGGTTAAGCGCATGCCGCTCGTTTTGGTAGGCACCGAGTACTGGCAGGGCCTGTTCGACTGGCTCAACGGCCCGGTGATGGACGCCGGTATGATCAGCCCGCTCGATCCGGAGCTGGTGCACATTACCGACGACCTCAACGAAGCCGTCGACATTGCGCTCGGCGGGCTGATGTAGAGCAATCGTGCCCACCGCGACATGGATCTGCATGGCAATCTGATGCTATCTAACGGCAGTTTGCCATCTAAACTGGGTATACTGATGTAAAAGATGAGGCGAGGAGGTCGCGTATGTCTACTGCAACGGTTAAGCCCACGACGGTTCGCATCGAAGAGGGGCTCAAGGAACAGGCGACTGAGTTCTTGGACTCAGTTGGCTTGAGTCTCAATTCGTATCTCAACCTTGCTGTTCGGCAGCTGGTAAATCAGCGAAAGATTCCTTTTGAGATTGTAGGAAGGGCGGAGGTGCCCAGCGAGGCGACGAGGCGTGCCATGGTAATCGCCGAGGCTCATGAGTTGGGGATTTTGCCGGACGATAGCCCGTCATTCAACGACGCTGATGAGCTTATGTCATTTCTTGATGAGGAATAGCGATGTTCGAGATCAAAGTCGAGGCTCAATTTAAGGCGGACTACAAACGAACGATGCGCATGCATCCGCAGCTAAAGAGTGAGTTTAAAGCGGCGGTTGCAGAGCTTGTGGCTCATGGGTCGCTTCCGGCGGAGTACGGCGCCCACGAGCTCTCAAACCCGGGCGGCAATTACAACGGCCACATCGAGTTCCACCTATCCGATGGCTTGGTCGATGTGGTCGTTCTATATCTGCCCCATAAGACTAACCCAGTGATCAGGCTGGTGCGAATGGGCACTCATCAGGAGCTTTTTCAGGGTCCGCTGGGCTGATCGCCGATTTCTAAGTTGCGGTGGAATAGGGACTGATTTGCGGCTGATAAGCCAAAAACAGTCCCTATTCCACCGCAAGTGGTAAAGGTGCCCCTAGTGAATGGGCTGGTAGCGGGGGCAGTAGCTGATGGCGATGGCGTCGACGCCTACGTGGGTGGCGATGGTGCAGCCGATGGGGCCGGTGCCGGCGTCTACGTAGTTCTGGCCTGCGAGCGCCTGGTTGACGAGCTCGTGCTCCTCGGCGGCGCCGGTCGTGAGTACGCGCACGCTCGAACCCGGGTGTTCAGCCAAAAACGCGAGGCAGTCGGCCATGGTGTTGGCGACGATGCGCTTGGCGCCGCGGCCCTTCTTGATGGCCTTGATCTCGCCCGATTTCCACTCCGGCGAAACGGCTAGGCGAATGTTGAGCATTTGCGTGAGCTGGCCGGCGAGTTTAGGTGCGCGGCCGTTCTTAACGAGGTTTTCGAGCGTGCGGGGAATCAGCAGCAGGTGGGCGTCGGGCAGCGTCGCGCGGATCTGCGCCTCGGTCTCGTCCAGGCTGCGGCCGTCCTCGCGCATGGCGAGCGCATACTCCACCAGCAGGCCCTCGGCACCCGAGCCGGTGCGCGAATCGATGCAGCGCACGTCGAGCTCGTGGGTATCGGCCGTCAGGCTGGCGTTGGCATAGCAGGCAGACCACTCGCTGCATAGCGAGATAAAGATGGCGCTGTCGTGGCCGTCGGCGCGCACGCGGTCAAAGAGTGCCTTGAACTCGCCGGCGCTCGGCTGCGAGGTGTGCGGCAGCTGCTCGGTGCCGGCCATGCGCGCGACGTACTCCTGGGCGGTAATTTGCACCTGGTCGAGCAGGTCCTCGCCCTCGATAATCACATGCAGCGGAATCACGTAAATGCCGAGCTCTTGGGCGCGGGCGGGGGAGATGTCCGACGTGGAGTCGGTTATGATGGCAAAAGACATAATTGCACCTTTCATTGGGGCGCTTGCGCGCCGCCTTCTGAGAGCAAAGTGCGACAAGTATAGTAGAGTCGTTCCACATTACTAGGTTCAATTGTTGAATAGTCAACAGTTTGAAGTGTCGGTGTGGAAATCGTCAACTGGGGAAGAGGAATGCCGATGGAGGCGTTGGAGATATGCAGACGGCCGGTCGTGCTGTTCGATTTTGACGGCACGGTGGCAGATACGGGCCGGGCGGTGATGACCTCGACGCGCAAGACGCTGGCTGCGCGCGGGCTTTCTGAGGCGCAGATGGGTGACCTGCGCCGCATGATCGGGCCACCCCTGTGGAAGAGCTTTCACGACTTTTACGGCTTTTCCCGCGAGGAGTCGCTGGTTGTGGCCGATGAGTACCGCGCCTTTTTTGATGAACTGGGACCGGAAGAGTACCCCGTGTTCGATGGGATTCCCGAGCTGCTGGATGGGTTGACCGCCCAGGGCAAGCGTATGGCTGTGGCAACGTCGCGCATGGAGGCAAAGTGCATCGACATGGTGCGTGAGCTCGGGCTTTCTCAGTTTGAGGCGGTGATTGGCATGAATCCGCCGCAGGGGCGCGAGACCAAGGCCGATTCGGTCCGCGATGCCCTGGCGGCTCTGGGTGCGGCGGCCGACGATGCCGTGATGATCGGCGATCGCTTTAACGATGTGGAGGGCGCGCACGCGATGGGTGTGCCGTGTATCGGCATCTATTCGGGCGCGGCGGCGCTGGGGGAGCACGAGGCCGCGGGTGCCGATGCGGTGGTGCACTCGGTGGCCGAGCTTGCTAAACTTTTCGCTATATAAGTATGTGATGTGAGGGGCGGGCACGCTCGCCCCTCATTGGTAAGGAGGTCGTCCATGAATCAGGTGGAGCAGAGCGTCGCTGAGTATGTCGACGAGGTCTGGGAAGATGTCGTCGCCGATATCGAGCAGCTGGTGAGTTATCCGTCCGTAGCCGTTGCTGCCGACGCAGAGCCCGGTGCGCCGTTTGGCCGCCCGGTCCGTGATGCGCTCGATTGCGCGCTCGGCATTGCGCAGAAGCTCGGCTACCAGACGAGCGACGACGAGGGCTATGTGGGCATTGCCGATATCCCTGGCCGCGGCGACAAGCAGCTCGCGACCATCTGCCACGTGGACGTGGTTCCCGCCGGTCCCGGTTGGAACACCGACCCGTTTGCGATGGAGCGCCGAGAGGGCTGGCTGCTCGGTCGCGGCGTAATCGACGACAAGGGCCCGGCGGTGCTGTCGCTCTACGCCGGCGCCTATCTGCTCAAGCACGGCATTACCCCGCGCTATACCTTCCGCGCGCTGCTGGGATGCGATGAGGAAGTGGGCATGTCCGACGTTCACCATTATCTGGAGAACCACGCGAACCCCGACTTTCTGTTTACGCCCGATGCCGAGTTCCCGGTTTGTAATGCCGAGAAGGGCCAGTTTGGGGCGACGTTTGTGAGTCCCAAGATCGACGGCGGGCGCATTGTGTCCTGGAGCGGCGCCGAAGCGAGCAACGCCATTCCGTCGCAGTCTATCTGCGAGCTTGCGATTGCCGCCGATGAGCTGCCGGCGCCTGTTGAGAACGCCGACCGCCTGGAGATCACGGCGCTCGGCAACGGGCATGCGCAGATTTTCGCCCACGGCATTGGCGGTCATGCCTCGATGCCCGAGGGAACAATCAATGCCGTCGGCCTCATCGTTGCGTATCTGCGCGAGGCCGAGGATGCGTTTGGTGCGCGCGACGAGCGCCTGCTGACGCCTGCCGAGCACGAGTTTGTCAAGTTTCTGGCCTTTGTGCATGCGGACGCCTATGGCCGCGGCCTGGGAATCGATGCGACGAGCCCGGCGTTTGGCCCGCTCACCTGCAACCCCGGCGTCATCCGTGTGGTGGATGGCCATATCGAGCAGGTCATCGACGTGCGCTTCCCCGATAGCACGAGCGCCGATACCATCAGCGAGCAGCTCGAGCCGCTCGTGGGGCGCTTTGACGTGACCTGTCGCGTGGGTCATGCAAAGGTGCCGTTCTCGGTCTCTGCCGACGATCCGGCCGTGAAAGCGCTGATTGATACCTATAACGAGTTTACGGGTAAGCATGCCGAGCCCTTTGCCATGGGCGGCGGCACGTACGCGCGCAACTTTGCCCGCGCCGTGTCATTTGGCCCCGAGGAGACCGGCCTGGAGTTGCCCGCATGGGGCGGCCAGATGCATGGCCCCAACGAGTGCGCCAACGAGGAACAGCTCAAGCAAGCGCTCAAGATCTATATTGTTGCGATCTTAAGGCTCAACGAGCTCGAGCTTTAAGGTTGCGGCGTTTTGCCAATCTAAGTTGCGGTGGAATAGTTCCTAGAATCGGCTGCCTAACAGCCAAACAGGAACTATTTCACCGCAACTTTGCTTTTATTGGTGTAAAAGGTGCGCCATATTTGGCGCTGGATTGTTATTCGTTTGTAAAGCCCTGCCGCGCTTGCGGTAAGGGTTTATCAAATGCCCGTAAGAAACCGCAGTTGGCGCGGGTGCTGCCCGGTCGGGGTCGTATCTTTCCAAACAGCAAAGCGGGCAGGGTGCCCGCGATTCGCATGTACGAAAGGAAGATCATGCTCGATCAGGCTTATTCTCGTCGTCAGTTCCTCGGCCTTGCTGGTGGTCTTGCCAGCATCGTCGGTCTCGGTCTCGTTGGCTGCGGCGGCGCAGGCGCATCCGACGCCGCCGACAAGGGTAGCGCCGCTGCTGCCGAGTCCGTCTCCGGCGAGGTGACCTACGACGGTGCCTCCTCGTTCCAGGCTCTCGTCGAGGCCGCTGCCGAGAAGTTCATGGATGCCAACCCCGACGTCTCCGTCTCCGGCTCGGGCAACGGTTCGGGCAAAGGTCTGACCGCTGTTGCCGCCGGCACCGTCACCATCGGTAACTCCGACGTCTTCGCCGAGACCAAGCTCGAGGCCGACCAGGTCAAGAACCTCGTCGACCACGAGGTCGCCGTCGTGGGCATGGGTCCCGTCGTCTCTAAGAACGTGAAGGTCGACGACCTGTCCCTCGAGCAGCTCAAGGGCATCTTCTCCGGCCAGATCACCAACTGGAAGGAGGTCGGCGGCGACGACGCCAAGATCGTCGTTCTCAACCGCAAGGCCGGTTCCGGTACCCGCGCCACCTTCGAGGCTGCCGTCTTTGGCGACGAGGCAGTCGACTTTAAGGGCGACGCCGAGCTCGACAAGTCCGGCGACGTCCAGACTCAGATGGGCAGCACCGATAACGCCATCTCCTACCTCGACTTCTCGCACTTCGATGACTCCAAGTTCAACGCCATCAAGGTCGAGGGCGTCGAGCCCAAGAGCGCAAACGTCACCGACGACTCCTTCAAGATCTGGGCTACCGAGCACATGTACTGCTCCAAGGACGCCGACGAGGCCACCACGGCCTTCCTGGAGTTCATGCTTTCCGACGACGTCCAGGGCAAGCTCGTCGAGGAGCAGGGCTTTATCCCCGTCTCTGCCATGAAGGTCGTCAAGGACGCCAGCGGCAAGGTCTCTGCTAAATAAGTAATCGCCCCCGGAAAGGTTTGCAATGGCAAAACAGCTGCCAAAGCGCGACCTTGAGAACGTGGGCCTGGGCGTCACGGGCGCGTGCGTAGCGCTCGTGACGCTTGTCGTTGCCGCGCTTATCTTCATGGTCGCCCAAAAGGGCCTCTCGGCTTTTCTCAAGGATGCCGTTTCGGTTGTCGAGTTCTTCACCGGCACCAAGTGGGACCTGGCCAACACAGCCGAAAACGGTCTGCCCTATACCGGCGCCCTGCCCCTGATCGTCACCTCGTTTGCGGTCATGGTGCTCTCCACGCT
>CAUDVX010000061.1 GCA_958452935.1 uncultured Collinsella sp. | reverse complement strand
ACTTTGAGGTCTTTACCGACGAGAAGTGGCTCGAGTTTATTCTGGGCCAGCTCATTCAGAACAGCATTAAATATGCGCGTGAGGATGGTGCGAAGATCACGTTTTCGGGTGCGTTGCTGGACGAGGACCTGGCAAGCGAGCGCATCGAGCTTACCGTCGCGGACAACGGCTGCGGCGTGTGTGCGGCAGACCTGCCGCGCGTGTTCGAGAAGGGTTTTACCGGCGACAACGGTCGCACCACCAAGCGCGCAACGGGCATCGGCCTCTACCTGGTGGCGCGTCTGTGCTCCAAGATGGGTATCGACGTCACCGCAGCGTCCGAGCCCGGCGAAGGCTTCGTCGTCACATTCGCTTTTTCGACCAACAAGTTCCAATACTTCGAATAGGCGCGCTCTTGCTGTTTTTCTCTGGGCTATGTTCACGTTCGGGAATATAGCTGAAGCAACTGGCGCTATGTTCCCGAACGGGAACATAGCCATGAGGCTCAAATGAATCTCCTATAACAAAAACGTGCCGCCCCAAACGGGGCGGCACGCCATTCCTCTATTCAGATAACTCGCTGAAGTACGGTGACGAAGGCGCAAGGCCGGGAGGGGTTATCAAAGCCGACATCCCGCAGCCGCGAAGCGGCGAGGACGTCGGCGTGATAACCCCGCAGGCCTTGCGCCGGCGGGAAGGAACCTACTTCACGACCAAGATGTCGCAGTCGGTATTGCGCAGCAGGAACGTCGAAATCGAGCCCAAGAGCGCGTACTTAATTGAGGACAGGCCGCGGGCGCCGCAGAGCACCAGATCGGGCTTGACCACGTCGAGCATCTCATCCTTGAGCGTCTCACGAATGCGGCCGGTGCGAATCATGACCTCGACCTCGGGAATGTCGGGATTGGCTTTGGCCTCCTCGAGCTGCTTGGCGATGGAGTTGTTAAAGGCCTCCTCCAAGCCGTTGACCAGGTCGACCGGATAGGAACCGGCGCTCTCGAGCGCGGTGGAGTCGATAACGTGGCCGATGATCAGCTTAGCGCCGTTGTTCGCGGCGACCTTGATGGCGCGTGCGAGCACAAAATCCTGCTGCTCAGTACCGTCGAGTGAAACAAATACCTTGGTATAGCCCTCGTTCATGGTTTCCTCCTTGGTCTATCGCACGGGCGCGGGGCTCGTGCGTCGGGCGGGCGCGGGCGCGTTGGCCGCCGGACACTTTATCTTGTTGCAGTTATACCCAAGGATTTCGGTTTGACCGCTCGCAATTCTGTGAACGGGCGAGTTTTTTGGTAAGGGTAGGCGCAGGCGCGTCGCCAACGGTTGATAATGGGACATCGCCCGCACCGTCCGCAGAACAATATCGGCGGGTGTCTAACGAGGGGGTCCCTTTGGATATCATCGAGCTTCTAAAATCTGCCTTCATGGGCCTGGTCGAGGGCATCACCGAATGGCTGCCTGTTTCGTCGACCGGTCACATGATCTTGGTGGACGAGTTCGTCAAGATGAACGTGAGCGAGACGTTCTGGAATATGTTCCTGGTCGTGATTCAGCTTGGCGCCATTTTGGCCGTCTGCGTCCTGTTCTTCCATGAGCTCAACCCGTTCTCGCCCAGCAAGGGCAAGGAGGGCCGTCGCGACACCTGGGTGCTGTGGGGCAAGATTGTGCTCGGCTGCATTCCCGCCGCGGCGATCGGTCTGCCGCTCAACGACTGGATGGAGGAGCATTTCTACAATGCTCCCGTCGTGGCGCTGGCGCTCATTGTGTACGGCGTGCTGTTTATCGTGATTGAGAACTGGCGCGCGAGCAAGCGTGAGGAAATGGCCGTTGCCGGTTCGTTTGGTTCGCGTGCTGTGGTGGCGGGCGGACGTCCCGCCGGTGCGCACTTTGCGGCGCCCGCCGCGGCTACCGCTGAGGATGAGGACGATGACGAGAACCTGGACTTTGGCTCCATCGCCACGCTCGAGGACCTGAGCTGGAAGACTGCGCTGGGTATCGGCTGCTTCCAGGTGCTTTCGCTGGTGCCTGGTACGTCTCGTTCCGGTTCTACCATCATCGGTGGCCTGCTTTTGGGCTGCACACGTTCGGTGGCGTCCAAGTTTACGTTCTTCCTGGCCATCCCTGTCATGTTTGGCGCGAGTGCGCTCAAGCTGGTCAAGTACTTCATCAAGGGCGGCACGTTCGGCTCCAACGAGGTCGCTATCTTGGGCGTGGGCTGCGTTGTGGCCTTTGTGGTTTCGCTCATCGCCATCAAGTGGCTCATGGGCTTCGTCCGTCGTCACGACTTTAAGTGCTTCGGTGTTTACCGCATCATCCTGGGCATCGTGGTGCTCGCATACTTCTTCGTTCTGGAGCCGATGCTCGGCCTGTAACTTGGTTGACGCTGCGCGGCGGCCAGAGCGACAACTTGTTATTCGAAGGGGGCGGCATGGCCAAAAGGTCTATGCCGCCCCCTTTTCATGCCAATTTGTTCGCTCTGGCCGCCGCTCGCTGCCGTTGCCATGACATCGGTGGCTCCGTGGTGCAAGGGGGTCAGGTTACTTTGCGCCAACATGGTGCAGATTAACCTGACCCCATTACACCAAATCGGCCGGGGCGGGCCTGACGGTGGCGCACGGAGTCGTGGTGTGATTTGCGTCGGTGTCCGCGCGGCTCGGTATACTGGTACGGCTCAAACTATGGCGCTGCCCGCAGGCGCGCCGTTCGTCAGATGAGGAGTCGCCCATGACCCAGCCCCTGCCCTGGGAAAAGAACGCTGCCGCGCTCGTGCCGCCCGCGCCGGAACCCGTGCCGCTCGATGCGTACACCGCCCCCGCCGCGCCGGAACCCGAGCTCGTTCCGCTCGACATCTACGACGCCCCGGCTCCGGCGCCCAAACCAGCCAAGCCGCTCGTCGATATCGATAGTCTGAACCCCGCCCAGCGCGAGGCGGTCCTGACCACCGAGGGCCCGCTGCTGGTCCTTGCCGGCGCCGGCTCGGGCAAGACCCGCGTCCTGACCTTCCGCATCGCGCATATGCTTGGCGACCTGGGCGTTAAGCCCTGGCAGGTCCTGGCCATCACGTTTACCAACAAGGCCGCGGCCGAGATGCGCGAGCGTCTGGCAGCGCTCATCCCCAGCGGCACCCGCGGCATGTGGGTGTGCACCTTCCATGCCATGTGCGTGCGCATGCTGCGCGAGGACGCCGACCTGCTGGGCTACACCGGGCAGTTCACCATCTACGATGACGATGACTCAAAGCGCATGGTGCGTGACATTATGCAAGCGCTCGGCATTGAACAAAAGCAGTTCCCCATCAACATGATCCGCAGCAAGATCAGCTCGGCAAAAAACGCCATGATCGGGCCCGAGGACATGCTCAAATCCGCCGACAGCCCTAATGACAAAAAGGCCGCGCAGGTCTACCTGGAGCTGGAGCGCCGCCTGCGCGCTGCCAACGCGATGGACTTCGACGACCTGCTCGTGCGCACGCTCGAGCTGCTGCGCACCCGCCCCGAGGTGCTCGACAAGTACCAGGAGCGCTTCCGCTACATTAGCGTCGACGAATATCAGGACACCAACCACGTCCAGTACGAGATCGCCAACCTGCTGGCCGCCAAGTACCAAAACCTCATGGTCGTGGGCGATGACGACCAGTCCATTTATAGCTGGCGTGGCGCCGACATCACCAATATCCTGGACTTTGAGAAGGACTTTAAAGACTGCAAGACCGTCAAGCTGGAGCAGAACTATCGCTCTACGGGTCACATCCTGAGCGCCGCCAATGCCGTTGTTCGCCACAACTCGCAGCGCAAGGACAAGCGCCTGTTTACGGCCGAGGGCGATGGTGAGAAGATCCAGGCCTTCCAGGCGAGCGATGAGCGCGACGAGGGCCGCTGGATTGCCGGCGAGATCGAAAAGCTGCACTCCAAGGGCACGAGTTACGACGACATCGCCGTGTTCTACCGCACCAACGCCCAGTCGCGCATTCTCGAAGATATGTTCCTGCGCGCGGGCGTGCCCTACAAGATCGTGGGCGGCACGCGATTCTTCGACCGTGCCGAGATCCGCGACGTCATGGCTTACCTCAAGATGATCGTAAACCCGGCCGACGAGATGAGCGTCAAGCGCGTCATCAACACGCCGCGCCGCGGCATCGGCTCCACCTCGATCCAAAAGATCGAGCAGCTGGCGCGCGACAACCGTTGCTCGTTCTTCCAAGCCTGCGAGATTGCGACGGCCGAGACGGGCATGTTTAGCGCCAAGGTGCGCAACGGCCTGTCGAGCTTTGTCTCGCTGGTGCGCGAGGGTCGCCGCATGAACGGCGAGCTCAAGGACGTCGTCGAGATGATCGTCGACAAGACGGGCCTGCTGCAGGCTTTCCGCGCCGAAGGCACCATGGAGTCCGAGAGCCGTGCCGAGAACATCCAGGAATTCCTGGGCGTCGCCGCCGAATTTGAAGAGACGCACGAGGATATCGAGGGTACGCTCGAGAGCTTAGAAGAGCTGCGTGCAGCCGGCGTTGCCGACGTGCCTGCCGACGCCGAGCCCGTCGTGGTGAGTGCGCCTGCGCCCGAGCCGGGGCCGTCCGCACCGGCATCCTCGTTTGAGGCACTCGTCGGCGCTCGTGACGCCGCGGGCTCCAATCCGCTCGATAGCCTAGCCGCCCCGGCGCTCTCGCCGCAGGATGCCCTGGCCGCCGCTATCGCGGGTAACGCCTATGCCGCGCCGACTGAGCTGCCGGCGGGTGCCGTGCATGCCGACGAGATCGAGCGCACCTACGGTCCGCTTACCTGTAAGGCACTGCCGGCACTCATGGAGTGGCTGGCCCTGCGCTCCGACTTGGATTCTTTGGCCGGCGAGACGCATGCCATCACCATGATGACCATCCACTCCGCCAAGGGCTTGGAGTTCCCGGCGGTGTTCGTGGCCGGCATGGAGGAGGGTGTCTTCCCGCACGTGCATGACTTTGGCGGCAGCGATGATCCGGGTAAGCTCGAGGAGGAGCGTCGCCTGGCCTACGTCGCCATCACGCGCGCCCGCAAGCGCCTGTTCCTGACGTATGCCGCCACGCGTCGCACCTACGGCTCGACCTCTGCCAACCCGCGCTCGCGCTTCCTCAACGAGATTCCGTTTGAGGACATCGAGTTTAGCGGTATCGGCTCTGCCGGTTTTGAGGGCACGGGCTGGGAGAAGCGCGGCGACCGTCACGGCACCTTTGGCTCGGGCATGGGCTCGGACATGTACGGCGGCAAGGTGTTCGGTTCGCATACGCGCTCGACCGGCGGTTCCGGTTCGCGCGGCGGATCGAGCTTTGACGACTTCTTTGGCGGCAGCAGTTACGGGACCGAGCGCCATCGTGGGGTCTCGCCAGACGCCGGCCGTGTTGCCTCGACCTTTGGCTCGGGCGCGCCGCGAGTCAAAAAGCCCTCGTCCAAGGTGTCCCCGACGGTGGAGCGCAAGGTCGATCGTGCCAGCGCATCGCAGGACTTTGCCGCGGGCGATACCGTGAGCCACAAGACCTTTGGCACGGGTACCGTGATCTCGGTCGTCGGAGACATGATCGAGGTTCAATTCGAAAAGACCGGCCAGACCAAAAAGCTTATGAAAGGTTTTGCACCGATCGTCAAGCTGTCGTGATCCCGGCGGACCTGGGCGGGCGTATAGGGCAACATCGCCTGCTCGGGCAGTCCTGCGCAAGACGGAGGCCACATTAAGTGGCCTCCTTTGCGTGCGGAACTCGCGATCGATGTTGCCCCATACGCCCGCCCAGGTCCTTGGGTAACGCTGCTTGCGAACGTCGCTTTGCTCGTTCGCTTTTTGGTCTGGAGAGCCGGGTGGGCTGATATATATGGACAAGGGGCTCCCCCGTTGGTGAACGGGGGAGCCCCTTGTTTCGTTTTGGTTGTTGTTGCGACCTAGAGGTGGCTGATGATCAGTTCCATCTTGCCTTTGAGGTCAATGGTGCTGACGGTGCTGGGGGCCAGCAGGTGGCTTCCCTTGTGGACGGGGTCGCCGCAGACGGTGCCTTCGCCGTCGATGACCGACAGACACATGAAGGGCCAGCGCTGCTCCAAGGTCTTGCTGCCGTTAACACGCACACGGTCAACGGTGTAGCAGGGGTTGGACTCGAGCTCGGTCAAGCCGTCCACCTCGGGCGCGGTCACGGTGCCGTCGGTCGGAGCCTGAGCATCAAAGTCGATGCAGTCGAGACTCTGCTCAATGTGCAGTGGGCGCAGCTTGCCGTCGGTGCCGGGACGGTCGTAGTCGTACAGGCGATACGTCACGTCGCTCGACTGCTGCGTCTCCAAAATGAGCGTGCCGGTCTTGATGGCGTGCACGGTACCGGAATCAATCTGGAAAAAGTCGCCCTTGTGGATCGGCAGTACGTTGAGCATGTCGTCCCAGCGGCCGTCCTCGATCATCTGCGCGGCCTCGGCGCGGTCATGCGCGCGCTGGCCGACGATGATTGTGGCGCCGGGCTCGCAATCCAGCACATACCAGCACTCGGTTTTGCCCAGACTGCCGTTCTCGTGCTTGGCGGCGTACTCGTCGTTGGGATGAATCTGGATCGAAAGGTCGTCCTTGGCGTCCAGAATTTTAATGAGCAGCGGGAACTCCTTGCCCTCGCAGTTGCCAAAGAGCTCGCGGTGCTCGGCCCACAGCCACGAAAGCGTGTGGCCTGCATACGGGCCCTCCGCAATCTGGCAGTCACCGTTGGGGTGGGCCGAGATGGCCCAACACTCACCGATGGGACCATCGGGAATGTCGTAACCAAATACGGTTTCGAGTTGACGGCCGCCCCAGATCTTCTCGTGGAAGATGGGCGTCAGTTTAATCAAATCGGACATGTTCATACTCCCATTGTGCTGCGCGGGCGCCGCGTAAAACTGCTCAAGACGAGCGCCCGTATGACCATAAAACCTATGCCAACGTTACGTTGTGCAACTCAAAGCGGTCGCCAACGTTGCGCGAGACCGAATACTCAAAGGCGGCACCGCTGTCCAAAAAGCCAATCTGGGTGAGCTCGAGCAGGGGAGAGCCAGGTTTGGTGTCCAGACGCTCGGCTTCTTCCTCGGTTGCTGCCACGGCGCGAATGGTACGGTGAAAGCTCGAAATCTTCAGCCCACATTGCTCGCGGATGAAGCGGTAGAGCGATCCGTACAGGTCCTTCTTTTTCAGCCCCGGAATCAGCTCGAGGGGCATGTAGGTGTACTCGATAACGATGGGCTTCTCATCGGCCTGACGCACGCGCACGACGTGATAGGCAAAGTCATCCTCGGCAATTCCCAGCTGGGCTGCGATGTCCGCTGGTGGATTAACAATCGAGAAATCGTAGACCACCGAGGTCACCTTCTCCCCGCGGTGCTCATACGAAAAACCCTGGGCACGGTCGTTTTTGCCCTGGAAAAACGCCTGGCCGGGAAGCCCCGCCGTGTCCTTAACGTAGGTACCCGATCCGCGTCGGCTGGTAATAAGACCTTCCTCGGTGATTTGTTCAATAGCTCGTTTGACGGTGATTTTGGAAACGCTACAGAGCTCGCAGAACTCAACGACGGTGGGAAGCTTGTCGCCCGGTTTAAGAGCGCCATCCTCGATACTTCGACGAATATCTGCAGCTATCGCCTCGTATTTGGGAATCAAGGAACCTCCTTTCCAACTTGATTGAGAATAAAAGAAAGTATAGTCAACGCCTAAGTATCTCTATTGAGTTATTGAAAAGTTCGAGAAAGATAAAATCAAAAGACGCCCCGCTTGTAAAATCAGAGCGTTTTAAATGATAAACAACTGAGTAGTGTCGTGTTGAGGAATGATCGGTCCGAGGACAGGACCGAACCGATATAGCGGCCAGCGAACCGAATCTCGTACTCTGCGTTTCCCCAGATATAACCTGCCAAAACAAACCTGTCCCTTTTTGGTAGGTTTTTGCCTTGGGAGCGGTA
>CAUDVX010000060.1 GCA_958452935.1 uncultured Collinsella sp. | reverse complement strand
CCCAACGAATCGAATTTCTCACCGAGCCGGTCTGCTTCTTCTGGTACCATGGTCAAACTTTACTGTAGCAAAGTGTGACGTGGGCTTTTGTTCTGCGTCAGCGGAAATGGGGGTTTCATGGCACAGGAAGCGACCGCCAACGAGCAAAAGAAATTCAAGGTACCGCGTATCCCGGGCGACATCATGATCTATCCCATGATTGTTGGCCTTTTGCTCAACACTTTCTGTCCGCAGGTCTTTGAGATCGGCGGCTTCTTTACGGCTGCCTGCCGCGGCGGCTCCAATGCCATCGTCGCTGCGATCCTGCTCTTCGTGGGTGCCGGCATCAGCTTTAAGTCCACGCCGGGCGCCATCAAGACCGGCATCGTCGTACTGATCCCCAAGCTTGTTGTTGCGGCCGCCCTTGGCTTGGGTGTGGCATATTTCTTTAACGACAACTTCCTGGGCCTGAGCTCGGTCTCAATCATCGGCGGCATTACGTTTTGCAACATGGCGCTCTATACGGGCATCATGGGCGAGTTCGGCGACGAGTCCGAGCAGGGCGCCGTCGGTATCCTGTTCTTTACGGCCGGCCCCGCCGTCACCATGATCATCCTCGGTGTCTCGGGTCTCGCCAACATCCCCGTCGGCACCATCGTCGGCTCCATCCTGCCGCTTGTTATCGGCATGGTTCTGGGCAACCTCTTCCCGTTCATCAAGAACCTGCTGGTCCCCGGCGCCAATCCCGCGATCGCTGTCATCGGTTTTCAGCTCGGTGCATCCATGAGCCTTTCGAGCTTTATCACCGGCGGTATTTCGGGCATCCTGCTGGGCCTCATCACGCTCTTTATCGTCGGCCCCATCACCTTTGCGTTCGAGCGCCTGTGCGGTGGTAACGGCAAGGCGGCCGTTGCCTGCTCCACTATCGCCGGCACGGCTATGACCACGCCGGTCGCCCTCGCCGAGGTCGCACCGCGCTACGCCGAACTTGCGCCCACCGCGTACGCCCAGATCGCCACCGCCGTCATCATCACGGCAATCATGGCTCCGATCCTGACCGGCTGGGTCGATAAGAAGTTCTGCCACGGCAAAGAGGATCTGTCGGTCGAAGGCGTCGAGGCTATTGAGGAGGCCGTCGCGACCGACATCGACGGCGAGTAATCGTCGACGCGAGTCAATCAAGCCGGCGTGCAATTCGCGCCGTTTGAGCGCCCGAACGAAAGCTGTCTTGCAGTGACGTTCGGGCGCTCTGCTATTATTCCCCTTACCCCTGCGGAGTAAGGGGCGTTTATTGCCCAGACACGAATCGGGCGATTCTGACCACTTGGATATTGAGGGGATGGCGTCTAGTGGTTAAGGCACTCAAGATCGAGATATTCCTGCTATGCATGATTGTTCTTATCGGGCTTGCCGCGCGAAGTCGCCACTCCTTGTTCTCGAGTACCCAGCAGTTATTGTTTAGTACGCTCGGCTACACCTCTGCCGCGTACATGTTATTCGATATAATCTGGACGCTTTCGGACGGTGTGGGCGGCACGCTGGGCATTGCTGCCAACTGGATTTCCAACGCGGTTTCGTTTTCGCTCTTTGCCGCCGCGTGCCTCATTTGGTTTATCTATTCCGAGACGGTGCAGGGTTCTCGCCTTTTGACCGCGCGCTATAGGATGGCGTTTGTAACGCTGCCTGCGGTGCTGGTAGTCGTACTGGCGTTTACTAGCTACTGGACGCATGCCCTGTTCTATATCGATGCGCAGGGCGCGTATCGTCGCGGTTTTGTCTATATGATCCAGCCCATCGTCAGCTACTGCTACGTTATATATACGTCCCTGCATGCGTTTATACAATCTTGCAAGGTCGAGAGCCTACAAAAGAAGGCCATCTATCAAACCTTGGCATTTTTCGCCATTCCGGCCTTGGTGGCCGGTGTCTTTCAGGTCTTTTATTCGGGTCCCTGCCTTAGTGTCGGCATCATGTTAAGTATGTTGCAGCTCTACATTGTTTGTCAGGAGCAGCTGATCTCGACCGACCCGTTGACTGGCCTTAACAATCGCAACCGTTTTGAGACCTATATGCTGTCGCTGTTCTCGGGTGCTGATCAGGCCGATGATGTGTATCTGCTTATGATGGACGCCGACGGCTTTAAGCAGATTAACGACCGGTATGGACATGTGGAGGGCGACCATGCTCTCCAGGTCATATCTGCTACGCTCAAAGAGGTCTGCTCGGCGTCTGGTTGCTTTATCGCACGTTATGGCGGCGATGAGTTCGTGGTGCTCCAGAAGGCTGCGGCGGAACAGGACATCATGGACCTGTGTTCGGCGATTAACGACGAGCTCGCTCGTGCCGAGGTGCCGTATGCATTGCGGATGTCCATCGGTTACGCGCGGGTCGGCGATAGTGTTGATACCTGGCAAGACTTACTTCGCGCTGCCGATGCGGAGCTCTACCGCGTCAAGGCCGAGAAAAAGAAAGCCGGCGTCCAGATGCGCTAAAAAAAGGGGCGCACGCTTGCGTGCGTGGCGGCCCTCAGCTCACCGATGTACTCCATTAAGCTAAAGTACATGAATCCCCTCTGCTAAATAAGGGCAGTTCATTAAGCTTTTTTGGGCCTGTTGACGATGATGATGCCGGCGCAGACCAACAGCAGGGCAACGATGACGGTAACGGGGCTCGTGCCAGCGCCCTCGCCGAGCAGCAGCGCGCTCAGCACCACACCAAAGACGGGGTTCATAAACCCAAAGACCGAGACGCGGCTGACGGGGTTGACGGCAAGCAGGCGCGACCACAGCGAGTAGGCGACCGCGGAGATAAGCGCCATGTAGATGATGAGCGCGATGGCGGGGGCAATCGCCGTGGGGGAGAGCGCGCCACCCATCAAAAAGCCGATGGCGGTGAGGGCCAGGCCGCCGACCAAGAACTGCCACCCGGCAAGCAAGACGCCGTCGTGTTTGCGCGAGAAGATGCCGATCAGGCAGGTCGAAAGGGCACCCGCGACGGTGGAGGCCAGGATAAAGCCCTCGCCGTCGAGCGCAAAGCCAAAGGTGCCGTTCGCGCCCGAAAGGTTGACGAGCGCGACACCGGCAAGGCCCAGTACGCAGCCGAGTACCTTGGCCGCATCGAGCTTTTCGGTGCGAAACGCCAGGGCGGCAAAGAGGATAGCCAAGAAGTTGGCGCTGGCCTCGATGATGGAGCTCGACATAGCGCTTGCACGGGAGAGACCAAGGTAGAAAAAGAAGTACTGGCCGATGGTCTGGAAGAGCGACAAGATAAAGATGGGCTTGATATCGCGTACCTGTGGGACGAGCGGACGGCGCTGGACCGCGCTCATCCCAACGATAACCAGAGCGCCGGCAAGCGTGAAGCGCAGGCCCGCGAAGAGCAGCTGCGAGGCGCTGTCGTGCGCGGGAATGCCAAAGAGGCCGTAGCCGATCTTGATGCAGGGGAAGGCAGAGCCCCAGAGCGCGCAGCAAACGAGACAGCCCAGGATGAGTCCAGGCAGGGTGGCGAGATACGGCTTGCGGCTTTTCATGATGTCCTTTCTACATGCGCGAAGCAAAAAAGAACCCGCCACCGGGTGTGCCGGTGGCGGGTGTTGTTACCCGAAGGGATTGTACCCGATGGGAAAGGTTTAGGCGAAGTAGGCTACGCCGCTCTCAAAGATCGGCATGAACTTGTCGCCGGGGACATGCTCGGGCACGTTGCGGTACAGGTTGTCGCCGCGACGCTCGGCATGGCCCATCTTGCCCAGGACGCGGCCGTCGGGGCTCGTGATGCCCTCGATGGCGAGTGCGGAGCCGTTGGGGTTGACGGAAAGATCCATGCTGGGCTTGCCGTCCTCGCCCACGTACTGCGTGGCGACCTGGCCGTTGGCGATCAGCTGGGCGAGTACCTTGTCGTTGGCGACAAAGCGGCCCTCGCCGTGGCTGATGGCGACGGTGTAGGGGTCGTCGAGGCTGCACTGCGACAGCCACGGGGACAGGTTGGACGAGATGCGGGTGCGCACCAGGCGGCTCTGATGGCGACCAATGGTGTTGAACGTCAGCGTGGGCGCATCGGGCGTGGCGTCGACGATGTCACCGTAGGGCACCAGGCCGAGCTTGACCAGGGCCTGGAAGCCGTTGCAGATGCCCAGCATCAGGCCATCGCGGGCCTTGAGCAGGTCGCGGACAGCCTCGGTGACCTCGGGAGCGCGGAAGAACGCCGTGATGAACTTGGCGGAGCCGTCGGGCTCGTCGCCGCCCGAGAAGCCGCCGGGGATCATGACGATCTGGCTTGCACGGATGCGGCGGGCAAGCTCGTGGGTGCTCTCGGCGACCGCCTCGGGCGTGAGGTTGTTGATCACGAAGGTGTCGGCCTCGGCACCGGCGGCACGGAAGGCGCGGGCGCTGTCGTACTCGCAGTTGTTGCCAGGGAACACAGGGATGATCACGCGCGGGCGAGCGATCTTGGCGCCGCCGTACACGTGAATGTCCTTGGCGCGGAAGTCGATGGTCTCGACCTCGGGGGTCTCGCCGGCGCTGCGGTAGGCGAAGACGCCCTCGATGCCGCTTTCCCAGGCTTCCTGGAGCTCGGCGAGCTCGATGACCTCGGAGCCGGTGTCGATGACATAGCCCTCGACGGTGGTGCCCAGGGGCTCGACGACAACGCCGTCGGCGACCTCGGGCAGCTCGGCGTCCTCGGCGAGCTCGACGATAAAGCTGCCGTAGAGCGGGGTGAAGAGGCTCTCCACGTCCACATCCTCGGCAAGCTCGATACCGATCTGGTTGCCGACGCACATCTTAAAGAGGCTCTCGGCGCCGCAGCCGTAGCCGGGCGTGGAGACAGCCAGGGCGTCACCGGTGGCGGTGAGCGCCTCGACGGCGTCAAACGCGGCGAGCAGCTGCTGGGCGTCGGGGCGGTAGTCCTCGCCATAGGTGGCGGGGGCGATGCGTACGACGCGATGCGTCAGGCCCTTGAACTCAGGGGAGACGGCGCGCGCCGCGCGGCCCACGGCCACAGCGAAGCTGATCAGAGTCGGCGGAACGTTGAGCTCGCCGGCCTCGTCCTCAAACGAGCCGCTCATGGAATCCTTGCCACCGATGGCACCGGCACCCAGGTCGACTTGGGCCATGAGGGCGCCCAGGACGGCTGCCGTGGGCTTGCCCCAGCGCTCGGCCTCGGTGCGCAGACGCTCGAAGTACTCCTGGAAGGAGAGATAGGCGCGCTTGTGCTCAAAGCCGGCAGCCACGAGCTTGGCGATGGACTCGACCACGGACAGGTAGGCGCCAGCAAACTGGTCGGCTTCCATCAGGTAGGGGTTGAAGCCCCATGCCATGGCGCTTGCCGTGGTGGTCTCGCTGTCCACGGGGAACTTGGCGACCATGGCCGAGCTCGGGGTGAGCTGCGTCTTGCCGCCAAAGGGCATAAGCACGGTTGCGGCACCGATGGTGGAGTCGAAGCGCTCGGAAAGGCCCTTGTTGGAGGCAACGTTGAGGTCGGTGACAAGCGAGGTCATGCGCTCGGCAAGCGTGGTGCCGGCCCAGCTGGGCTGCCATACGCTGCGGGCGCACACATGGGCGACCTGGTGCTTGGGTGCACCGTTGGAGTTGAGGAACTCGCGGGACAGGTCGACGATGGCGACACCGTTCCAGGCCATGCGCATGCGCGGCTCGGCGGTAACCTCGGCGATAACGGTCGCCTCCAGGTTCTCCTCGGCGGCGTAGCCCATGAACTCTTCGACGTCACC
Source organism: uncultured Collinsella sp. (assembly GCA_958452935.1). Classification (GTDB taxonomy): domain Bacteria; phylum Actinomycetota; class Coriobacteriia; order Coriobacteriales; family Coriobacteriaceae; genus Collinsella. The sequence goes on along the minus strand of CAUDVX010000060.1, from coordinate 2,535 downwards.
GTCGGCGACGGCGCAGGCCATACGCTCCTGGGATTCGGAAATAGCGAGCTCGGTGCCGTCCAGGCCGTCGTACTTCTTGGTCACGGTGTCCAGGTCGACATACAGGCCGTCGGCAAGTTCGCCTACGGCGACCGAGACGCCGCCGGCGCCAAAGTCGTTGCAACGCTTGATCAGGCGGCAGGCGTCGCCGCGGCGGAAGAGGCGCTGCAGCTTGCGCTCGACCGGGGCGTTGCCCTTCTGGACCTCGGCGCCCGAGGTCTCGATGGACTCAGTATTCTGGGTCTTGGAGGAGCCGGTGGCACCGCCGATGCCGTCACGGCCGGTGCGGCCGCCCAGCAGGATGATCTTGTCGGTGGGGGCGGGGCACTCGCGGCGCACGTGGTTTGCCGGGGTAGCGCCCACGACGGCGCCGACCTCCATGCGCTTGGCCACGTAGCCGGGGTGATAGAGCTCGTTGACCTGGCCGGTGGCAAGGCCGATCTGGTTGCCGTAGCTGGAGTAGCCGGCGGCAGCGGTGGTTACGAGCTTGCGCTGCGGCAGCTTGCCCTCGAGCGTCTCGGACACGGGGACGGTGGGGTCGCCGGCGCCGGTGACACGCATGGCCTGGTACACGTAGCTGCGGCCCGAGAGCGGGTCGCGGATGGCGCCGCCCACGCAGGTGGCGGCACCGCCGAAGGGCTCGATCTCGGTCGGGTGGTTGTGGGTCTCGTTCTTAAACAGGAACAGCCAGTCCTGGTCCTCGCCGTCGACATCGACCTTCACCTTGACGGTGCAGGCGTTGATCTCCTCGGACTCGTCGACATCGGTCATGACGCCGGTCTTCTTAAGGTATTTGGCGCCGATGGTGCCCATGTCCATGAGGCAGACGGGCTTGGCGTCGCGACCGAGCTCGTGGCGCATCTCCATGTAGCGGTCGAAGGCCTGCTGCACCACGGCGTCGTCGATCGTCACGTCATCCAGGACGGTGCCGAAGGTGGTGTGACGGCAGTGGTCGGACCAGTAGGTGTCGATCACGCGGATCTCGGTGATGGTGGGGTCGCGGTCCTCATCGCGGAAGTACTGCTGGCAGAAGGCGATGTCCGCCTCGTCCATGGCAAGGCCGCGATCGGCGATAAAGGCGGCAAGGCCGGTCTCATCGAGCTCGCGGAAGCCGTCGAGCACTTCGACGGGCTGGGGCTCGGGGGTCTCCATGTGCAGCGTCTCGGGCAGGTCGAGCGAGGCGATGCGCGCCTCGACGGGGTTCACCACGTAGTGCTTGATGGCCTCGATGGCGGCTTCGTCCAGAGCACCCGAGATCATATAGACCTTGGCGGAGCGCACGGCGGGGCGCTCGCCCTGGCTGATGAGCTGCACGCACTCGCTGGCGGAGTCGGCGCGCTGGTCAAACTGGCCAGGCAGGAATTCGACGGCAAAGACGGCGCCATCGCTTGCGGGGAGCTCGTCGTAGGTCACATCGACCTGGGGCTCGCTAAAGACGGTCGGCACGCAGGAGCGGAAAAGCTCCTCGTCGATGCCCTCGACGTCGTAGCGGTTGATGATCCTCAGGGCCTCGATGCCCTTGATGCCGAGAATTTCGGTCAGCTCGCCCTTGAGCTGCTGAGCCTCGACGTCGAACCCGGGTTTCTTCTCCACGTAGATACGAGAGACCATTGGTTCCTGCCTTCCTGATCGGTTGGGCGTACGGTACGGTATGCGGCAGCGGTCGGTTTGCGGGGTCTGCCCTGCGGTCGCCTTGAGCCACATGTTTGTAAACCTCACTATGATACGACAGCTCGTGGCGCGTTGAGGACGGCGAGGGTGCTACAGTGAAGCGCAAACAAGAGAAAGGCATCACATGGCATTCGTTTCACTCGCCATCATCGCGCTCGTGGCCTTTGCAAGCCCCTTCATCGCTTCGGCGATCCCCGGAAAACCCGTTCCCGAGACCGTCTTTTTGCTTGTGCTCGGCGCGGTGCTGGGACCCCATATGCTCGGCGTCATCCATGTAGATGCCGAGGTCTCGCTTGTGTCCGAGCTCGGTCTGGCCTTTTTGTTCCTGCTTGCCGGCTTTGAGATCGACCCCAAGAGCATCACGGGCGTCGAGGGGCGCTACGGCTTGGCGACGTGGGTCGTCACGTTTGGTATCGCCTGGCTTGCCGTGCGCTTTACCCCGTGGTTCTCGGTCAGTCATTTCGACGGTATCGCCGTGACGCTTGCCCTCACTTCTACGGCGCTCGGCACGCTCGTGCCCATCATGCGCGAGCGCTCGCTCACCGGCACGCGTGTTGGTGACTCGATTCTCGCGTATGGCACTTGGGGCGAGCTCGGTCCCGTGCTCGCCATGTCGGTGCTGCTGTCTGCTCGCACTGGCATCCAAACGCTCGTAATCCTTGGCTTGTTTGCGGTGGTTTGCGTGTTGCTGGCCGTGGTCCCAAGCCGCTCCAAGCGCGTCGGCAGCCGCTTCTTTGCGTTTGTCGAGGAGCGCGCCGACACCACGTCGCAGACCTTCGTGCGCCTGACGGTGCTCATCCTGGTCACGCTCGTGGCGTTCTCGGC
>CAUDVX010000059.1 GCA_958452935.1 uncultured Collinsella sp. | reverse complement strand
CATTCGATACGCTCGCGCAGGCGCACCGCCTCCGCCAGGGGCAAACGATAGGTAAAGTCTCCCAGGATGTAGAGACGGTCATCCGCAGCCACGCACTCATTGATGGCATCGATGACCTTGCGGTTCATCTCCTCGGCCGAGCCAAACGGTCGGTCCATGTCGTGCAAGATATTCGTATCGCCCAGGTGCAAGTCGGCGGTAAACCACATCATCGTCTGTGTCCTCATTTCGCAACGTGTTCAACTCGTGCTAAGTATACAGACGCAGTGATGCGGCGGTTATCCAAAGAGCCCGCCGAACAGTCCGCGGCGGCGTTTGTCTTGCTTTTTCGAAGCGTCACCCCGGGCGTTCTTGTCCTGGCGCTTCTTACGATCCTGCTCCAACTCATCGTCATCGAGTAGCATATCCCACTCAAACGGATCGTCTGTCAGATCGAACAGATCATCGCCATCAAACATGGCCGCCTCCCTTGCCGATTAGCGAGCGTCCACCACGTAGAGGCCAACGCGCACCTGATGCCACGGGCTGCGCTCGGGAGCGACCTGTTGCACGCGGGCCTCAAATACGCCCTCATGGCCGTAATACATCATCAAGGACAGCGGGCCGGCCTCGTTTCCCGGAACATAGCCAAGTTTGGTCTTGCCATAGTAGATTGCAACCGCCTCGGGGTCATGGGGATTATCGCGCTCGGCGCACAGCGTCAGTTTATCGCCCGCTTTAAGATCGCCTAGGACCAAAGCGCCGTCGGCATATTGAAATCCTGCAATATGAAACGACAAAAGAACACGTGAAGGCTCGTACATGGCAACTCCTCTAACAGCCGGAATACCCGGCGTTTAACCTTACAGAGAAGTCTACGAACTCGCGCGGACACAAATTCATCCTGCCTGCGTCTTTCAAGCGCTCTGTCTCGCAACGCTTGCGAGACAGAGCGCTTGCAGATAAGATAGGAGTACGGATGGCACCCGTTGCAGCGGGTCTTGCCAACTCCGATACACGTTTTCATCGTGAGAAGTGGCCGTCTTCGCTTACGCGGGGGCGGCTATTTCATTCGGCCGATAAACAGGCCGAGTTCGATAGCCGCGATTAACAACGCCAGTAACGAAATAACATCGCTTACGTTCATACCAATTCCCTTCTAAAGGGAGTTGGCCCATCCGTACCCCATAGCAGTAGTCTAACGTAAATGACAGGTAATAGGAACACTTGTTCGTATTTCCTGCCATTTCCTAATGCACAAACATGCGCACGAATTTGTGCTTCCAGCTTGCGTAGGGCGCATACCGAAACGGCACGTCCAGCCACGTTGCCTTGTTCACGATGCTCTTCTTGTGGCTAAACGTATCGAAGCTCTCGCGGCCATGGTACTGTCCCATGCCGCTCGCGCCCATGCCGCCAAAGCCCATATGGCTCGTAGCCAAATGCATGATGGTGTCGTTGACGCAGCCACCGCCAAAGGGCACGTAGTGCACAAAGCGCTGCTGAACCTCGCGGTCCTGGCTAAAGATATACAGGGCCAGCGGCGTCGGACGATCCGTAATAAACGTCTCGGCCTCGTCTAGACTCTCAAACGTCAGCACCGGCAAGATAGGGCCGAAAATCTCCTCCTGCATCACGGCGTCATCGGGGGTCACGCCGTCTAGGATCGTCGGCTCAATCTTGAGCGACGACTCGCGCGCCGTGCCTCCCAGCACAACCTTATCGGGGTCGATCAGCCCGCGTGCGCGCGCAAAATGCTTGGCATTGACAATATGACCGTAGTCCTCGTTGTCGAGCGGATGCTCGCCAAACATGCGGCGGACCTCCTCCTTGATGAGGCCCAACAGCTCATCGTGCACGCGCGTATCGATCAGCAGATAGTCGGGCGCTACACAGGTCTGGCCCACGTTGAGCCATTTACCAAATGCGATGCGGCGTGCCGCGACCTTCAAGTTTGCCGTCGCATCCACGATGCAGGGGCTCTTGCCGCCCAGCTCAAGCGTCACGGGCGTGAGGTTTTTGCTCGCGCGCTCCATGACGAGCTTGCCGACCGGAACGCTACCGGTAAAGAAAATTTTGTCCCAGCATTCATCGAGCAGCGCCTCATTCTCGGCGCGTCCGCCCTCGACAACCGTCGCCAGGCACGGATCAAATGCCTCTTCACAAATCTGCCTGAGCACCGCGCTCGATGCCGGAGCATAGGCACTCGGCTTGATAACCACGGTATTGCCTGCGGCAAGGGCGCCAGCGAGCGGCTCGAGCGTCAGCAAAAACGGATAGTTCCAGGGCGCCATGATGAGCGTGACGCCATAGGGCACGGCTTGCGTTTTGCACACGCTCACGGCGTTAGCGAGGTCACACGGACGCAGGCGCGGACGACTCCATCGAGCCACATGCGCAATCTGATGACGAATCTCGGAAAGCGACGTGCCGATCTCGCACATATACGCCTCGTCATGTGACTTTCCCAAATCGGTCTTGAGCGCATGGGCAATATCGGCCTCGTGCGCCCGTACCGTATCGCGTAAACTCACGAGCGCGCGACGTCGAGCATCGACATCAAACGTAGCGTGCGTCTTAAAGTAGGTGCGCTGATCGCCGACGATGCGCGCAATTTCCTCGGTGTTCATGGCAACCTCCTAGTTCTCGTCCTCAAACATACCACCTGCAACAACTTCGTACATACGCTCGAGCTCCAAACGGTCCATCAAAAGTGGAACGGGGTACAGGGGATTGGCCTCGACATCGGCATGCGCCGCCATCTCGGGAATGTCGGAGCGGCGAATACCCGAGACATATTTGGGGATTCCCAGGGCCTCGTTCATGCGGTCGACCCAATCGATAAAGGCCTCGGCTGCAAGACTGTCCCGCGCGGTAGCCGGCGCAATGCCCGCCATGCGAGCAAGATCGGCAAGCTTGGGGGCGGCGGCGTCACCATAAGCGCGAAGCATGTGCGGCAGGATGATCGCGTTGGCTAAACCGTGCGGAATTCCGTATCGGCCGCCCAGACTGTGCGCGATGGCATGCACATATCCGACATAGGAGCGGGTAAACGCAACGCCTGCCTTATACGCCGCCGAAAGCATATTGCGGCGCGCACGCATGTCGTCGCCATGCTCATAGGCCTCGAGCAAATTGTCGCGGATGAGCTGGACCGCCTGACGCGCCATCTTGCGCGTGTAGGGCGTGGTGCTACGGCCGATAAAGGCCTCGACAGCATGCGTCAGGGCATCCATACCCGTCTACCCCGTGGTGGACGCCGGCAACCCGCGCGTAAACTCGGGGTCGTGCACCGCAAAACGCGGGATGAGCACAAAGTCGTTAATGGGGTATTTATAGTGCGTCTCGTTATCGGTGATAACCGCCGCGAGCGTGACTTCGCTTCCCGTACCGGCGGTAGTGGGAACCGCAATAAGTAGCGGCAGGAGACGGTGGACGCGCAACAGGCCACGCATCTTGTTGATGGGCTTGTTTGGCTGCGCGATGCGTGCGCCCACGCCCTTGGCGCAGTCCATGGCCGAACCGCCGCCAAAGCCGATAATGGCCTGGCAGGCGCTCTCTCGATACAGCGCCGCCGCTTCCTCCACATTCGAGACCGTAGGGTTCGCACGCGTTTCGGCATAGACCGTAACGGCAATCCCCTGAGCCGTAAGCGTGCGCTCGAGTGATGCCGTGAGCCCCAAACGTGCAATACCAGGGTCTGTCACGATAAGGACCTTCTGGATCGAGCGTTTTTGAAGCACCGCGGGCACATCCTCGGCATGCTCCAAAATGCGTGGCTCGGTATAGGGCAGTACCGGCAATGCGATGCGAAAAACCGTTTGATACGTTCGGCACCAGGCGCGGCGGGCTAGATGCATAAAGGAAACTCCTTCATTTGTTGATAGGTCAACATTTGCTCGCCCGATTGTACTCAGCAGAGATCGCAGACGGCCTCCCAATCGTTAATCAATCAACATCTTCATATCTCAAAATTGTTTTATTAAAAATCATTCCTAATAGGCTTCACATTTGGTTACATTTATGGATAATAGAACTCGTCAAGACGCACGTCCGGAGAGGGCCCTTACGGGACCGGACGAGCGCGCAATCGCCATCGATCGAAAGGATCGAATCATGAAGTTTGTTTGCCCCGTTTGCGGTTATGTGGAAGAGTTCGACGGCGACCAGCTGCCCGAGGATTTTAAGTGCCCCCAGTGCGGCGTTCCCGGTTCTCGTTTCCTGAAGCAGGAGGAGGGCCAGCTCGAGTGGGCTGCCGAGCACGTCGTGGGCGTCGCCAAGATGGAGGGCGTCTCCGAGGACATCGTTGCCGACCTGCGCGCCAACTTTGAGGGCGAGTGCTCCGAGGTCGGTATGTACCTGGCCATGGCTCGCGTCGCTCATCGCGAGGGTTACCCCGAGATCGGCCTGTACTGGGAGAAGGTTGCCCACGAGGAGGCCGAGCACGCCGCTAAGTTCGCCGAGCTCCTGGGCGAGGTCGTGACCGACTCCACCAAGAAGAACCTCGAGATGCGCGTTGAGGCCGAGAACGGCGCCACCGCCGGCAAGACTGATCTTGCCAAGCGCGCCAAGGCCGCTGGTCTCGATGCCATCCACGACACCGTGCACGAGATGGCTCGCGACGAGGCCCGCCACGGCAAGGCTTTCGCCGGCCTGCTCAAGCGCTACTTTGGCTAAGCCAGCCGCCTGAGAGACAATCTCTAGCTCGATAAGGCCCGAACCGCACGGTTCGGGCCTTTTTCGTGCCTCACGAACTTGTTAACTCCCTGAAATAGGACCGCCTTCGGCATCGGTTTCTCGTCAAAAACTAAGTGAGTAGACTTTTTGGAACTTGCCGAGCACACCATCCATATTGCTTTATAAAGCCGCAGGTAAATGACTTGTTGCAAAACGGCTTGGTCGCCAAAGCGCCAAAAGTCTACTCACTTAGAACCGCAGCCGTCCACGATTGAGCTGTTTTGCGTCTAACGGGCATCTTTCCGTCGATTACTCCCAATTTTGTCCAGTCAACGAATAGTTCAGACCGGAGTAATGCCTCAGCCCTTTGCTCATCCGGGCTTTTATCACGATATTCAGCATCGAGCATCCTGCATACGGCCTTAACGATCGCGCGGAATCTATCCTCATCAGATATCTGTCTGTGTGTCAGGAGAAGCACATCGTAGCCCATGGCCTGAAGGGCCGTCATGCGATCGGCGTCACGCAAGCCATCCCCTGCGCGTCCGTGCGAGGCCTTTCCCTGACATTCAATGGCCACCTGTCGCCTGCCGTCCGGCGTAGAAAGTAGTAGGTCGATATATACACGGGACTTTCCCACAATCGCTCGAGCACTTGTGCTTAACGTCACTTCGACATTGAGCTCTATACCGCAAAACCCTTCGCCTCCCAGGGCTCGCGGCAGTCCAAGCAACAAATACGCCTCGACCTCAAAAGGCGACGCGGCGCCCAATGGGACGAGTTGCGATACCGTCATAAATCTATTGCCGTAACGCATCCCGCAAACATCTGAACAAAAACGGTCAAGGTCTCTGCCCAAAACCAAAGCGTCTCGACGCCATAAATTTGAAGTGGCGCCGTCCTCGGACGGGCAGCGCACCCAACCGAACGTTGTCGAAATCGCGCCCGAATCAATTGCACGTGAAAGCTCCGCCTCGAGTGCCGCCGGCAGAGCACACACCGCAAACAGGCCGCACATCTCCGCCAACACAAAAAGAAGCTGAAGATCCGTCAGATGCCGCGACATGATGAATGCCGTCAGTAGAGGAGACGTAATCAAAAATCCATGCTCCGTTTCCAGCACAGATTCCCTGGGGGGCTCACCAAGAAACAGCCGCTGTCTAATGCTGGCAGGACAAGTCCGTTTGTTTCTCGTCCGAACCAATGTATACAACGGAAAGCCGAGCGCAACCGCAGCCGTCGGGTTACGGGCGAGGTCATATCGCTGCCGGTCTTCTTCCGGCCGTGGAAGCGGCGGACACAAAGCGCGGACCTGAGGAGGCAAACGCCAGTATCTAAAAGCCGATATGTCACAAAGTAAATCCTTCATAGGCACAGGAAAACACGAATTTCAACCAAGCCTGTCTCACATTGGGGCGAACGCACCAAAAATGGCACCGAACGGACTGTTAAGTTTTCAACAGCCCTCCCCAACTGGCCAAAAGCTTGCCAAAAGCTGGACGAAGCCCTGTTGAAAACCCCATTTTTTTCTTATGCAGAAACTTTGCGCGGCAAGTGAGTAGGCTTTTTTGAACATCCCGAGCAGGCCGGTCATCCTGCTTTTCAAAACCGCAGGTAGATAGCTTGTTACAAAACTGCCTGGTCTCCAAAGTTCCAAAGGTCTACTCACTTAGGTTGCAGAGTGCTCCCATTAGCTGCAATTCCAAGGTATTAAGCACTTTTGGACTCAAATCGTCATACTGAACAAGAATTTGACTTGAGTTTTCAGGGACAGATGCGCCATCGGCACACCAATAACAGTCACTGATGTCGACAAAAGGGATACTCGAGCGCGTGAGGGCCCGCACAAAAGAGCTTCCGCCCGCTCCGCGCTCCGCAACCACGGTGCAGTAAAGGCCTGCGTCCGCATGCTCGATCGAGACCTCCCCTGCCGGGAACGCTTTCCGTACAAGCGCCGCCAGGCCATCGCGCGCCTCGCGAGCGCGCACGCGCACGCGGTTCACATGTCGCTCGTAATCACCCGATTCCAGCAAACGCGCCAAGGCAACCTGGTCAACAGAGCTCACCGAAGAGGCGTAAAAACCAAGGTTGTGCCTAAACCGCTCCATCAGCTCATCGGGCAACACCATATACGCCAAACGCAACGCCGATGAAAGGCTCTTCGAAAACGTGTTGGTGTAGATAACCGACTGGGCGGCATCGATTGACGCGAGCGCGGGAATCGGCTTGCCGGCAAGGCGAAACTCACAATCGAAGTCGTCTTCGATGAGATATCGGCCCGGCTGCTCGGCGGCCCAGCTCAGCAGCGCATAGCGACGTGCAATGCTCGTCACAAGGCCGGTCGGATACTGATGGGACGGCATCAGGTGAAGAACGTCGGTCCCGGTTTTCTGCAGAGCGCTCAAATCCACGCCCTCACCATCCAACGGGATATGCCGAACTTTGCAACCCATGGCCTGATAGATGCGCGTCAGGCGCAAATAGCCCGGATCTTCAACGGCATACACCTTGTCGGCTCCAAGCAGCTGAACCAACATGGTATCGAGCAGCTGGGCGCCCGCGCCGATAACAATGTTGTTGGGGTCGACATTCATACCCCTTGTCCCGCGCAGATGATGAGCAATTGCGCGTCGTAGCCGAGCGGTGCCCTGTGCTGGCGCGGGCGAAAAGATTTCGCGCTCGTCTTCGGATGCCAGCGTCGCCCGCAGTGCGCTTTGCCAAAGCCGCGCCGCCTCCAAAGTGGAAGGAGAAAGTGCGTCGAATTGCTCGACCCGTCCATCAACATCATGTGCGTTAAGACCCGCAGGAGCGGAATCTCGATCAAACTCTGTCTCAGCCAAAGGCAAAACCGGTGCATCCGGAAGCTCACAAGCGTAGTAGCCACGACGCGGCTTTGAGCAAATATAGCCCTCGGCAAGTAACTGGCTATATGCATTCTCGATGGTAATGACACTGATTCCCAGATGGCTGGCAAAGGCACGCTTAGACGGAAGATGCTCCCCCGCCGCAATGCGTCCAGCAACGATATCATCTCGAATTTGCTGGTAAACATACTCATAGAGCGATGCTCCGCCGCGTTTTTCCAAATTGTAGTCAAGCATGAGCCTATCACCTGACCTTATTAAGTCATTCAATCTGGTATTAGTCTGACCTTGTCATTATCTCGAAATCTGAGTATTTCGCCATACCCAGCTCCCCGATAGGATGTTCCGTCAAGCAATGCACATGCCAACCAAGGGAGCAACCATGGCAGAACAGACCAGCAAGGCCGATCGCGTCAAACTCAATCGCGAGCTCGCGCAGATGCTCAAGGGCGGCGTCATCATGGACGTCACCACGCCCGAGCAGGCACGCATCGCCGAGGAGGCGGGCGCCTGCGCCGTCATGGCACTCGAGCGCATCCCGGCCGACATCCGTGCCGCGGGCGGCGTCTCGCGCATGAGCGACCCCAAGATGATCAAGGGCATCCAAGAGGCCGTCTCCATCCCCGTCATGGCCAAGTGCCGCATCGGTCACATCGTCGAGGCGCAGGTCCTTCAGGCCATCGATATCGACTACATCGATGAGTCCGAGGTTCTCTCCCCCGCCGACGATGTCTACCACATCGACAAAACCCAGTTTGACGTCCCGTTTGTCTGCGGTGCCCGCGACCTGGGCGAGGCGCTGCGCCGTGTTGCCGAGGGCGCCACGATGATTCGCACCAAGGGCGAGCCGGGCACGGGCGACGTCGTTCAGGCTGTGCGTCACATGCGCAAGATCCAAAATCAGATCCGCGACGTTATTGCCCTTCGCGATGACGAGCTCTTTGAGGCAGCCAAGCAACTGCAGGTTCCGGTCGAGCTGGTGCGCGAGGTCCATGCCACGGGAAAGCTTCCCGTCGTGAACTTTGCCGCCGGCGGCGTAGCGACCCCCGCCGACGCTGCGCTGATGATGCAGCTGGGCGCCGAGGGCGTCTTTGTCGGCTCGGGCATCTTTAAGAGCGGCGACCCGGCCAAGCGCGCCGCCGCCATCGTCAAGGCCGTGGCAAACTTCACCGATGCCAAGCTCATTGCCGAGCTTTCGGAGGACCTGGGCGAGGCCATGGTCGGCATCAACGCCGACGAGATCGAGATCATCATGGAGGAGCGCGGACGCTAGTCCGGCAGAAAGGATCGCACATGAGCGATTATGCAGACCAAACGGTCGCCGTGCTGGCGGTCCAAGGTGCTTTTGCCGAGCACGAGGCGAGGCTGTCCGAGCTGGGCGCACACTGTATTGAGCTGAGGCAGGCGGCTGATTTGAAGCAGGACTTTGACCGTCTGGTACTTCCCGGCGGCGAGTCTACCGTTCAAGGGAAGCTGCTTGATGAGTTGG
>CAUDVX010000058.1 GCA_958452935.1 uncultured Collinsella sp. | reverse complement strand
CAGTTGGCAGCTAAGCAGGCTGCTATGGAGGAGCTTTTTGCTGCTCTTTGCGAGCGCGAGGGCATCGCCGTTGATCCTATTCGCGGTATGGGCGTCACCCTGGGCGACCCGGGTAAATATCCTGCGCCGCGTGGCTTTCGTCATAAGGCTGCAACTCCCTTTGCCCCCGGTAAGGAGGGTGCTGTCCGTTGCGGTTTCTTTGAGCGCGGCACGCACAGAATCGTTGCCGTGCCCGAGTGTCCTGTCGAGGCGCCGGGTGCCCGTCAGATTCTCAACGGCATCGCGCGCGAAGCTGAGCGGCTGCATATTCCCGCCTTTAATGAGGACAAGCATCTGGGGCTGCTTCGCTATGCCGTCGTCCGCTGCGGATGGCGCACCGACCAGATCATGGTTACGCTCGTGACCGCCCAGCGTGACTTACCGCATGCACAGGAGTTCTTTGAGGCCGTCGCGGCACTCGATCCGCATATCGTCACCGTTGCCAAAAATATCAATGGCCGTCCCGGTAACGCCATCTTGGGTGAGGAAACTCGTATCGCCTATGGTGCCGAGTGCATGCGCGATCAGCTGCTCGGCTGCGACTTCGATATCTCCCCCACCGCGTTTTATCAGACCAACCCGCAGCAAACCGAACTGCTCTATCAGCTCGCCATTGACGGTATGGATCTGCAGCAGGGTGACATTCTTATGGACGCGTACTGCGGCAGCGGCACCATCGGTCTGTGCGCCGCGAAGGATGCCCAGGACAGAGGTGTCGGCATTATGCTGCTCGGCGTGGAGCGCAACCCGGCGGGCATTGCCGACGCACGTCGCAATGCCGAGCTCAACGACCTCACCCGCAGCGCCTGGTTTATGGCCGACGATGCCACCGATTACATCCTAGATGCCGCCGACAACAACGAGCGGATCGACGTTCTTTCCATCGACCCGCCGCGTGCCGGCTCCACCCCCGAGTTCCTCGAAGCTGCCTGCGCGCTTAAGCCGCGCCGCATCACCTATATCAGCTGCAACCCCGTGACTCAAGAGCGCGACCTGCATCAGCTCCTCGACGGAGGCTATCGCCTGCTCAAGATCACGCCCGTCGACATGTTCCCTCACACCGACCACACCGAAACCGTAGCGGTCCTCGAACGCCGCTAACCAACCTCAGTAGATTTTTGGGACAAGAAAGGGGGCGACCCGCCTGGGCCGCCCCCTTCGCTTGGTTTATAAACTCCGCTACATCCCATTGCGCAGATCGCACACGCCGGCTGCCGCCATCTCGCGCAGTAGCGTCTCGCGGTCGCGCGTCACGATCAAATCCAGCGGGAAGTGAATCTCGTCGAGCATCTTGCGCGCGTGATCGAGCTTACCAATTGCCATGCCAATGTGCGCATCGGTCGAAACGCCAATGCTCACGCCCAGCTCGGCGCAGCGCTCGGCGATCTTGCGGCATACGGCCCAATGCTCAGTGTCGACACCGTGTTCAAGACTATGGTTGTTGATCTCGATAATCTTGTGCTTGGCCTTAGCTGCCAACAGCACCTCGTCGATATCGAACGGCACGCCCGAACGCCCCGTGTGACCCAGCATGAACACCTTGGGGTGCTCCAGGGCATTGATATACATCTCGGTCGTCTGGGCCAGCGTCGCGCCTTCAGCAATCTGCGGATTATGCACGCTCGCAACCAAATAATCCAAATTTCGCGTAACCAAATCGAACAGCGAATGCTGACGGCTGTACGAATCGCCGGCGATATCGAGCGTGACAGGAGTGTCCTCGCCAAACAGGCTTCCGTCCAGCGAAACGATATCGGCCTCGGCACCACGCAGCACCAGCACGCCGCTCCAAATGCGCGGCCAGATATCCTGGTTGATAAAGAATTGGTAACTGCGCAGGTCATTGGGGCAAGCCGTAACCATAGAGCTCAGATGGTCGGCAGATCCGAGCACCTGCAGGCCACGCTCTGCCGCCCAGTACACATTCTCCTCAATGGTCGAATATGCATGCGCAGAGAACATCGTATGGGTATGAATGTCACAAGAAAGCAGGTAGGGCATCAGGTCTCCTTATCTGGCACGGCCGTCGCTTATATTCATTGTACGCATAGCCTTCGATAGTCGTAAAACCACTCCATCCCAAAGACACAACGTCCATGACAACGGGGTCCGGCTTAACACCAAACCCCGTTTCACGTAAAACATTGTAGGCAGAGCGCTTTACTTTTAACGATACTCGTCCGCCAACTGTTTCCAAGCGGGTAGCGAATTGACAATCGTTTCGTAACTCACGCAATAGCCCAGGCGGAACCAACCCGGCATACCAAAGCTGTCCGAGGGGACCGCAAGCAACTCATACTTCTTTGCGCGCTCGCAAAACGCATTCGCATCGGGCTCGAGTGCCTTCACCCACAGGTAGAAAGCACCGTCCGGCTCAACATAGGTATAGCCGTAGTCCGTCAAAGCATCGGTGAGCGCCGTGCGGTTGCGGGCATAGGCCCCGACATCACTCGGCTCATCGATGCAATCGATGATCACGCGCTGGAAGAGTGCCGGTGCGCATACAAAACCCAGCGTACGGGCAGCACCCGCAACAGCCGGCATCAGACGGGCAGCCTGCGGATTGGTGTTGGGAACCAAGATCCACCCCACGCGCTCACCCGGCAGCGACAGCGACTTGGAATACGAGTAGCACACGATGGTGTGCTCGTAGATCGAGGGCACCCAAGGCACCTCGGCACCGTACGCGATCTCGCGGTACGGCTCATCCGAGATGAGCATAATCGGATTCTCGGGATCACGCTGAGCGTTGGCCTCGCGCAGAACATTGGCCAGTCGCGTCAGCGTGTTGCGTGTATATACGGCACCAGTCGGATTGTTGGGCGAGTCGATGATGACGGCAGTCGTCTTATCGGTAATCGCCTTGAGCACGTTGTCCACGCTCAGCTGGAACGTATCTTCATCGGCGAGCGCCTCAACACACGTACAGCCGGCCTTCTCAATCCAAACGCGATACTCCGGAAAGTACGGGGCGATAACAATAACCTCGTCGCCCGGGTTCGTAACGGCGTTGAGCGTGCAGGTGAGCGAGGCCGCGGCACCCACCGTCATAAAGACGTCCTTACCCTCATAGTTCGTTCCAAAGCGGCGGTTGAGCGATTCGGCGACGGCTGCTCGACATTGTGGCAGGCCCGGAGCGGGGGTGTAGCCGTGCAACTGGTCACTCGGCAGCTCCAGGGCCTTCTTAATGGACTCCGCCACAGCAGCGGGTGCCGGAACGCTCGGATTGCCCAGCGAAAAATCAAATACGTTTTCCGCACCGATCTGCGCCTTGCGCTCAAGGCCATAGCTAAAAATCTCACGGATGATGGAGCTTTCCGCACCGCGAGCATACATAGTTTCGTTGATCATCTGTTCCCCTTTCGCATAGGCGCTATTGTACGCTTTAGCCGAGCAAAGTGCCGCAGCAATGTTGATTGGGGACAGACTTAAATGCGTGAAAACGCTCATTTAAGTCTGTCCCCAATCAACAAAAAGAAAAAGCCTCCGCAGGTTTCCCCGCGGAGGCTTTCGCCACAAAGACTATTTGTCGGCGTCGGTGTCGGCATCGACGACGGCATGGTCATCGTCAGCATCATCGGATGCGGCTTCGGCATCCTCCTGCATGGCCGCCTGCGCAAATGCCGCGGCATCGGCCGCCAGCTCCTCCTCGCTCATACGAGGCGCACGCTTCTTGGTCGGCATGCCGGCCGCCTTGGCATTGCGCTCCTCCTTGGCCGCCAGGATATCGCCCTCGCGCTCAAGGTAGGCGTCCCACTCGTTGTCGAGCAGGGCATTCACGGCGTCGCCTTCGACGGTCTCGCGCTCAAGCAACACCTTGGCCATCAAATCGAGCTGGTCGCGACGGGCATCCAAAATCTCGACCGCACGACGATGGGCCTCACGCATAATGCGCTGGACCTCGATGTCGATGCGGCGCGCCGTCTCCTCGGAGTAATCCTGGTGATCGGCGTAGTCGCGGCCCAGGAACACCTGATGCTGCGCCTCGCCAAACACCTGCGTTCCAAGCTCCTCGCTCATGCCCAGGCGCGTGACCATCTCGCGCGCCATCTTGGTCGCGCGCTCCAGATCGTTGCTCGCGCCCGACGTGATGTCGTCGCACATGAGTTCCTCGGCAACGCGACCGCCCAAGAACACGGCAAGCTCGTCAAGCATCTCGTTCTTGGTCTTGAGGAAGTGGTCCTCCTGCGGAAGCTGCAGCGTGTAGCCCAGCGCCTGGCCGCGGCTGACGATCGAGATCTTGTGAACCGGATCGGAGTGCTCCAGGATGTGACCCACCAGGGCATGGCCGCTCTCGTGGTAGGCGATCGTGGTGCGCTCGGCCTCGGTCATCACGCGACCCTTGCGCTGCGGACCGGCAATCACGCGCTCCATCGATTCCTCGACCTCGTCCATCGAGATCACGGAACGATGGCGGCGGGCAGCCAGCAGCGCAGACTCGTTGAGCAGATTTGCCAGATCGGCGCCGGTGAAGCCAACGGTCATCTGGGCGAGCTTCTCAAACTTCACGTCCTCGTCCATCGGCTTGTTCTCGGCATGCACGCGCAAGATCTGCTCGCGGCCCTTCACATCCGGACGGTCAACCGTAACCTGACGGTCAAAACGACCGGGGCGCAGCAACGCCGGATCCAGGATGTCAGGACGGTTGGTTGCAGCGATCAGGATGACCGACTCGCTCTCCTCAAAACCGTCCATCTCGACCAGCAGCTGGTTGAGCGTCTGCTCGCGCTCGTCGTGACCGCCGCCCAAGCCAGCTCCGCGCTGACGTCCCACAGCATCGATCTCATCGATGAAGATGATCGACGGGGCCTGGGACTTGGCCTCCTTAAAGAGGTCGCGCACACGGCTGGCGCCGACACCCACGAACATATCGACAAAGTCGGAACCCGAGATGCTAAAGAACGGCACGCCCGCCTCGCCGGCAACGGCCTTGGCCAGCAGCGTTTTACCGGTGCCCGGAGGGCCCACCAGCAACACGCCACGCGGGATCTTGGCGCCCAGTTTGCGATAGCGGTCCGGATCGCTCAAAAAGTCACGGATCTCCTCGAGCTCCTCGACTGCCTCGTCCACGCCGGCAACGTCTTCAAACTTGACCTTGGGGCGCGTGGCCTCGTTGGTCTTGGCGTTGGTCTTGCCAAACTGCATGTTCCTGTTGTTGGCGCCCATCATCTGGCGCATAAAGTAGAACATGATGGCGATCAGGGCGATCGTCGGAAGCACGCTCATCGCCAAGTCGCCCCAAAAATCGGGGTCATTGGTGTTGACGATGTATTTGGTATCGGGGTGTTCCGCCATAAGCTCGGCAAGCGAATCGGAGCCGACATAGGTCGAGGAGAAGCTCTTGAGCTCGCTCGTATCGCCCTTGTCCTTCTTCGTCTTCCAGTAATGACCCGTCACGCTTCCGTCTTGAACCGTATAGGTCAGATCTTCGACGCGATCCTGCTTGATGGCGCTCACCATCTCGCTCGTCGCGAGCTTTACGGTATTGCTGGAATTGGCAAAGCCGGAGCCCATGTTAAAGAAGGCGTAGCCCAGAAGCGCGCAAGCCAAAATAAAATACAGCCAGCCCGTACGCGTGGGCTTCTTGCCTCCGGGCATCCCCGGGATCTTAGGCTCCCGGGGAGTCTGGGAATTGTTATCGTTACGGTCGTCGGGCATCTTACGAATAAACCTCCGGTTTCAAAATGCCCAGATACGGAAGGTTACGATAGCGCTCGGCATAGTCGAGGCCGTAGCCCACCACAAAGGCATCGGGGCAATGGGTTCCAACATACTTGGGCGTGATGGCCGAGGTACGGTCCTCAACGTCCTTCCACAGGAAGGCGGCGACCTCCAGAGAAGCGGGCTTGCGGCTCTCGAGGTTCTTCATCAGATACTTGAGCGTCAGGCCCGAGTCCAGAATGTCCTCGACGATCAGCACGTCGCGACCGCGGATGTCGATATCCAGGTCCTTAATGATACGCACGATACCCGAGGACTTCACACCGTCGCCATAGCTCGAAACAGCCATGAAATCAATGTTGGTCGGCAGCTCGATCTTGCGCATCAGGTCGCCCATAAAGACCACGGCGCCGCGCAGGACCGCAATCAGCACCAGATCCTTACCCGCGTAGTCGCGAGTAATCTGCTCGCCTAGGCGAGAGACGATACCGTCGATATCCTCCTGCGTAAACAGAACCTTCTCGATATCCGGATGTTGAGAAGCCATGACAACCCTTTCTTGTGCTTATCGCCCACACACCGCCGTATGGACGCGAACTTCACATTCTAGCAGCGCACGGGGTATATTTTCCAGCCCGTACGCCATCAGCGCGGGAATACCGTCAACGTCGCACAGAATAGCTGACGTGGAACGCTATTCCGCATCGACCACGCGAAGCAGATACGCCACGCGCGTTGCGGCCGTGCATTTAAAACGCTCGTCCGTGCGAACGCCTGCGACCCATACCACGGCACCTCCCGGAGCCGTTCTCACCACAGGAACGCCTGCGCGCTCAGAGACGGGAATACGAGCCTCGTTGAGCAGGTCGGACACCTTCTTACTTCGCCCACTCATGCCCAACGGACACATCACATCCCCCGGCACGGGACCGTCTACCCACAGACGCGCCAAACGCGCCTCGGCGGGAATCTCCCCGCGCGAGCCGGCGAGCATCCGTTCGCTATCGCGATCGGCAAAGCCCAGCGTCGCGGCATCCACCATAGCGGCCACCCCTCCGGCACCCGCGAGTTCGCGGGCACGGCGCACAATATCACACCCCGGCTCCACAGCCATCGGCTCTGCCACCAGGATGCGGCCCGCCCCTAGCGGCAATCGACCGGGAATGGTGACCCAATCGGCAACTAACCCCTCGCGCGCCGCCGGGGCCTTGAATGACAGCATGCCAAACTCCACGCGTGCATCGATTCCCGCCGGCAGCGTGAGCGAACCCGAGCCTTCGGCGACACAGGCGAGCACGCGCTCCACATGCCGCATCTCCGGGCGAGCGTCGGGGTCGATACGCTTAATTGCCAGTCGCACCATGCGCCGGGCAATCACCACCTCGGCCGCGGCAAGACGGCGCGCATCGAGCACCAGTGCACCCGCCGCCTCCTTACGCAGGCAGCTTCGAAACGCCTGTGCGGAAAGCTGGGAAAGAAAGGCGTCCTCATCGCCTAAGATCTCGCAGGCGGCGCCAATCGTCTTACAGACGCTCGCGTTGCGCTGCGCCACCACCGGCATCACCCGATGGCGCACGTAGTTACGCAAGTACGACACGTCCTCGTTGCTCTCGTCCTCTCGCCACGGCTGACCATGCACCTGCAGATAGCCTACGAGCTCATCATGAGTCAGGTCGAGCAAGGGACGCACCACGATATTCCTCCGGCGAGGAATGCTCGATAGACCAGCGGGCCCCGAACCCCTAATCGCGTTCATCAAAAACGTTTCCGCGCGATCAGAAGACGTGTGCGCAGTGCAGATACGAGCCGCCGTTCGCGGTGCCCCTGTCTGGGCGCAGAGCTCGCGAACATACCTCCGCGCCGCGGCATAGCGCACCTCGCGGGCAGCCGCCTCGATATTGCCCGATTCATCATCAAAATAGGCATGCTCAACACACAGCGGCAAGCCATATTGTGCGCATAGGCCGCGCACAAAGGCCTCGTCGCCATCGGATGCCTCACCGCGCAGATGATGGTTCACATGCAGCACGTGCAGTCGCTCGCGCGCGATGGGAGCTACACCACGCCCATCCTGAATATCCAACTTTGATGTGCACGCCATAAGGAGCAAAGCCGTCGAGTCCGCACCACCTGATACCATGAGCACCACGGGGGCAGCCGTCTGCCGCGTTGCCAGAGCTTTATCATCAGCCCACGATGCGGCATGGTGTCCATAATGCTGAGATACCGTTGGCATTTGCTTCCTCCTCTATTCGTTCGCACCCATTGTATCCTTTGGAATCTTATGTCTCGTCTGCACCTTCATATCCTTGGCAGCGGCTCAAAAGGCAACTGCGCGCTCATCGAAGGCCCCCGGGGGCTCATCATGATTGACGACGGTCTTTCTCGCCGCGAGACATTAAAGCGCATGGCAGAACTGGGGCTCTTGGCAGACAACGTCTCGGCTCTTCTCATTACTCATGAGCATACCGATCACATCAAGGGCCTCGATGTCTGGTGCAAGCACTGGCACGGCCCCCTCTTTGCCAGCAGGGGCACACTTTCGAGCAAAGAAAATCTTTCGCATCTGCCTGTCGAGGAATTCGATCCCGGTGACACCCTATCCATTGCCGGCATCCAGGTGCAAACCTACTCAACATCACACGATGTCATAAATCCAGTCGGCTATCGATTCGACGCCCTCGATGATTCCATCGGCTTTGCCACCGACACCGGAGAACTATCGAGCCAGGCCATGAACACCCTCAAAGATTGTCGAGTCCTCGCGCTCGAAAGCAACCACGATGTGACCATGCTGCGCGAGGGAGAATATCCCCGCTTTCTTCAGGAGCGCATCCTATCTACAAAAGGGCATCTGTCCAACGATCAGGCCGCCGAAGCCGCACGCGAGCTTGTTACCGATCGCACCGAACAGCTCATTGCCATGCATATCAGCCAAGATAACAATCGCCCGAGTCTTACCGTCAAAAGCTATGCCAAAGCTCTAGCCGCAACCCTGGATGACGAGGTCGGCAGCTCCGCCACCCTTCTCCAAGGATCGCGAAATCTCTCGATACGCCCCGCAAGCCAGTATCGGCCAGCAACCATTCAATAGACTGTCCTAGACAGCAAAAGGGGCCGGGAATCGCTTCCCGGCCCCTTTTGTTATCTTTTAATAGCGCAGAACACCAACGAAGTTAGTCGATGGAAATCTTCGTAACGTTCTTCTTCTCGACGATCTTGGGAACCGTAACGGTAAGGATGCCGTCGGCGTACTTAGCCGAGAGACCCTCGCTCGAAGCATCCTTGAGATACACACCACGCGTCGCGCTGTACGAGCTGAACTCCTTCTGCAGGAAGTTCTTGCCCTCGTTCTCCTCGTCTTCCTCGACATTCACGCTAATGGAGAGACGGCCCTCGTTAAGCTCGACATCGATATCGTCCTTGGCGACGCCGGTCAGATAAGCCTTGACCTCATAGCCATCGCCCTTATCCTCAACGTCAACGGGGAACGCCTTAGAGGCAATCGAGTTGTTCGCCAGGTCGCTCATATCATCAAACAGATCGAACAGCGAGCTTGCAGAGGGACGGACGCCAAAAACCGAACGATAAGGAACCATGCTTGCCATGTTTACCACTCCTTTATAGGACTGCCGAGTCATCTTCTAGGTGACTGGGACTTCTTTTGACGCTCTTATATATGCCCACCCGGTGCTCATATATACATCGACTATAAAGTTTTTTGAGTCCACTACTATAAGCATATCTAAGTGCGTATGACTTAGGTTTTAGGAAGGTTAAGGTTCTTTGAACCAGAGCTTAAATAAC
>CAUDVX010000057.1 GCA_958452935.1 uncultured Collinsella sp. | reverse complement strand
CTTCGCGCGGCGGGGTCCTTCCGTCCTGCGGAAAGATTTGGGAGGTAAGCCCTGGAGCCTCCTACGGTAACTGGGGAGGCCGAGACTATTCGTCTTCTTGCTGCGGGTGCCTGGGCTGAGATTTTGGGATGTGGCGGGCTCTTAGCTGAGAGTAGCACTGACATTTGTCACATAATTGCTGGTCATGATGGTTGCTACCGGTAGTTGCGGTAGGGTTGGGGCAGATTCTAACTAGAGATGGTGGTCGCTACCGGTTGTTCTCGGCATACTCGGCTCATTCGATTCGACCACCAAACGAAAGGAACCACCATGGATCTTGCGATGGCGCAGCGCCTCGTCGATCGCCGCAAAGCTGCCGGGCTTTCTCAGGAGGCGCTTGCCGCCCAGCTGGGTGTGAGTCGCCAGGCTGTCAGTAAATGGGAGCGCAGCGAATCCTCGCCCGATACCGATAACCTTATTGCGCTCGCCGCGCTGTATGGTGTGTCGCTGGATGAGTTGTTGTATGGGGAAGCAGCTAGTGATGCCGATAGCTCAGAGGACGGCAGCACCGAAACGGTGGATGAGGCTAAAGAGGCCGAAGATTCCGCCGAGCACGCCGATTGCGGCGACAAACCACTTGTCGATATTTCCCTCGCGCGCGGCATCCACGTCATTGATCCCAATAAAGGCGAAGAAGTCCATGTTGGCTGGAACGGCATCCATGTGACCAACGAGCGCAAGGGCGAAGAGGTGCATGTGGGGCCGGACGGCGTGCATGTCGATACGCTTGAGGACGATGGACATAGCGTGCATACTAATGACGACGGCACCGTCACCATCGACGGCGAGACGTTCTCCAGCTGGAAGGAAGCACATGACAAGCTCGACCATCATGGCAAGCATTTCCACACCAAGGTCGGACGTGCATGGAACAAATTCCCCTTCCCCGCGCTTGTCACTCTCGCCTATCTGGTGCTCGGCATTGTCTACGGCACATGGGCTACGGGACTCTTCCTCGTCTTTTTGATTCCCGTCTATTACGCGCTTGGCGACTTTATCGACCAACGCCACTTATCTAAGCTGATCGATGTCGTCTATTCGGTCAGTGCCGAGGCATGGTTCCTCTACATGTGGCTCTGCCTGGAGCAACCCCATCCCGCATGGGCCATCCTCATCACGATTCCCGTCATAAAGGCGCTCATGCGCTGGTGCCGTAAACAATGGAAGCACCGCAAGCGAGCCTAAACCATCCCAGCCCGACAGCAGCATCCAACTAGTACTCCCCCGCCCATCCCCCCTAAGTTGCGGTGATATAGTTCCGGTTTTAGCCCTGAGTAATCGAGTTTAGGAACTATTCCACCGCAACTTACGAATGGTCGGAGCGGCTACAGCACAAGCGTCGGCGTTCGTTTGATGGTCCGCCACGAAAAGGGGCAATCTACTACGTTTAACTCGATGGGGCCAACCATGACCGCCTTTTTCGAAAATCGACAGGCCTTCTACCTGCGGTTTTATTTTTCGTTTTCCCGGCATGGTTGAGGGCATCCAATTAAACGTAGTAGATAGACCCGTTTTGTGGCATACGACCCATTCAAGCTCAATCTCGAAGGCTGAAGAGAGCCTCTCATCCATGCCTGCGAGCGAAAACCAAATAGAATGAAAGGCAAATGGAAAGCCCGTTTGACGAGCGGAGGACATATGCGCGACGTAGCCGAAAGCGACTGGAAGCTGTTTAAGAAAATGCTTCCCCAATGGCAAGAACGTTATATGGAAAAGCTCATCGGCCAGTACGTTGAGATGCTGAACGGCGACAGCGAAGCGTCCAGTAGATTTTGGGCACTGGAAGAGCGCCTCAATAGAGACAAGCTGTCCTCAGGCGTAATTGCAAACGACATTCGCCGCAGCACAATGCACCGCGAGATAGCCAATTTGCTTATCGACAGCGTGATCACCCTTGACGACCTTGACGGTTTTACCGAGGACATTAAGAGCTGTGCGCAACACTGGATTGGCCAGGAAGAGCACTGAACGACAGACATCCCCAGCAAAAACGGGGCAAACGCCGGGTCGCCCGTAGGTGCCCGGCGTTTGGCCAGGTAAAACCTGCCAAAATAAACCTGTCCCTTTTTGGCAGGTTACTCGGCGCTCTTGAGGGCGCCGACCATGTCGATCTTGTTGAGGGTACGATTGGTGGCGAGATTGACGATAAACGTAAAGCCAAAGGAAAGCACCACGGCGAGCACGTAGCTTAGCGGCTCGACCTCGACGTCAAAGTACAGCGACGGCATCTGCAAAATGTAGGTAAAGCTCTCGGCCAGCAAGCCGCCTAGCGGCACGCCCAGAGCGGCGCCAATCGCCGTGAGAATCAACGTCTCCTTGTTGACGTAATGGTGCACCTCACCACGGCGGAAGCCCAGCACCTTGATGGTCGCCAGCTCGCGTTCGCGCTCGGAGATGTTGGTGTTGGACAGCGTAAACACCACCACAAACGACAGACACGCTGCCATAAAGGTCACGAGCACCACGACCGAATTGATAATCGTAAAGTTCGCTTCATAGTTTTCCCAATGCTCGGCCGTACTCGAAATCGTTAGCCAGCCGTCACTCTTAAGATTCTTGCTAAACGCAATCTGGTCGGCCGACGAACCCTTAAGCAGCACAAAGACGCCGTTAAGGCGTGCGCTTCGACCGAACGCGCGCTCATAGGTGCCCTGAGTCATATAAAGCGTGTTGCCCAGATAGTTGAGCGAAATGTCGCTGACTTTGACCTTGGCAACGTTGAGCGACGAATCCTGGACGTGTGCTGTATCGCCCGGCTGAATCCCCAGCACCAGCTGTGAACTCTTGCTCAGATACACATCTCCGTCACGCAAAGACAGCGGCTCTTTGGACTCATCCTCAAGGCGAACGTAATTGCCCAAGTCACCCGTGCGGTCATCGGGCACCACGATCAGCTGCACGGTCTCGCTCTTGCCGCCAAACGTAAAGGTGACGTTGTCGGTCATAATCGGCAGGGTCGAGGTCACGGTCACGTCGGAATCCTTGGCCGCGCTTCGCTCGTCGAGAGCCGCGCACGTCTGCGTAAAGTCGTCGGGATTGGCGACCGCCAGCAGGTCGTAGCGCGTGATATGCCCGTACTGTTTGGGCGACAGCGCGACCGACGTATCACGAATGCCCATGCCGCAAATCACAAGCGCCGTGCAGCCCGCGATGCCAAAGATGGTCATAAAGGCACGTTTTTTATAACGGAACAGGTTACGCGCTGCCACCTTGTTCAAAAAGCCCATGCGGCGCCAGATAAATCCGATACGCTCGAGCAGAATGCGTGAGCCGGCACGCGGCGCCTTGGGACGCATGAGCGAAGCCGGCGTCTCGGCCATCTCGTGGCGGCAGGCGATAATCGTGGCGCCCACCACGCCCACAGCAAACAGCGCCACAGAAACGATTGAGGACACGATGTCGTACGAAAGCAGCATCTGGGGCAGTGAGTACATGTCGTCGAACACCGTAAACAGGAACAGCGGCAGGCCCACAAATCCGATGATGTTGCCGAGCACGCCGCCGATCAGACACGCCCACAGTGCGTAGTCTACGTATTTGGACAGGATACGCCCGCGTGAATAGCCGAGCGCCTTGTACAGGCCAATGAGCGTACGCTCTTCCTCGACCATACGCGTGGCGGTGGTAAGGCTGATGAGCACGGCGACGATAAAGAAGATAAACGGGAACACGGTGGCGATGGCCTCGATTGAGGAACTATCGCTCTCGACGCTCGAGTAGCTTGCGATGTTACCGCGGTCCTGGATGTACCAAGTGCATTCGCCCAGGTCGGAAAGCTCGGCGCGGGCATCGGCAAACTGCTGGTCGGCGGCGGCGCGGCGCTGGTCCAACTCGGCCTGAGCCTGGACGCGCTCCTCACTGCCCTCGGCCATACGATCGATGTTGCCCTGTTCAATCCCAAAGAGCATATTCGCCTGGCGCTCGGCCGCATCCAAGCTTGCCGGCGTGTCGACCGTCAGCTCCTGAGCGCGCGCCTTCTCACGCTCCTCGCGGATCTTCTCGATATTGCCCTTGACCTCATTGATCTTTGCCGTGTAGGCATCCGAATAGGAGTTGAGGCTCTTGGCTCCCTCGACGATCACGTGGACTGCGGAATAGGAAGAAGATGTCGCGGCATCCTCGCTCACATAGAACTTATAGTCCGCAGCCGAAGCAGCGCGAAAGGCGTTGACTGTCGAGTCGGAGCTCACGTCGGTGGGATCGAGAACCTCGGCCGTGATGGTGTAGTCCCCATCGGCAAACTGATCCTTGGCGCTTTGGTTCGACGAGCTCGCGTCATTGGCGGCAAAACTCACGGTATCGCCGAGCCTTTTGCCCGAAGCCTTCAGGAACTTCGAAGTCACCGCGACCTCATCGGCGCTCTCGGGCAAATCGCCGTTCACCAGCACCGGCTGATCGATGTTCTCCTTGGAGAGACTTTGCACGACCACGCGCTCGCGCGTTGTGCCCACGGCGGTGTAAGCGGTCTCGGTGTAGATGCCCTCGGCCGTCTCGACGCCGTCGACCTCTTGAATGGCCGCAAGATCGTCGCGCGTAAGGCCACAGGTCGACTGTACGTTAATGTCATAGACGTTCTGCTGGTCAAAATAAGCGTCGACCGAATCGCGCAAATCCTCGCAGCCCGCCTTAAGGCCGCACATCACGCTCACGCCAAGCGCGGTGATGACCACGATAGATAGGAAGCGCTTAAGACTGCCCCGAATCGTACGGTAGATGCCACGGCGAAAAACCGTCGGCACCATATCGTTTGAGCTTTGGGCCGTGCGGTAGGTCGCGAACTCCCGGTCGCGACCCGCGTGCTCCGTATCGTGGTTTTGGCTGTTTTGGCGGTCCTGGTCCATGGGCGCTACCACTCGATCGTCTCGATCGGCACGGGATTTTGCTGGACCGTCTCGCTCTCCACGCGGCCGCTCTTAAAGCGGATCAGGCGATCGGCCATGGGCGCCAGCGCGGAGTTGTGCGTGATGATGATGACCGTAATGCCCTGCTTGCGGCAGGTATCCTGCAGCAGCTGCAAGATCTGCTTGCCGGTTTTATAGTCGAGCGCGCCCGTGGGCTCGTCGCACAGGAGCAGCTTGGGGTTCTTTGCCAGTGCGCGGGCGATGGACACGCGCTGCTGCTCGCCGCCCGAAAGCTGTGCCGGAAAGTTGCCCAGGCGCTCGCCCAGGCCAACCTGGCGAAGCGTCTGTTCGGCATCGAGCGAATCGGGGCAGATTTGCGCCGCGAGCTCGACGTTTTCGAGCGCCGTCAGGTTGGGGACCAGATTGTAGAACTGGAAGACAAAGCCGACGTCGGCACGACGGTATTCCACGAGCTGCGCCTCGTTGGCGGAGCTCACGTCACGCCCGTCCACCGTCACGGTGCCGGAGGTTACCGTATCCATACCGCCCAGGATGTTGAGCGCCGTGGTCTTGCCGGCACCCGAGGCGCCCAGGATAATGGCGAGCTCGCCACGCTCAACGGTAAAGCTCGCGCCGTCGAGTGCATGAATGCGGGCGTCGCCCTCGCCGTATGCTTTGATGACGTCTTTGAATTCGATATAGGCCATCGATCGGTTCCCATCTGGTCGGATAACTCTTTAGTATTACCCATTTCGCACCGACCAAAAAGGGACAGGTTTATTTTGGCAGGTTTTATATGGGGAAACGACAGCCATAGATGAGGCGCCGGGGAGGCAGAGAAATCATCGACGGGGTCAGGCCGACCGCCAAACACAACGCACGCATCTCTATCTGTCAGCCGAATCATTCGAACAGCTGTTCGTTTCTATGATATGATCCCGCTATCTAAGTAGGCCAATACGCAGAAAGGCGGCCAACATGGCGTTCGACTTTAAGAAGGAATGCAAGGAGCTCTACAAACCTGCAAGCAAGCCGAGTATCGTAACTGTCCCGCCTATGAGCTACGTTGCCGTTCGCGGAAAGGGCGACCCAAATACCGAAGGTGGCGAGTATCAAAACGCCCTGCCACTGCTTTACGGCATCGCCTATACCGTCAAGATGTCGAAGAAAGGCTCAAGGAGTATCGAGGGCTATTTCGACTTTGTAGTACCGCCGCTCGAGGGATTCTGGTGGCAAGACTCCCCGAGCGGCGACATCGATTATGTACGCAAGGACGATTTCAACTTTATCTCGTGCATTCGCCTGCCCGATTTCGTCACCCGAGATGACTTTGACTGGGCAGTCGCGGAAGCCACGACCAAAAAGAAACTGGACTTTTCTGCCGTCGAGCTGCTTAAAGTTGACGAGGGTCTCTGCGTTCAATGCATGCATACCGGACCCTACAACAGCGAGCCGGCGACCGTAAACGCTATGCATGAATACACGACCGAGCAGGGCTATGTCCCCGACCTCTCAGACACCCGCTTACATCACGAAATCTATCTCTCCGATCCACGCAAATGTGCGCCGGAGAAACTTAAGACTGTGGTTCGTCATCCCATCAAGCGCGCTGAATAGCGTAGACCGCCGCCCCGCGCATCAGGTTTTAGGCCAGTCAACCAGACACTCCAAGGTCATCCGGTAATTATCTTGACGCGGCCCGTCGCATCTTATATCCCCTAGGGGAAATTGCGTCCCGTTCTGAAGCCTCAAACTGGGATGCAGTTTCCGCTAGGCGCCCCAAGAGGAAAGTGCATCCCGCTCCGCAGCGTCACGCTGGGACGTACCCTCCGCCCACAGCCTTCCCCGCCGGCGTTTCCCCAGATGAAACCTGCCAAAATAAACCTGTCCCTTTTTGGCAGGTTCTAGAGCCGGACGGTAAAGGTGATCTGGTTGCCGTGGCCGCAGACAGAAGCGCTCCCGCCATGGGCTTCGGCGATGGCACGCACCACGGATAGGCCCACGCCCGAGCCGCCCGTCTTGGAGTTACGCGAGACATCTGCGCGGTAGAAGCGGTCGAACAGCCGGTCCAGGTCACCCTCGGGCAGCTCATCAACAGCATTCGATACGACAAGCTCGGCCGAGCCTTTGCCCGCACCGCGCGAAACGGCACGCAGGCTTAGCTCGATCACGCTGTCCTCGCTTGCGTAGCGTGTGGCGTTGTCCAGCAGCAGCTCAACCACCTGTGCCACCGCTGCAGCATCGGCATGGGCCCGCACGCCGCTCGCAATCGACGTCGACAGGCGCTTGCCGCGCGCAACCGCCACCGACTCAAACGGCGCCGCCGCCTTGTCCACCGCCTCCGAAAGATCGATCGATGTCATGGTAAAGCCCGCCGAGCCCTCGTCCATACGCGCCAGAAACACCAGACGCTCCGTCAGCGCCGTCAGCCGCGCGACCTGCTCGTGAATGCTCTGCGTCCACTCGCTCTCGCCGCTTTCAATCTCTTGTACCTCGTTCGCGGCATCAATCACAGCCAGCGGCGTCTTGATCTCATGGCTTGCATCGGTAATGAACCGCTTTTGCTTGCTGTAGCTCTCGACCATCGGTCGAATCACCGCGCCCGAGGCACCCGCCACAATTGCCAGCACCGCCAGCCAGCCAATGCAACTGATTGCCACGCTCGCGCTCAAAAACGAATGAAAGCTTGCAAGCTCGCGCGAGCAGTCCACGAACACATAGGTTGTCTCGTCGCCCTGAACCGTAACCGTATAGCGGTAGTTACCAGAAAAGCCCGAGGTCCAGCCCTTGGAATATAGTCCTGCAGCGATGCGGGCGGCACGCTTGGCACCCACCGCGGCAATGCGGGCCGTGTTGACATCAGTCACCTGCCCGCCGGCAATCGACACCGTAAAGTAGCGCGTGTCGAAGGGAGACTCCGCCGTCATGCCTTCGAAGTGCCTGATGCGAACGCCCGCCTGACTATCGCCGGCATCCTTGCCATTAGCGGGATCGTCTTTAGGCTCGTCCCCCCAATCGATACCGTCCTTGCCCGCCAGGATATAGTCCAGGCGAGCGTCGGCCATCTTGCAGACATGCGAATAATTGACGATGTTGATGCCGACGATGATGAGCGTGAGCACCACGGTCACGGCACCCATGGCAACGAGGATAAATTTGCGACGCAGGCGGCAGCCCAATGCGTCAACAGAATTAGCCCGCCCCGTACTACTCGAGGCGGCGTGAAACCGCTCCGTCATGCGTTTGCACCACGCGCGTACGCTCACGCCTGCTCGCCTTCCTCGACAACCTCGAGCGAATAGCCCTGGTTGCGCGATGCACGAATGGCCACGTCGGCACCAAGTCCCGTCAGCTTTTTGCGCAGGTACGAGATATAGACCCACACCACGTTGGCACCTTCGGGCGCGTCCTCGCCCCAAACCTCGAGCATCAGACGCTCGGTGGGCATGCGCGTCCCGGCGTTGTGCATAAAGAGTTCCATAAGCTGAAACTCACGATTGGCTAGGTGTTCCTCACCCAAGGGACCCACAAGCGTGCAAGCCGCCGTGTCGAGGCGCACGTTGCCCACGCTGAGCGTCGTGGCGTCAATTGCCGTCGCGGCACGCGTCATGGCACGGATGCGCGCGAGCAGCTCCTTGGCGGCAAACGGCTTAGTCAGATAGTCGTTGGCGCCGGCATCCAGGCCCTCGACCTTATCGGACACCTCGCTTTTTGCCGTGAGCATGATGATGGGCAGTCGCTTACCGGCGGCGCGCGTACGCTTGAGAACCTCGATACCGTCCATGCCGGGCATCATGATGTCTAGGATCGCGGCGTCATAGTCGTTGGCGAGCAGATAATCGAGCGCCGTCAGACCGTCGAGGGCGGTGTCGACCTCGTAGTCGCTATGTTGAAGAATCGCGGTAAGGGCGCGGGAGAGGCCGGGTTCGTCCTCGGCAAGCATCAGCTTCATGGTTGTTCCTTTGGCGCACGGCTCTACAGGTTTCGATACCGCCGATGATAGCGCACCGCCAGCCGTCTTAGCGCAGCCTTAGCTGCTCAACCTGCGCGTTTTCAAATACGCAGGATTTGGCTTAACCAAACTTAAGGCGCAGATGCCGAGCGCTTGGACGCATGCCGGTCGCGAAAAGACGGCGACTCGTTCTTTCACGGCGTCTTGGCTATGCAAAGTGCTCGAACGTTATTCCTCGTACGCGCCCTCAAGCCGAAGCAGCCGCTCCTTGCGGTCAAGCCCGCCGGCATATCCGTTAAGCGAGCCGTCGGCGGCAACCACGCGATGGCACGGCACAATGATCGAAATAGGATTCCGCGCGACCGCGGCCCCCACGGCACGGGGAGACACAACAGGTGCTTCGTTTCCCGGTACACGATGTCGAGCCGCAACACGCTGGGCGATCTCACCATACGTAGCGACCTCGCCACGCGGGATAGAAAGCAGCTCAAACCAAACCTCACGCTGAAACGCCGTGCCAATCATATGCAACGGCGGCGTAAACCGAGGCTCCTGCCCCGCAAAATAAGCATTCAGCCAAGCCCAAGAACGCTCAAGCACCGAAGAAGCCGCGCCATTTGCTGGACTTACCGAAGACATCCCACCGGTACCAGAAACCGCATCGGCACCTACGACATACTCCGCATCCTCTTTGAGCAGCGTAGAGCCAAAGTGCTCCTGACCCTCAAACCAAAGCCCCGTCAAACCGCGGCCATCAGCGGCAAGCAAGATTTCGCCCAAAGGCGAAGCAAACGTCGTCGTGACCACCAGCGGCTCCTTTCAAAACTCCGCAACATAATACCGCGAATTGTGCAGACAACCCCGCAGATACGTCTGGGCGGGCTCGCAATTGCTTAAGCGAGGCTGTTTTCCCCAATCAAGCGAAGAAGACGCGGGGCATCGACGCCAGAGCGGCACCTCTATCAGCTGAGCTCTAATACTTTCCCGAGAAGTGAACGAGTAAAAACGAAGCCCCGGAGCATCCACACCTTTAGCCCAAAAAACCGCAGGATTCACGCTGCAAAACCGCAGGAAATAGCGGTCAAAATATGCCAATGCTTCGGGGGTCCAAATAAGGTCGTTCACTTCACGGGAAAGTATTAGACCCCGATTCGCACCAACCCCAAAGTCACCTCAGGCAGCAGGCGCGAAGCGCCGCAGCTGCCGTCACGCCCCGCAGTCACCCCAGGCAGTAGGCGCGAACGCGCCGCAGCTGCCGTCACGCCCCGCAGTCCCCCAAGGCGGCAGGCGCAAAGCGCCGTGGCCGCCGCCGGGACTAGGGCCCGCAACAGCCACGCGCCCCAACATCAGCCCAGCGGCCCCAACCAACAACGGCCCCATCGCAGGCCGCTCGCAGCAGCGTCACCGCAGGCGGGGGCCGGGCTTAGTTTTCAGAACACTCCGCAGACCAGTGTGGC
>CAUDVX010000056.1 GCA_958452935.1 uncultured Collinsella sp. | reverse complement strand
CTACTTTGCCGCCTATGCGCAGCTGCTGCGCGCCGGCGCCATCGAGGCCGGCGACGCCGTGGAGTTCTGCGTACCGACCGGCAACTTTGGCGATATCTTGGCCGGCTACTACGCCAAGCGCATGGGTCTGCCCGTCGCCAAGCTCGTCGTGGCGAGCGACAAGAACAACGTGCTTGCCGACTTCCTGACCACCGGCGTTTACGACCGTAACCGCCCGTTCTTCACGACCATCTCGCCGTCGATGGACATCCTTATTAGCTCCAACCTGGAGCGCATGCTGTACTTCCTGTCCAACGGCGACTGCGAGCTCGTTGCCGGCCTTATGGAGCAGCTGGCACAGACTGGTCGCTACGAGGTTCCCGCCGACCTGCTGGCAAAGATTCAGAGCGTCTTTGGCTGCGGTTGGGCCAGCGAGGACGAGGTCCGCACTGCCATCAAGAGCTGCTGGGATGCGAACGGCTACGTGATCGACCCGCACACCGCTTGCGGCTATCACGTCTTTGAAAAAGTCGCTCCCGCCGAGGGTGCCAAGGCCCGCGTGCTGCTTTCGACCGCAAGCCCCTACAAGTTCCCGCGCGCCTGCTGCGACGCCCTGGGCCTCGACGTTCCCGAGGATGATTTTGAGGCTATGCGTGTGCTCGAGCAGGCCACCAACACGGTCGCCCCGACCCAGCTCGCCGAACTCGAATCCAAGCCCGTCCGCTTCGAAGACGTCTGCGACGTCGATGAGATGGCAAGCTACGTCGAGTCCGCAGCAAAAAAGATGGCTACCAACTAAACCCCTTATTAAGCGCCGGCGAAAGCCGGCGCACCTTCTTTTTATTTAGCTTTCGGAATGATGACGAGCATGCGAGCGGGTCTGGCCGTTTAGTTCGTCGCGAGTTCCGCACGAGCCGGAAAGCACTTAATGTGCTTTCCGAGCGAGCCAGGACTGCCCGAGCAGCGAACTAAACGGCCAGACCCGCCCAGGAGGACCCACATGATCAAAATCACCGTCCCAGCAACCAGCGCCAACCTAGGCATCGGCTACGATACCCTCGGCATGGCCGTCAGCCTCTACTCGCACTTCACCTTCGAGCGCGCCGACAAGCTCACCATCACGGGCTGCCCCGAGGAGTTCCAAAACGAGAATAACCTGGTCTACGTGAGCTTTGTGGATGCACTGGCCGCATGGGGCGAGCCGGCCTTCCCCGTCGCCATCGACATTCAGACCGACGTGCCCGTCGCCCGCGGCCTGGGTTCCAGCTCAACCTGCGTCGTCGCTGGCATCATGGCGGCCGCCGCGCTGACGGGCCACACCGTCGACCGCGCCGAGCTCGTCCGCATTGCCACCGAGGTCGAAGGGCATCCCGATAACGTCGCCCCCGCTATCCTGGGCGGCGCCGTCTGCTCCTTTACGCCGACCGATTCGCTTCCCCAGTGCCTGCGCTACGAGGTAAGCGATCGCTTGCGTTTTATTACCGTGATTCCGCCCTACGAGGTACATACGAGCGAGGCGCGCAAGGTTGTGCCGCAGGAGATTCCACTCTCCACTGCCGTATGGCAAATGGGCCGCATCGCCGGCATGACGCGCGGCCTGGAGACCGGCGATCTGGACCTGATTGCCGCCGCTAATGACGACCGCATTCAGGAGCCCTATCGCCGCCGCCTCATCCCCGACTACAACGCCGTGCGCGACACCTGCCTTAACGGAGGCGCCAAGACCATCTGGATTAGTGGTTCGGGCTCGACCCTCATGGCCGTGACTGACGACACCATCGTGGCAAAGTTCCTGCAGGTCAAGCTGCGTGAGCAGTTCCCCAAGTGTGACACGCATATTCTGACGTGCGACACCGAGGGCGCTCAAATCGAGTACCTGTAGCGCCCTGCCTCATTGCTCTCACCGGTCCCCTTGGGGCTTCCCCTGAAAACGTCCTCGATCATGAATTGCCCCGTCGTGCGCTTCGCGCGACGGGGCAATTCGATCTGCGGATTGTTTTCAGGGGAAGCCCCAAGGGGACCTGCGCAGCCTCGACAGGATAATCGCATTCGCTGATTTAATCTTGTGCTCCAACGGAGCCACAGACGAGAGGCCTTCGCGCTGCGGAATAATTTTGAGGGGAACACCCCGACCATCCCTGCGTTTACCTTGCTGAGGATGTCTACAGGGACCCACGCTTTGAAGGGGCACCGGGCAGATAGGGGCTTTTTAGGTTACATAATAAACTGTTTATCTATGCTACTATTTAACTAGGCATCGCAGTATGGAGGTGGTCAAAGTGTTACGCACACTCAAAGCTTCGTTTTTCCTCTCGATACTTTTGATATTACCGATATGTTTCTCGTTTAGCCCTTCGACTGCTTATGCTGCAGAAAGCGATGCTGTCGCAATTTCTGGCGCAACCCAAGATTTTGATTTAACGAAAGGTCCCGAGCAGTCTCATCAAATCAAGCTTAAGGATGGGACCGTTGCAGTAATAGGAATTAAAAAAACCAATGAACCCAGCCTGATATGGGACAGTTACTACAACAACGCATCTGGAACTTGGACTATCTATTACAACAGTCCTTTTATTTATCGCGAATTCAAGATCAAGATAGCGAACTCGCTCATTACCAGCGCTTGGGGACAAAACTATACGACTATCGGCTGTACGGTAACTAACGAGTCCTTTATATGGAACTCGAAACAGGCGACATATCGACTCAACTATGAATCGATGGGGATGACGTCCGGTATCGCCGTGTTGCAAGCGACCATGGAAGGCAGCACGCTCCACACCTATGCAAACTAGACTCACATCAATTGAGGAAGTTCAATGATCCCAATTCCTGCACGCTCAGACATTATGATCGCTCTCGTTTGGATTCTCGTCGGAGTGCTTATTTGGCGTATCTGCAAATGGGTTAAAAACAAGAAATAGTTGATAAAACGTATATGTCATTTATGCGATGCTTGGGGCCGTTAAATCGGCCCCTATTTCTATAGCTTTTCAAGCAGCAGTCACCCATTTGGAAGTCGCAATGCCATTCATACGATTTCGGCCCTTTAAGCCGCTATCTATTGGTAGGGACTCTTGCTGGTAAGGAGCGCTTACTAGATACAAACCTTGGCAATATATTGGTTTAGGCGGCGCTGGTTTCTTTGTATTCGAAGACTGGCTCTAGGAGATCTTCGATGTTGCAGTGGAGGGCTTTTGCTATGGCTCTTACGCTTGTTACCGAAGCTTCATTGATGTTTCTCTGGCGCTGCTCGTACATTTGGATTGAGCGGAGTGACACACCCGATTCGTATGCTAGATCTTGTTGGGTTTTCTTAAGCTTCTTTCTTGCTAACGCAAGTTTGGTTTGCCTGGACGCTTTTTTCGCCATATCGCAGACGAGGCGAGCCACGCGTTCCTCCGAGGCTTCGTGCCAGGGATAGTACAGACTGCGCAGTGCGTCAAACGGAACGACATGCAGCAGGTCTTCGAAAGACTCCCCTAAACGCCACTGCAGATATGCCAGTATCCAGCCTGTCCAATACTCTGGCGTCTTCTCAAAACGATAGGTGCGATCCGGTATAAACCCGCTCTGATAGCCGGACCTTTCAGCGATAAGCGCGAACAGCTCAACGCCCGATTTTCCCGATACGACCCATGCGTTGCCACGCTCAAACTCACGGGCTACGCCGCTCAGGCAAAAGAGTTCAGCGACCTCGGACCCTTCCGCTCCATAGTCGTTCACGGCATAGTCGAAGCAGTCGCCGAGGTTGCTCATTGCATCCTCAAGGTAATAGACGGGATATGTTCTACTCGGTCCACAATTCGTCAACTCTTGGATCATCTAAATCAACCCTCCCTGTCATTAAATCCCTAATGTAGACGCCCTCAGAGTCGAATCCATTCACAGTTTCCAGGTACTTGCGCCGCGCGTTCTGCTCTCGCTTAAAGCGCTTGGGATAATACTCAGATCCCAACGCCTGCCTCCATTCGCGGAATCTGATTGCTGAAAACGCACGCTCACTCATAAGAGCGTATTGGATGCCCAAATCGCCCAAACGCATAATGAGTTGCAGTTGCCTAAGCGAGATCATGCCATTAACGAACTGTCTTGCAAACGAAAAGTAGGAATCGTCGGCGCGATAACCTCGAATTACGTCATAGGGAGAAATATCAATCAGGCAGTTATCCAGCAGATAGCGAAGTCCTTCGCGCGCCAGCGGTGTCGAAACATTGAACTCCCTATTGTTAGCCAAAATCGCAAGCCAATTGAGAATTGAAAACTCCCCGGACTCCAAATCCAAGACCGCAAGACCATCCATATCGAGCTCATATCGATTCGCGATACCATCGGACTCGGTCCGACATGCCCACTCCATTGCCATTTCCTCATGTGGCGTGCAATAAAACCCACACCCATAGTCATTGAATTGTCTGCATTTATCCAACGACGGATGCTCGACAACAACCTCCGACCCGTGCCAAAGCTCCATATCGACCTCCAAACAAAAATATCACCCCAGTGATAGTTTACCAATAACTATCACTGGGGTGATATAGATAGACAAAAGTTGTTTGACAGTGCGGCATGCCCTAGAGGCAGGCCTCGGCGATGCGCTTTTTGAGTTCGTCGATGCCGGTACCGGTCTGGGAGCTTGTGATGATCACGTTCTCGGCCGGGACGTTGAGCTGCTTTTTGATGGCTGCTGCCTGGCGGGCCTGTTGGGTGCGGCTGAGCTTGTCGGCCTTGGTGAGGCAGACGATAAAGTTGAACTCGTTGCCCTGCAGGTAGTCGATCATGTCATGGTCGAGCTTGCTCGGGTCGTGGCGAATGTCCACCAGCGATACAACCAGGTTAAAGCTGCGCTCGGAGTCAAAGAAGTCGCCGATGAGCTCGGCCCAACGGTCGCGCTCGGCCTTGGAACGACGGGCGAAACCATAGCCCGGCAGGTCGACGAAGTGCACGTCGTCAGCCTCAAAGAAGTTGATGTTGCTCGTCTTGCCCGGCGTGCTCGAAACCTTGACCAGGTTTTTGCGGCCAAAAAGCTTGTTCATGATCGACGACTTGCCCACGTTGGAGCGGCCGACGAAGCTCACCTCGGGGCAGGTGGACTCGGGAATCTGCGAAACCTTGCCATAGCTGGCAACGAACTTGGCAAGCTGGTAGTTAATGGAATCGGCCATGGACACTCCTTGGTCGTAGGTTCTTACAAAACGGGCGTGCTATTGCGCGGCGGCGATACGACGAACGATGTCAAGCGTGATGCCGCTCGCGGTACGGGCGTACTCATCCAGATCGAACTCGCGCTCGCAAAACGCGTCATATGCCTCGTCACAATTATCGCTGATAGCGCGCAGCACTAGGCAATCGACACCATTCTTGGCCGCGATGTGCGCAATTGCCGCGCCCTCCATCTCGACGCAATCGGCATGCGTGGCCTCAATAGCAGCGTTACGCATGGCGTCACCCGTAACAAAGCGGTCACCCGTGGCGATAGTGCCGCACAGGAACTGTTTGGGGTCCTTCTCAGTAGAAGTCTTATCCGCCGAGGCATCCACAAATCCATGCTCGGCAAGCACGGCGGCGGCAACATCAGCCAACGCCGGCGTCGAGACAAACTCCTCGAGCCCCGGCGCAGACTCGGCGATGAGTGCCGTATCGGTATCAAGATAGCGCAGGCACTTGCCTATAACCACGTCGTTAATATGCAGTTTAGGGTTTAGGCCTCCCGCGATACCCGAAAACACAACGGCCTGCGGAGCGTATTTGCTGATGAGATGCTGCGTTGCGGCAGCGGCGTTCACGGTACCCATGCCAGCGGTCGTGGCGACCACCGTCAGACCGTCAAGCTCGCCGCTCACAACGGTCAAGCCCGCCTCCTGCGCCTCATGCGCGCCACTCAGTTCTTCCTTAATCTGCGCAACCTCTTTTTCGAGTGCGCCTATGATCGCGATGGTTGCCATGCCATCCCCCAAATCCGTACAAATTGCTTATCCACGGTATGGTACCAGCATTTTGGATCTTTCACTTTTTACGAAGTCGCTAGGCCAACGAGGACCGCACATCAAAGAGCGCCTTTGCAATCGCGGCCACAGCCTCGCTCGAGTGGTCGCTCCACGGCATCGATGTCATGATGCTCATGACATAGGTACGGCCATCGATGTCGATAAGGCCCGCATCGCATGTCGAATAGCAACCATCCTCGCTAATCCAGCCTGCCTTGTTGCGCACCAAGGCTTGGTCGTCCGCAATCCCATCACGGATAAATGAGCGCGATGTTGATGACAACAGTTCAGATAACCACTGGGAGGCCTCGCTGCCACAGCTCAAATACTCGCTCATCTCGCGCCACAACTTGGCCGAGGTGCGCGGGCAATAGGTGGGAAAATCACTCATCGGATCGAGCGCGGTATCGTAATCGATGCCAAGACTGACAATCCAATCCTCGTAACCGGCATGGTCAAACGCCGCGCGTAACGCAATAAACGAATCGTTATCCGAATTAACGACCGCGGCCTCGATTAGGTCGCGCACCGTCTGCCAGCCCATGTTATAGCCACCATAGGTGCCAAGGGAATCATCGAGTGAGACCTGACCCGTCTCGACCAGGGATTCGCAGATGTACAACGCATAGAGTGCCTTGTAGCTACTCGCGCCGTAAACCTCGACATCGGCGTTATACGTCACGCCCTTGCCGCTCGACAAATCGTAAAACACCACGCCCACATCGCCCAATTCCTGGGCCTGATCAAGGGCATCTTGGAGCGCGGCGAGGCTCCCATCCTCCAGGGCGGGGATCTGATCATCAACCAATGAGAAGGTCTGCACGGTATCGCCTGAGGGAATATCGTTAAAGTCCGCCTTCGAAAGCCTCGTCTTAAGGCTCGCTGTCGACAGGGTTTGACTTGCGGTGGCTTTAGCTTCAGAGACCTTTTTGTTTTGCATCTGTACCGTTGACGCATCTGAGTGTGCCATTCGCTCCGACGCGTAGGTTTTGGCGGTAATTCCGAGGATAATAACCGCCAACGTTAGCATCCCAATGGCGGCAATCTTCGTCACGCGGATGCGAGTGGCAGCGAGGCCACGCGAAGGCGTGCCCTTCGTCTCATATCTGCTGCCATGCTGCGGCACATACTCGTCCCGCGATGCGTTGTTTCGCACGTGGTCTCCTGACTGCTACCGTTTATATACGAGCAGCATAATACCGAGCAGGCATTTCTTTCCAAAGATATTCAGCAGCGTTTAAGGTGTCTTTAAAGAAACCACAAGCGTATTTATCCAAATGGCACGATTCTGTTGCGCATCTCTGTCCAAAACGCAGTTGCGGTGAAATAGTTCCTGTTTGGGCGGCATAAGCCGAAAAACAAGAACTATTCCACCGCAACTTGACGGGGCTCTTTGGCAATCAGCTTGGTGTCCGGGGGCACTCATTTAAGTCTGTCCCCAATGAGTGCCCTTGGGGGCGAAAATGGATCGCTAGCCGATGGCGTTTTTGAGTTCCGCGCGGCGCTTTTTCATGCCCGTCATGACGGCGCTGCGCAGCTCGGGCATGCGCGCGGTATCCATCTGTGGAACGCCCTCGAGCTTATAGGGAATCCCCAGCTGCTCATACTTGACGACACCCATCGTGTGATACGGCAGCATTTCCAGACCGACCACGTTATGCCACGGGGCGATCAGGCGGCCGAGCGCCTCGCACTCCTCAACCGTATCGGTAATGCCCGGCACCACCACGTGGCGGATAACGACCTTAATCTTGCGACGCGCAAGCTCGTCACCAAACGCCAGAATGCGTGCGGGATCGCAACCGGTCAGCTTTTTATGCTCGACGGGATCGGCGTGTTTAATGTCGAGCAGCACCATATCGGTCTCGTTGAGTACGGCATCGAACTTCTCGGGATGCGCGGGATCGAACGCATAGCCGCAGCTATCCAAGCAGGTATGCACGCGGCCATCGGGGTTGTTGTGCATTGCGCGGAACAGGTCGGTCAAAAACGCGGGCTGCAGGAGCGGCTCGCCGCCGGACACCGTAATACCACCGCTGCGGTAAAACTCATGGTTGCTCTGGAACTCGTCCATCAGGTGCTCGACGGTCACCATGGTGCCGCCGTTCACCGACCAGGTATCGGGGTTGTGGCAATACGCACAGCGCATGGGGCAGCCCTGAACAAACACCACAAAGCGGATGCCGGGTCCATCGACCGTCCCCATCGTCTCAATCGAATGCACGCGGCCCAGGGCAAACGCAGAGTCCTCGGGACGAGCGTCCACACCCTCGAGCGTCATCTCAGCCATTCCCGGTACCTTGCCTCTCATTGGTTTTAGCTACATAAATGCCAGAGTCATTCTAGCCCATATGCATGATGGTGAAACGGTTTAGCGGTCAATTGGGTTGCCTATTTGACCCTACGCAAAAGCGGCGGGAAGATTGTCTCAACCCGCCCGCCGCCGAGGCAATAGAAATCGATAGACGCCAGGCCTTACGCCTTGAGCGTGAGCACCGCGCCGAAGGCGGTCGGGCCGCAATGGCTCGAGATGACGCCACCGACCTGAGTCCAGGTAACGTCCTTAAAGCCCAGGTCGTGCGCATAGACTTCCATGTCGTCGCGCAGCTCCTGGGAAAGGCCCACCGAATACGCCAGGCCAATGTGAGAGTAGTCGATCTCGCCCTTCGCAACCATGTGGTCAATAAAGGCGCGGGCGCATTTGAGCATAGAGCCGCGGAACTTCTTGGTTGCCACGAACTTGCCGCCCGTCACCTCAATGCAGGGCTTAATCTTGAGCAGGTGGGCGCCCAGGAACGCGACGTTGGACAAGCGACCGCCCGCCTTAAGGAAGGCAAGGTCCGTAGGAACAAAACCCAGCAACACACGGTCCATGACGGAATTCGTAAATGCAAAGATCTCGTCGACGGTGGCATCGGGGTGAGCCTCGATGTATTTGGCGGTCTCGACGACAACGAGCGACTGACCCACCGAAACAAAACGCGTGTCCATGGAGAACACGTAGTCGCGCCCCTTGGCTGCAATCTTGGAGGACTGATGCGAGCAGGTCGTGGCCTCGGAATACGCGAGATGCAAAATAGTCGCGTCGGGCTGCTCGGCATGAATTCGGTCATACACGTGAGCAAAATCCGCAGGCGCGCAGCCACTAGTCTTGGGCATTACGCCAAACTCGTTGCAGCGTGAATAAATCTCGAGCGGATCGATCGAACCGTCCTCGACGGTCTCGTCACCAATCGTGACATGCATGGGCACGCGCACGATGCCGTAGCGCTCGCAAAGCTCCGGCGTCACATCCGACCCAGACTCAACCACGATTACGTACTTGCCCATTATTATCACGACCCATCTCAACATTGGCTTTTCAATACATGGCACGCGCCGCCGCACTGTTGCACAACAGCGTCCAAGCGCCAAAGAGACGCCGCCCCTTGCACACAACAAAGGACAGCGTCTCCCTGGAAAACTCCGTGCTTATCTAGGATTCCATACGATTTATTAAGGAGGGTTACTTATTCCGCAAACGGTCGCTATATGCGGTAAGCGGTAGTTGGCCGCGACAACTGCGACACATTCCGTCCAGTAAATCCAATCGTGCTCCACGCACGGTTAATGCACGAGGCGGTAGAAATTCATCGATGCCGCACCCTCGGCGTGCAGCTCCATCGCCGGAACCGCCGGCGAATAGGTACGGCTCGTAAGTGCCGCCTCGCCGCCATTTGCAAAAATCTCGACCATCGTAGTGTCCGAAAGCACGCGTAGGTCGCGAAGCTCGCCGAGCTCAATCGACCTCTGGTCGCGCCCATAGCCTTCGTCACCCATATCGAGGGTAAGCATCCCGTCCGTATAACGCACAAAGACACCCTTGCGGATTTCGAGCTCGACCATCTTGGCGCCCTCGCAGGAAACCACAAGATCAAACAGGCGGCCCGGCTCCTCAACGGTTTCACCGCCTGTCGCGCGAACGCAGTCGCCGCGCATCCTCCCAATCTCGTGCGCCGGCTGCTGGCAGAGCTTACCATCGCGCATGCTCAGCTCTCGCGGCACCGTCAACGCGCACTGCCACCCGCGCGCCACCGTCGGGTTTTCCGCCGTCGCATCGGGGCAACCCGACCATCCGATCATCAAACGCCGGCCTGCAGCATCCTCAAAGGACTGCGGTGCGTAGAAATCAAAGCCGGCATCGACCATCGGGGGCATGCCCTGCCCGGTGATCTTAAAACTCGGCGCCTCCCAATCGGCCTCGATAGGGAACCACACGCACTGATGCGGATTGCGGTAACGCCAACCATCGGCAGGCACACCCTGCGGACAGCAAACGAGAATAAGCTCGCCATCAAGCTCAAACAGATCAGGGCACTCCCACATAAAGCCAAACTTCTCGCCCAGCTCAATGCGCGTCGCATAGCTCCAGACCCCTAAATCACGCGAAGTATAGACAAGCACGCAGCCACGGTCGTCTTTCGTACGAGCGCCCAGAACCATGTAGTAGATACCATCGTGCTCAAGGATCTTGGGGTCGCGCACGTGCGTACCGATATCGTCGGGGTAATCGACCGGTCCAACAGCTATGCACTTCTCGCCCAATTCGTCGGGATTCTCGGCAACCATATGAATCTGGTTTTGCTCA
>CAUDVX010000055.1 GCA_958452935.1 uncultured Collinsella sp. | reverse complement strand
GAGCTTGTCAATCGACAGGAATCGCTCGGCGATGACCTCGCCCACGCTCTTGCCCACGTGGCGGATGCCCAGGGCAAACAGCACGCGACCGAGCGGCTGGCTCTTGGACTTGTTGAGCTCGGCGATGATTTTCTCGGCCGTCTTGAGGCCCACCGGAATGGGGTCGCCCTTCTTGACGCCCTTTTTGCTGTTGGAGCTGGCATAAGTGCGCCCCGTGTCCAGTCCGGCGATGTCGTCGACCGTGAGCTGGTAGAAGTCCGCGACATCGTGAATCAGGCCGGCGGCGATCATCTTGTCGACGATCTCGTCGCCCAGGCCATCGACGTCCATGCAGCCGCGGCTCACCCAGTGGAGCAGGCGCTCCTTGAGCTGTGCGGGGCAGTCGATGGAGACGCAGCGGTAAGCGACCTCACCATCCTCGTGGACCACGGGGCTGCCGCACACGGGGCAGGCCTCGGGCATCTGCCAGTCGACCGAATCGGCCGGGCGTTTGTCGAGCACCGGGCCCACGACCTCGGGGATTACGTCGCCCGCCTTGTGAACGATGATGGTGTCGCCCTCGCGCACGTTTTTGCGGCGGATCTCGTCGATGTTGTGCAGCGTGGCACGCGCGATGGTGGAGCCGGCAACCGTCACTGGGTCGAACTCGGCGACCGGCGTGAGCACACCGGTGCGGCCCACCTGGATGCGAATTTCGCGCAGGACGGTCTGCTTTTCCTCGGGCGGGAACTTAAAGGCAATGGCCCAGCGTGGTGCGCGGGCAGTAAAGCCCAGGTCGAGCTGCTGCTGGAAGCTGTCGACCTTTACGACCACGCCGTCGATGTCATAGTCCAAGTCACCGCGATGCTCGAGGGCCTGGGCGCAGAACTCGTGGACCTCGGCCGGCGTGGCGCAGCGTGCCACGTTGGGGTTGACGCTAAAACCGGCACTGCGCAGCCAATCGAGGAACTCGCGCTGGCTGTGGACGTGCAGCGGATCGGTATCGGCGATGGCATAGATAAAGGTGGCCAGGTCGCGGCGCGCCGTAACCTTAGGATCCTTCTGACGCAGGCTGCCAGCAGCGGCGTTGCGCGGGTTGGCGAAGGGGTCGCGGGCCTCGGCATCGGCCTCTTCATTCAGACGTACAAAGCTGCCTTTGGGCATATAGACCTCGCCGCGCACCTCAATCGTGCGCTCGCGGTCGGCGCCCATGTGGGCGAGCGCCGGCTCGGACAGGTGCATAGGCACGTCCTTGATGGTACGGACGTTGAGCGACACGTCCTCGCCCGTGGTGCCATCGCCACGCGTGGCCGCGCGCACAAAGGTGCCGTTTTGGTAGGTAAGCGCCACGCCCAGACCGTCAATCTTTAGCTCGCAGGTATAGGTGACGCTACCGGCACCGAGCGCATCCTCAGTGCG
Organism: uncultured Collinsella sp.; assembly: GCA_958452935.1. GTDB lineage: Bacteria > Actinomycetota > Coriobacteriia > Coriobacteriales > Coriobacteriaceae > Collinsella. The sequence continues at coordinate 9,458 of CAUDVX010000055.1, read as the reverse complement.
CTGGAGCCACGCGTCGAGTTCATCCAAGTCCATGGCATCGTCCATGGAATACATGCGTGCCATGTGCGTGACCGGCGTAAACTGCTCGCTCACGTAGCCGCCCACGCGCTGGGTATAGCTGTCGGGCGTCACCAGGTCGGGGTAGGTGGCCTCGATTTCCTGCAGCTCTACGAGCATTTTGTCAAAAACAGCGTCCGTGATCTCGGGCGCGTCGAGCATGTAGTAGCGATAGGCGTGGTAATCGAGCTCGTGGCGCAGCTCGGCCGCACGCGCTGCCGCTTGGGCACGAGCATCGGCCGGTGCAGCGGTATCCGCGCTCGCGGGCGTTTCGGTATCGATGTCCACACCGTCACCAAACAGGCTCGATTGCTCCATAGCGGCACTCCTTCGCTCGATTTCAAACGGATACTAGAGTACCACCGGTCGCAACGGGGTCGAATAGCGGTCTCAAACCGCACCGAATCGGCAGCCGCCAGACTGGGGTGGACAGTTAGTTCAGATACGTATAAATCCTAGAGCTGGATTAGGCACGAACACCCCTGTTTCAACTAATTTGGGCTCCCTGAGACCATGTAAACGTCCCGCTCGCCCTCCCAAACACCCATTCAAACCCCATCCCAATCAAAAATTGCTCAAAACGCATCCCAAGCTGCCCCAGATTTATACGTATCTGAACTAACTGTCCAGACCATTACGAACCAGGCCTCTTGCCAGCCACAAGTGATCCGTTTTCCTCCGTCCCCAATGGATCAATAAGAAAAGAGGGGCTGTCCCGCGCTGGCGGGACAGCCCCTCTGGCTTCGGCATGTGCGAAATGGCTCGTTAGTAACCCTGGCCGTAGCCCTGACCCTGGCCCTGCTGGCCCAGCAGCTCCTCCAGGTACTGGCGCAGCTGCTCGTCGGTAATACCGCCGTTGCCGGTGTCGGTCGAACTGTCGTCCTGCTGCTGGTTCTGCAGCTCCTCATCGGAGCCCAGCTCGACGGTGACCTTCTTCTCTTCCTTGCCGCGCATGAGCGTGATCTCGACCTTCTCGCCCACCTCGTGGCTGCGCAGCGCGATGATCAGGCCATCGGCGCTCGTGATCTCGTCGTCGCCCAACTTGGTGATAACGTCACCCTCCTGAATGCCGGCCTTGGCGGCAGGACCATCCTCAACGACGCTCGCCACATACGCGCCGCTATCGGTGCTCAGCTTGTTGGTGCGGGCGTTAAGCGCATTGACGCTCGAGAGCGTGGCGCCCAGGTACGGATGCACCGGCGTCTTACCGTCGATGATCTGGTCGGCAATGTTCTTGGCGTAGTTGACCGGAATGGCAAAACCCACGCCCGAGCTGGAGCCCGAATAGCTCTCGATAAGCGAGTTGATACCCACCAGCTCACCGTTGTCGTTGACGAGCGCGCCGCCGGAGTTGCCCGGGTTGATGGCGGCATCGGTCTGAATCATGTTGGCATAGATGGTATTGCCGCTGGTGGAGCTCATGGCCGTGGAGCGATACAGCGCCGACACAATGCCCGTGGAGACGGACTGCTCGTTGCCGAACGGCGAGCCGATCGCCATGACCCACTCGCCCACGTTGAGCTTGGAGGAATCACCGATCTCAATCGGCGTGAACTTGGAGGCGTCGGCGTCCTTGAGCTTGATGACGGCGAGGTCGCTCGAGGCGTCGTTGCCCACGAACTCGGCCTCGTAGGTGGTGCCGTCGTCCATGGTCACCACGTACTGGTCGTAGCCGTCGACCACGTGGTTGTTGGTGAGGATGTGGCCCTCGGTATCGAGCACAACGCCCGAACCGACGCTGCCCGAGCTATCCGACTCGTCAGCAGACTGCGAAAGCGAGCCATTCTGGCTACCGCTCGAAGTGGCAGTGATGGAAACGACGGAGGGGAGGGCCTTGGCAGAAACGGCCTCGGCCAGCGTGGTATCCTCGGAATCGATCGTGATCTTTTGCGTCGATGAACCCGAAGCGCCCGCCGTCACGGCGTTCCTGCCGCCGCCGATATCGAGTGTGCCGCTCATAATGAGCGCGATGACCAGCAGGGCGCCGCAAGCACAGCCGGCGAGTGCCGTAATAAAGATCGGCAGCTTTTTGGTCTTGGTCTTGACCACCGTGTGCTTGTTTACAACCTGCTGACCGCCCAGCGGCTTGCCGGTCTGCGTGTCGTAGGCCTGCACGTAGGGAATGTTGCTGCCGGCAGGCGTCGACTCCACCTGCACACGCGGCTGCTGCTGGGTCTCGCCGGCGTTGCCCGCGTCCTGGGGACGCTGGGAATCGTTCTCGCTCATAGCTGCGATCCTTTCGTCAAATAACCAAAGGCCCGCCAAACATGTGGCGGGCCATCATTGTTCACGTTGAGTTGTACCCCAATATGCGGGCGCAAGTGTATGAGAACGCAATCTTTTAGGAAGGCTTAAGTTCTGCTGCAGATTCGAGAGGAACCCGCACCCGCGTCAAAACCACCACAAAGGCGCCTGTCCCCTTTGTGGTGGAAATCTAGTCCTTAAACAGATAGCCCACGCCGCGGACGGTGGTGATGTGTGCCGCGATCTGCGGGCCCACCTTGGAGCGGATGCGTCGGATGTGCACGTCGACGGTGCGCGTGCCGCCGCAGTACTCAAAGCCCCACACGCGGTGCAGCAGCACTTCGCGGCTGTAGGCACGGTTGGGGTGCGTCGCCAAAAAGCTCAGCAGCGAGTACTCCATCAGCGTCAGGTCGATGGGCTCGTTATCGAGCGTCACCTGGTAGGTAGCCAGGTTGATCTCGAGGTTATCGATGTTGAGCACATCGTCGGCGGTGACGGTCTCCTCCTCGCCCATCAGGCGCTGTGCACGAGCCTTGAGCTCGTTGGGCGTCGCCGTGGGGCATACAAAGTCGGCATGCGCATGATTGGGCAGGCGCAGGGTGCCGAGCGCCTCGTCGTCGACGATCACCAACATGGGGACGCCGCCGCGATCGTCAAGCCACTTGGCAATCTGATCGATGCGGTCGCTGCGGATGCCATCGGAATCGAGGATCAGCAGGTCAAAGTCGTGCGCCGCGGTCGGCGAATCGGGAGTTGCCAGGCTCACCTCGACACCCAGGGTGGTCGTCAAGCTGCGGGCAAACTCGTGGAAGCGCGTCGTGCGCGCCATGAACAGGGCACTCTTTTCGGACATATCGGCCTCCAAGGAAATGAGCTCAATCGTACTGGAACAAGTCAGCGCGATTAGGAGTTCGCCAGGTAGTGCTTGATCTCCCACTCGGTGATCGTAGACTCAAACTTATGCCACTCGTCGCGCTTCTTTTTGAGGAAGAAGCTGTGGATGTGCTCGCCGAGGGCATCCTTCATAAACTGCGAGTCCTCAAACACGTCGAGCGCCTCTTTGAGCGAGCGCGGCAGCGGCGTGTAGCCGGCCTCGACCATCTGACGGTCGGTAAGCTTGAGCGTCTCAGCCGTTGCCTCGGGCGGGAGCTCCAGCTTGCGCTCGATGCCGTCCAGACCAGCCGCCAGCGTGACGGCGTTGACCAGGTACGGGTTGGCCATGGGGTCGGGGCTGCGAAGCTCGATGCGCGTGGACAGCTGCTTGCCGGGCTTGTAGACCGGAATGCGGACCATACTCGCGCGGTTGCGCAGGCCCCACGTGGCGTACTGCGGCACGGAGTCTCCGCCCGTGGTGATGCGCTTGTACGAGTTGACCGTGGGGTTAGTGATGGCGCTGATCTCGCGCGCGTGCGCCAAGATGCCGGCCATGTAGTGCTTGGCGATATCGGAGAGGTGGTACTTCTCGTCGTCCTCGCCCCAAAAGACGTTGTTGCCGTCGTGGTCGAATAGCGACTGGCACAGGAACATAGCGCTGCCGTCCTCGCCCGCCAACGGCTTGGGCATAAAGGAGGCGTGGCACCCGCTCTCGTAAGCCTGCTGCTTAATGATGAGTTTGGCCGTGGTGATGGCGTCGGACATGCTTAGGGCCTCGGCATGGCGCAGGCTCATGCCGTGCTGCGAGCGGCCGGCGGCGTGGAAGGTGTACTCCACGGGCACGGACATCTTCTCGAGCGTGAGGACCGTGTTGCGGCGCAGGTCGCGGGCGGCGTCACTCACCGAAAGATCGAAGTAGCCCACGTTGTCGAGCGGCTCGGGGGTGTGCTCGTCGGGGAAATAGTAATACTCCAGCTCGGCGCCCACGTTGAGCAGATAGCCAGCCTTCTCGGCCTTGCGGAACATGCGGCGCAGGGCATCGCGCGGGTCGCCGGCAAACGGCTTGCGATCGGGAGTGCATACGTCGCAGAACACGCGGGCGACGCCGTTGTGGCTCGGGCGCCACGGCAAAATCTGGAAGGTCGAAGCATCAGGGAACGCCAGCATGTCGGCTTCCTCGGGCGTGGCAAAGCCCTCGATGGCGGAGCCGTCAAAGCCAATACCCTCCTCAAAAGCGACCTCGAGGTCCTCGGGGCTAATGGCAAAGTTCTTGAGGCGGCCGAGAATGTCGACAAACCACAGACGCACAAAGCGGATGTCACGCTGCTCTACGGAGCGGAGTACGTAATCGATGTTCTGCTGGTTCATGTCGCTCCCCTTTCTTTCGGGCGGGTTTCGACTGGTCTATATCGCAGATACTATCGCAGAAAAATGTTTCCGCAGGGTTAAAGCGTATCAAGCGCTCAAAAAACGTGTGTGAACAGGCAGTTGCGAACGAATGGTTAGCGCGAGGTTGATGCGCGATGTTCGATGTGGCCGGGAATCTCGATGCGTTTGGGCGCCAGCTTTGCGGCCTCGCCCACCGTAGTGGTAACAACGTCAATGCGCTCGGAGAGGCGCTCGACCACGCGCTCGGCGATGGTAAGGGTGTCTTGCGCGGCCGTGGTCACGCCGCCAAAGAGCACATGGTTCCAGGGGTAGTCATCAAACGTCGCGATTTTGAGCCCCGCCGGCAGCGAGGGACCAAGCTGCGCCAGCGCCTCGGTCAGACGCAGGAAAACCAGGCCGTTGACAGCAATGAGGCCGAGCTTTTTGCCTGCATAGCCGCGGATGGTCTCGTCCAAGCGGCCGACGCCCGAGGCGCCACCGTCGGCCAGAGTGACGACCTCACCCGCAAGGCCGCGTCGCGAAAGTTCGTCGGCAAAGGCCTCGGCGCGCTCTCGACGCACGGGGCTATCGTCGCTTGCCTCGGTGAGCAGGCACAGGCGCTCGCTGCCCGCAGCGGCCAAGGCGTCTACCAAGCCGGCGACTAGCTCACGGTTGTTAGATGTCACCAGATCGACACCGCCGTCGGCAACATCGCGGTCGAGCAGCACAACGGGCAGACGTCCCGCTGCCGCGGCAATCGCCTCGTCATTACCTCCGCAGGTGTTGACAACCAAGCCGTCCACGCCGGCATCGATAAGCCTGGTGAGCGACTCTGCTTCCTTAGCGGGGTCGTTGCCGCTAATGGCCGTCATGAGCGAGCAGCCGCGCGCGGCGGCGCTGACGGAAAGCCCTTCGAGCATGGCGCTCGAGAACGGGTTGGCGATGTCGGCCAGGATCACGCCGATGAGGTTGGTGCGCGAGCTGCGCAGATTGCGCGCAGCGGCACGCGGGCGATAGCCGGTGCGCTCGATAACCGCCGCGATGCGAGCACGGGTTTCCTCGGTCATCTGCCCGGGGCGGTTGTTGAGATAGCGCGAGACCGTGGCCGGGCTCACGCCCGCCTCGGCGGCAATGTCCTTGATTCTCATCTGCGCCATAGCGCACCCCGTTTCCCAATTGTCGGCGGTCTGAACCATTTTAGGCATTTTTTAAAAATCTCGCTTGCAAAACGCTGTAGGTGAGTATACTACAACTCGAAACGAAACCGATTTCGTAAACCGATTTCGGTGAGCGTTGGCACGCAGGTGCAAAGACGCACCCTACCGTCTTGGCACCTGCGTGCCAACGCCATATCAAAGGTGTACGCACGAGCAAGAAGGAGCTACGCGACCATGGGTAAAACGGTTCTTACCTTCGGCGAGATCATGATGAGACTCTCACCCAAAGACCACCTGCGTATTGAGCAGGCAACCGAGTTTGACGTCCGCTACGGCGGCGCCGAGGCCAACACCGCTCTTTCCCTGGCCTACCAGGGTGACAAGGCCGCTTACGTCTCCGTTGTCCCGGCCAACCGTCTGGGCGAGTGCGCCCTGCGTTCGCTGAAGGCCTACGACGTCGACACCACGCGCGTCGTGCGTCAGGGCGACCGCCTTGGCTCCTATGTGTTTGAGGTCGGTGCCTCGCAGCGCGGCAACGGCTGTGTCTACGACCGTAAGTTCTCTGCCATCAACATGGCCAAGCGCGACGTCTTCGACTGGGACGAGATCCTCAAGGGCATCGATGTCTTCTACTTCTCCGGCGTGACCCCCGCCGTCTCCGACGAGATGGCCGCCGCCTGCAAGGAGGCTCTCGCCGTCTGCCGCGCCAAGGGCATCACCACCGTGTGCGACGTGAACTATCGCGGCAAGATGTGGTCGCCCGAGAAATCGCAGGCCACCATGAAGGAACTCCTGCCGCTCGTCGACATCTGCATCGCCAACGACGAGGATGCGCCTGCCGGCCTTGGCATGACCTGCGTCTCCGGCTCCCTTGCCCACGGCATCGAGGAGCGTGACACCTACGTCGAGATGGCCCGTCAGATTTGCGCCGAGTACGGCTGTAAGAAGGTCGCTTCGGTCGTCCGCAACATCTCCTGCGTCGAACGCTCCATCTGGATGGGCATGCTCTATGACGCCGAGAGCGACGCGCACTGGTTCTCCCCTGCCCACGACGTGCACGTGCTCGAGGGCGTTGCCGCCGGCGACGCTTTCAACGCCGGCCTCGTCCATGCCCTCATCAACGACTTTGACCCGCAGGACGCCGTCAACTACGCGATTGCGGCCTCGATCCTCAAGCTCACCATCAAGGGCGATTCCAACTTGGTGACCGCCGACGAGATCGCCGTTGTGGCCAACGCCGCCGACGGTGGCACCCGCGTCGCGCGCTAGTCCGTCTCCATTCCGCGGGCCGCAGCTTTCCAATCCCATACCTCTGCGGCCCGCTCCCCGATTCCTCCGGCCGGGCAAAACCACCAGTCCCATTCCGGTTTTGCCTGGCATTCCCTACACGACTGGTCGAGCAGCCGGTTTTGGAATTGCTTGAACCCCAAGCAGTGCCTCCGATAACCAATCCAAAATCGGCTCCTGACCAGCACATTTGGCAATCATGCGCCCATGCGCGCCACACATCGAAAGGAACATCATGTTCGATCAGTTCTACACCACGCTTGAGTCCCTGGGCATCGTGCCGGTCGTTGTGCTCGACAAGGTCGAGGACGCCGCTCCGCTCGCCCACGCCCTTATGGCAGCTGGCATGAAGTCCGCCGAGGTCACCTTCCGCACCGCCTGCGCCGCCGAGTGCATCGCCGCTATGGCCGAGGCCGAGCCCGAGATGTGTGTTGGCGCCGGCACTGTCCTGACCGTCGAGCAGGTTGAGCAGGCCCGCACAGCCGGTGCCAAGTTCATCGTCTCCCCGGGTTACAACGAGGACGTCGTGAAGCACTGCATCGACATCGACCTGTCTGTCCTTCCCGGCACCGTGACCCCCTCCGAGGTCACCGCCGCCGAGAACCTGGGCCTCAAGGTCACCAAATTCTTCCCCGCGGCTCAGTATGGCGGCCTCAACACCATCAAGGCCCTCGCTGCTCCGTTTGTCGGTCACCGCTTTATGCCTACCGGCGGCGTGAGCACCGCCAACGTCGAGGAGTACCTGAGCTCCTCCGCCATCATCGCCTGCGGTGGCACCTGGATGGTTAAGCCGGCCCTGTTTGCCGACGGCGACTTCTCCAAGGTCGAGCAGATTGCCCGCGAGGCCATGGACGTCGTCAAAAAGGTCCGCGGCTAGGTTTAGCTCTCTATCGTGAAAGGGGGCGTGCCCTAGACCTCGCCCCCTTTCTTTTAAAACGGCTCGGAAGCGCGCCGTTTCCGTCACGAGCAAGAACCAAAACCGTCTTGTATGCTGATAGAACGTGACGGAAGCGACACGCCCCCGAGCCGCTTTGCCTACTCGGCTGGCAGTCGCACTCAACTAAGACACTTCGACAAAAGCCGAACCATCAAAACAGCTGCGGCACCGTCTGGAGGAATGGACCCTTGCTTCCGGTCTTTTCCTCCAAGCGGCGCCGCAGCGTTTTCGTGCCCCGATGTGCCCCGGCACTTGCGGTGGAATACGGACTGCTTACACCATCAGAGCCGCAAAACAATCCCTATTTCACCGCAACTAATGAAGAGAACGAGTTAGATGGCCGAGTCTTTGGACAGCTCAAAATAGTCAGGATGTAAGGCGATAACCGGGCCCTGCTCCTCGGGCATCAGGTGCAGGTGTGTCTCGGCCAGATAGCTCGCCGTGTCGGTATCGCCCTTTTTAATGGCCGCGAGAATTCGGCGATGCTGCCGACGAATCGGCTCCCAATCCAGATCCTGAGAGACCATACGCAACCAGTTGTATCGCTCAAAATGCGTATTGACGCTCTTCATCCAATCCCACAACATGTGGCGGCCGGCAATCTCAAAACACGTCTCATGGAACAGGTTGTCCAGATCGAAAAAGCGACGCGTTTCGCTATGGTCGAGCGACTCGGACTCGGCAAGAATCTGCTCGAGCCGATGCTTTTGCTCGGGCGTGGCGGCCGAACAGCATTTAATAAGCACGCTTCTCTCGAGCTTCTCACGCAAGAAGCAGGCGTTTTCGGCGTGTTCCATGCTGATCTTAGAGACGTAGGTGCCGCTTTTGGGGCGCGTTTCCACCAGCTCCTGCTCACGCAGGCGTACAAAGGACTCGCGAATGGGCGTGCGCCCGATTCCCGTCTCCTTTTCCAGACCAATCGCCGAAAGGCGCGTGCCGGGCTTGAGCTCGGCATAGATGATCTTGGAGCGCAATGCGTTGTATGCCTGATCTTGCAGGCTCTGATAATGCTGGTGTTGTTCCATAAAGCCCTCGGATAAGTCCTCGGTTAGTCGAATACCACCATGCAATACTATCGCATCGACACGCCCCAGCTCCCAATCAGTCTTTTTGGGACGGGGCTTTTTGGCTACCCTGAGCCGCAGGTCGGCCCCTTGCCACAAAAGTGGCCCATCTACTACGTTAACACGGATAGCCTCGGCCATACCGAAAACCGTGAAAACAAAACCGCAGGTAGACAGCTTGTCGATTTTCGAAAAAGCCGACTATGGTTGACCCCTGCGGCTTAAACGTAGTAGATAGGCCCTTTTCGTGGCGCAGCACTACTGCACCCCAAATTGGCACCCCGAGCCCTCGTGAGTTGCCAACAAGCTGTTCGCCCAGCGCTTTATCCGCGCGGCATTCGGAAAATAGCACCACCGTAAGAACCCGCGAACAGCGCTATACGTTGCTATATCTCACTATACTTTGCTATATCTTGCTATACTTTGCTATATCTTGCTATATCTTGAGCAAAGGTGGCTCACATGCAAACA
>CAUDVX010000054.1 GCA_958452935.1 uncultured Collinsella sp. | reverse complement strand
ACGTCGACGTCATTGGCGGAGACGCGGTGCGCGAGTTCCCCGACCAGGATGCCGATGTCCTGGTGGTCGATCCGCCGCGCGCAGGTCTGGCGCCCGAGGCCATCGACCTCATCGCCAGCACGAGCGCCCGCGACGTCGCCTACGTGAGCTGCGACCCGGCGACTCTGGCCCGCGACCTTAAGCGCTTTGTCGAGGAGGGCACCTTCTCCCCCGTCAAGATCACGCCGGTCGACCTATTCCCGCAAACCTTCCACTGCGAAACCGTCGTCCACCTCAAGCGCAACTAACCGCATGACGAGAGCGGGCCCGCGTGCGTAACTGCACGCGGGCCCGCTTTATTCGGTCGATGTAACGCTGGCAAAAACCATCGCTGTGCTTACTGACAGCCAGAACAACAACGGCAGTAGGTAGCGCATCGACTCGGTCGTGTACGACGTCGGCGAGATCCAAAGAACAAGGTTTGCCGCAACGAGTGGCGCCATCAGATAGAGTTTCTGGGGCGCACGACGTTTTATCTCCAGCAGCAGAAACGCCATACCCCAGGTCGACCAAAGTGCCTTGGCGCCGACAAGCATGCCGACCGGCGTCGACTGAAACCATGCGACGAGCGACTCGACACTGCGGCCCAAGGTCGCATCGGACCAGCTCAATCCCAGGTCCCGCGAGCGGGGAAACACATGGCTCACGTTGTGCCCGTCGACAGGAGTCACATAGGGCGACAGGGCCTCGCTTCCCGCCACCGGCATGGCATACCAGCCAATCTGCACCCCCAGATACGCCTCGAGATAACAAAGCGGATGCCGCAGGAGCCCCGCTACCCACGCGCCACAATAGGCTGCAAAATCGAGCTCGTCGGCCTTACCAAACGTGGGGTCTTTAACGGAGTCGGTTAAAAACCACGTGTAGTTGTTCTTACCATCCTCCCCGATGGCACGCTCGATCTCTTGACGCTGCCATTCCGGAAGCTCGTCCCCGTGGTCACGCATCAGCAACGCGGACTGCTGAAACATGAGACCGTAGACCTCCTGCTTGCCACCAGGCTCGCACCCCAAAGCGGGAAGCACGGCCGTTGGCATGATGACCGCCATAAACAGAGAGCTGTCGACCGCGACCGCGGCAACGATTAGTTTTCCTCGCCGACCCGTAGCCCTAAAGAACACGGCAATCAAGACGACCAGTGCGAGTATCAAACCGGTCTTGCGCGTCAGCGCCACAAGCAACACGAGCACAACGTACACGAGAAGGAAACCGGGGGCCCTCAGAAGTTGCCCCCTCGAGCGCATGACCTCAATGGAAGCAACCGAGAACAGCAGGAAAAACGGCAGGAAGGTGGCGTCCTTCGCCATGGCCGAGGCATAAATGGGAAGATGCCAATACAGGCACAGAAGCGTCAGCAGTGCCAGGCAAACGCCACGTCCGCCGCCCATGCGGCGTACCAAAACAAGGCAGCACGCCAAGGCACACGCCGTCAGAAACGCCTGTACCAGACAGAAGGCGTACACCCCAGCATCAACGCTTCCCAGCGCACGGCCCATGTCGGTAAACCATCCGTACAGATAGGTATCAAGTATTGGATGGTGATCGGTAACGGCGCCCTCCGACAACGCGTTGGGCAGTCCGTTGTACTGCAAGAGCTGTTGGCGAGTATCCCACCAGATCACGCCCGGGAACAGCAGGACCAGCAACGGAGACCAGCAGGCGTAGATGATTGCGCCCAGTTTTATGATGCCGCCGAATGCGTACGTCTGCGGGATGCCAGAGAACGCCATGTCGCACAAGTTGTCAAACCATCCAGCATGGACTTGCCGAGGAACGTCGACAGCACCTTTGCGTCCCGCCAGGAACCGATCGACCAGATAATCGCCAAGCATAAACGCTGCGCAGAAAAAGGCGATGTATCCCAAGACATGGACCAAGTAGATAGGGTTGCAAGAGAATCCCACGGTATCGCGAAACATATCCGCAATGGTCGCGAGCACCGCCAAGATGCCCGCGACCATCAACATGTCGCGATTCTGTTTTAATCGCTCCACCGGCATGCGCTTAGTGCTTTACCGGTGCGCCGCAATGTGGGCAAAATTGAGAATCGGGCGTAAGCGGGCCTCCGCACGTGCTACAGAATCGCGGTGCATCCGAGAGCGCAGGAGGCTGCTGCAGCTGGGCCTGAGCCTGCTGTCCGGCGAAATTCTGCGGCATCGTCTGCTGAGACGCTGTATATGCGGTGTTATTCGCAACCGCCGCATATGCCTTAGAGTGTTTGCGCATGCGAATGATAAAGAAGCCGCCAACGCCCGCCGCGATGAGAATCGCAACAATAACGACGATGAGAATGGGATTGAACGAGGGCGAGTTATCTTTCTCCTGCGAATCGGCCAAAAGGGATTGCTGGGAGATGCCGCTCTTGTAGACATCGATTCTAAAGCCGTCATCCTTGTTATCTTGAACGGCGTAAATCAATGAGCAGTCCTTCGAGAACCACGCAGACCCCCAGTAGTCGTCTTCACCCACGCGATCGTATTCCAGCGAACCCCTCAGGTTGAGCTGAGAGTGCGCACCCGTTTTTGTATCAATCAAATACAGCAAATTATTGTCATTGTCGTCTCTACCATTAACCAATGCAAATCTGCCGTCATTTGAAAGGGCACCAAAATCATCCCTGTAATAAAGCGAAATATCATTGGGGTACTTGGCTCTCCATTGCGTTTCACCCGTCTTGTTATCGACGACAATCATTTCAAGACTTTCAAGTTCAGAAGAGCTAGAGCCGAGCCCGTGACAGTCTTCGTTATACAGGCCGAGGACTAGCGAACCATCCTGATTAATCGAGTTATACTCCAGGTTGCTGTAGTAGGTGCAGGTTGCGTCGCCCTCTTTAGAGACATAGCAGCTCGTGCCGATGGCGGCGCCGTTGTCGTTAACGACAACCCTATAGCCCGATTTGTCAAATTCAGACGAGTTAACAGTCTTCTTGGAATTCAGGTCGAGCGTCACCACGTCATAAGACGAATGCGAATCGTAGTCATCTCCGCAGTAGTTTTGCACAACGTAACCGTACTTGCCATCAGTTGAAATCCAAGCCGTCTCATCCAGATAATAGTCATCAGATGGTGAGTATTCATATTTAGCCGTTGTATTACCGTTCCTGAAATCAACAATGCTAAAAACAACGTAATAATCATTTGAAGGCGTGTCGTTTACTAGGGATGTTACAAATAGTGACTTATTGTCCTTGGATATCTGAAGCCTGACATCGCCACTCCTGCTGTACTCAAGAATGTCAGATGGGACAGCAGCGCCCAGTGGATATTCCTCCGATTCGTCCTTAGATAAATCGTGCACAACTACGGAATCGTTCGCTCTATTGAAACAGTAAAAGGTCTCTTCGTCGGCTGAAAAGCAGTATGCATTTTTATAGTCATCACTCTCGAAATCAATATCCACTACGGTGCGAGACCAATCCTCAGTATCTAGTAAATAGAACCGTTCTTCAGATGCGTCCCCGTACAGCACATACCTTCCTGAAGGCGAGCGACCAACATATATCGAATTCTCAAGCTCGTACGTATCCTTGAGCTCTGGCGTGGGAACGTCGGCAGCGTAGGCACCGAGCGGTGCCACGACAAGACTGGCAGCCAGTGCAAGGCCCGCCGTAAGGAGCATCCCCCATTTCATTTTTCTCGTTTTCGGCATGGTTGCCCCTTTCGATTGAGAGGTGAGTATGACCTGAGACTACGCTAAGCCCGAAAAAGCAAAATCTGTTGCGCAACAATTCCCAACGTGCAAAAAAGTCGGTAACGCATGATGAAAATGGGACGGGGATTAAATAATCATTCGGTACACAATGATTATTTAATCCCCGTCCCAGAAAAATCACTGATGGTTGACCGGAGCACCGCAGTTTTGGCAGAAGGATGCATTTGCTTCCACCATTGAGCCACACTGAGCACAAAAATGAGCGGGCTCAACTGGCTGAGCATCATCGATTGCGGTCGGCACCTGCTGCGTCGGCGGAACCTGCTGCGTCGGCGGCATTTGCTGGTACGGATTGGACTGCGGAGGCTGAGGTTTATTCGACGATTCCTTGTTCAAGATAACAGCAAAGGCGACAGCCGCGACACCACCAAATACAACTAGCAAAACGAGAAGATCGGATACCCTAAGGCCTATCATCGCAAATCAGCTCCTCATGTTGCGAAAGATGACGGATGCCGAGATTTTATCGCCGCGCCGCAAGCCCCTCCTAGTGCGCAACACCCATCCACCCTGCATGATTTTCTGGGGCGGGGATCAAAATCATTGGGGAATGGTGCGTGGCAAGCGGCGGTCTTCGGGGTATAAGACGGCTAATTGTATGCCGCCCTATGAAAGGAACCCTTATGCCCAGCGTTGCCGTTCTTGCCGCCGATGGCTTTGAAACGATTGAATGCCTGACCATGGTCGATGTCATGCGCCGCGGCGGCGTGCGTGCCACGCTCGTCTCGATCATGCCCACCCGCGAGGTCGTGAGCTCGCTGCAGATTCCCGTGACCTGCGATGCGCTCTTTGACGAGATCAACTTTGACGAGTACGACTGCGTCGTGCTGCCCGGCGGTCTGCCCGGCGCCACCAACCTGCGCGCCGACCAGCGCGTCTGCGATGTAGTCTGCGAGTTCGCCGCGACCAAGCATGTTGCCGCCATCTGCGCCGCCCCGTTTATCCTGGGCGAGCTTGACCTGCTCGAGGGACGCCACGCCACGTGCTTCCCCGGCTTTGAGAAGAGCTTCCCCGAGGGCGCCTATACCGGCGACAAGGTCACGCACGACGGCAACATCATCACCGCCAGCGGCATGGCCCAGTCGCTCCCCTTTGCGCTTGAGCTGCTGCATACGCTCGCCGGCGACAAGGCTGTCGAGAAGGTTGCCGAGGGCATTCAGCTATGATTTTGGCTTCGCAATCACCGCGCCGCATCGAGTTGATGCGCGAAGCGGGCTACGACATCCGCGTCATTCCCGCTGACATCGACGAGACTCCTTTTGATGACGAGACCCCGCTTACGCTTGTCGAGCGCTTAGCTCGCGCAAAGGCTGCCGCCGTTGCCGCCGAGCACGCCGAGTCCAATGAGCTGACTATCGCGGCCGACACCATCGTCACCTTCGATGGCAAGATTTTGGGTAAGCCGGCAAACGAGGACGAAGCCCGCACCATGCTCCACGAGCTCTCGGGGCGCACGCACCAGGTCGCAACCGGCGTCTGCATCGTTAGAGCCGGAGACGCCACAGCCCCGCACGCCGCCGAGAGCCTGTCGTTTGTCGATGTGACCGACGTGACGTTCTATGAGCTCACCGACGAGCAGATTGAGCGCTACGTCGTCTCAGGCGAACCCATGGACAAAGCCGGCGCCTACGGCATCCAGGGCGTCGGCGGGCGCATGCTCGTGCATGATATTTCGGGCGACTTCTACAACGTGGTGGGCCTGCCCATCGCTCGCGTCGCGCGCGCGATTCAAAAACTATCGTAATTGCATCTGGCGCTGGGTATCCCCCAGCGCCTACAATTTCGGCGTACCGCACGGATCCCGACCGGGCATAAGGCCCGGCGGAAAACCGATAGGAGTAAAACATGGATACACTGCTTGAGGCCATTGACGTTTGCGATGTCGATGGCTTTTGCTTTGGCAACTATACGGACGAGGAGGCTGGCACCGGTTGCACCGTAATCGTGGCGCCCGAGGGCGCCACCGGCGGTGTTGACGTTCGCGGCGGTGCCCCGGCATCGCGCGAGACCGACCTGCTGCGTCCCGAGAACACCGTGGACAAGGTCCACGCCGTCTGCCTTTCGGGTGGATCGGCCTTTGGTCTGGAGGCCGCAAGCGGTGTCGCCCGCGAGCTCGAGAGCCGCGGCATCGGCCTTCCCGTCGGCCCCACGCAGGTACCCATCGTGTGCTCCAGCTGCATCTTCGACCTCGCCTTTGGCGACCCCACCGTACGCCCCGACATTGAGGCTGGCATCTCCGCCGTGCGCGAGGCGCTCGACAACACCCCCACCACGCTCGAGCAGGGCAATGTAGGTGCCGGCACCGGTGCCACCGTGGGCAAGCTCATGGGCCCCGCCACCTGCATGAAGGCCGGCCTAGGCGCTGCCGCCGTGGCACTCGGCCCCGTCAAGGTGGGCGCCGTGGTCTCCGTCAACGCCTGCGGCAATGTCGTCGACCCCTTCACCGGCGAGTGGGTTGCCGGCATGCGCGCTGCAGCAGATAGCGACCAGATCGTCGACATGGAGCTCGCAGCCTTTGCCGCAGCTGGCTCTATGCAGATGCCGCTCGACCGCACCAACACCACCATCAGCTGCATCGTCACCAACGTTGAGCTCACCAAGGCCCAGGCCACCAAGGTCTCCCAGATGGCCGCAGACGCCTATGCCCACGCCATCCGCCCCACGCACACCACCAACGACGGCGACACCATCTACACCCTCGCCAGCGGCAAACTAGACGCTCAGGCAAGCGCCGCCGTTCCCCTAGACCTGCTGGGAATGCTCGCCGTAAGGGCTTTGCAAACCGCCATCGTAAACGGAGCAAAAAACGCTAAAACCTCCCACGGCATCCCCGGCGCCGCGAAGTAATCACCTCGACCGTCGGTCGGAGGCGGGCGGGCGTTACGTTTGCTGCTCTACAGTCCTATGCAAGACGAAGGCCACATTAAGTGGCCTTCTTTGCATGCGGAACTCGCGACAAACGTAACGCCCGCCCGCCTCCGACCGACTACCAACTAAGATCTTTTCAGCCAAGGCCCCTGTGTACCGCGCGTCAAGGATCTTCAAACTCAGCTTGCTGACATAAAGCGAGACATAGCAGAGGACCCCTGGTCCTTAACTTGATACGAGTTCCGCACGCAAAGGAGGCGCCAGTGGCGCCTCCGTCTTGCGCAGGACTGTTCGAAGTAGCAAGTTAAGGACCAGGGGTCCCCGTTACCCGAGCGTTTCTGTGCTAGTTGAATTTGAAGATCTTTGAGGCAAGATGGTATAGGCCGAGTGTGGTTTTGTCTCCGGCCCGTCCACGCAGGTTGGTAAAGAATCCGACCACGCCGTAGCGAGCACGACGATACATGCGCTCGTCGTACTCCTTCAGGTCCTTCCACAGCGTCTTCAGGCGCTCATCGGCACAATCTTCCTCGGAAAGCTTGGTGAGCACCGAGCAAATCGCCATCATCATGGTGAAGTAGCCCATCATGTACGAACGCAGACGCGAGGACTCAACGTCCTGGTATAGGTGGAACGATTCCATCATGATGCGCGTTACGCGGAACTGCTGACCCAGGCGCTTGACCATCGTGGCCTCATTGACGCTCTGGCCCTCGCGACCGATAAAGTAGCGATAGAGGTCGATGTCGGCGTAGTACATGGTCTTGCAGCGCGGCAGCGGCACGTATGCGTAGATATTATCCACGTAGAACGTGTGTGCCGGCATAGGCAGATTGGACTCGCGCAGTACATCGGTGCGATAGCACAGGCTGTGCATGAGTAGGTTCTGATCGGGACGGAAGTGCCCGATCTGGTCCCAAGAGAAAATCTTTTTGCGCGGCAGGGCAAACTTGTAGCCAATAGCGGTATGCGTGCCCTCGTAAACCTTCTCGTACACGTAGTTCGAGATAAACAGGTCGACGCGCTGGTCGCGCTCCTCAAAGCCACGCAGAATCGACAGCATGGTCGAAAGCGCCGCTCCGTCGAGCCAGTCGTCCGAGTCGACAACCTTGTAGTAGGTGCCCTGCGCCTCGCGCAGACCCGAAAGGACGGCAATACCGTGGCCGCCGTTCTCCTGGTGCACCGCGCGAATGATTCCAGGATAACGTGCCTCCCACTCGTCGGCCTTGGCGGCCGTCTCGTCCTTGGAGCCGTCGTCCACCACGATAATCTCGATATCGGTGGCGTAATTGCTCCCCTCCAAGATGGAGGTGATGCAATGGTCCATGTCCTTGGCGGCGTTATACGAGGGAATACCGAATGTTATGACTTTATGCATGGCAGGCGATAATCTCATCCGAAAGATCGAGGGCGGAATTGGTCACGGCGTCCATATCGTAGTAACGATACTCGGCCAGACGACCCACCGGGTGGAAGTTCGTCAGGTTCTGGACGCGCTCAAGATAGCGCTCGTAGAGCTCACGGTTCTCGGGCTCCAGGATAGCGTAGTACGGCGTCTCGCCCGAGCCGGGCGTATAGGCCTTGGAGTACTCCTTCATGATGGTGGTCTTGCCGGGCAGGACCTGACCGGTCATGTTCTTGAACTCGGTGATACGCGTGTAGTCCTCGCTCGTAGTGTAGTTGACGGTGCCCACGGGCTGGAACTGGTCCATATCGAGCGTCTCGAACTTCATATCGAGCGTGCGGTACGGCAGCGCGCCTAGGTCGAGGTTAAATAGCTCGTCGAGCGGACCGGTGTAGACGATCTCGCCACCATAGACCTTGCCGTCGATCTTGACGGTGGTCTCGTCGATTTCAAAGAGGTCACGGGCGTCTACGTCACAGAATACGTCGATCAGATCGTGATCGAGCATATGCTCGAACAGCGCGGTATAGCCGTCCTGCGGCATGCCCTGGAAAGGAGCCTGCGGGAAGTAGCGATCGTCATCGCCCACAAAGACGGGGACGCGGCCGGTGATCGAGGGGTCGATCTGATCGGGCGTCTGGCCCCACTGCTTCATGGTGTAATGCAAAAAGACGTTCTCGTAGACGTAATCGGCAACCTCGGCAAGATCCGGGTCGTTCTTCTTGCGCAGCTCCATGATGGGCACCTTGACGTCCTTGCCAAAGGTCTCCACGAGCTTCTGATACAGCTCCTCGCCGCGCTCATCGCCAAAGGCGAGCTTGAGGCTCGCATGGTTAAAGGGCACGGGCATAAGGGTGCCGTTGATGTTGGCGAGCACCTTGTGCTGGTAGTCCGTCCACTTGGTAAAGCGCGACAGGAAATTGTGAACGCGCTCGTTAAAGGTATGGTAGATGTGCGGGCCATACTCGTGGACAAGGATTCCCGCCTCGTCAGTGCAGTCGAAGGCATTGCCCGCAATGTGGCTACGGCGCTCCAAAACGGCAACACGATAGCCGATGGTCTCGGCAAGACGGCGGGCGCAAACGGCACCGGCATATCCAGCACCGACGACAATCATGTCGTACGCGCCGGCGTTAAAGCCTTCAGGCAGGCCTGAGGTAATCTGCATCGATACTCCTTGTCAAAAGCCACGGGCTCGTTAGCTGGGCTTTTCTCGAACATTCTTCGAGACATATTTATCAGAGCGATTATAGCGCTAATGCGTCCTATAATGAGCTTGCCACACAAGGAAAGCTCAAGCACCGCGGCGTACATTATTGAAAGGTAAACCCGCTAGCAGCGGGTTTATTCGTGTACAGCCGGGCGCCTGGAGCTTAGCGAAACGCTTGTAAGGAGTAACATGAGCGATTTCCTAAACCGTATGAAGTCTGCCGCCAAGGCCGACCTTAAGACGATCGTCCTGCCCGAGGGCGAGGACCCGCGCACCATCGTCGCGGCAAACAAAATCATCGAGGAGGGCCTGGCAAAGCTCGTCATCCTGGGCAACCCCGACGAGATCGACGTTCCCGGCGCTACCGTCATCGATCCGCGCAACGCCGAGAAGCACGAGGAGTACGCGCAGAAGTTTGCCGAGCTCCGCGCTAAGAAGGGCGTTACCATCGAGCAGGCTCGCGCCCAGGTAATGGACGCCACCTACTTTGGCACCATGATGGTCAAGATGGGCGACGCCGACGGCCTGGTCTCCGGCGCCTGCCACTCCACCGCCGACACCCTGCGCCCCGCACTGCAGATCCTCAAGACCGCCCCGGGCACCAAGCTGGTCTCGGCCTTCTTCGTGATGTGCACCGACACCCCGCAGTTCGGTACCGACGGCACGCTGATCTTCGCCGACTGCGGCCTCAACATCAACCCGTCCTCTGACGAGCTCTCCGAGATCGCCATCGCCTCCGCGCACTCCTGGTCCACCTTTATGGGCAATGTTGAGCCGCACGTGGCCATGCTCTCCTACTCCACCATGGGCTCCGCCGGTGGCGAGGTCGCCAAGAAGGTCCAGGAGGCCGTGAAGTTCTGCAAGGAGAAGGCTCCCGAGCTCGCCATCGACGGCGACCTGCAGCTCGATGCCGCCATCGTCCCCACCGTCGCCCAGCTCAAGGCTCCCGGCTCCTCCGTTGCCGGTAAGGCCAACGTGCTCGTGTTCCCCGACCTCGAGGCCGGCAACATCGGCTACAAGCTGGTCCAGCGCTTCGCCGGCGCTGACGCCTACGGCCCCATCCTGCAGGGCATCGCCAAGCCGGTCAACGACCTGTCGCGCGGCTGCTCTGCCGACGACATCGTGGGTGTCGTGGCCATCACCGCCGTCCAGGCTCAGATGGCTGAGTAGCGGACTTATCCCCTCGGGGCCCTACAGGGTAAAGCTCTGAAAACGTCCTCGGACATGCATGAAACCCCCGCTGCGCACTTCGTGCGGCGGGGGTTTCATGCGTCCTGCGGAAAGTTTTCAGAGCTTTACCCTGTAGGGTCCCTGCCGCCACGTGGTGCTCAGGGGATCTGGGGCGGACGGCGGCTTGGCTACGAGCTGGGGCTGAGAATCTGAATGGATGGGTGCCGTTGCTGGGGGGCAAACGATGCGGATATGGTCACTGTGGATTTGAAAGGCTGATAGGGCCTCGGCGGTTGTTGTGCCGGAAAGCGTGTCCCGGTTTGAAGGCGGATTGTGGGATGCAGCTTCCACTTGGGGGCTGTTTGGGAAACTGTGGGACGTAATTTTGCTTTATTGTGGGTCGCACTTTCCGCAACGCGCCTCAACCGGAAAGCGTGTCCCAGAATTTGTGCTCGAAATGGGATGGAGTTTCCGCCGCCCACCTGCTAGCAGAAAGGCCTCCGGAGCTGTTGCTCTGGAGACCTTTCGTCTACTTGCAAATGCGCGCGTTAGTTGTTCTTGGTTAGACGCTCGACGTCGTGGGCGATCATGTATTCCTCGTCTGTGGGGATGACCATGACCGTAACGGAAGAGCCGGCGGCGCTGATGACCTGCGGGCCGTTACCCACGGCCTCGCGGTTCCTGTTGTTGTCGATGCGCACGCCCAGCCACTCAAAGCAGTCGCAGAAGGCCTTGCGGATCGACCAGTCGTTCTCGCCGATGCCAGCGGTAAAGGTGATGGTGTCCACGCCCGCCATGGAAGCGATCATGGAACCGGCCTGCTGCATGGCCTTGTAGGCGAACATATCGAAGGCGAGCAGGCAGCGCTCGTCACCCTCGGAGGCGCGCGTACGGATGTCACGGGCATCGTTGGAGATGCCCGAGATGGCAAGCAGACCGGACTGCTTGTTCATCATGTCGTCGACTTCCTGATAGCTGTAGCCGCCCTCACGCTGGAGGTAGCACACGGTGGCTGGGTCAATGGAACCACAACGGGTGCCCATCATCAGGCCATCGAGCGGCGTGAGGCCCATCGTAGTATCGCGGCACACACCGTCCTCGATGGCGGCAAGCGAAGCACCGTTGCCCAGATGGCACGAAAGCAGACGGTGGCAGC
>CAUDVX010000053.1 GCA_958452935.1 uncultured Collinsella sp. | reverse complement strand
TGATGACCGATCTTGCATCCACCACACCACAATCGCTCGGTCGCGATCCCATGGTGGGCCTGCGTCTGGCGCGTGTCGACGGGTTTGAGCCGGCCGTCGCCCTGGGCACGGACGAGCTCCCCGCCTACCTGCGCCGTTTTACGATGCTGTTTGCCGATGACGCCACCATGCGCCGCGGCGGTATCGGCCGTGTGACGCGTGCCGTCAACGCGCAGGGCGAGGCCGTGGCGCTCAAGCAGCTCATCTTGCCAACGCGCGACGAATTTGATGACGATGTCGCCCACGAGGCGCTGGTCGCCAAGTTCAAGGCGGCGTTTCGCGAGGAATATGAATGCCATCGTGCCCTTTCGGGCCTTAAGGGCTTTCCCCGCTTATACGGGTGGGGCGAGGTCGACGGCGTGCCCGCGATTGTCATGGAGTGGGTCGAGGGCGAGACGCTCGCTCGCCTGCGCCCGCGCCTTGCCGTGGATGCCGCCGGCCGCCTGTCACCGCTCGTGGCGGCGCGCCTGGGTCGCGACCTGTTCGATCTGCTCTGCCGCATGAGCTTGGTAGGCGAGGGGTTCGTCCATCGTGATATCTCGCCCGCTAATATAATGGTGCGCATGGCGCGCCTGCCGCTCGACCGACAGCTTGCCGAAGGCACCTTCGACCTGTGCTTGATCGACTTTGGCTCGTCGCTGGCGCTCGAGCCCGCCTCTGCGGTGGCCGGCACCGGCGGCAAGGCGTCGTTTACCGAGCGCTATGCCACGTTGCGCCGCGCGACGGTGGCCTACGCCCCGCCCGAGATGCTCACCGACGATATCCCCGACCTGCGCATGCTTCGCATGTCGCCGGCGATCGATGTCTATGCAGCGGCGAGTACGGTCTACGAGCTCATCGCCGGTGTCGCGCCGTACGAAGTGGCGCCGGGTGCGTCGGGTACTTCGGGCTCGCGCAAAAAGACACGAGATATCGCCAGCCCCTATCGCCTCAAGATGGATACGCTGCCCGATTATCCCGTCGGCGCCCACGCGCCCGGCTGCGACTTGACGCAACTGCTGCGACGCGAGCCCGATGTGGCACTTGCCGCGGCCGAACAGGCTCAGCAGCTGGGGCTCGATCCAAATTCCGAGGATCTGCGCGATGCGCTGGCGTTTGTCGACGCTCAGCTGTTCGATGTGGTGATGGCCTGCCTGTCCTGCCATCAGGAAGATCGTCCCGAGCCGGCTGCGGTGGAGGCGGCGCTCTCGGCATTTTGCGACCACTATGCGCAAAATGTCGCCCGCTCGCTTCGCGCCGAGCCGCTCATGCCGTGCCCGATGGAGGCATCGGGGCACACAGCCCGGCGTGCGGCGATGGTTGGTGCGACGGCGGTATGCGGCGTGCTTTGGACTGCGGTCGTGGTATCAGCGGCGCTGTTGGCGTCGGGCGCCCATGTGACGATTGCCGCGGGACCGCTTATGTGGTCCGGGAAGCTGTCGGCCATTATCGCCGCGCTGGCGTTGGCGCTGCCGGGCATGATGGGCATCGCTGCCGGGGCCTTGGCGCGCGACCGCCGTGCGGGATTTCTGCAGGGCGTGTTGGCCCTTTCCGCCTGCGAGGTTCCGGCTCTGGCCGCACTCGCATGTGCCGTGTTTTCCCAGCATGCCGTGGCGGGTGGTCTGGTGGCCGCCATAATTGCAACCTATGCGCTCACGTGGTTTTTGCTGGCGATGGGGTTTGCCTTTGAGCTTCCCGTCGTGTCAGCACGACGTGCGAAAATTCCGTTGGCGACGCCGCTTGCCGGCGGAGCCGCGGCTGCTCGCGCCTTTGGCGGGCCGGCCGAAGTATCCGACACGATCTCTGCGACCAAGGAGGGCTAAACCATGGCTTCTCAAGCTGAGCTCACCCCGTGCGGGGCAATGTTTGACATCTTTAAGCGCGCAGCGCACCTGAGCCATATCGAACTGTGCGGCCTGGTGCTCTCGAGCCGCCCGCTCGCCGACGGCCGTAGTCCACAGAGCCGTGCCGCCGATCGCTCTTGGGTTTCGCGCTTTATCGTGCGCGCGCCGGTCGGCACGCTGCAGGAGCGCTATTTTGCCGATTACGGCACCTCGGCCGCGCGCATTATGTCGCAGCTGGCCCTGCGCCGTCGCAATCCCATGGACGCCGCGGCCGTGACCAACATGGTGTGCGGTCCCGCTGGCGAGCCCATGGTGCGGGCACTCGAGGAATACCATCAGGACACGAATCTCTATCGCAATGCGCTCGAGCGCCTGTCGCAGGCGGCTGAGCTCATGCCCGCCGAGCGCGCCGAGGCCATCCTGGTGCTGTTTGTCGCCGTGGGCTGCTCGGCAGATGTCCGCTCGTCGGTGACCTATGCCATCGACTACGCTCATGCGACCTGTGGCGGCGCCACGTCGACGCCGCGCTCGCTGAGCACATCTTCGGTCGCGGGCGAGCACGAGGTTGCGCCGGCGCATCCGCTGGGACTGCTGCGCGTGCAAAACGGCTACGTGGTGAGCGCCCCGCGCTGGATTCAGCCGAGTGAGGAAGGCGTCGAGATCGGCGCGCTGGCAACGGGGGAGGGCGATATCACCGACGTCGGCGACGACGTCTCGGCCCGCCATGCCCATATCTGGTGCGACGATTCTGGCACATGGTTTGTCGAGGACCTGTCGTCCACGAACGGCACCGTGGTGGTAAACGGGGCCACGAGTGTGTGTGTTCAAGTAGAGCCTGGCCGCTCCGCCCAGCTCAACCCCGGCGACGAGCTCAAACTCGGCGAATCCACCACCTACGCCATCCTCCTCGGCGCCCTCTAACTCATCCCCTCAATGAGTTGCGGTGAAATAGGGACTGTTTAAGGCCGCGACCGGCAAAAACAGTCCCTATTTCACCGCAACTGCTGTGGGGTTCCAGGGGACTGTGTCCGTCGGTGCCGGGCGCACAATAGTCACCCGAGTAAACCTTTACCGGCCACCTATATTTGCCGAAATATGGCCTGACGGCGGGGTACAATAAACCCGCATGCGGATTTCCGTTGCGGGCGCTTCCCATCGCCGGGGCGTGCCCGGGAGCATCCGGCATGCGGCCTTTGCGGCGCTCGGTCATGTGCAAGACGGGTAGCTGGGCCTGTGGAGCGCGTGCAGCCCTCCTCGCCTCGGCATGCCTTCTCTCCACGCCATGTACCTGCTGCTGAGTCCGCCTGCCAGATGATTGGAAGCAACAACGAAAATCCCATCACGCCAATATCCCGGCAATCGCCGGGGCCTGTATACCTATATGAGAGGAGAGGGGTATATGGCGCGTAAGTTTAAGTCTATGGACGGCAACGAGGCGGCCGCATATGTTTCGTATGCGTACACCGAGGTAGCGGGAATCTATCCCATTACGCCGTCCAGCCCGATGGCCGACCATGTCGACCAGTGGGCGGCCCAGGGTCGCAAGAACATCTTCGGCACCCCGGTCAAGGTCGTCGAGATGGAGTCTGAGGCAGGTGCAGCCGGTACCGTTCACGGTTCGCTGGGCGCCGGTGCTCTGACCACCACCTACACGGCTTCTCAGGGCCTGCTCCTGATGATCCCGAACATGTACAAGATCGCGGGCGAGCAGCTCCCGGGCGTCTTCCACGTCTCCGCGCGTTGCGTCGCTTCCCACGCCCTGAACATCTTTGGTGATCACTCCGACGTCATGGCCTGCCGCCAGACCGGTTTCGCCATGCTCGCCGAGGGCAACGTCCAGGAGGTCATGGACCTCTCGCCGGTGGCTCACCTTGCCGCCATCGAGGGCAAGACCCCGTTCCTTAACTTCTTCGACGGCTTCCGTACCAGCCACGAGATCCAGAAGGTCGCCATGTGGGACTACAAGGATCTTGCCGAGATGTGCGACATGGACGCCGTCCAGGCTTTCCGCGATCACGCGCTCAACCCTGAGCACCCGCATACCCGCGGTAGCCACGAGAACGGCGACATCTTCTTCCAGAACCGCGAGGCCTGCAACAAGGTCTACGACGAGCTTCCCGCCGTCGTCGAGGGCTACATGAAGAAGATCAACGAGAAGCTCGGCACCGATTACGGCCTGTTCAACTACTACGGCGCTCCCGATGCTGATCGCGTCGTCGTGTGCATGGGCTCCTTCTGCGACGTGCTCGAGGAAGTCATCGACTACCTCAACGCTCACGGCGAGAAGGTCGGCCTGGTCAAGGTCCGCCTGTTCCGTCCGTTCTCCATCAAGCACTTTGTCGACGTTCTCCCCGAGACCGTCAAAAAGATCGCCGTCATGGACCGCACCAAGGAGCCGGGTTCCATCGGCGAGCCGCTCTACCAGGACGTCGTCTCCGCTCTCTACGAGGCCGGCAAGACGGGCATCAAGGTCGTCGGCGGCCGTTACGGCCTGGGCAGCAAGGACACGCCTCCCGCGTCCGCGTTCGCTGTCTTCGAGGAGCTCAAGAAGGACGAGCCCAAGCGCGAGTTCACCATCGGCATCGTCGATGACGTGACCAACCTGAGCCTGCCCGAGGTCGAGGATGCGCCCAACACCGCAGCCCCCGGCACCATCGAGTGCAAGTTCTGGGGTCTGGGTGGCGACGGTACCGTCGGCGCCAACAAGAACTCGATCAAGATCATCGGCGACCACACCGACAAGTACGTCCAGGCCTACTTCCAGTACGACTCCAAGAAGACCGGCGGCGTCACCGTCTCGCACCTGCGCTTTGGTGATTCCCCGATCCGCTCGCCGTACTACGTGACCAAGGCCGACTTTGTCGCTTGCCACAACCCCAGCTACATCGTCAAGGGCTTCAAGATGGTCCGCGACGTCAAGCCGGGCGGCACCTTCCTGGTCAACTGCCAGTGGAGCGATGAGGAGTTCGCCGAGCACATGCCCGCCGTGGCCAAGCGCTACATCGCGAACAACAACGTCAACGTCTACCTGATCGACGCTATCGACCTGGCCGCCAAGGTTGGCATGGGCAAGCGCACCAACACGGTGCTCCAGTCCGCCTTCTTCGCGCTGGCCAAGGTCCTGCCCGCCGAGGACGCCCTGCAGTACATGAAGGACGCGGCCACCAAGTCCTACATGAAGAAGGGCCAGGCCATCGTCGACGCCAACCATAAGGCTATCGATGCCGGCGCTACCGCCTTCCGTAAGTTCGAGGTTCCGGCCGACTGGGCTACCGCCGAGGATGCCGCTCCCGTCGAGCTCTCCGAGGAGACCAAGTCCGCCATCGCCCAGCAGGTCAAG
Organism: uncultured Collinsella sp.; assembly: GCA_958452935.1. Classification (GTDB taxonomy): domain Bacteria; phylum Actinomycetota; class Coriobacteriia; order Coriobacteriales; family Coriobacteriaceae; genus Collinsella. Next base: position 6,397 of record CAUDVX010000053.1, on the reverse strand, counting down.
AACCTGCTCGAGCCCATCGATCGCATGGATGGCGACAGCCTGCCCGTTTCCGCCTTCGTCGGTTGCGCCGACGGCCAGTTTGAGCTGGGCGCCTCCGCATACGAGAAGCGCGGCGTCGCCGTGGTCGTTCCTCACTGGGACGAGACCAAGTGCATCCAGTGCAACCAGTGCGCCTATGTGTGCCCGCATGCCACCATCCGTCCGTTTGCGATGACCGAGGACGAGGCTGCCGCCGCGCCCGAGGCTACCCGCACGCTCGACGCTATGGGCCCCAAGGCCAAGGGCATGAAGTTCACCATGGCCGTGTCCCCGCTCGACTGCATGGGCTGCACCAACTGCGTCAAGGTCTGCCCCAAGGGTGCTCTCGAGATGGTTCCCACCGAGCAGGAGATGGACCAGCAGCCCGTTTGGGACTACATGGTCGAGAACGTCTCCGAGAAGAAGGAGCTCATCGCGGCCAACGTCAAGGGCAGCCAGTTTAAGCAGCCCTACCTGGAGTTCTCCGGCTCCTGCGCCGGCTGCGCCGAGACCGCCTATGCACGTCTGGTGACCCAGGTCGCCGGCGACCGCATGTTCATCTCCAACGCCACCGGCTGCTCCTCCATTTGGGGCAACCCCGCTGCCACCGCTCCTTACTGCAAGGACAAGGACGGTCACGGCCCGGCGTGGAACAACTCCCTGTTCGAGGACAATGCCGAGCACGGTCTGGGCATGGCCGTTGGCTATGAGGCCGTTCAGCACAAGCTGATCGCCGCTACCCAGGACATCATCGCTGCCGATGGTCCGTCTGATGAGCTCAAGGCTGCCGGCCAGGCTTGGATCGACTCTGTCAACGATGCCGAGGCCTCCAAGACCGCTGCCGCTGCCTACGTTGCCGAGCTCGAGAAGTGCGGCTGCGACGCTTCCAAGGCGATCCTCGCCGACAAGGCTTACCTCACCAAGAAGTCCTTCTGGATCTTCGGCGGCGACGGTTGGGCCTACGACATCGGCTTCGGCGGCCTGGACCACGTCCTGGCTTCCGGTCACAACGTCAACGTCTTCGTCTTCGACACCGAGGTTTACTCCAACACTGGTGGTCAGGCCTCCAAGGCCTCGAACCTGGGCCAGGTCGCTCAGTTCGCCGCTGCCGGTAAGGTGACCAAGAAGAAGTCCCTGGCCGAGATTGCCATGAGCTACGGCTACGTCTACGTGGCGCAGGTCGCCATGGGCGCCAACCCGGCTCAGACCCTCAAGGCTATTCACGAGGCCGAGGCCTACGACGGCCCGTCCCTCATCATCGGCTACAGCCCCTGCGAGATGCACTCCATCAAGAAGGGCGGCATGCAGAACTGCCAGGCCGAGATGAAGAAGGCTGTCGAGTGCGGTTACTGGAACCTCTTCCGCTTCAACCCCGAGGCTGCTGCCGGCAAGCAGTTCTCGCTCGATTCCAAGGAGCCCGCGGGCGGTTATCAGGAGTTCCTGATGAACGAGGCCCGTTACGCTTCGCTGACGCGTTCCTTCCCCGAGCGCGCCGAGGAGCTCTTCAAGGAGAACGAGCAGGCCGCTATGGACCGCTACGCTCACCTGCTGAAGCTCAAGACGGTGTACAACGAGGCCTAGGTCTCTCACCGCAGGATCTGAGGGCTGACCTTCGCGGACGTCCTCGGACATGAAAGAACCCCCGCTGCGCACTACGTGCGGCGGGGGTTCTTTCGTCCTGCGGAGTGTCCGCGAAGGTCAGCCCTCAGATCCTGCTGCGACTACGTCCTCGGATTGTGTGGGCGGATGAAGGACGTAGTTGGTCGGGTATTCCGTCCCCTTCGCTGTTTCGCGGCTTTACCGCGAAAGGCGCGTTACTTTGGGGATGGATGGGGGGGCGTGGCTGTTGCAACGCCTTATCCCTTTGCTTTTTCGCGCCTTTGGCGCGAAACGCGCAGCACCTTGGGAAATGCATTGATGTGTGGACGGGGCTGGATTGCGGATTCAAATGGCTAGAGAGATATGGGTGCGAACGAGAAATCGTTATTGGGGTCATCCTTTTCCATAAACTCATCGAGACAAAACGTCATGTAGATTGGAACGTACAGAACCTTGCCCTCTTTGCTGAGATTCTCGTGGCTTAGTACAACGGCTTCGGGAATTTTGTACTCGCCCACACTCATCAGACGATCGAGGGCCGCGTGCGCTCGAACTTTCTTGCCCGATTTGACCTCGATTGGGACAACATGACCGTGGACGCCTTCGATCACAAAGTCAACTTCACCGACCTCACGCGTTTGGTAGTACCATGCATCCGCCCCGAGGGCAACGAGTTCCTGCGCGACCACGTTCTCATAGAGACCACCAAGGTTGGGAGTTTTCATATCAAGATAGACAGCGCGTGCGGTGCTGCCGGGGTATCGCGATGCGAGCATGCCTGTATCAGACTCGTATAGTTTGAAGGCTGTCGTTTTCTCCGTCCTCTTGAGAGGACTCCGTGGCTCCGTCACCCTGGCGACCATCAATCCAACGCCTGCGTTAACAAGCCACAGGAAATCCTGCTCATATTTTTTAAGGCGAGCTCCCTCACCCAGAGACGAAACAACAAAGCGATGAGACTCCGCCTCAAGCTGAACGGGAATTTGCTCAAAAATCGACCGAACGTTAAACGCTCGAGTCGATGCATATTTTGAGATATCGCTTTTGTACTGATCGACCAACTGAGTTTGAAGCTCACGTGTGCTCACGAGCGAATAACCCGAATCAATATAATTCTGAACGACCTCCGGCATGCCGCCGCAAACGATATAGGCTCTATAGTTCTTGAGCATCGCCTCATGAATATAGTTTTCGACAGGATGTTTCTCGACAAGGCAGCTGCGAATGCCTGCAAGCACATTCTCGCTTACGCTGTTTGCCCAACAAAACTCTTCAAAATCCATCGGGCGCATAACAATGTGCTCTACATACCCCACCGGAAAAGAAGAGATTCCCTTAAACTCAGTCCCAAGCATAGACCCCGAGAAGACATAGCTAAAGCGCCCATCCTCGACCAACGCCTTCATGAGCGTAACGATCTGCGGATACTCCTGAATCTCATCGACAAAGACAAGCGTATCCCCCTCAGTAAGCGGCGCATCCGCAAGAAGGGCTACACGGTTGATAAAGTCAACGGAGTTCTTTGCGCCAATAAGCACATTCTTTGCCTCGACATCGAGTAGTAAATTGACCTCAAAATACGAAGCGTAGTTGCTTTTTCCGAACGCGCGAATCGCATAGCTCTTGCCGATCTGACGCGCACCAGTAACAAGTAATGCCTTATTGGAGTTATTCTTCCAGCTCAAAAGCCTATCAGTGACCTTACGGCGTAGCATAAAACCCCCAAATGACAAAAATTGGCAGATAGAATTGCCTAAAATCATACAAAAATTTGCGGATAATAGCGTGCGTAAATATACAAAAATTGGAAGATAGCAAAGGTCCGATAAGGTCTCAAAGCCACTGAAACAGTGCTCTACTTTGCGAAGGGGCTGGGGACGCTGTTGTTGGCATCTCCAGCCCTCTGATTGCTACTTTGGGTCCCGTGGCGGGACTATGTTGGTGCTACCTGGCTGTTTTTACCTTGTCTCGCCGCTCTCTGTGCGCAGGCGGTAGCCGTGGACGAGGTCGCTAATAGCCGGCCAGGGAATCTGGCGGTCGACCCAAAATTGGAGCTGGACCAGATAGCGCTCGGTGGCGCGGGTGAGGGCCGCGAACTGTTCGTGAGTCTCAACCTGGGCGTAGAGGTCGCGGCTGTGGGCGAGGATTGCCGTGGTGTCATCCATTTTGCCGGTGACGTCGAAGGCGCCCGAGAACCAGTCGCACAGGCGCGCGGCGCTGTTGTTGATCGTTGCCAGGTCGGCGGTGCCGTCGTTGGCGTTTTCGTTGGCCTGGGCTCGCAGGAGGGAGAGGGCGTCGGCGGCGTTCATACAGTAGCCGACGGTGAAGTTCCAGACGGCGAATTCGCGGCCGGTGTCGAGCTTGCGGCGGCGCATGTAGTCGATATCGCGCGGTTCCTCGAGCATCATTTGATCGGCGAGGGCCTCAAGTGCAGTGGTGTACTCGGCAAGGTCGAGCGTGAGCAGATCGTTGATATCCATCATCTTTAGGCCTCCGTTTCGATCTCGACGATTTCGTTTTTAATGTACATGCCCTGATTGTCCCAGACATTGCGGCAGGCGGCGGCAAAACGCTCGCGGTCGGCTTCGCGGATGCGGGCGAACATGTTGCAGGTGCCAAAGGGCTCGCACACGTCAAAGAAGATGCAGATTGACGACCATCCGCCATACCAGCTCACGGCACCCGCCGGCTCGTGGAAGACGGGGTTCTCGATGTGCTCGTAATTGGCGATGGGGCCCGATACGGGATAGGTTACCTCGGCATCGCAGATCTTGGCCGAAAAGATACGTGACTCGACCGGACAGGACGATTCGAACAGCTCGCATGCCTCGGGAGCCTTGTCCCAGAGCATGTCGGCGAGAAACGTCTCGCCATTCAGCGTGATCTTGAGCATTTTTGTCATAGTAAGGACCTCCTCAATCCGTCGCTCAAGGGGTTCGCTGGCGGATAAGGAGAAGACAGCAGCGGGGTCGCCGAACCCAAACTTCACGACAGATCTCTGTCGCCCCAGCCCGCGCTGTTCTTCGCTAAAGTACCATGCAGCAATTGCGCGCGCAATATCAGTTTTTGATTTTCTGGAAGCGGCAATCGACGAGACAGCTCGCCGGCTGCCGGCCGACGCGCGGCAAAGGCACTCGTCTATTTCTTAAGTTGGATGAAAAATGCCATGTTATTGCAGGGCTGCATACTCGTCCAATTAGTGCATAGAATCTCGTATAGTGCGAGTAAGATTTTGCGCTGTCTGTTTTATGTTTAGCAAAGATACAGTTTGCATAATCTGGTCTAATCCCTGCTCTATTAAAATAAAGTTGCACGTAAATGACGTAGATATGCTTGAGCTGGGGTTCTGTACGCTGAGCGGATAAAAACGACCGTTCACCGTTCAACTATTTTCAAAATGAATAAAATGAGCGATAAAGAGAATATAAACCTTAATAAACTCGCGTATCGCACGGGTGCGGTTTATTAATGGGTTGTAGGCCTTTTACAGAAAGGATTCCAGCAATGTCTAAGCCTCTTGGCAAGCCCGATCGTATCGTCGTCGCCCTTGGCGGCAACGCCCTCGGCAACAACCCCGTTGAGCAGATCGAGGCCGTGAGCAACACCGCTCACGCTCTCCTCGGCCTGATCGAGCAGGGCAACGAGATCATCATCACCCACGGCAACGGCCCGCAGGTCGGCATGATTCAGAACGCCTTCGCCGCTGCCCACGACGCCATCGGCACCCCCGAGATGCCGCTGCCCGAGTGCGGCGCCATGTCCCAGGGCTACATCGGCTATCACCTGCAGCAGGGCATCGGCCGCGAGATGCACAAGCGCTATAAGCGCTGGCACGCCGCCACCGTCGTCACCCAGATCGAGTGCGACCCGGACGACCCCGCGTTCAAGAACCCGACCAAGCCGATCGGTCCCTTCTACACCGAGGAGCAGGCCAAGGAGTTCATGGCCGAGGATCCCTCCAAGGTCTTCGTCGAGGATTCCGGCCGCGGCTGGCGTCGCGTCGTCGCTTCCCCCGATCCCAAGAAGATCGTCGAGGCTGACTCCATCCTCAATCTGCTCGATAACGAGTTCATCGTTATCGCCTGCGGTGGCGGCGGCATCCCCGTCGTCCGCGACTACGAGAACAAGGGCTGCTACAAGGGCGTTCCCGCCGTCATCGACAAGGACCTGGGCGGCGAGCTGCTGGCCGAGGACTGCGACGCCGACGTTCTGTTCCTGCTGACCGCCGTTGAGCATGTCGCCATCAACTTTGGCAAGCCCAACCAGGAGGAGCTCGAGGACATCACCGCCGACGAGGCCGAGCGCCTGGCCGACGAGGGTCAGTTCGGCAAGGGTTCCATGGAGCCCAAGGTCCGCGCTGCCATCAAGTTCGCCCGTTCCCGCAAGGGCCGCACCTGCATCATCGGCGCCCTGGACAAGGCCGCCGAGACCATGGCCGGCCTCTCCGGTACCCGCATCCACGAGTAGTCTCTACTCTGTTGCCTCTCTCGTGGGCGCCAGGCAAGACGCCCACAAACTAGCCTCTCTTCATGAGCCCCGCAGTCCGCTCCGACTGCGGGGCTTTTGCTATTCACCTAGTCATTGGGGACGTTCTTAAACGACTAGCCAAAAGGGACACTCTTGCCGCGGACAAACCCGGCACCTGGGGGCGTTCCTTTCCTGTCGGCAGCTTGGGACAGTTCTTTTCGACAGCGCGAGCGGTCGTCTACAAAGGCTGTCCCCAACGACCACTCATTTAAGTCTGTCCCCAATGACTAGTAGTAGGCCCACATGGCTTCGA
>CAUDVX010000052.1 GCA_958452935.1 uncultured Collinsella sp. | reverse complement strand
CCGTCGAGCAGACGGTCGCCTACCTGGAGAAGCACGAGCTCGTTAAGTGCTCCGTACTCGATGGTTCCAGCCTTTCCGCCCGCGAGGCCGCCGAAGAGCTCGCCGACCGCTGCCATGCCGAGGTCGTCCAGGTTATCGGCCGCAAGTTCTCGCTGTATCGCGAGTCCTCGCGCAAGGACATCGAGAAGATTAAGCTCGTCTAAGAGCCAACAATCCGGCGAGCCAACATACATCAAGCTTGCGAGCGTCCGAGCAATTCGGACGCTCATTTTTTATCGTTCGACGAGCACGCGGTTAAGCCTACCCTCCACCAAGCGCTCGTACAGACGCCGCGTCTCGGGCTCGGGCACGCCATTGACCTGCTCCCTCAGGTGATGCATATGCCCACTGTACAGCTCGACGATATCGCGTCGTCGCCCCGCCGCACCGTAGACGCGCATAGCGCAACGCACCATGTCCTCGCGCGCCGTCTCTTGCCGCAGCCCCGACTCCACCAGCCATACCGCCGACTGCAGGTCGTTTTCTTCTAGGGCGGCATTCGCGCCCCGAATCATGCAGTCGATATACTTCGATTCCATAATGCGCCGCATACGCAAAAAGTAGGTGGGATTACAGCCATTGGGAACATACAACGGGCCGGCATAGAGCTGCTCGATCTTAAGGCACAGCTCGATCAGATGGGGTCCGCGCGCACCCGTGCGATTTCCCAAAACTTCGCGGCTTATCTGATCAAACAACCGCACGTCGGTCTTGACGTAATCGCCGTTAAGCCCAATGCACTCGTTTTGAATCAGCACACACGACTTGCCATCCGGTGTCGGCCCCAAGGCCGAACGCAGGCGCGATATCGTCGAGTACAGATTGTTACGGGCGCTATTGAACTCGGCATGGGGCCACAGCTCCATAGCCAGCGTCTCGCGGTCGACCAGTGCATCCATGCCCAGCGCAAGCCGCTCGGCAAGCGTCGCCGCTTTCTTGCGGCGCCACATCTTATCCGTGATGGGAAACCCGTCGCGCTCGGCGCGAAACGCCCCAAACATGCGGATCTCGATATGGCCAATCACATCGACACCCTCGGCATCGCCGGCCTGGAACAGACGCTCGCCTTCGCCCTCAAAGTCGTCACGCAGCGAATACCGCGACAGCTCGCGCACCGGGAGCTTCTTTCGAATTCTAGCAGCCGGCTCACCCAGACAATGCATCGCAAGACGCGCAAACAGCCGATACGACGGATCCAAAATCCCTAGACGGTTCATGGACATCCAGGCTGCAAGGTCGCTATCGCGGCCCGCGGAGGCCAAATGCAGCGCCACCATCCATGCCTCGGCACCACCGACCTGCGTTCGGCTCAAATCGAGCAGCTCTGCCTCTTCGCGCACCGATACCATCGATGTATTGCGTAAGTACGCCGCGCGCTCTAGCAGCAGTGCGTTGTCGCGTATGTATCCAATCGATTCCTCGGCAAGTCTGAGCACCTGCACCGCACGGAATTTGGCATTGACCGGACGCCCCTCAGCCAGCGACTGCCAGCCTTCCAGTATCAAGCCAAACAACTGGACTTGATTGTCACGCACGCGCACGGCAAAACGGTCGAGCTCATTGAATGCCTGCTCGTCGGTCACCGGCATGCCGGCAAGCAGACGCCGCGCCGATAATACCATGCGCACCCAGATGGCGAGTGCTCGGATTCCACGCGCTTCGAGTGCCTCGAGCGTCAGGGCCATCTCGTCATCACGCTCGTCAGTCCCTGCATACGACCCATCAAACAGCTCCGTCAACATGCGGTCCGCCCGCACAAACGTCCCCGCGATATCGAGCTCGCAATCGTAGGCCTTATCCGTTTTGAGCCCCGCGAGGATCTCGCCGCCCTTCGCCCGCTCGGTCAGCCCATGTTTTATCTCGATATGTGCGGACAGCATGTCGAGTGCGGCACAAGACGCCTCACTTCCCAGCGCTGTATGGCTTGCCGGAAGCCCCAGACCACTATCTCCATAACAGGCGGCCGTAAACGCGTGCGCCACCTTCCACGACACGGGATCGAGCTCGCAAATCGCTTGCTCGCCCGCATGCTCGATAATTGAGGCCATATACCGCGCGAGCTTTGTATTGGAGACGCTCACCGCCGCCAGATAGATGCCGAGCGCCTCGTCAGGCGTCGGCTCCGATACCCGGCCATCTGCCTCGGTCTTTCCCAGCGCCGCGCGGCAGACATCCCCTCCATGCTCCGTCAGGGCCAGATCGACCCCATACTGCCCGGCAAGCTCCAACACCGCACTGCGATCCAAAAACGCGTCGGCGAGGTCCATCGCGGTATCGCAGCGCCCCGCTTTAATCAATATACGCGCCGCCCGTACAACGAGTTCGGGGCGAATTTCGGCGACCAGCTTGCGCAATCGCAGGCGCGCGTTGTCCTCGGTACCCAAGCAGGTAAAGCTCCGGTCTGCCGGATCAACGCCAAAAATGGGATAATCGCGGACAAGATAGGACTGGTCAATCGCCGAAAGCCTAACACCGCAAGCCTCGAGCTCCGAAATATTGCCCTCACCCATTAAGACCATCAAGCATGCCACGCTAAACAGGGCGTTGTTCTCGAGCGACGCCAGATCAACAAGTGCCGCACCGTAGATATTGACGATCTCGTTTTCGAGCATCTGGGCAACGTCTCCCTGCCCGTATAGTCCCGACTGCATAGCCGAGACGAGCTCGGGCACGCCCTGCGTAAGCTGATAGAAGTCGAGCGATGTGCTGATCGAAAACGCCGATGCCCACGCCGAATACTCGTAGGCATGCACCTTGAGCATCTGCGCGTTGACTTTAATCGAATCGCCCAGTCCATGAATCAGCTGGCGATTCGAAGGACGGCAGCTCATAAAGACCCCAATCCCCATAGCACGCAGGCTTCGGATTCGGTCGATCAGCTCCTCGGTCTCGCTCTGGCTGAGATTAGGCACGTTATCGATTGCAATCAGGGAGTGCGGCTTGTCCTTAAGCTCATCGGTAACGACCTCGAGCTGCATAAACACCTCGCGCCCAATAGCACGGTCTGCCTCGATGATCCGCACGGGACCTCGCGTCGGATCGCTTTTAACCTCTTGGGTATACTGCAGCAGCACCGAGGTTTTCCCAAAGCCATCAGGCGCGTAGAGGACTACGATGCCGGCCTTTCGGCCCTTGGCGATAAGTTCGTTCATCAAGCGATCGCGCCGCACCGTATAACTACTGCCCAGCGGCATAAGCTCGAGGTCGTCCGTATTGCCCAAATCGTTAACCATGCCCGCTCCTCAACTCGACCACATGGACACCGTAACGCTAGACCATATGTATCGCTAGATGAATAGAGCGATGCTACGGTTTAGGATGTTTGTTGGTACGCAAATGGCAAGTTTTTGTTCAGCGTGGTCCGATTGAAACTTATCCCCCAACCAATCAGTCTTTGCGCAGGTCAATGCGCTTGCCAGCTTGTCCCATCCTTTGGCAGTGTACCTCAAATGAGCGCTGTTCAATTGTGTTGCGCAACTCACCTAACGCTAGCTACCGTCTGCGACCTTTTCATAGCATTTATGCATAGTATCTGTTATGGAATGAATCATGCTGCACCAGACGCACCCGTCAAGTTCGCGGCCAGATTTTCGTCAAGCACACGGCGCGCGCTCAGCAAAAAGGCCCCCGCAAAGCGGAGGCCTTAGGCAAGGCTATGTCGAGCTGCAGGATTCGCGCTACTCGCAGAGCGAAAGGGCGGCCTCGTCGGCAACGACAACGCAGTTGGTGTGCAGCTGCAGGATCGAAGCCGGGCACTTGGGCGTAACCGGACCATAGCACATATCGTGCACGGCCTGAGCCTTGGCCTCGCCGTTGGCGACAACCAGGATCATGCGGGCATACATGATGGTCTGAGTGCCCATGGTGTAGGCCTGACGGGGAACATCGTCGATGCTGTCGAACAGGCGGCTGTTGGCCTGAATGGTGCTCTCGGTGAGGTCGACGCAGTGCGTGCCCTTGGAGAAGTGGTCATCGGGCTCGTTGAAGCCGATGTGGCCGTTGTTGCCAATGCCGAGCAGCTGCAGATCCGGATAACCGGCGTCGGCGACGATCTTGTCGTACTCAGAGCAGGCAGCGGCGGCGTCGGGGTTGGAACCGTCGGGCACATGCGTGTTGTTCAGGTCGATGTTGATGTGATCGAAGAAGTTCTCACGCATGAAGTAGTGATAGCTCTGGGGATCGTCGTGTGAAAGGCCGCGATACTCGTCCAGGTTGTAGGTGCTGACCTCGGCAAAGTCGACGTCGCCCTTCTCGTACCAAGCAGCGAGCTGCTTGTAGGCACCGATCGGGGTGGAGCCGGTGGCAAGACCCAGCACACAGTCGGGCTTGAGGATAACCTGCGCCGAGATAATATTGGCGGCCTTGCGGCTCATATCCTCGTAGTCTTTAGCTTTAATGATCTTCATTACGCGTCCTTTCTCGTACAAGAGAGGCAAGGCTCCCTTACAAGCACTTGCCCGCGGCCCGCGTCGGCCGCAACCAACGTGTGCGGCCACCAGGGCGAGGTCGCGTAATGTATGTGTCTCGTGTCTAGCCGCGTCGAGGCCCCTGCCCGTCCACGGTGACCCAAAGCCTTTTAGCTTCGGACAAATCCCATCTTGCCACGGAGGGCGTCCTCTTTCAAGGGCGCCCTCCGTAAACGTGTTTGAATTGTAGGCTAATGGCCACGTGCACTTGCTAGCGCTCGCGAGCAACGATGAGCTGGTCCATCTCTTCGACATGCACGCCAACGGAGCCCTTGATGCTCGAGAACTCAACGGAGTTGCATACCAAGATGGGAACCGTCACATCGTAGCCCTCGGCAGCAATTGCCTCGCGATCGAACTCAATGAGTACATCGCCCTTATGGACGATGTCACCCACTTGCGCATGTACGGTAAAGTGCTTGCCCTCGAGCTGAACAGTGTCCAAACCAACGTGGATGAGCACGTCCAAGCCATCGACCGTGTTAAGCGCAACGGCGTGTCCCGTGGGAAAAATAGCCTCGACCTTGGCATCAGCCGGCGCGATCACGCGCGTTCCGGTGGGCTGAATCGCCACGCCCTGGCCCAAAAGGCCGGTGGCAAACGTCTGATCGTTTACCTCGGAGAGCGGAATGACGTCACCCGAGATGGGAGCATCCAACGTAAGGACTCGACCACGCATACCAAAAGACCTTAGGACTTTAGTGAACATGCTCCCCCTCGGACATACCGATCAACCAAAATAACCTTAACAGTTTACCACTTGGCACCCGTTTTTGACCATTAGGGAAGTTCGCGCTTGACAACCTCGACGATGTCGTCGACAACGCGCTGAGTCAGCTCGTGCGTCTCGGCCTCGGCCATCACGCGGACCAGCGGCTCGGTACCACTCGGGCGCACCAGAATGCGGCCGCGGCCGTCAAGCTCCTTCTCGGCAGCAGCGACGGCGTCCCAAATGGGCTGGCAATCGTCCAGACCAGCCTTGTTGTCGGAATGCACGTTGACGAGTACCTGCGGGTACTTCTTCATGATGCCGGCAAGATCGGTGAGGGTACGACCGGTGCGCTTGAGCACGGCCAGCAGCTGCAGAGCCGTCACCAGACCGTCACCGGTGGTGTTGTGCTCCAGGAAGATGATGTGGCCGGACTGTTCGCCGCCGATGACGGCGCCGTCCGCGAGCATGCGCTCAAGCACATAACGGTCGCCCACAGCGGTCTGAACCATTTCGAAGCCCTGCTCCTTCATAGCGATGGAGAAGCCCAGGTTGCACATGACGGTCGAGACGATCTCGGAGTTGGCGAGCTTGCCGCGAGCAGCAAGGTCGGAGCCGCAGATAGCCAGGATGTAGTCGCCATCGATCTCGTTGCCCTCGCTGTCCACGAACAGCACGCGATCGGCGTCGCCGTCGTGGGCCAGGCCGATGTCGGCGTGGGTGCGCAGCACGAGCTCGCGCAGGGGCTCAAGGTGAGTGGAGCCGCACTCGACGTTGATGTCGGTACCGCAGTAATCGGTGTTGATGGCATGGACCGTGGCGCCCAGGCGCTGGAGCGCGGCAGGCGTGGTCTGGCACGAAGCACCGTGGCCGCAGTCGACGGCAACAACCAGTCCGTCGAGCTTAAGGCCGTCGAGCGTGCTGATGGCATGATCGACATATGCCTTGCGGGCGTCCTTCATCTTGATGATGTGACCCACGCCGGCACCGGTCGGCAGCGTGTCGGCAGCCATGGCCTCCTCGGACATAACCCAGGCGCTGATCTCTTCCTCAACCGCGTCGGGAAGCTTCATGCCCTTGCGGCTAAAGAACTTGATGCCGTTGAACTCCGGCGGATTGTGCGAAGCGGAGATGACGATGCCGCCGTCGAGCTCGTTTTGAACGGTGAGCAGTGCCACGGCCGGCGTAGGGATAACGCCGCAGCAGTGCGGACGGCCGCCCTCGGCCATGATGCCGGCGGTCAGCGCGCTCTCGAGCATGGTGCCCGAAAGACGCGTGTCGCGGCCGATGCAGATATCCGGGCCGAGGAACTTGGTTGCCGCGCGGCCCAGGCGAAACGCGAGGTCGCACGAGAGGTCGGCGTTGGCGACGCCACGGACGCCATCGGTACCGAAGATGTTCTGGGGCATAGGATCGCTCCTTCCCAAGTGGGCAAAACGCAGTCGCCCACCCTAGTCGAAAAAGAAAAGCGGGACCCGCCGAGCAATCGGCAGGCCCCGCTTGTACATTGTATCTCGTAAGGAGATAAAACCTTAGCGCTTGGAGAACTGGGGAGCGCGGCGGGCCTTCTTGAGGCCGTACTTCTTGCGCTCGACCACGCGAGCATCGCGCGTAAGGAAACCGGCCTTCTTGAGGTCAGCACGGTAGTCGCCAGCGTTCAGAAGAGCGCGAGCGATACCCAGGCGCAGAGCGCCGGACTGACCGGAGATGCCGCCGCCATCGCACAGAGCGATAACGTCGAACTGACCGGCGGTATCGGTCACCTTGAAGGGAGCGAGGGCGTTCTCAACGAGCTGATGACGGCCGAAATACTGCTCGGCGTCACGCTTGTTGATGGTCACCTTGCCGGTGCCGGGGACGAGACGGACGCGGGCGACGGCGTTCTTACGACGGCCGGTACCCTGGTAGACAACGGTGTTCTCAGCCATCTTTAAGCCTCCAGCTCAATCTTCGTGGGGTTCTGGGCAGCATGCGGATGCTCGGCACCAGCGTAGACCTTAAGCTTGGTCATCTGGGCACGGCCGAGGGTGGTCTTGGGCAGCATGCCGCGAACGGCGCGCTCGATGACCTTCTCCGGGTGCTTCTCCATAGCCTGGCGGAAGCTCTCAGCCTTGAGGCCGCCGTTGTAGCCGCTGTGGCGATAATAGGTCTTCGTGTCGGCCTTGTTACCGGTAAGCTGGACCTTATCGGCGTTGATGACGACAACGAAGTCGCCGCAGTCGCTGTTGGGCGTGAACTGGGGCTTGTTCTTACCGCGCAGGATCATTGCGATCTGGGTGGCAAGACGGCCCAGGACAGCACCATCGGCGTCGACGAGAACCCAGTTGCGCTGGACCTCGCCCTGCTTGGCGTAGTGAGTCGATTTCGAAATCACTTAGACTCCTCCATGTACAGTACGTGTTGTTACAGAGATTCACGGGGCTCTGCAAGTAACCTGTCCATATTACCCCGCTCGCCGCCCGAGTCAACAGGTATTTTGGCTCCGACCAGAGTTTCTGCACATGTCGTCCATGCCCGGTGCCTTCACGAGACAGGGCCCAGAGATCCCTCGGCGTGCGAATGGTTCTCTGGGCCCTGTCTTTTGTCGCTTTTTGTGGGTCGATCGTCTTAACGCTCAACGAACTCCTGTATTTCCGCAAGCAGGCGCTTTGCCTCTCGGCGGCCTTGGATATACAAGTCGAGCAACTTGGCCGTGTCGTGCTCCACATGGCCGACCTCGACCGGTTTTTGCGGAGCCACAATCAGGGCACGGCCCTCGCGCTCGTACTTCCAGAGGTGCATGCGCTGGACGTTATAGCGGTCATGGCGCGTCTCGATGGCCTCGAGCAGATAGGGATAGTCGCCATAGCGCGCACGCGCGGCCGGCATAAACTCGTAGGGCGCCTTTTCGTACGAGCGGTCCTGCGTGAGCACGACGACCGCGCGATCGTATCCGGCCTCTTCCAGCACGTGCTCGACAGGCACCGAATCTGCCACACCGCCGTCAACGTACTTGTGACCATCAATCTCGACCGGCGGCGTCACCAGCGGCAACGAGGTCGAGGCACGCACGCAATCGATATCGAGCATGGCGTTTTTGACGGGCAGGTAGGCAGCGGTGCCAAATAACATGTCCGTCGCGACAGCATACATTTCGATGGGGCTCGCGTCGAAGGCCTCGTTATCGAAGGGGTCTAGGCGATCCTGCACGTCGTTGAAAATAAAGTCGTAGCCGACGATGGAGCCCGTGGACGCAAACGATGCGGCACCCATGTAGCGGCTGTCGTTGCAAAAAGCCAAGTTGATGCGGTTGGCACGGCCGATCTGGTGCGACTTGTAGTTCACGCCGTTGAGGGCGCCGGCCGATACACCGTAGACAGCCGGAATCTCGACGCCAGCCTCCATGAGGACGTCGAGCACGCCCGCGGTAAACTGCCCGCGAAAACTTCCGCCCTCCAAAACGAGCGCGACCTTGCCGGCGTTCTTTGCCTTATCTTCTGCAGTCATATTGACCTCCTGCGATTACGTTTTGGCCTTCTTCTACCCAGTTTTGGGATGGCAAGCGCGCAGGTTTTGGAGTTAAGGGGTCGGGGCAGTCGACGGGAAAGCGCGTCCCGGTCTCAGAGCAAATTCCGGGTCGCATTTTCCGCTGAGCCCGTCATCAGGAAGATGAATCCCATTCCGAATGAGGATTCCGGGATGCAGTTTCCGCTTGATGTGCCATCCGGAAACTACGTCCCAGTCTGAATGCGGATTCCGGGACGTGCTTTCCGCCTGGGCCGCCATTGGGAAAGCGCGTCCCACCCTGCGTTGCCGTAGCGTTTGCTTAACGCCCGCGCCCTGCACAGAGTTCGATTCTCCGCGGTACGGTGGATCCGTTGATGGGGCGAGACCGGGGCAAGACGCCCGATCGGCATCGCATCTATATTGGGCTGGGGCATTGCGCGGAGAATCCGCGTATTTGCTTCGCAAATCCGCACCGGCTTCGGCCGCCTGCCGGCGTCCTCGCCCGCGGGCTAAAAACGCTTACGCGTTTTCTTTACGCCCGCGCCCTGCATAGAGTTCGATTCTCCGCGGTAGGGGGCTTGCGTTGAAGCGAGGCATGGGCAGCCGGAGCTTAATCGGCATCGCATCTATATCTGGCTGGGGCGTTGCGCGGAGAATCCGCGTATTTGCTTCGCAAATACGCACCGGCTTCGGCCGCCTGCCGGCGTCCTCGCCCGCGGGCTAAAAACGCTTACGCGTTTTCTTTACGCCCGCGCCCTGCATAGAGTTCGATTCTCCGCGGTACGGACAAGAAATAAAAAGGCAGGTAGATATGAGTATCTACCTGCCTGTTGCTTATGGTGGAGGCGCGGAGAATCGAACTCCGGTCCACGAAAGCCCCCTGATTGGCATCTCCAAGCTCAGTCGCTGGTTTTGTCTCGGACGCTTTGCGCGCAGCGACACGCTCGCGGCGTCCTAACCGGTTCGGTCTTAGCCTGCGCCATACCGATTACGTGCGCAGGAGCATTCCCCTAAAATGACGTCGCGCCGGTGTCGGGGAAATCACCGGGTTGACGCGCCGCTATAAACTAAGCAGCGAGAGCCATAGGCTCAAAAGAAGAGTTGTTGTCAATTCAATTTGACGGTACCCCTGTTTAACGAGGCGAGGAGACCTCGGCTTGCTTCCTCTCTCAGAGCTATCGTGTCGAAACCAGTCGCCCCCGAATGTCGGGAAAGTCTGGATGGCATTGGGCACGAGCACCCAACACCCGTCGACTTTTCAAGGAACATGCGGGGCGAGCCCCGCTTGCGAAGTGTTATCTTACCACGTTCTGAAAGCGGACAGCTGTTCTATGCACGAGCTGTGAAGACCCCAATGTGCGCCGTACTTCTCACTTTTGCTACCGATCTCGTCACGTATATTTTCGCCAAGCAAACTTGACCCGTCGAAAGGACCGTTATGGATACCAAGCAGCAACTCGTCAATGCCCTCGCTGGCCTGGGCTCAACCATTACCGAAGCTATGGATGTCATCGAAGGCTTTGTCCCCTGCGGACATCCCGCCCTCACGGTTTCGAACGCGCTTGTTGCGCTGGACGCTGACGATGATGCAGCTCTCGCCCAGCAGCTTGAGACCGTCGAGGGTTTTATCGACCACGTGAGTGAGAACCGCGGCGTGTCCGCCTACCACGGCATCGAGGTCGAGCTCGCGGGTCCCAAAGTCGATCTGCTCGCAGCAATCCGCGAGGTAGGCGCCCTTATGCAGACCGCAGGCGTCAAGAACACCCAGGTCAACGAGTGGGTCTACCGCGGTCTGGCAGCACTCGACAGCTCCGACGAAAAGGCAGCCGAGCAGCTCACCGAAGCCCCTGCCATCAAAGCTGCACTTGCCTAAAAAGGCCTGCACCCTGGCGGCTGCGGTACCGCCCGGGTGCAGGCCATAAGCTCAATCGAAAACCCTAACGCAGATACGCTTTCGCGTTGTCCAAGCTGTACGCAATCGTCGAGCCGTTGTGCAACAGCGACGACGTCTGCGGGGTAATCGTGCCGGTAATACCCAGTGCCAAGAGCGCTGAGTTGGTGAGCATCACCTTAGAGTAGGAGCTCGTCAGACGATCAACGAGGCCCTGGCTCATGCGGCGCAGGCGCACGATCGCGGCGAGATCCGTATCGGTCAGGATGATATCGGCGACCTCCTTGGCGATGTCGCTTCCGCCACCCATCGCCAGGCCCACGTCGGCCAAACCGAGCGCCGGCGAATCGTTGACGCCGTCGCCCACCATGGCAACGTGGCGCCCCTCGCTCTTAATTCGCTCCACATAGGCGTACTTGTCCTCGGGCAGCAGCTCGGCCTTAAACTCGTCGACCCCCGCCTCTCGCGCAATGCGCTCGGCTGTGCGCTCGGAGTCGCCCGTGAGCATAACGACATGCTTGACGCCCAGCGCATGCAGGTCGGCGATGGCCTCGCGGACCCCGGGCTTGAGCGGATCCTCGATGCCGAGTACGCCGACGACCTTGCCATCGACCGTCAGATACAGCGGCGACAGGCCCTGCATCTTGAGGTCGATTTGCTCCTTGATGTCGGACTCGAGCTGCGCACCCTCGTCCTCAAACACAAAGTGCGCAGAACCGATGATGGCGCGACGCCCTTCAATGGACGAAGCGATGCCGTGCGCCACGATGTACTCGACCGCAGCGTGACGCTCGCGGTGCTCGAGCCCGCGCTCGCGGGCGGCGTTGACCACGGCACGCGCCACCGGATGCGGGAAATGCTCCTCTAAGCAGGCGGAAAGGCGCAGAACCTCGTCCTCGCTCCAGCCATCGGTGGTGAGCACGCAGGCAAGACGCGGCTGCGCCTCGGTGAGCGTGCCGGTCTTATCAAACACGATGGTATCGGCCTTGGCAAACGACTCAAAGTACTTCGCGCCCTTGACCATGACGCCCATCTTGGCGGCATCGCTCATAGCGGTCATGACGGCGACCGAACCCGTGAGTTTAAGTGCGCACGAGTAGTCGACCATCAGCGCCGCTGAGGTCTTGATGAGACTGCGGGTGGTAAGCGCAACCAGGCCCGCGAGCAGGAAGTTCCACGGGACGATCT
>CAUDVX010000051.1 GCA_958452935.1 uncultured Collinsella sp. | reverse complement strand
ACAAATCCAAGTTAGACCATTTCAAATGGTTCGATGTCTGCCCGGATGCGACACTCGGAAGTGTCCATCCTCGCAGTATCCGGTTCTCAAGGTGCACGCCCCGCGGCTGATCCGGTCCGACCGGGCCGCGCGGCAAGGAGATATATTGCCAGACCGCGAAGCGATGTGGGACGTCAATTCCACTCTTCACAAGTCCTACACAACATATCGCTTCCTATATAAGTAATAGAAAGGCTGGTGCAGAAATGCTGCACGTATCAGATGATGACCCTTCGATTAAGAGATATATAAAGATCGGTCACCTGTAAGTGTCTATCTACCCGCGCTTTTTGCTATGTAAACCAGCGCTTTCGATAAAAAAGAGGGAGTGCCGCGCACAGTGCGACACTCCCCTAGCGATTCAACAGAATCTATTAGGCCTCGAGAGCCTTCTTGGCAATGGCAGCCAGCTCGTTGAAGGACTCGATGTCCTCGTAAGCCATCTGAGCCAGGACCTTACGGTCGAGCTCGATGCCGGCAACCTTCAGGCCGTGCATGAACTGAGAGTAAGAGATGTCGTTCAGGCGAGCAGCAGCGTTGATACGGGTGATCCAGAGAGAACGGATCTCTCGCTTCTTGTTGCGGCGATCACGATACTGATACTGCAGGGAGTGCTGGACCTGCTCTTTAGCATGCTTGTAAGTACGCGAAGCGGCACCGTAGTAACCCTTCGCACGGTGCATAACGGTACGGCGCTTCTTCTTGGCGGCAACAGCGCGCTTAATACGTGCCATGTTCTATCAACTCCTAGACGGTAAAACGAAAAACGGGAACGCGAACTTAGGCGAGACGCGACTTGATGACCTTGCGGTCGGCAGCGGCGATCTCGGTCTCCTGACGGAAGCCACGCTTACGCTTGGTGGACTTCTTGCTCAGGATGTGGCTCTTGAAAGCCTTGGCGCGCATAAGCTTGCCGGTACCAGTCTTGCGGAAACGCTTCTTGGTGCCGCTGTGGGACTTCATCTTAGGCATGAAATACTCCTTAATCGGTTACAGAACACTAGTTACTTAGTATCGCTTGCCGCTTTATCCTCATCGAAGGCGCCTTTAATCGGGGCGAGCAGCATAAGCATGTTACGGCCTTCCATCTTAGGCTTGGACTCGACCGTAGCGTAAGGCTTGAGATCCTCGGCGAGACGCTCGAGAACGTTAAGGCCCTGCTCCGGGTGAGCCATCTCACGGCCGCGGAACATGATGGTGATCTTAACGCGTGCGCCCTTCTTGAGGAAACGCAGAACGTGGCCCTTCTTGGTCTCGTAATCGCCAACGTCAATCTTGGGTCGGAACTTCATTTCCTTGACCTCGACCTTGGACTGGTTCTTACGAGCAGCCTTGGCCTTCATGGCCTGCTGGTACTTGAACTTACCGTAGTCCATGACCTTGCAGACCGGCGGCTCCGCGTTGGGAGCGATCTCGACCAGGTCGAGACCCTGATCGTCGGCGACGCGCTGGGCATCGCGGATGGCGAACAGGCCGAGCTGAGAGCCATCGACGCCAATCAAACGGCACGAAGATGCAGTGATCTCGTCGTTGATGCGGGTGTCATCAGACTTAGCTATTTTCCCTACCTCCATTCATAAAAAAATAACCCGGCGCTTCTTTGCAACCAGGTCGTACACATAGACATCCTCGGTATGAGGAAGGGAATCTAGTTTGTATGACCAGTCAGCTGCTCATTGGCGCCAAAAGGTGGGAACCCTCGGGTTCCTCTTTAGGGCATTGCGGGAACAACGCCTTGTGGATAATAACACGCGCAGCGCGTTATCACATTACGTACACGAAAAAGGGGGGAGGCCTTGACCCCCTTGAACGCTCACTTGCATGTATGGTGCCCGAGGCGAGACTCGAACTCGCACGTTGTTGCCAACGGTGGATTTTGAGTCCACTGCGTCTGCCAATTCCGCCACTCGGGCACGTAATGCGTGAGTTAGTTTATCACAGCTTTCTGTTGATTAGTCCGAAAATGGAACTTCGAGCATTTCGATAAGCTCAACCTTGCGCAACATCTCCCGCTTACGACATCCACGTCCGTCAACCGAGGCCTCGCCCATCTGGTTGTCATAGGGGTCCTCACGCATGCCATCGAAAGCAGGCACAAGCTCAGCCTGGAATCGATTGTTGGCCACCATACGCCACGGGTCGAGATTGCCAAAGTAGTGACGACGACGCCACTCCTCTCCCATCCTGCGCGCAGAGGAACCAAACGATACGTCGGCGTTAAGCCACCCGGTCTGTGGCGTATAGAACTCAGCCCAATCGTGCGGCCCCACCGAATCGGAAGCAACATACAGGCCACTCTGCCAACGGGCAGGAACGCCCGCGATACGGCACATGGTGATAAACGTGAGCGCCATAACGCCGCAATCGCCGCGGAGCGAATGCGCGCAGTCGTCGGCAATAGATCCCAAAAGCAGGTACGGTGGCTGATAGCGATAGTCGATATGCTGTGTCAGGTAATCATAGATAGCACGAGCACGATCGAGCGGATCCTCGAGCCCGTCAATAACACGCTCCGTCAACTGTCGCAGGTACGGCGTGAACGCAATGTGCGGACGGTCCTCGGAGGTGTCCTCGGGTAGCGGCGCGTCCATACAGGGATGCGATGGGAGCGCGCCATCATAGATATCGCAATAGGCGGCATCGATGTGATAGCGATAGGTCACCGAGAATGAATGTTCGGTCGAAGATGTCCAGGAGGCTGTACGAGCCGAAACGTTATCAGGGGCAACGGTGCCCTCCGACGTCATATCGAGAACCTCGATATGAGACTGTTGACGACAGGCGGCGGCAACGGGTAGCCACGCGCGAACAGTCTCTCCCTCCAGAGCCCCGGGGACAGACACGGATGCCTTAAGCGTGATGACGCGAGTCAACCCGTTTTGCGACTCCATCTCCCTCAGCATCTGGTTACGCAGCGCAATGCCGTCCGTAGAATCGGGACGCAGGCCCGGAACCTCCTTAGGGTACACGCGAAGCGAATCGAGGAAGTTATCGAGAACAAACAGCTCGCCATCGATAAAGCGCCAGTCAATTCGCTTACGATTAATCAGGTCATCAAACTGCTCTTCGGTAAACTCAGGCCACTCCTCGCGAATCATCGCAATGGCTCGATCACGCGACACCGAAAAATGAAGCGGTGTCTCGAGCATGCGATACCGCTCGGCACGAACACAAGCAGCCAGCGAAGGCTCAGGACTCTGCTCCAGAAGGCGATCGCAGGCAGCAACAGCCTGCGTCAAATATCCGGCATCCTTGAGACGAAGAATCTCGGGCGGCAGTCCAATATCGAGATGACGAAAGTCATCACAGCAAACATCAACAGAGCAACCAACAGGACCCTCGTCAATAACCTTCCCATCCGAAGGCAGCACATCAATAACAGCCATACCAAAACTCCAAGTCACTAGAACGCTTGAAGCCCATTGTAGCGAGATAAAAAGAAAGCCCCAATAAAGGAGCCCTCAACACCGATAAACGGTACCCATAAAAATAAATTCAGCCCAGTAACCCTGTAGCGAGTTAACAAAGGAGGCCCCGTTTCCCCGGAGCTGATTCCGTCGCGCGACTTCTGGCAAAGCCAGGTGAGCGCGAGGGAAACAGCGTAGGGGAAACGGGGCCTCCGACGGGAAGTTAAACCGCTACTTACGCCTTGTTGACGGAGCCAAACTCCTCCATGAGCTCCTTGGTACGGGCAACGATGTTGTCGCGACCAGGCTTGAGGAGCTTGCGGGGGTCAAAGCCCTTGCCCTGCTGATCCTTGCCAGCCTCGATGTACTCGCGGACGCCCTTGGCGAAGACGAGCTGCAGGTCGGTGTTGACATTGATCTTGGAGATGCCCAGGGAGATGGCCTTCTTGATCTGATCCTCGGGGATGCCGGTGCCACCGTGCAGAACGAGGGGCAGGTCGCCGGTCTGAGCCTTGATCTCGCCCAGACGCTCGAAGGAAAGGCCAGCCCAGTCGGCGGGATACACGCCGTGGATGTTGCCGATGCCGCAGGCGAGGAAGTCGACGCCCAGGTCAGCAATCTGCTTGCACTCAGCGGGGTCAGCGAGCTCGCCGTTGGAGGTCACGCCGTCCTCGGTGCCGCCGATGCCGCCGACCTCGGCCTCGATGGACATGCCCTTGGAGTGGGCAAGCTCAACGAGCTCCTTGGTGCGGTCGAGGTTAAGCTGGAAGGTCTCCTCGTGAGAGCCGTCATACATGATGGACGTGAAGCCGGCCTCGATGCACTTGAAGCAGTCCTCGTAAGAACCGTGATCGAGGTGAAGGGCGACGGGAACGGTAACACCCGTGGCCTCGACGGCAGCCTTGACCATGTCGGCGCAGACCTTGAAACCGCCCATCCACTTAGCGGCACCAGCGGTGCACTGAAGGATCAGCGGAGACTTGGCCTCCTCGGCGGCCTGGAGAATAGCCAGGGTCCACTCGAGGTTGTTGGTGTTGAAGGCACCGAGAGCGTACTTGCCGGCCTCGGCCTTCTTGAGCATGTCTGCTGCGTTGACGAGCATAAAAGAAACCTCCTGTAAGGTTGCTCCGATAACGCCTGTGATTTTACCACGGCGCACCCGAGCATAAACGTTCGTTTGTTCACGAATATCGTCCAAACAGACTTTTTTGACCGTTTGCCCTACGAAATTGACCCGTTGGGGAAAAATAGCTTGACGTTTGGACGCTTCTCGTGCTTTAGAAGCTGACTATAAAGCTACACCTGCATGAAAGGGTTCTGCATGAGCTCGCGTGCCATGGTGGTCGAATCGCCATGGCCGGTTAGGCAAACGGTATCGGGCGGAAGAAGCCGGGCGAGCTTGGAGAGCGAGCGCAGAATCGCCGCCTCGTCGCCACCGGCAAGATCGGTGCGGCCGTGGCTGCCCGGGAACAGGGTGTCGCCAACAAAGGCGATGCTTCCCTGCTCGGTGGCGGCGAACAAGACGATCCCGCCCGGCGTATGCCCTGGTGTCTCGATCACCTGCAGGCAGATATCGCCCACCTCGATAGCATCGCCCTCGGCGAGCAGGCACGTCGGCTCCCCGGGGTCGGGCGTCTCAATGCCCCACATAGCTCGCTGTTCCTTGATGTTCGCATGCGGCACCGCCGCATCCTTAGCACACAGCTCATACCGGCAGCCCTCGCCAACGGTGGTTCGCACGCCGGCAACACCACCAACATGATCGGCATGGCCATGAGTGCATACGGCGCCAAGCACGCGTACGCCGGGATGTTCGGCTCGAATATGCTCCACCAGGCGCTCGCCTTCCCACGCAGGGTCGATAATCACGCACTCATTGTCCGAGATAAGAGCATAGCTATTGGTCTGAATGGGACCGTTTACGAGCGTCTCGATCTCGACCGACCCCTTGGGAGTTACATCCAAGGACATAGCACTCATGTCCCTCTCCTCTCTATAGAACTCGAGGCATCAAACGATGCCTCGAGTGTAGCGAATATTGATAATGTGGCGCGTTCGTCGCGACTAAACGCGGCGCTTAAGCTGGGCTCCACCCTCGCCGGGCATCAGGCGGCGTGCGTCGTAGACCGAGTCAACGCTGCTGATAGAGGCCAGCAGCGGATCCAGACCACTCGCGTCCGAGATCTCGACCATAAAGCGCAGGGTTGCAATACCCTCGCGGTTGGTCGACGTGGCGGCAGAAAGGATATTGCCGCCCGCATCGCCAATGGCAATGGTGACATCCTTGAGCAGGCCCATGCGGTCCAGGCACTCGACCACGATCTCGACCTGGAAGAGGGTGTCGGCTGCGCCGTCCCACTCCACTTCGATCATGCGCTCGGGATGCTCCATAAGACCCTTGACGTTGGGGCAGTTGGCGCGATGCACCGAAACGCCACGACCGCGCGTGATGAAGCCGACGATATCGTCGCCCGTCACCGGATTGCAGCAATGCGCCAGACGGACCAGCAGCCCGCTGTTGCTCTCGCCCTTGACGAGAATGCCGTTGCTGGCGCTCTTGCCGCGCTTTTGCGGCTTGCGGTTGGAGCCTCGGGCCGGCTGTTTCACGACCTCGGCGATAGCCTCGGCCTTGGTGAGCTGTTCCTCGGGCTTGGGGTCCAAGATTTGCTCGACCTTGTTACCCACAGCGCGCGGGGCAACCTTGCCGGCGCCCACGGCGGCAAACAGGTCCTCGAGCTGCTTGAAGTTCAGCTGCTCCGCCACGGCGTTGAGCGCACGCGTGGATCGCGGCGTAGAGATGCCATACCCGCGCTTGCGCAAGTCCTTGGCCAGTATATCGCGGCCGGCAGCAGCGTCGTCGTCCTTGGTCGCGGCGGCAAAATAGCGGCGGATCTTTGACTTGGCGGAAGGTGTCTTAACGATCTTGAGCCAATCACGAGACGGCTTGGAACTCTTGTTGGTCAGGATTTCAACGCGGTCGCCCGTCTTGATCTCGTGCGTGAGTGGGGCCACCGCGCCGTTGATCTTAGCGCCGACGCAGTGATTGCCCACCTCGGTGTGAACGGCGTAGGCAAAGTCGAGCGGCGTGGAGCCGGCACGAAGCGCCATGACCTCGCCCTTGGGCGTAAAGACGAAGATCTCTTGATCGAAGAGGTCGACCTTCAGCGAATGCAGGTATTCCTTGGCGTCGGTGATCTCATCAGACGCAGCCCAATCGAGCGAATGCTTAAGCCAGTTGATCTGATCGTCCAAACGTTGAGCGTCATTGGTCTTGGAAGCAGACGATCCGCCCGATTTCTTATAGAGCCAGTGGGCGGCAATGCCGTACTCGGCCTGCTCATGCATCTCATAGGTTCGAATCTGAATCTCGAGCGGACGAGCCGTGGGACCGATAACCGTCGTGTGGAGCGACTGGTAGTTATTGACCTTGGGCATGGCGATATAGTCTTTAAAGCGACCGGGCATGGGGTGCCACAGCGTATGCACCGCGCCGAGCGTGGAGTAGCAATCGCGCACCGAATGGGTGATGACGCGCAGCGCCACCAGGTCGTAGATCTCGGAGAATTCCTTGCCCTTGCGCTTCATCTTTTGGTAGATGGACCAATAGTGCTTGGAGCGGCCATTAATCTGGAAGCCCTCCAGGCCAATGCGGTTGAGCTCGTCGGTGAGCGTCTTGATGGTCTCGGCCAGATAGCGCTCGCGAACCTCGCGCGACTCAGCCACCATGCGCGCAATGCGCTGGTAGGCATCGGGCTCCAGGTAGAAGAAGGACAGGTCCTCGAGCTCCCACTTAATAGAGCTCATGCCCAGACGGTCGGCCAGGGGCGCATACACGTCCATGGTCTCGCGGGCCTTAAACAGGCGACGGTCCTCGCGCAGAGCTGCAAGGGTGCGCATGTTGTGCAGACGGTCGGCAAGCTTAACGATAATGACGCGGATGTCCTTGGACATGGCGAGGAACATCTTGCGCAGCGTAAGCGCCTGCTTCTCGTCCATGCTATCGACTTCGATGTTGGTGAGCTTGGTCACGCCATCGACGAGCTCGGCCACCGTATCGCCAAACAGACCGGAAACATCGGCGAGCGAGGTCTCGGTATCCTCGACGGTATCGTGCAGCAGCGCGGCGCACACCACATCGCAGTCCATCTTGAGGTCGGCCAGAATGATAGCCACCTCGACGGGATGGTTGATGTACATCTCACCCGAGCGCCGCTTTTGGTTGCAGTGCTTCTCGGCAGCAAAGCAATAGGCCTGCTCCACCTTAGAGAAGTCGTCCTCATTCATATATTTGAGGCACAGGCGCTCCAGCTTGTCGTAGCTGTCCGCCATAATCTCGGGCGGCAGCTCATCGGCATGCTTATAGTGCTCCATCTCCGAGAACGGTTGGAGGGTGGAATCATGGGCGGTACGGGCTGCGGCATCCATCGAGGTCCCCTTCCCCTAGGCCCGCGGTACGATCGGGCGGTTAACTTTGGCTAGCATATCAGAAGCGCACGAATCGAGCGCCCAGCTCCGGAAAGCCGAGAACTCCATGCGCGAGCGCAGACCCTCCAAATAGCGGATTGACCTGCTCAATTGCACACGGCCGGGGTTTTCGGCCATCGCGATGCGACGGGTGTCGTCAAACCCCGAAACGCGACAGAAACCAAGCTCTTCGAAGATCCCCAGGCCGCTTTCCACCGAGCGCTCGTCGACCGGCGTGCGAGCATCGATAGCAAGACACATCTGCGCGATGTCGATATCGCTCGCACTAAACGAATCGTCTCCGGTCTTGCCGCGGTTGGAGCGCCACATAGTCTGCAACGCTCGATAGAGTGTGACGAGCTCGTCGCGCTCGGGCGCGTAGCAGTCGAGCAGGCGCTCGTTAATGCGGGCGTCACGCGACGAATAGAGCAGGTGAATCACGGCGGGTTGTCCATCGCGACCGGCGCGTCCGCTCATCTGGTTAAATTCAATGCTGCCAAACGGCATGTGGTAGAGCACGACATGGCGAATATCGGGCAGGTTCACGCCCTCACCAAAGGCAGAGGTCGAAACGATGCAGCTGAGGCTTCCGTCACGAAACGCTTCCTCGACACGGCGACGATCGGAGCGCGCAAGCCCCGCGTTATAGAACGCGATGCGGGTCGCGCAATCGGGCACCCGCTTGCGCAGCGTCTTGGCAAGCGCCACGGACTGATCACGCGAGTTGACGTAGATGACGGTCTTCTCCCCCGTCGCCACGATTGACACCAGGCGGTTCTCGCGGCTCGCAAGGTCTCGGTCATCCTCGAGCTGCAAGTTCTCGCGCACCGTCTCGTCGACCACCGTACGGGTAATCGGTAGCACGCGGGCGAGCTCGGCCACAACCGGAGCCGTTGCGGTGGCAGTCGCGGCCAGAACGACCGGGTCGCCCAGGGCCTTGAGGATATCGGGCATGTCGAGATAGGCGCTGCGGTCGCCGCCCTTGGCAAGACCGGCATGATGCGCCTCATCGATAACGACAAAACCGATGCGCCCCGAACGCGCAAAGCGGTCGCGGTGAATGGACAGGAACTCGGGCGTCGTGAGCACGATGCCGGTGCGGCCCGAAGCCAAGCCGGCAAACACGTCATCGCGCGCCGCCTCCACGGTCTCGCCGGTCAGCACGCCCACGCCAATGCCGAGCGCGGCCATCGTCGACGAGAGGTGATAGGCCTGGTCGGCAACGAGCGCGCGCAGCGGATAGACAAAGATGCTCGCACGCCCGCGAAGGACCGCCTCGCGCGCGGCATGCACATGGAAGATAAGCGACTTGCCGCGCCCCGTTCCCATAACGGCCAAGACGCTCTGGTGATCGGCCAGGGCATCGAGCGCCTCGACCTGCGCGCGGTGCGGCTGGTTCGAGCCGATAAAGCTATGGATAAGCGAGCGCGTGAGCTCGGTATAAGAAAGCTGGGCGAGCGTTTGGCGCTTGCGGGACTCCAGACGAAGACCGGCGTCCGCAGGCTCCACGCCGCGGCGAAGCTCACATACCGGGTCGTCAACGCTGGCCGCCGTGGTATCGCGGACCAAGACATCCTTGATCATGAGCTTGGGCTTCACGCGTCCCTGCCAATGCTCGGCCACGGCCTCGAACACCAAGTCGACGGCGCTGTCACAATTGATGAGCCTATCGATCTGCGGCACGCGGAACATGATGGCCGGCACGCTCGCGGCGCCATCGGTCGCCACAAAGCGCATGTGCTCGCCGGTTTTGCCCACCACGGCGCGATCGCACATCGTCACGCCCTCGGCGGCCAGAAGCGGCACCTTATTGCCTTGGCCAAACGGCTCAAGACGGGAGATTTGCTCGATGGTCTCAATATTCAGCTCGGAGAGGTCAACGGTGGCGGCAACCTCGTCGGTGTCCTCAAAGTCCTCGGCGGGAAGCTCCGATAGCACGGCCGAAAGGCGACGGCGGAACTCGTCGAGCTTGGACGCCTCGATGGTCACGCCCACCGCACCCGCATGTCCGCCGCGACGAATCAGCAGATCGGAGCAGCGCTCGACAGCGTCGAACAGGTTGACCTTGCCCACCGAGCGACCTGAACCGCGAGCGATACCGTTTTCGATCGAGAACAGCAGCGCCGGCACGTGATAACGGTTGGTCAGGCGGCTCGCCACGATACCCTTGACGCCCTCGTGCCAGCCCTCGCCACCCACGACGATTGCGCGCCCGCCATCATAGGTCTCCTCGACCTTCGCCATGGCATCGTGCGTAAGCTCGGCCTCGATCTCGCGGCGCTGACGGTTGATCTCCTCGAGCTCGGCCGCCAGCGCGCTTGCCTCGATAGGATCGCGGGCAAGCAGCAGGTCGAGCGCCAGCTTGGGATCGGCCATGCGGCCGGCGGCGTTCAAGCGAGGAATGAGCGAAAACGACAGGCCATCGGCCGTAATGGTAGAAAGGTCGGCCTTGGCAAGTGCGGCAAGCGCGATATAACCGGGGCGGGCCGTCACGCGCATCTGCTGGATGCCCTCGGCGACCAGTGCGCGATTCTCGGGCGTGAGCGGCATCATGTCGGACACGGTGCCCAGCGCCGCGACCTCTATCAGCGAACGCCAATACGACGGCTTGCCCAGACGCTCGCCCAGGACTTGCACCAGCTTGAGCGCCACGCCGGCACCGGCAAGCTCACGCGAAGGACCCTCGTCCTCGAGCTTGGGGTCGGTCAGAGGCACGCCCTGCGGCACCTGGTCGGACGGCTCGTGATGATCCGTGACCACCAAATCGATCCCCAGGCTCTCCAGATAGGAGACCTCTTCCTTGGCGGCAATGCCGTTATCGACGGTCACGATCAGCTGGGGGCGAGCGAGCTCGTTAACGCGGTCGAGCGCCGCTCGCGAAAGACCGTAGCCCTCGTCAAAGCGATGCGGAATAAACGGCGTGACATCGGCGCCAAACGTGCGCAGCGCCTCGATCAACAGGCAGGTCGACGTAATACCGTCAACGTCAAAATCGCCAAGGACCGCGATATGCTCGTGGTTGCGAATAGCATGCTCGACGCGGTCGGCAACGACCGACATGCCTGGGATAATGAGTGGGTCGGCCCAGTCGCGATCGAGCGAAGGCGTCAAAAACAGCTGGCCTTCCTCGATGGATGTAATGCCGTGCGCAACCATAATGCGCGCCACCAGCCCGGGAATGCCCAGGCCAACCGAAAGCTCCTTTTCGAGCTCGGGGTTTTGCTGAGCGACCGCCCAGCGATGCGTCGTCTTAAGCGATGACATAGGCGCCCACCCCCGATAGGGGCAGGTCGCCGCGATACCTCTCACGGTTCATAGCGATGAGTCCTCTGTGTATGCCCGCTTCGGCAGGCAGATCTGTTGAACGGATTTATTATACCGTGCAGCGCGGACGCCAATCGCCGCAGCACGCCGCGGTTTCGGTAAACGATGCCGGTAATAGCCTCGAAATATTCGAGCGTTTCTGACGCACGGACGCATGCGAGCGTCTAGCATATCCATTCAAAACGGATTCACGAACAAAGGGAGTCACAAGCGCATATGAAGCAATGGGTTGGACTGGGCAAATTTCTCGCGGGGCATATGCAGGTCATCGTTCCGATTTGCGTGGCGCTCGGCGTGCTCTTTCCCCACAAGATCGGCGTGCTCAAGCCTATCGTTCCCGCCCTGTTTGCCTTTATGACGTTTCAGGGTGCGCTCAGCAACACCTTCCACCAGGTAACCGAGGTGTTCCGCCATCCCCTGCATCTGATTTTGGCGCTGCTCGTCTCGGCGGTGCTTATCCCTATCGCAGCCTATGCCATGGGATCGTTATTCTTTGGCTCCAATCCCAACCTTGTCTGCGGTATCGTGCTCGAATACAGCGTGCCCGTGGCAGTCACTGCCTTTATGTGGATTAGCATGTTCGGCGGCAACGGCCCGCTCGCGCTCACCATCATCCTGACGTCCTCGGTCATCTC
>CAUDVX010000050.1 GCA_958452935.1 uncultured Collinsella sp. | reverse complement strand
CCCTACCGGGAGTAGCCCCGACGGTTGACAAAACTATAGGAACACCCAATGACTAAGTTGCAGGTGGCGGCGGTTGTGTTACACTAACGCTGCGTATATGACGCAAATATCTCGATACAGATCAATGATGTCCGTCGGTATTTGACGGAGCTAGACTGTTTAGCCGCCCTGAAGGTTTATGCAGGGAGCATGTGATCACAGGGCTTGAAAAGAAAGTTGAGCAAACACTGTGTCTGATCAACAGCAAGAAAACGAAATAACGACGACGCAAGCCGCTCCCGCTGCACCGGTTGCGTCGGACCAGGTCGCGGCGCCCGCGCAAGCCTCGGCTCCTGAGACGTCTAAGGCTGCTTCGACGCCTACGCCTTCAGCGGCTGAGAAGGCCGTGCCTGCAACTGGTGAGGAGGCTGCTCCGGCAAAGCCCAAGCGCATGCGCCGCACGGCCAAGCCTGCCGCTGACGGCGAGGAGGTCACCAAGCCCAAGCGCCGTACCACGCGCACGACGCGCGCCAAGCGCACCGTTGCAGCTGACTCCTCGGCGTCGATTTCCGATGAGGTCGCGCAGGCACGTGCGTTGGCGCAGATTAGCGAGGCTCAGGTGGTGCGCGCCCGCCGTCGTGCTGCCGAGCGCGAGGCCGCGGCTCTGACCGAGCTTGCAGCTCCGTCTGTGCCCGAGACCCCTGCCGCCACCGAGACCCCTGCCGCCGACCTGCCGACCGAGAAGCCGGCAACGCGCACACGCCGTCGCACGGCTGTTAAGGCCGAGCAGGTTGCTGAACAGGTAACCCCCGAGCTCACTGAGGCTTCGGTCCGTTCCACGGCAGGGGAGGGCGCATCGCCTGCTGAGCACGCTGCGTCTGTCGAGGCCAGCGAAGTTCCCGTTGTCGATCCGGCTTTGCGCCCGCACCGTCGCGGTCGCAAGCCCAAGGCCTTCGTCGAGGCAGAGAAGGCCGCAGCCGCAGCCGCAGCTGCTCGGGATGCTGCGGCGACCGCCGAGTCTGCAACTGCTGTCGATGCACCCGTTCAGGATGCTACGACTTCCGAGGCCGCTCCCGCCGATGCCGAGCCCGCCGACGTCCGTCCTGGTCGCAGCCATCGTACTGCTGCTAAGCGCACGTCCAAGGCCAAGGCTGCCAAGAAGGGTGCGTCCGAGGATTCCGCCGAGACGACCGCCGATGCATCGACTGATGCCGCCGAGCCCCAAGACGTCGAACAGTCTGCGTCCGAGAAGCCCAAGCGCGGTCGTAAGAAGTCCGCTAAGGCCAAGGCGTCCGAGCAGCAGACTGATGCCGAAGCGCAGATTGATTCCGGCGCCGAGGCCAATGACGCCGCTGCGGCCAATGCCGGCGCCGCCGCAACCGATGATGCCGCCCCCGCTGAGGGCGAAGACGGCACTCGTTCCAACCGTCGCCAGCACAAGCGCAACGAGGAGCGCAACGATCGCAAGGACGAGCGCAACAACGACCGTCGCAACCGTCAGCGCGATCGCAAACAGCGCAACAAGGAGCGCAACGCCGCCCCCACCGAGCCCACGCTTTCGCGCGAGGAGCTCGCTGCCATGAAGGTCGCCGAACTGCGCGAGAAGGCCAAGGAGTTCGAGATCGAGACGACCGGCAAGAAGAAAGCCGAGCTCGTCGAGGAGATCTACGTCACCGCCGCGAAGGCAGAGGGCTTCCGCGACATCAAGGGCATTCTGCAGATTCGCCCGGACAGCTCCGGCATCATCCACGCCCATGGCTACATGAAGTCCAACGACGACGCCTTCGTGCCCGCCTACCTCATCCGCTCAGCGCGCCTGCGCACGGGCGACGTCATCGAGGGCTCGCTGCGTCCTTCGCGCGGCGGCGACAAGCGCGCCGGCCTCGCCAAAATCACGACCGTCAACGGTCTGGACCCCGAGCAGATTCGCAACCGTCCCAAGTTCGGCGACCTCACCCCGGTCTATCCCAACGAGCCGCTGCGCATGGAGCACGGCAAGGACTCCATTACCGGTCGCGCCATCGACATCGTGTCGCCGATCGGCAAGGGTCAGCGTGGCCTGATCGTGTCCCCGCCCAAGGCCGGCAAGACCACGATCCTCAAGAAGATCTGCCAGTCTATCTCGATTAACAACCCCGAGGTGCACCTCATCTGCCTGCTCGTCGACGAGCGCCCCGAAGAGGTCACCGATATGCAGCGTTCCATCAAGGGCGAGGTTGTGGCGTCGACCTTCGATATGCCCGCCGACAACCACACTCGCGTGGCAGAGCTCGTCATCGAGCGCGCCAAGCGCATCGTGGAGCTGGGCGGCGATGTTGTGGTGGTGCTCGACTCCATCACGCGTCTTGCCCGCGCCTACAACTTGGCGGCGCCCGCCTCAGGCCGCATCCTTTCGGGCGGCGTCGATTCGGCGGCACTGTATCCTCCCAAGCGCTTCCTGGGCGCAGCCCGTAATATCGAGAACGGTGGCTCGCTCACCATCCTGGCCTCTGCCCTCATCGACACTGGTTCCAAGATGGACGAGGTCATCTTTGAGGAGTTCAAGGGCACCGGCAACATGGAGCTCAAGCTCGACCGCGACCTGGCCGACCGCCGTATCTTCCCGGCCATCGATCCCGTTGCCTCGGGCACGCGCAACGAGGATCTGCTGGTCGACGAGCAGATGCGCCCGTTTGTCTTTGGCCTGCGCCGTATCCTCGCCGGCATGAATAATACCGAGCGCGCGGCCGCGTCGTTTATCAAGGGTCTCAAGGGCACCAATACCAACCAGGAGTTCCTGGTGCGTTCGGCAAAAAAGCACAGCGATTACGAGCAGACGTTCTAGGCCGTCCGCCGCACGCGACAACAACCATAGACATGTCAGAAGGGCCGGGGTTTAGATCCCGGCCCTTTTCGTATAGCCGCTCGCCAACAATTATTGACCTCACGACCGGCAAGCAGCGATTTTCCCGTTTCAATCCCGCTTCGTCGCTTGCAATCCCCAAGGGGGTTTCGCATAATAGCTGTTAAGCTTCGCGACGGAAAACGCAGATGAAACGAACCA
Organism: uncultured Collinsella sp.; assembly: GCA_958452935.1. Taxonomy (GTDB): domain Bacteria; phylum Actinomycetota; class Coriobacteriia; order Coriobacteriales; family Coriobacteriaceae; genus Collinsella. Next base: position 9,090 of record CAUDVX010000050.1, on the reverse strand, counting down.
TATACCGTTGCTTTGGGGCATAGCCCCGCTTCATCTTCTCTCGCGCAGCCAACTGAATGATGCGATTTGGGTGCTGGAAGATGGGGAGAGCTCATGGCTTCTTCTGATGCAACACAACGAGCAGTCCTTGCAGGACTTTCGTGCGGGATCGGCCTTGCCGCTCCCGTGGTTATGTATGCCGCGACGCTGCCGTTTTCGTCTGTGAACGAGACGGTCGTGGCGGGTGCGGTTCCCTTCGCCGTGGGCGCGGTGGCGGGCGTGGGTATCTATGCCGCCTCTCTGGGTATCTCCGAGTATCGTGCGCAGCGTGAAGAGCGTCTGTTCCAACCCGATGCCATGGGCGGTGCCGCCAATCTCAATCAGCATCAAAGCGAGTTCAAGACCGCCTCGATTCCAGCTCAGCAGCAGGATTCGACTCCTTACGCTGCGGCTTCTGCTTCTCAGGCTCAGGCGGAGCAGTCTACCTCGGCATTCCTTTCCGGCCTGACTGGTGCGTTCCAGCGCCGTCATGCCGATGATGGTGTTCCTACCATCGCTCGAGCCGCAGATGCTATGGACGAGGACGAGGCTTGGTCCATGATCGACAGTATGCTCGACGACGATTCGCCGGTGAGCTGCGACCCTGCACACTCGCGCGACGTCTATCAAGTCGCCATCGACGAGCTCACCAACGGCGGGCAGACCGGCTCCTTCAATCGCGACGACATCGCCGCCGCGGCACGCGCTGTGTCTGGTTCCCAGGCCGCCCCTGCGGGCAGCACGGCGGCTTTCGTGGCACTCGTTGCCAACGCGGCAGCCAATAACGCCTACAACGCTACCTCGGCGGACGCGAACGCTTCTGCCGACAATTCGTACGTTGATGAAGCCATGACTGCGGACGAGGAGGCCGTTGCCGCCCGCCGTGCCGCCGAAAGCTCGCTGTGGGGCGCTCCTGCCCAGCAGCAGGCGGCTGAGGCTGCGCCGTACAATGCAAACCTCGCCAGCATGCCTATCATCTCCGGTGCCGCGGACATCGATCTTGATGACCTCGATGAGCCTGCAGCCATCACCGCATCGATTGATGTCCAAGATCGCATCGACACCGGCGACCTTCCGGACGCCTCGCTCGAGGTTGATGTCCCCATGGCTGATTACTCGGGCCACGAGGACATGTGGGCCGCCGCCACCGCGATTCTGGATGAGATTGACGAGCCTGCTCCTGTTGCAGCCCCCGCTCCCGTCGCTGCCCCTCAGCCTGCTGCCCCCGCCTATGTCGGCCGTCACAGTGCTGTGTTCCCCGAGGATACTGCCCGTATCTCGCGCGAGAGCATCGAGCGGGCCGAGGCTATTGCCGCCGGCATTATGGAAAACCGTCGTCACGAGCGCGTCAATCAGATCCTCGAGGAAGAGATCGAGCGCCTGCAGTCCTCAACCGCCAAGCGTACGGGCCGTGCCTATCTGAGCGTTATCGAGGGCGGTACCGCCAGCTTCGCGCCGCTCCGCGCGGAGGCATAACTTCTACATGGTTAAGATCAATCGAAAATGGGCGGTTGTAACCTGCCTGATGGCGCTCTTGATCTGGGGCAATTCGCTGGTTCCCGGCTCGGGGTCGGGCTCGCTGAGCCTAACGGTCATGGAAGCTATCCGCGGTTTCCTGCACAGCGTGGGACTTCCATATGAATGGGTGACCAACTTTGTTGTTCGCAAGTGCGCGCATTTTACCGAGTATATGGTGCTCGGCATCTTGGCAACGCACGCCTTTGATTTTGAGGGCCGGCGCACCTTTGACGTGCTGCTGCCCACGGCGGTGTTCCTGCTGCTGATTCCCTCGATCGACGAGACGATTCAGCTCTTTGTGCCGGGACGCGCCGGCATGATCACCGATGTGATGATCGACTGCTGTGGAGCGGCAACGGGCGTTGTGCTCCGATATCTACTACGATCGCTCATATGTGCCAAAAAGGCCGCCTAGGACGTATGTTTGGTCCTAGGCGGCCTTTTTTATTAGAGGGCTTATATGGGGCGTGGTGGCGTCGTTCCGTAGGTCGGATTTGCCGGGCGCGCCACGCCCTGTGGGTGCGTCTGCTACTGAAGCGCCTGTGCGCCCAGGGCCAGGCAACCCATAATGCCCTGCTTGCCCTCGAGGCTGTTGTTGACGATGTAGTTATCGATGTCGTTGACCTCGGGCGTGACGATATAGCCGTTGAGCATTTCGGCGCACTTCTTGCGCGCGAGCGGCACGATGGGGGTGTGGTCGGCCACGCCGCCGCCGATGATGATCTTTTGCGGCGCGTAGCACAGCGTGTAGGTCATGAGCGCCTGTGCCAGATAGCCGGCGAGCAGGTCCATGGCCTCCGGGTCATCGGCCATGTCTCCAGCGCTCTTGCCATCCCAGCGCTTTTTAACGCCGGGGCCGGCGATGAGGCCCTCTAGGCAGTTGTCGTGGAAGGGGCAGGCGCTGTGCTCGCCAATGGTGTCGCGCGGGTCGCGCGTGACCAGGATGTGGCCGGCCTCGGGATGCATCATGCCATGCACGAGCTTACCGCCCGAGAGCACGCCGGCACCCACGCCGGTACCGATCGTCAGGTACACCACGTCGGTGAGGCCCTGAGCGCAACCAAAGGTGACCTCGCCCAAGCAGGCGACGTTGACGTCGGTATCGTAGCCGCAGGGGACCTTGAGCTCGTTTTGGATGGTGCCCAGTAGGTCAAAGTAACGCCATGCGGTCTTGGGCGTCTCCAAGATCTTGCCGTACTGGGGCGAGGCAGGGTTGACCGCAGTGGGGCCAAAGGCGCCGATGCCCAGGGCGGTGATGCCCTTGTCTGCAAACCATGCGTTGACGGCCTCGACGGTTTCCTGCGGGGTCGTGGTCGCAATTTGCTCGCGCTCCAGGACCGTACCGTCCGCATAGCCCGTGGCGCAGACCATCTTGGTACCGCCGGCCTCGAGCGCTCCGATAAGCTGCTGCTCTGCCATAGTATTCCTCTCTCTGGGACGAGTTGCTCCGTGACTAAAGTATAGGGCTCTAACCAAATTAGGAAAGCGCTATAAAAAGAAGCCCTGCAACGCGGCGGGCGGTGCGGGGCTTCTTTGGTTGCTTTAGTTGCCGGGCCGTCCTTACCCGCGCGGCTTGATTTTATCACGTAGCGACTTGAGGTTCTCCAGCGCCGCGTTAAGTGTCTCGTCTCGCTTGGCAAAGTGGAAACGAATCAGATGGTTGACGGGCTCGCGGAAGAAGCTTGAGCCGGGAACGGCACCCACGCCCACCTTGGAGGCGAGATCCTCGCAGAAGTCGAGGTCGCTGTCATAGCCAAACTCAGAGATGTCCATCATGACGTAGTAGGCGCCTTGCGGCACGTTATGCTCAAGACCGATGTTATCGAGTCCCTGACAGAACAGGTCGCGCTTGGCGGTGTAGAGGTCGAGGACCTCATCGTAATAGCTATCGTCGAAGTTAAGGGCGGTAACGACGGCTTCCTGCAGGGGGGCGGCGGCACCCACGGTGAGGAAGTCGTGGACTTTCTTGATGCGTTCGGTAATCTCGGCCGGGGCGATGGTGTAGCCCAGGCGCCAACCGGTGATGGAGTAGGTCTTGGATAGCGAGCTGCAGCTGATGGTGCGCTCGAACATGCCGGGCAGCGTTGCCATATAGACATGTTCGTGGGGCGCATAGACGATGTGCTCGTAGACCTCGTCGGTGATGCAGTAGGCATCGTACTTTTTGCAGAGGTCGGCGATATAGGTGAGCTCCTCGCGCGTAAAGACCTTGCCGCAGGGGTTGGACGGGTTGCACAGGACGATGGCCTTGGGCTCGTTGTCGCGGAAGGCCGCCTCGAGCGTCTCGCGGTCAAAGTCGAATGTGGGCGGGTTGAGCGGCACGTAGATGGGCTCGGCACCCGAAAGAATCGTGTCGGCGCCGTAGTTCTCGTAGAACGGCGAGAAGATGACGACCTTGTCTCCGGGGTTCGTAACCGTCATCATGGCGGCCATCATGGCCTCGGTGGAGCCGCAGGTGACTACGATGTTCTCGTTGGGGTTGATCGGCATGCCCATAAAGTGCTCCTGCTTGGCCGCGAGCGCCTCGCGCATGGCCTGGGAGCCCCAAGTGATGGAGTACTGGTGATAGAGCGGCTTGGGGTCGGTCGCGATGGTGCTGAGGCTCTCGAGCAGCTGTGCCGGAGGATCGAAGTCAGGGAAGCCCTGCGAGAGGTTGACAGCACCGTACTTATTGGAGATGCGCGTCATGCGGCGGATGACCGAATCGGTAAACGTTGCCGTGCGATTGGAGAGTTCTTTCATGTCTGTCCTTTCCAGCATTTGCAGTGGGCCAAGTTTACTCCTATGAAACCGGTGGGAATTGCTCGAAACGCGCTCGAAAAACTCTTTTCAAAATTCTTGAAAATTGGGGCTTGCATCGCGTGGCGTTCCTTGCAATAATAGTCGAGCGCGAAGCGCACAGGACACGGTGGGTGTAGCTCAGTTGGCTAGAGCGACGGGTTGTGGTCCCGTAGGTCGAGGGTTCGAGTCCCTTTACCCACCCCAGTTCTTGCTTCGTGTTGATATCGGGTCGTTAGCTCAGTTGGTAGAGCAGGGGACTCTTAATCCCAAGGTCCAGGGTTCGACCCCCTGACGGCCCACCACACGATATCTCCTCTAAAGTCCGCCACAACGGACTTTAGCTTTGGGTCGTTAGCTCAGTTGGTAGAGCAGGGGACTCTTAATCCCAAGGTCCAGGGTTCGACCCCCTGACGGCCCACCAAAGCATGTTAAAGCGACTGGCTTCGGCTGGTCGCTTTTTTTGTTGACCGTACATGGGGTCGAACCCGTCGGGGCGCGGAGCTTAGGAAATGCGTAAGCATTTACCAGCGCAGCGCGCAAGGCGCTATAGCGCCGCAGCGGCCGCCTGCGAAGCAGACTGACCCCCTGACGGCCCACCAAAGAATGTTAAGACGGTCAGCGTAAGTTGGCCGTCTTTTTTGTTGACCACGCATGGGGTCGAACCCGAAAGGGCGCGGAGCTAAGCTATCTGCACTGTGATTCCCTTAGGGAAAACACGGCTAAAGCCCCGTAAGCGTGTTCTCCTTAGGGGAATCCTGCTTTCGGGGCTCAATGTATGTTGAGAAATTGTGATCAAACTCAAAGTGAAAATCGAATTAGTCCGCTCGATAGTGCGAACCCATACTTTTGGTCCGTCTGCGCATGGCTTTGACCATCTCGGTTGCCAGCTTAATTTGCGATTGCAGGCGGGCGAGGGCCGCGACTTCGCTGTCCTGGGCTTTCTGCGTGCTCAAGGTCGTTGCCTCCGTCTTCAAGCCCTCAAGCTCGTGCAGTGCCTTGGATAGACCCGTCTCGGTGCGGTTGATCATGCAATGGGTACTCATCGTGTGCTTAAGGCTGTGTGTCAGGCGTTCGGCATCTGTTGTGGCAATGCCGTACTGTGGGAGGGCGATATCCGCCTTCAGGGCTGCCTCAGGCTCTTTCTGCGCTGCAAGGGCTGCCGATGCGCCTGCGATGCGTCCGAACACGATGCCGTTGGCGCTCGACAGGCCACCAATACGGTCGGCGCCGTGCATACCGCCTGTTGCCTCGCCACAGGCGTAGAGGCCCTCAACGCCCGTGTACGCGGTCTTGTCGATCTTGATACCGCCGTTGGCGGCGTGGGCATACATCGCCACGCGCATCTCGTCAGTTGGCGCGATGCCGTGCTCCTCTTGTAGCCAGGTGGCAAAGGTCTGCACAAACTCGGGGACGTCCTCGCGGGGGAAGTCGTAGTGGAGCGCCAGGCCTTCGGCACCCGCCTGATCGATGGCAAGATCGATGGCGCGGGAGGCCAAGCGTGACGTGAAGGGACCATATCCGGAGCGCTGATCGAGCAGGTCGTCAAGCTTGCCGTCGGCAATATCGACCGGTTGGTCAAATGTGACGTAGCGCCAGGTCTTCTCGTTGAAGACCAGGTTGTGCTTGGGCTCGATGAAGCCGGGCATCATCTGCATGAACTCTATATTAGTAAGCGATGCGCCGTGCGCCAGTGCGATGGCCTGTGAGGAGCTGAGCACGTCGGCGGAAGTGAGGCTGCGCTCGAACAGGCCACCCGTGCCGCCGGCGGCAATGATGGTGGCGTTGGCCGCAATGGTTTCGAGGCGTCCGCTTGCGTGGTCAAAGAGCACGGCGCCGATGGTCCTGCCGTTTGAGTCCTCAACAAGGTCGATAAGCTCATGGCGGGGGAGTAAGCGAATGCCGAGCGACTCGATCTGGGCCGTACACGCGTCTTCAAGCGGCTTGCGGGTGAGGCCGCGCCACATACGCGTCTTATGGTCAAAGCAGGGGATAAACTGCTTCTGCTGGGCGCTCGCGGCACTTTGCGGACGCTGGAGCTCAACACCTAGATCCTGCTCGAGCCATTGGATGGCCTGAGGAATACCGTGGACAAACGTCTGGACGAGCGTGGGGTCGGCAACGTCGCCGCCCACGGCCTGGATGGTGTCGATGAGGTCCTGTTCGTCGTCTTCGTCGACGGGCCCGATAAGGCCGAGGCCCCAGGTGCCCGGGAAGAAACTCGATCCACTCATGGTCTTGCCGGCACTTGCGATGGCAACGGTTGCGCCAGCGCGCGCCGCTTCGATGGCGGCGCAAAGGCCCGCAATGCCAGATCCAATTACCAGTACATCAGTCGATTCCATCGGTTTCCTTTCTCGTCCGGCTCATTGTCGCATGGGCGATCGACTAATGTGATGCAAAGATTGGATAAATCGGTAAAGGGCCAAATTGGAAGGTGGGTGTCACCGATACCTTAACCCCCAATCTCGTCTTCTCAATAAGTTGCGGTGGAATAGTTCCTGTTTGGAAGGATGGGGCGGCTTTTTAGGAACTATTTCACCGCAACTGAGGGAGGGACAAAAAGAGCCGCTACCCGGGTGGATAGCGGCTCCAAGGCTCAACTATATGAGCATCGCGCGGACGCGATTAGGCCTTGAGGGCCTCCTCGACGGCGACAGCGCAGGCGACGGTGGCACCGACCATGGGGTTGTTGCCCATGCCGATGAGACCCATCATGTCGACGTGCGCAGGCACGGAGGAAGAACCGGCGAACTGGGCGTCGGAGTGCATACGGCCCATGGTGTCGGTCATGCCGTAAGAGGCAGGGCCGGCGCCCATGTTGTCCGGGTGCAGAGTACGGCCAGTGCCGCCACCAGAAGCGACGGAGAAGTACTTCTTGCCAGCCTCGAGGCGCTCCTTCTTGTAGGTGCCAGCGACGGGGTGCTGGAAGCGCGTGGGGTTGGTGGAGTTACCGGTGATCGAGATGTCGACGTTCTCGTGCCACATGATGGCAACGCCCTCGCGGACGTCGTCGGAGCCGTAGCAGTTAACGGCAGCGCGGGGACCATCGGAGTAGGGGATGGTCTCGACGACCTTGAGCTCGCCCGTGTAGTAGTCGAACTGGGTCTTCACATAGGTGAAGCCGTTGATGCGGGCGATGATCTGAGCAGCGTCCTTGCCCAGACCGTTGAGGATGACGCGCAGCGGCTTCTTGCGAGCCTTGTTGGCGTTCAGAGCCAGGCCGATAGCGCCCTCAGCGGCAGCGAAGGACTCGTGGCCGGCCAGGAAGGCGAAGCACTCGGTGTCGTCGGAGAGCAGCATAGCGCCCAGGTTGCCGTGGCCAAGACCGACCTTGCGGTCCTCGGCGACGGAGCCGGGAACGGTGAAGGCCTGGATGCCCTCGCCGATGATGGCAGCAGCCTCAGAAGCGGACTTGGCGCCACGCTTGACAGCGAGAGCGCAGCCGAGGGTGTAGGCCCACTCAGCGTTCTGGAAGGCGATGGACTGGGTGTTGTTGACGATCTCACGCGGGTTGAAGCCCTTGTCGGTGCAGATCTGCAGAGCTTCCTCGAGGGAGGCGATGCCGTTGTCGGCGAGGCACTTGTTGATCTTGTCAGCGCGGCGCTCGTAACCTTCGAACGTAACAGTCATAGTTATTTCCCTCCCTTTCTACTCGTGAACCGGGAACACGCTGGCGACGGAGTGAGTCTCCTCGTCGGTGCGCGGGTCGATGTACTTGGCAGCGTTCTCCCACTGACCATAGTGGCCCATAGCGCCAGCGATGGCCTCCTCGGGGGTCTTGCCGGCCTTGACGGCGTCGGTGAACTTACCGAGGTTCAGGAACTCGAACGCGATGATCTCGTTCTTGTCGTTGAGAGCCATGCGGGTGACGTAGCCCTGAGCGAGCTCGAGGTAACGAGCGCCCTTGGCCTTGGTGCCGAACATGGTACCGACCTGAGAGCGAAGGCCCTTGCCGAGGTCGTCGAGGGAGGCGCCCACGGGCAGGCCGCCCTCGGAGAACGCGGTCTGGCTGCGGCCGTAAACGATCTGCAGGAAGATCTCGCGCATAGCAACGTTGATGGCGTCGCAGACGAGGTCGGTGTTGAGGGCCTCGAGGATGGTCTTACCGGGAAGGATCTCGGAAGCCATGGCGGCAGAGTGGGTCATGCCCGAGCAGCCGATGGTCTCAACGAGGGCCTCCTCGATGATGCCGTCCTTGACGTTCAGCGTGAGCTTGCAGGCGCCCTGCTGAGGTGCGCACCAACCCACACCGTGCGTAAGACCGGAGATGTCGGAAATCTCCTTAGCCTGGACCCACTTGCCCTCCTCGGGGATGGGTGCGGGGCCGTGGTATGCACCCTTGGCAACGGGGCACATGTTCTCCACTTCCTGTGAGTACTGCATGCCTCTCCTCTCTATCGTGTTGGCGTCCCGTCTGGGGGTCGTGGCTGGCGATTGCCGGGCGACCCTTCGAAAGGGACATGACATGCAGTCCCTATAATACCGCGAAATGCACGGAATATTCGGCGAACGGCTCAGTTTTCGTAGCGAGAAGCGCGGAACTTTCAATTGAAGCGATTTAACAAAGCTGTTTGCGGCTGTGCGGTTCGCTGAAGGGGGTCGGTTCTGTTTAAGCTTTTGACTATGTCGCGTTGTCTGACCTGTAGCTATGATGCCGTTCACCGCCTGTATACTGCCTTTTGACGTGTGGCGTAGTTGTTTTGCATGAATGTTTTGATGGCACGCTTCAATCGTGCTGTATTGGATGGCAAGCAGATCCCGGCGAAGGGAGCG
>CAUDVX010000049.1 GCA_958452935.1 uncultured Collinsella sp. | reverse complement strand
TAATCGTTGAAGCGGGATTGGCGGCCGAAGGATAGGGCGGTGTCGCCGAATTTGTCTCGGACGGCGTCGATGGCGACGGAGAGGTCGCGGCGGTCGCTGGATTGGGCTCCGCGGTCATCGATCTCGCAGAACAGGTCAGTTTGGATACCGCCTTGGTGGTTGAAGTCGCTCATGCCGATACCCGCCAGACGTACGTGCATGCCTTCTTGCCAGATATTGTCGAGCAGTTCGAGCGCTACGGCTACAAAGATGTTCTCGTCGTCGGTGGGGTGGGGCAAGCGGCGCTGTGCCGTGCGTCCGCTACCGTAAGAGTATTTGAGCTTGAGCGTTACGGTTCCGCCCGTCAGCCCTTGACGGCGCAGGCGGCGCCCAACCGACTCGCCGAGCAGCGCGATCGCCGCCTCGATATCCCCACGCTCAGTCAAATCCTTCGCAAAGGTGCGCTCATTGCTCACCGATTTAACTTCACGTTCGTCATCCAGGCTGGTGACCTCGGATACTTCGAGCCCCAAAGCACGCTGACGCATGCGCTCGCCATTCACGCCAAAAATTGAAGCCAGGGTGGACTCTGGCGCGCGTGAAAGCTCGCCGAGCGTATAGATGCGCATGCGACGCAGTCGCTCCTCGGCCGAACGTCCGATTCCGCTCATGGCGGACACGGGCAGTGCAGCCAAAAACCGCTGTTCCGTACCGGGTCGCACAATGGTCAGACCAAACGGCTTGTCGCGCTCACTTGCGATTTTGGCCACGGTCTTGTTGCACCCAACGCCGATGGAGCACGTCACCCCTAGCGTCGCAACGCGGTCGCTTATACGCCGCGCTACCAGCAGTGGGTCCTCGGGCGCAAAACGACCCGGTGTGATATCGATAAAGGCCTCGTCGATGGAAACGCGCTCCACGCGCGGTGTCTCATCGGCGAGAATCGCCATGACCTGCGCGCTCACCTCACGGTAGCGATCGAAGTGTCCGTGCGTCCAAATGGCCTGCGGGCACAGGCGCCGCGCCTCGGCCGAGGCCATGGCAGAATGCACGCCAAAGCGACGTGCCTCGTAGGAGCAGGTCGATACGACGCCACGCGAATCGGCGTCTCCGCCCACAATGAGCGGCTTGCCGCGCCACTCGGGATGATCGAGCATCTCCACGCTCGCAAAAAATGCATCAAGGTCCATCAGGCCCACCGCCGGACCCGTCCAGGGCGGCGGCGTGACGCCCGCAGCATCCTCATAACCGTATGTATGTTCGCGTCTTTCCATGTCATGAGTATACCGCGCAGCTCATGTGGGGTGCGTGGATGTGCTTGCAAATCGCGAATTCTTGTCTAAGATATGGATTTGCCCTCGACTACACCGAAGAAGTTGGTCTCACGGACTTCACCTGCCCGCGTCGATGGCGTATTATGTTCAACTGTTTGTTTGTAGTTGCAGCCTAAAGCTGCTTGGTTGGAGGAGTTTCCTTTGGCAGTCAAGATTCGCCTTGCTCGTCACGGCGCTAAGAAGCGTCCGTACTACCGTGTCGTCGTCGCCGATTCCCGCGCCCCGCGTGACGGTCGTATCATCGAGGAGGTTGGCCGCTACAACCCGATGACCGCCCCCAAGACCATCAACCTCGACCTCGAGAAGATCGCTGACTGGCAGTCCAAGGGCGCTCAGCTCACCGACGCCGTCGCCGCTCTGGTCAAGGCCGCCAACGAGGGCGAGAAGACCGAGACCGTCGTCAAGAAGTCCAAGAAGCAGCTCGCCAAAGAGGCCGAGGCCGCTAAGGCTGCCGCTGAGGCCGCTGAGGGCGCCGAGGAGTAAATCGTGCCTGAGGTTGACGCTGCACAGCTCGAGGGTGAGGCAATGCTCTCAGATCGCATCGCCGATCTCGTCGAATATCTCGTTGTTCAGATCGTCGACGACCCGGATTCCGTGAGCCTTGAGGTCATCGATGGTGACGACGCCTCCACAATTGAGGTTTCGGTTGCCGAGGATGACGTCGCTAAGGTCATCGGCCGTCGTGGCCGTACCATCAAGGCCATTCGCACGCTCGCCCGTGCACTGGCCGCTCGCCTCGACACTGCTGTCGAGGTAGAGGTTCTGGGCTAGGACCTTGAGGTCCCAGTACAAAAATATCGCCCGTGTGGTCAAGCCGCACGGAAGGAAGGGGGAGGTCCTCGCGCAGCCGCTGCGGGGGCTTCCTTCTGTATTGGAGCCGGGTATGCGCGTCGCCTTGACGCCGCCGGCGCTCAAGCGCGACCGTTTTTGCACGGTCGTATCCGTCACCGATACGGGCGATGGCGATCTGGTCTCGTTTGAGGGCATTGACGACTTGACGGCTGCCGAGGGCATCACCGGATGCTACGTGCTGGCCAATCGTGACGACTTCGAGCTCGATTCGCTCGACGCCGCCTATACCGACCTTATGGGTCGCGAGGTGGTCGACGAACGCTTTGGTTCGCTCGGCACGATTGTCGAGATCATGTCGACGCCCGCCAACGATGTTTGGGTTGTCGAGGGTGGTCGGTACGGCGAGGTGCTGATTCCCGTGATCGAGCAGGTTGTGCTCGATCTTCCCGACACAGGAACAATTTCCGTCCACGTTATGGACGGCTTGATCGATATGGACAAGTAGGGAGGACAGCATGCTGATTGAGACCCTTTCGGTCTTTCCCGAGATGTTTGAGCCCGTCATGTCCACGTCGATTTTGGGCCGCGCCCGCAAGGCCGGCCTTTTTGATTTTAAGGCGTATAACCTGCGCGACTGGACGCACGACCGCCATCGCACCGTCGATGACGAGCCGTATGGCGGCGGGCAGGGCATGCTCATGAAGGTCGAGCCTATTGCCGAGGCAATCGAGGCCATCAGATCTGAGGGTCCCAAGCCCACCGTGGTGTTCTTCACCCCCTGCGGCGAGCCCTTTACGCAGCATGTGGCCGAGCGCCTGCTCAAAAGCGAGCGCCTGCTGTTTGTGTGCAGCCGTTACGAGGGCGTCGACGAGCGCGCCTATGCGTATGCCGACGAGCGCCTGTCGATCGGCGACTACGTGCTCACGGGCGGCGAGCTGCCCGCTATGGTCGTAGCCGACGCCGTCGTACGGCTCATTCCCGGAGCCTTGGGCGACGAGATGAGCAATGTGGACGAGTCCTTCTCGACCGCCGAGGACGGTGGCCTGCTCGAGTACGCGCAGTACACCCGTCCCGCCGAGTTCAATGGCGAGGGCGTGCCTCCAGTGCTCGTAAGCGGCGACCACGCCAAGGTCGATGCCTGGCGTCGCAAAAACGCCATCGAGCGTACCTGTCGTTGGCGTCCCGATCTTATCGAGACGGCACGCCTTACGGCCGAGGAGCGCGCATACGCGCGGGAGATTCTGGACGCATCGTATTCGCAGAGCGAGGAGTGAGAATGGTCCCATCGCAGCATTCCGTGCTAAAGGGTGCGTTTGAGTGGGTCGTGGTTGTCGCGATCGCACTGGTCGCCACCTTCTTGATTCGTTCGTTTGTGGTCGAGCCCTTTGTGGTGCCCACCGGCTCCATGGAGTCCACGATCGAGATCGGCGACCAGATCCTGGCGCAAAAGGTGAGCCTCGAACTCGGACAGCCCGTCAAACAGGGTGATATCGTGGTGTTCCACAACCCCGATGCCACGTCCGAGCATGACGTGCTGGTAAAGCGCGTCATCGCCACGGCCGGCCAGACGGTCGACCTGCAGGACGGCAAGGTCGTCGTCGATGGCCAGGCGCTCGACGAGGACTATACGACTGGCATGAGCTGGCCGCTTTCGGTCCAAGCTCCCGGCGCTCAGGTGAGCTATCCCTACACCGTCCCTGACGACTGTGTGTGGGTGATGGGCGACAACCGCGAGAACTCTGCTGACTCCCGCTACTTTGGCCCGGTCGACCGCTCCGACTTGATCGCCGTTGCGCTTGTGCGCTACTGGCCGCTCAACCGTATCGGCGCTATCGACTAAAAAACGCTATAGTACAGTACCTAACCGTGTAATCGTTTCGACGAGGGGATATTAGAGGCATGAACGCTTCATCGCTTTCCTTCCAAGACATCATCCTGCGCCTCCAGCAGTACTGGGGCGAGCAGGGCTGCGTCATTATGCAGCCCTATGACTCCGAGGTCGGTGCCGGTACCTTCCATACCGCGACCACGCTGCGCTCGCTCGGCCCCGCCGAGTGGCGCACCTGCTATGCACAGCCCTGCCGCCGTCCCGCCGACGGCCGCTACGGCGAGAACCCCAACCGCATGCAGCACTACTATCAGTTCCAGGTGCTCATCAAGCCCTCGCCGGTCAACGCCCAGGAGCTCTACCTGGGTTCGCTGGCCGCCATTGGCCTGGACCCCAACGACCATGACGTCCGCTTTGTCGAGGACGACTGGGAGAGCCCGACGCTCGGCGCCTGGGGCCTTGGCTGGGAGGTCTGGCTTAATGGCATGGAGGTCACGCAGTTTACGTACTTCCAGCAGGTGGGCGGCATCGAGGTCGACCCCGTGCCCGTCGAGATCACCTATGGCCTGGAGCGCATCGCCATGTACGCCCAGGGCGTCAACTCGGTCTACGACCTGGTATGGAGCTACCTGCCCGACGGCACGCCCATGACCTACGGCGACGTGTTCCTGGAGAACGAGCGCGAGTTCAGCGCTTACAACTTTGAGGTTGCCAACGTCGAGATGATGCGTCAGAAGTTTGACGACTACGAGGCCGAGTGCCACTCCTGCCTGGAGCGCAAGCTGCCGCTGCCGGCATATGACTGCGTCATGAAGTGCAGCCATGCCTTCAATCTGCTCGATGCCCGCGGTGCGCTGTCCGCAGTCGAGCGCGCCAACTACATCCTGCGCGTCCGCGCCGTCGCCAAGGCGTGCTGCGAGGCCTATATGGCCGAGGTCGCCGGAATCAACGAGAATGCCGATCAGGAAGGCGAGGTGGCGTAAGCCATGGCAGACGCTAAGGATTTCCTGTTTGAGATCGGTACGGAGGAAATGCCCTCTGCACCGCTGAACAATGCCGTCAAGCAGCTTGGCACTATGATTGCCAAGGGTCTCGACGAGGCCGGTCTGGCCCACGGCGAGGTCCGTGTGATTTCGAGCCCGCGTCGCCTGGCTGCACTCGTTGCCGACGTCGCTACCGCGACCGATGAGGTTCACGAGGTCAAGCGTGGTCCCGCGGCCAACATTGCCTTTGACGCTGACGGTAACGCCACCAAGGCCGCCCAGGGCTTCGCCCGCAAGTGCGGTGTGGCTGCCGAGGACCTGGTCCGTCGCGAGGACACCGACGGCCGTGAGTACGTATTTGCCGAGAAGAACATTCCTTCCGCCCCGGCCACCCCGATTCTGACGGCCCTGTGCGAGAAGACCATCGCCGGCCTGCAATGGCCCAACTACCGCTCTCAGCGCTGGGGCCACGAGCACGCCACGTTTGTACGTCCGGTCCGCTGGATCTGCTGCCTTTTGGGCGAGGACGTCGTGCCCGTGTCGTTTGCCGACGTGACGAGCGGCAACACCACGCGCGGCCATCGCGTCCTGGGCCCCGGTGACCATGTGGTCGCCAGCCCCGCTGTTTACGAGCAGGTGCTCGAGGACGCCGGCGTGCTCTCCGCCGAGCGCCGTCGCGAGGCCATCCTTGCCGGTATCGCCGAGGTCGAGGCTGCGCGCCCCGGCTGCCACGTCGATACGCCCAAGAAGGTCTTCGAGGAGGTCATCAACCTCTGCGAGTGGCCGACGGTGTTCGTTGGTACCTTCGACGAGGAGTTCCTCAAGGTCCCGCACGAGATCATCTGCGAGTCCATGCTCACCAACCAGCGCTACTTCCCGATCTATGACGGCGAGGGCAAGCTGACGCGTGAGTTCGTGATCGTCTCCAACAGCAAGCCCGAGAATGCCGAGCGCGTGATCGACGGCAACGAGCGCGTCGTGCGCGCCCGTTTGGACGACGCCAAGTTCTTCTACGAGGAGGACCTGAAGATCTCCCTCGACGAGTTCCGCGAGCGCCTGGCCAAGGTTGCCTTCCAGGAGAAGCTCGGCAGCGTGCTCGCCAAGTCCGAGCGTATTGAGCAGCTTGCGCTCGCTATTGCCCGCGAGGCTCACCTGGGCGCCCACCTGGCCGCCGATGCCGGCCGCGCAGCTCACCTGTGCAAGGCCGACCTGGTGTCCAACGCCGTCGTCGAGTTCACGAGCCAGCAGGGTGTGATGGGCGGTTACTACGCCATGGCGATGGGGGAGAACGAAGAGGTCGCTCACGCTATTCGCGATCACTATCGTCCCCGCTTTGCTGGCGATGAGCTGCCCGAGGGCACCGCTGGCTGCATCGTGGCCTGCGCCGACAAGCTTGATACCATTGCCGGCATCTTTGCTATCGGCGAGCCCCCGACCGGCTCTTCTGACCCGTACGCGCTGCGTCGTGCCGCCATCGGCATCATCAACATCCTTCGCGACCGTCTGCCGATCGACCCCACGTCGCTCATCGACTTTGCGCTCGAGCTCTATAGCGAGCAGGGCATTGAGTTCGACGCCGCCGAGGTCGCCCAGCAGGTTCGCGACTTCTTCCACGGCCGCCTGGTGAGCATGGCTCGCGACGAGAAGATCCCGGCCGACACCGTTGCCGCTGTTTCCGCGGTGCACATCATTGCCCCGTCGGTCTTCTTCGCTCGCTGCGCTGCCCTCGATGAGGCCCGCAAGAACGACGCCGAGACCTTCGACAACCTGGCGACCGCTTACGCCCGCGCGGCGCATATCTCCAAGCCCGAACTGGGCGCGGAGTACGATCGCGCTCTGATGGGCGAGGTCGAGCTTGCGCTTGCCGACGCCTCCGAGGCCGCTCAGACCGCCGTCGATGCCGCCCTTGCTGCCGAGGATTACCCTGCCGCGTTTGCCGCTCTGGCCGCCCTGCGCGCGCCCATCGACCGTTTCTTCGACGAGGTTATGGTCATGGACAAGGACGAGCAGCTCCGCGATAATCGCCTTAAGCTGCTTAACCGCTTCGAGGCCGTTTTCTCCGGCATCGCCAACATCGGTGAGCTTGCCCGCAAAAAGTAAGCTAGCCTGCGCATAAGCGCAAAAGGAGCCCCGCATGGATTGCCCGGTCACCGCTCGTCCCACCGTTATCGTTGTCTCCGACTCGCTCGGTGATACCGCTTGTGAGGTGGTGCTTGCGGCGTCCGGGCAATTTGATGAAGGGGCTTTTCGTGTTTTACGTCTGTCTAAGGTGACCTCGGTGGAGCAGGTCAAGTCGTTTGTGGG
Organism: uncultured Collinsella sp.; assembly: GCA_958452935.1. Classification (GTDB taxonomy): domain Bacteria; phylum Actinomycetota; class Coriobacteriia; order Coriobacteriales; family Coriobacteriaceae; genus Collinsella. The sequence continues at coordinate 5,309 of CAUDVX010000049.1, read as the reverse complement.
CCCGCGAGTCGATGCCGACCATCGTGATATCGCCGTGTTCCATACCATCGTCGATCCGGCGCTTCGTGCTCGCGTGCTCGACTACTTGGGCATGCTGCACATTCGCTCGGTCGACCTGATCGGCCCGACGCTTGCGGTGCTGTCTTCGCTTATTGGCGTGCCGCCAAAAGGAGTGGCGGGTGTGATTCACAAGACCGACGATCGCTATTTCCACCGCATCGAGGCCATGGAGTACTTCGTTGAGCACGATGACGGGCGCGGCTGCGATGATTTGTCGGATGCCGATATCGTGCTGCTGGGCGTTTCGCGCACATCCAAGACGCCGCTGTCGATGTATTTGGCCTATCAGGGCTACAAGGTCGCCAACGTTCCGTTGGCGCACGGTATGGAGCCGCCCAAGTCGATTTACGAGGTCGATCCGATGCGTCTCTTCGGTCTGATTTCGACCGTCGATGTGATTTCAGAAATTCGCGATAGCCGCCTGGGCGACGACTATGCCCGCGCCGTCGCCGGCTCTTATGCCGAGCCCGAGAGCGTGCGCGGCGAGCTCGAGGAGGCTCGTGCCCTCATGAAACGTCTGGGTTGCTTTGTGGTGCGCACCGACGGCAAGGCGATCGAGGAAAGCGCCTCCGAGATCATCGCTCACCTCGAAGAGATTCAAGAGGCAAGAGCTCGCCGTGCCGCCTGCCGCGCCCAACAAAGCTAGCTTATTGGATTAGCTTAAAATACCTGATACTGATAAAGCGATTTAGCAAATAACTTGCATTTGACCTGCGAGTCTCATGTAGTGGTATCTTCATAAGGTAACCACCTTTACCTACCGTTTACCGCTAGTTTTAGCACGTTTACCAAACCGCGTATCCTCTGCTCAAGCCCATTCAAAACCCGCCGTATAGTTCCCTCACGGCCCGCATCCGGCGGGCCGATTCGTTACCACGGTCGTGCGCGAGAGCGCATGGAAGGGGAAGTATCGTGAGCGATTGCAAGAGGGTTTACCGTTTTGGAGCCGATGCCCAGGGCACCTGTGTCACTGAGGGCGACAAGTCTATGATCTTCGTGCTTGGCGGCAAAGGCGCTAACCTTGCCGAGATGAGCCGTATCGGCCTGCCGGTTCCCGGTGGCTTTACCATTACCTGCCAGATCTGCGTCGAGTACTCTGGTGCCGGCAACGTTTGGCCCGAAGGCGCGCTCGACGAGATCGTTGCCGCCGAGGCCGACCTCGAGGCTCGTTGCGGCAAGAAGCTCGGCGACGCCCGTGACCCGCTGCTCGTCTCGGTTCGTTCGGGCGCTCCGTTCTCCATGCCCGGCATGATGGACACGGTCCTCAACTTGGGCCTCAACGACGATTCCGTCCAGGGCCTTATCGCCCAGACGCAGAACCCGCGCTTTGCCTGGGACAGCTATCGTCGCTTTATCCAGATGTTCTCCAACGTCGTCATGGGTGTCGATGCCGACTTGTTCGAGAACGCCCTGACCCGGGCCCGCCTGGTCGCCGGCGTTCGCGTCGACTCCGAGCTTTCGGCCGAGGACCTTCAGGAGCTCGTCGTGACCTTCAAGGGCATTTTCTCCAACAACGTCGAGGCCTCCCTGTATCCCGAGCTTGAGGTCGCCGACGGCAAGCCCATCTTCCCGCACGATCCGGAGCTCCAGTTGCGCCTTGCTATCCAGGCCGTCTTTGGTAGCTGGATGAACGAGCGCGCCTGCATCTACCGCAGGCAGCACGGCATTTCCGACGACCTTGGCACCGCCGTCAACGTCCAGGCTATGGCCTTTGGCAATAAGGGCGAGACCTCGGCGACCGGCGTCGCCTTTACGCGCAACCCGGCCGACGGCACCAAGGAGTTCTACGGCGACTTTCTGGTCAACGCCCAGGGCGAGGATGTCGTCGCCGGCATCCGTAACACCGAGCCCATCGCCGACCTCAAGACCACCCCGGGCCTCGAGTCCGCAGGTGAGGAGCTTGAGCGTGTCTTCCTGACGCTTGAGGATCACTACCGCGACATGTGCGACATCGAGTTCACCATCGAGCAGGGTAAGCTCTGGATGCTCCAGACCCGCGTGGGCAAGCGTACCGCAACCGCCGCCCTGCGCATCGCTATCGAGATGGTCGAGGAGGGCCTCATCACCCGTGAGGAGGCCGTGAGCCGCATCGATCCCGCGCAGCTCGACCAGCTCCTGCACCCGCAGTTCGACTCCTCCAAGAAGTACGAGGCGCTCGCATGCGGCCTTAACGCCAGTCCCGGTGCCGCCGTGGGCGAGGTCGTGTTCTCGAGCGATGACGCCGTTGCGCGTTCTGCCGAGGGCCATAAGGTCATCCTGGTCCGTTGGGAGACCAACCCCGACGACCTGAAGGGTATGGTCGCCGCCGAGGGTATCTTGACGAGCCATGGTGGCAAGACGAGCCACGCCGCCGTTATTGCCCGTGGCATGGGTACCCCTTGCGTCTGCGGTGTCGAGCGTTTCCATATCGACGCGGTTGAGAAGGTCGTGCGTATCGAGGGCAGCGATCGCGTGCTGCACGAGGGCGACATCATCTCCATCGACGGCACTCAGGGCATCGTCGTCGACGGCGCCGTCGATCTGGTTTCGGCCGAGCTCACTGGCGACTTGGACACCATCCTGTCCTGGGCTGATGAGATCCGCCTGGACGAGACCGACGGTCACGCCAACCACGTGCGCGTCAACGCCGACAACCCCGAGGATGCCGAGCTCGCGCTCGAGTTTGGCGCCGAGGCCATCGGTCTGTGCCGCACCGAGCACATGTTCCTTGGCGATCGCAAGAACATTATCCAGAGCTTCATCCTGTCCGACGACGAGGCCGTGAAGCAGCAGGCCCTGGCCGATCTGCTCAAGGTTCAGACTGAGGACTTCTTGGCGATGTTCAAGACCATGTCCGGTCGCGATGTGGTCGTTCGCCTGCTCGATCCGCCGCTTCATGAGTTCCTGGATAATCCTCGCGAGCTCGAGGTCGCCATCACCAAGAAGGAAGCCGCCGGCGCCAGCGAGGAAGAGCTTGCCGCCCTGCGTGCCCGCCTGCGCCGTATCGACGGCATGGTCGAGTCCAACCCGATGCTCGGCCTGCGCGGTGTGCGCCTGTCAGTCGTCTTTGGTGACCTGCCGCTCATGCAGGTCCGTGCCGTGGCAACGGCTGCCGCTCGCCTTATCAAGGAAGGCGTCGGCCCGCGCCCCGAGATCATGGTTCCGCTCGTTTCCATCACGGCCGAGCATGTCCAGACCCGCGAGGTCATCGAGCGCGTGATCGCCGAGGTTTCCGCCGAGGAGGGCGTCGGGCTCGACATTCCAGTGGGCACGATGCTCGAGCTGCCGCGCGCCTGCATGGTCGCTGACGAGATCGCCCAGCACGCCGACTTCTTCTGCTTTGGCACCAACGATCTCACCCAGACGACCTTCGGCTTCTCCCGCGACGATGCCGAGGCCAAGTTCATTCCGCTGTACATGCACAAGAAGATCTTGAAGGACAACCCCTTCGAGACTATCGACTCGGCGGTGCTGGAGCTCGTGCGCATGGCCGTCGAGAAGGGTCGTGCCACCAACCCCGGCATGCACTTTGGCGTGTGCGGTGAGCACGGCGGCGACCCCAAGTCCATCAAGGGCCTTTTCAATGTGGCCGATGTGGACTATGTGTCCTGCTCGCCTTACCGCGTGCCCCTCGCACGCCTGGCTGCCGCCCAGGCCAAGCTCGAGGCCAAGCGTTCCGCCTAACGTTTTGGGTATAGACGCCTAGCGTAGCCCCCTTCATGCCGCCCGTCTCATTCGTGAGGCGGGCGGTTGTCATGTGCGGGTTTTGTCTTTTTGTCTGCTTAAAAAATTGTTCTTGCAGCAGAAACCCGCGCGTGTATACTCGAATACGTTTGTTCAACTACGTGCCGGCCAAGGTGGTACGGCACCTCTAGAAGAGTAAGGAATTGCACATGGATTACATCCGCGCAATCGAGCGTCAGCAGATCCGCGAGGACATCCCGCAGGTCCGCGTTGCCGACAACGTCAAGGTTCACTACCGCATTAAGGAAGGCGACCGCGAGCGCATCCAGGTTTTCCAGGGTGACGTCATCCGCATGGCCGGCGCCGGTGCCCGTGAGACCTTCACCGTCCGCAAGATTTCCTTCGGTGTCGGTGTTGAGCGTACCTTCCCGCTTCACAGCCCCAAGATCGCCAAGCTCGAGGTCGTCCGTCATGGTCGCGTCCGTCGCGCCAAGCTGTACTACCTCCGCGACAAGGTGGGCAAGGCTGCTCGCATCCCCGAGAAGCGCTAAGAAGATCGCAGCGTCTGTCCACTCGTTTGGACAAAAGGGTCACCTTCGGGTGGCCCTTCTTTTTATCTGATTTGCATGCAAGGAGGCCCCGATATGGCCAACATGACGAGCTCGGTTTCGGCATCGCAGGTTGCCGGCGAGCTGGCGAGCGCCACGTTTGAGGAGATCCCCGCCCTCGTGGAGCATTATCGTGAGGATCCGCGCCAGCAAGTGATCAAGGCTTGCGAGCGCGCTCTTAAGCGCCATGCCAAGGAACTTGCCGAGCGCGAGCGCGTCAACGGCATGTACGAGCTGATGCACGAACTCGGTGGGGATGGCGTGGTCGTGGGTGTCGACGAGGTGGGTCGCGGTTCGGTGGCCGGTCCTTTGACGGTGTGCGCCGTGTGTCTTCCCATGGAGCCGCGCGTCTGGGGCATCAACGATTCCAAAAAGCTCACGCCGGCGCGCCGCGAGCTGCTCTCGGTGAAGATTGCCGAGGTCGCGACGGCGATTGGTTTTTGCCATATCCCGCCTGCGGATATCGATGACATGGGCATGGCCCGCGCCATCCGCGCTGCCGTCGCGGGCGCCGTGGCCGATACGGGGCTCGAGCCCGATTGCGTGCTTATGGACGGCAACCCCTTGGGCGCCGTTCCCAACGAGCGCGACGTGGTGAAGGGCGATGCCAAAATCGCCTGTATCGCCGCGGCGTCCATCATGGCAAAGGTCACGCGTGACGAGATGATGGTCGAGTACGACGCCGAGTACCCCGAGTATCATTTGGCCGAGTCGAAGGGCTACGCAAGCCCCGAGCACATCGAGGCGATTCGCAAACATGGACTTTGTCCGCTGCATCGTGTGAGCTTTTGCGGAAACTTTCTGCAGACTGAGCGCCTTTTCTAGGTCAATTGTGGAGACAGGGACCTCTGGCGTTTTATAAACCTGCTGGTAGCGGGCCGTGTGCAACGTGATTGTTGCGTACGGCCCGTTTTTTGTCGGCATTTGGTCAGCTTTTGGTTTGCTTCCGGTACTTACCCGCATGAAAGGTGCCCTCAT
>CAUDVX010000048.1 GCA_958452935.1 uncultured Collinsella sp. | reverse complement strand
CTGCGGGTGGTAAGCGCAACCAGGCCCGCGAGCAGGAAGTTCCACGGGACGATCTTGTTGGCGAGGTCTTCCATGTGCGACTGGCCCTCGGACTTGAGCGAGTCGGCCGCCTGCACGAGCGAGACGATCGAGCGGAGCTTGGTCTGAGCCGTGTTGGCGCGCACACGCACCAAGATACTGCCGTCTTCCACGACGGTGCCGGCGAATACATCGTCGCCCGCGCTGCGCTCGACGGCAAGCGGCTCGCCGGTCAGGGTCGCCTGGTTAACCATGGCGCTTCCCTGCTCGACCACGCCGTCGATGCAGATGGACATGCCGGTGCGTACGGCGACCAGATCGCCGGGCTCGAGCTCGGTCGCAGCAACGCTCACCTCGGTGTCGCCGACGACCTTTTGCGCCTTGTCGGGCACATCGAGCAGCGAGTTGATGAGCTCGTTTTCGCTCATGGCGCGGGTGTAGTCCTCGAGCAGCTCGCCCACGTTGAGCAGGAACATCGTCTGGCCCGCAGTGTCGACATCACGCTTGACGAACGAAATGCCGATGGCCGAAGCGTCGAGCACAGGAACGGTCAGGCGCGGCTGTGCCAGCTCATGAAGGGCAGCGCGCAAAAATGCCATGTAACCGGCCACGACAAACACCGCACGCAGAGGCGTCGGCAAGAACCAGCGACGTGCGTAATGGGCGCCGACGAGTGTCGCCAGGTCCATAACGAGTTTGTGCTTGCGCGGCTCGAGTTGCATCACATAGCCCGACTTGGCATCGGCGATAGCTTGAGCATCGAGTGCGCCCAGGGCGTCGAGCACGCTCGCACGACGCGGCTCGTCGTACTCCAGCGCCATCTGGCCAATGCGGCCATACACGCGCACTTTGTGCACGCCGTCGATGTCGCCGCCAAGCTTAAGAAGTGCGTCGAGATCGCTCTCTGGCACAGGACCCGCCAATTGAAGACGGGTCCTGCCAGGGATCTCGCTAATAATCGAGAATCTCATAATTTGTGCCTGAGAGCGTTACTCGGCTGCCTCGTCAGCAGCGGCCTCGCTCTGGGTGATGTAAGCAGCCTCGGCAACCATGTCGTCGACATTAGCCTTGGCCTGCTCGACCATGTCCTGGTAGCCGTTCTTGATGCGCATGCCGCACGCGATACCCTGCACGCAGGCATTCTTTACCGGAGCGCTGGTAAGCAGCTTGATGCCGGCCGTGCCAAGCAGAAAACCGCCACCGACAAGCAGGGTGTTAAAAGTCGACTTCTTCATGTTGCTTCTCCCTTTTGCCGCACAAGCGCGGCATGGTGCCTTAGCACCCGAGTTCATTAGTTTGCTCGAGCACGCTTTGAGACTAGTTTAGTCGAACTATTATGGTCAACCAAAGTTAACCTTTGGAAATCTTGGTCCCCTTTCCTACAGCTGCCAGTCCGCCGCCTCCTTTTGCAGCGCAACCATGCGGGCGAATTCTCCACCTGCCGCCTTGAGCTGCGCCGGAGCGCCCTGCTCGGCAACCACACCATCCTTGAGCACAACGATTTTGTCGGCATTTTCCACCGTACGCATACGGTGGGCAATAACGATAACCGTCTTACCTGCAAGCAGACGGGAGAGCGCCTGCTGTACCATGGTCTCGTTCTCCACGTCCAAGCTCGCCGTCGCCTCGTCCAGCAGCACGATGGGCGCGTCTTTGAGCAGCGCGCGGGCGATAGAGATGCGCTGGCGCTCGCCGCCGGACAGCTTGGAGCCGTTCTCGCCGATCATGGTGTCGTAGCCCTGCGGCATGCGGTTCACGAACTCGTCGCAGCTGGCGGCACGCGCGGCCACAAGCACTTCCTCATCGGTGGCATCACGACGCCCGAGGCGGATGTTTCCCATCACTGTGTCGTCGAAGAGCAGCACGTCTTGGAACACAATGGCGTAGTCGCGCAGCAGCACCTCGGGATCAACGCTCGCAACATCCACGCCACCCACGGTAACCTTGCCCGCAGTGGCATCCCAAAAGCGCGCGGCCAGGCGGCTCACCGTAGACTTACCGGAACCCGAAGGACCGACCAGCGCCGTGACCTCGCCTTCCTTGGCGGTAAAGCTCACATCGGTAAGAACTTTCTCGCCGGCGCGTCCGTCCTCGCCCGCACCATAGCCAAATGCCACGTGATCGAACACCACATCGTGGCCCGCGGGCTCAAATTTCTCGCTGCCCCGCGCCACAGGCTCTTCCATGATGGAACGCATGCGCTTGGCAGACGACTCGGCGGCAAACAGCTCGGACACCAGCATCAACGCCTGGTCAAAAGGCGCATAGATGCGGCTCACCATAAGCAAGAAGGCAAACATCACCAAAAAGTCGACCTGCCCGGAGGCGACCATCGCGGCACCCGTGACCAGCGTGGTGGCAATGCCCAGACGCAGGATGGCAAAGGCGGAGTTGACCAAAAGCCCGTTAGCGAGCTCGCCCTTGGTGGTCTCACGCTCCTCGGCATCAATCACGGCGTTGAGCCCCTCAAGATAATGGGCCTCCTGGTTGGTGGCGCGGATCTCGCGAACGCAATCGAGCGTCTCTTGAATCGCCTCGGTAACCTTGACCTTCTCGGCGCGCACGCGATCGAACACCGGGGTCATGGGGCCGCGTGTTAGATACAGCACGGCAAAGGCCACGGGAACGCTCCAAAACGCCGCGATCGCCAGCTGCCAGCAAAAGAACAGCGACGCCACGAACACAATGGCGCTTGCGATGATGGCACCCCAAAGCTCTCCCAGCACGTGGCTGTAGGCGTGCTCCATGGCCTGGACGTCACCCATGATGGTCTCGGTTAAATCGGCCAGATCACGACGACCAAAAAACGACAACGGCAGTTTGCGCAAGCGCTCGGCGATCTCCATACGCTGCTTGCCGCACTCCTCGTAAAAGATGCAGTAGGTGTAGTAATACTGCTGCCAGTTAGAGGCAAAGAGCAACACGAAAAAGACCAGGAGGCCGCCCACGATCGGCAGGGCATCCGGCAGGTCAGCCCCGCTGGCGAGATGCTCGACAAAGCCGGCCATAACCAGGAATAAAAGGCCCATGCCGGCCATGGTAATGAGATTGGTGAGCGTGGTCCAGAAAATGCCGCGTTTTACGCCTGCGACGCCTTTATCGGATAGGAAATACTTCTTCTGGAATGAGGCGAACATTTAGGCCTCGCCCCCCTTCGTGACGGCGGCATCCGCGGTCGCTGCAGTGATTTTCCAGCTCGCGGCCTGTTCGTATTCGGCCCACATCTTGGCATACAGACCCTCTTGGGACAACAACTCGGCATGGGTACCCGACTCCTGCACGCTGCCCTGGTTGAGCACCACGATTTGGTCTGCGCCCACTACAGTCGAGAGTCGGTGCGCAATCATAATGACCGTGCGACCCGCCGCCAGCTTGCTAAAGGCGCGCTGGATGAGCGCCTCGTTCTCGGGGTCGGCAAACGCCGTGGCCTCATCGAGCACCACGATAGGCGCGTCTTTAAGGATCGCGCGGGCGAGTGCCACGCGCTGGACCTCGCCGCCCGAAAGATATGCTCCGCCGGCACCGAGCATGGTATTGATGCCCTGTGGGAGCTTGGCCACAATGTCGTCGCACTGAGCTGCGGAGAGGGCCGCGCGCACTTCGTCGTCAGTGGCCGTAGGCTTGGAGGCGCGCACGTTATCGGCAAGTGTTTGCCGGAACAGCTGGTTGGTCTGGAACACGAAGGCGACCTGGTCCATAAGCTCGTGCGGATCCATATCGCGAACGTCCACACCACCTACGAACACTCGACCCGAGGAAACATCCCAAAAACGCGGGATCAGGCTTGCGCAGGTTGACTTACCGCCACCCGAGGGACCCACCAGGGCGAGGGTGCTACCCGCGGAAACGCTAAAACTCACATGGCTAACGGCAGGCGCTTCGGCACCCTCGTACGTAAAGCTCACGTCCTCAAATCGCACGTCGCCGCCGGCAGGGTGCTTGGGTTGGGCGGGCACGGAGAGCTGCTTGGAATCCATGACGCTTCGGATGCGAGCCAGCGAATCGGCACTCATCTGAGAGGCCTCACCCACAAACATGAGCTTGGTCATGGCCGTCGGCACCACGGCCGAAAATATCGCGTAAAACGTGAAGTTGGCCATAAAATGCGCGAAGTCCGTCTCGCCCGGCGCCAACAGCAACGCCACGGGCAACAGGAATGCCACAAGACCGTTGAGCGCGGTAAGGTTGAGTACCTGCGGACCTCGGCAGAACGTGCCCGCATAGTTTTGTGCCATGTCGGCGTATTCGGCGATCGCATCGTGGAAAGCCTTAAAGGAGTAGACCGTCTGCTGAAACACCTTGACCACGGGGATGCCGCGTACGTATTCGGTGCCGGTCTTGTTCATCTTGACCAGCGCTCCCATGTAGGCCTTCATGAACTCGGCGCCTTTGCCGCCCATCATGGTGGCCATGGCGCCAAACGAAACGACGACCGAGATAAGGCATGCCGCGCCCAAGCGCCAATCGAGGGCGAAAAGCAATACGAGCAGGCCCACGACCATGGCGGCGGCGCCGGCGATATCGGGCAGCATGTGCGCGAGCAGGGTCTCGGTGGAGGCGGCGCATCCGTCTACAACACGACGCAGCTCACCGGTGGCGTGCGTGTCAAAGTAGCCAAGCGGCAGCTTAAGCAGGTGCTCGCTCGTAGTCTTGCGAATATTGGACGCGCAGCGAAACGCAGACAGGTGCGTGCACATGAGCCCCACGAAATAAGCTACGATGCTTGCCAGGGCAAAACCCACGGCCCACCAGCCATACATCGCGATATCGGTGGCTTCGCTCCAGTTAGGCGCCACAGCGATCAGATCTCGCGCGACAAGCCAAATGCACACGTACGGGCCAAAGCTCAGCAGCTGCGAGAACGCCGAGAGCGCCATGCCCAAATACGTTAGGAATTTACGGTCGCCGGCATATGCAAGCAGCTCGCCGATACCGCCACCTTCCTTTTTTGATTCCTTTGCCATGAGATCCCTTTCTAACGGCTTGAGAGTTAACCGTAATGAACTTATCATTGATGTGTTAGCCATGGCTCACAATCAACCGAGCTGTGGACGTTTCTGCAAAGGAAAGGGACGCTTTTGCAAATGCGGCGGGCAGCGACCGACATAACCGAGCTCTACGCACCACAGTTTGAGCAGTTTGGCCTGGAGCTTTCCGGCAAAGGTGCTGTCTTTACCGGCGAGGTGGCAAACGATCGGGCGCACGGACGCGCATGGATCATGCCCCTCTCCCCCGCCTGCATTGTCATGGAGCATTTCATAACCCCGACGCGCAACATGTACCTAGCCGAATACACACCCGAGCCATACGCCTGCGTGAGCGAAGTCAGCGCGCCCACACTTACATGCATGCCCGAGGCTGGCATAACGCCCGCGAACCTCAAACCATTGCATGGACCGTGGCCAAACAATGCCGTTTGCAGCTTTATCCAAGATAGCTGTGGCGAGGAATTAAGCCCGCTGTTTGCGGGGGAGCTTTATCACTCGCGCTCGGTGCTCTTTTTGCCTGGATATTTTGACGAACTGGAGCACCGCTATCCCACCGAGTTCGCGGGAATCTTTGAGGCGTTTGCCGAGCCATGGCACGAGGAAGCGACGTCTGCCATCTGCCACACGCTGCGCCGGGTTAACGAGGAACGCGCCCGCACCGTAGGCGGACACGTCTATATGCAGGGCATCGTGGAGACCATGGTCGCGGAGCTCGCCTGTTCGCGCGCGGCCCACAAGCAGGCACGGCAGGCGGCGGACACACGCGTCAGCATAACCATTGCCGAAGAAGCAACGGCAATGATTGAGCGCACGCTCGATACAGGCAGACGTGTGGGTATCAACGAGGTGGCCGAGAGGCTCTACACAAGCCGCTCCAAACTATGCGCCACCTTTAAGGCCCAAACTGGCGAATCCCTGGGCGCCTACATTCGCAGACGCCGTATGGAGCGAGCACAGGACCTTTTGGCCGACAGCTCGCTCACGATAGCGCAGGTGGCAGAGCGGCTCGACTACCCTCAGCAAGCCGCTTTCGCCCAAGCCTTCAAACAACACACTGGCATGACACCCACGGCTTGGCGAAGCAAGCATCGCTAAGGCCCAAGCTCCCTGGCCGTAACGGAGCGATTAATTAGCCGCCGCCCGTCAGCTCACCCAGGATCTAAACGTCAAGATGTGCACGATCAAGCGCCTTTTTGATAAGAGGGACAGATCGATCAGCCAAATACAACGGAATGTTGAGCACCCCGTCGTCGAGCTTTAGGTTCTTAAGTGAGTAGCGGACCCTCAATGGAGTCGTCCCCGCATGCTTGTCGGCATAGTACTTAAGGCTCTTGGAATGAACGACCTCTCCCGATTTGACCTCGACGGGAACGATTTCGTTTCCGACTTGAATCAAAAAATCGACTTCGTGCTTCGGCTTCTCGTTTGTCCAATAACGCGGAGCAGCATCTAACTGTGAAAGTAATGCCTGAAGCACATAGTTCTCGGCGAACGAACCTTTGAACTCCGAAAATAGCGCATCCGAGATGGCAAAAGCGGACGCATCCAGCCTTGCCATGCGGCGCAGCAAGCCGACATCAAGACAGTAGACTTTAAATGCCTTGAGGTCATCGTACGCAGAGAGCGGCACACCACCGGCAGCATTAAGGCGAACCGCCGTGATGAGCCCAGCATCGGCAAGCCATTCCAGAGCATCCTCGTATTCTCGAGCACGAGCCCCCTCGCGCACCGCACCCCAAACGAACTTTTTGTTCTCGCGCGCCAACTGAGCTGGAATCGAGTTCCATATTTGCGAAAGCTTGGCGAACTGCGCACGGCCACCATGCTTGGCAAAATCGCGCTCGTAGGAATCCAAGAGATCAGACAACACCTTATCGACCTGAACGATATCGCCCGTCTCCACCCACCGGCCAAGAGCCTCTGGCATGCCGCCGCATGCAAAATAACGACGAAGATGCTCGACGAGACGGACATGGAAGAAATCGGGCACTGTCTCGATCTGATCCAGGCCGCCAAGGTATTCGTCGTAGTTTGCAGCGCCCTCGGCTTTCAGAAACTCGGAAAAGCTCATGGGGCGCATCTCCATGAACTCGACCTTTCCCACCGGAAAAGCGCTGGTCTCACGGGACAAGCGAACGCCCAACAAAGACCCTGCGCATGCGACGTGATACTCGGGGGCCTCGTCACAGAAGTATTTAAGGGCGCCGACTGCAGAAGGACAATCCTGAATCTCATCAATAATAAGCAGCGTTTCGCCGGGCTCGATAGGCTGTCCAAGTGCCAGGGAAAGATTTGAGATGATCCGTCGAGGATCGCGCGTACCTTCGAAAAACTGAGCGTACTCGCTCTGTACCCCAGGTGACGGCTCCTCGAGCGTCAGATACACAAAATTGATGTACGAGGTTCGGCCGAACTCCTTAAGCGCCCACGTCTTTCCAACCTGGCGCGCCCCCTTAAGGATAAGCGGCTTACGATATTCTGACGCTTTCCAAGCGTTAAGCTTGGCAATGATATCTCGCTGCATGACCGAACCTCCCGCAAAGAAACTTCCGTAAACGTGATATTTCCCACATTTTACCCTAGGTAAAACGTGACATTTATCACATTTACGGAAGTTTTAAGCTCATTTCGCCACACTTTCATCACATTCAAAAGGCGGAGGCGCATTTTGCAACTCCGCCACCATCTTTCCTATCAGCCCGCCTGACCCGAACGGCCGAGTCGTTGCAGAACCTGGGAGCCCCGGCAGGGCGGGTGCTTGCTCAAAATGAGTTCCGCACGCAAAGAAGGCCACTTAATGTGGCCTTCGTCTTGCGCAGGACTGTTTGAAATTTTGAGGAAGCACCCGCCCTGCCGGGGCTCCCGGGTTCCCGTTTACGAGAGCGACGTTCTCAGCAACTCGTTGAAGAGCTTCGGGTTGCCCTTACCGCGGCTCGCCTTCATGCACTGGCCCACCAAAAAGCCGATGACCTTCTGGTTTCCGTCACGATACTGCTGCGCCTGCTCGGCACAGTTTGTCAGCACCTCGTCCACGATCGGCTGCAGCGCGCCGGCATCGCTTACCTGACGCATACCACGCTCGTCGACGATCTTGTTGGGATCGTCGCCGGTCTGGGCCATGGCCTCAAAGACCTCGTGCGCCTGGTTGGAGCTGATGGCATCGGTCGCCAGCAGCCTGGCAAGAGCCGCCACCTGAGCCGGCGCGATGCCGGACTCGGCGAGCGACACGCCCGCGCCCTTAAGGTAGGCGATCATCTCGTTGACCAGCAGATTTGCGACCGTCTGGGCCTCCTTGCCAGCCATACCGGCAGCGGCGGCCTCAAAGAACTCGGCAAACTCGGGGTCGCCGGCAATCTGCTCGGCATCGGCCGCCTTAATTCCAAAGTCGGCCTCAAAACGGGCGCGCTTGGCATCGGGCAGCTCGGGAATCTCGCCACGGCAGCGGTCGATGAATTCGTCGTCCAGGTCGAACGGCGCCAGGTCGGGATCGGGGAACAGGCGGTAGTCGTCGGCCGTCTCCTTGACGCGCATGACCACGGTGCGCTTGCGGCTGGGCTCCCAGTGGCGGGTCTCCTGGTAGATGATGCCGCCCTCCTCGAGCACCTCGGCCTGACGGCAGATCTCGTAGGCAAGGCCGTCGTGCAGGCTCTTAAACGAGTTGAGGTTCTTGAGCTCGGTCTTGGTGCCCAGCTTGGTCTCGCCGCGGCGGCGCAGCGACACGTTGCCGTCGCAGCGCATGGAGCCCTTCTCCATGGAGCAGTCGGAAATGCCCAGCGTCACAAAGATGCGACGGAGCTTCTCCATAAACAGGCGAGCCTCCTCGGGCGTGCGCAGGTCGGGCTCGGTAACGAGCTCGATGAGCGGCGTGCCGCAACGGTTGTAGTCGACGAGCGACTCGGCCGCGGCGGTAATGCGGCCCTCGGCGCCGCCCACGTGCACCATCTTGGCGGCATCCTCCTCCATGTGGATGCGCAGGATGCGAATGGGCACCGTATAGGAACCGTCCTCGCGACGCTCGGGCATCTGCAGGTTGGACGCATCGTAGCTGGCCAGGTGGCCGGCACGCTGATTGCCTTCGCGCATGGTCGACGTCATGGACGTGGACAGGCCCTCGGCGTTGGCCGAAGCGCTCGCCAGGCTCTGGGCCTCGGCCTCGCCAAACGCGCAGTCGGGGCGCTCGGCGGCACCGCGACCGGTCACGTCCAGATCCAGGTGACCGTACATGGCAAAGGCGACCGGGCCCTGCGTGGTCTGAAAGTTCTTGGCCATATCGGGATAGAAGTAGTGCTTGCGGTAGAACATCGAGTGGCGCTGAATCTCGCAGTTGGTGGCGAGACCGGCCTTGACGATGCTCTCGATGGCGCGCTTGTTGGGCACCGGCAGGGCGCCGGGCAGGCCCAGGCACACCGGGCACACGTTGGCGTTGGGCTCGTCATCGTGGCTGAGCTTGCAGTTGCAGAACATCTTGGTATCGAGTGCGGTGAGCTCGGTATGGATCTCCAGGCCGATCACGGCCTCCCAATCCTGCAGGACCTCGGAAAGCTCCTTCATTACAGCTCGCCTCCCTTCCCGGCAAAATCGGGCGCGACGGAAAGCGCGGGCGCACCCGTAGCGGCATCGGCAAAGCCGCGCTCCAGGGCGCGGGCAAACGTGAGCAGCTGACGGTCCTTAAAGGCCGGACCCACCAGCTGGGCAGAAACGGGCAGCTGAGTATCCTCGCCCAGGCCCAGCGGCACCGAGATACCACCGTTGCCGCAGATGTTGAGCGAGATGGTGTACAGGTCCGAAAGGTACATCTGCGTGGGGTCGCTGATCTCGCCAAACTTAAAGGCCGTGCGCGGCGAGGCGGGCATGAGGATGGTGTCCACCTTGGCATACGCGGCGTCGTAGTCCTGCGTGATGAGCGTGCGGGCCTTTTGCGCAGCGTAGTAGTACTTGTCGTACACGCCCGAGCTCAGCAGGTAAGCGCCGAGCATCTGACGGCGCTTGGCCTCGGCGCCAAAGCCATGGGCACGCGAAAGCGAGCTCTGGTCGGACAGGTTGGCGCAGCCCTCCTCCTGGTAGCCGTAGCGAATGCCGTCGAAACGGGCCAGGTTGGAGAACGCCTCGGCCGGGCCGATGACGTAGTAGGCGGCGATGGCGGCGTCCAGGTGCGGCAGGTCGACCTCGACCAGCTCGGCGCCCTGGTTCTGCAGCTCCTGGGCGGCGCGCTGAACAGCGACCTTGACCTCGGGCGTCAGGCCCTCGGCCTCCATAAACGCGGGGATGATGCCCACGCGCTTGCCCTCGATACTGTCGTTGAGATGCTCGGCAAAGTCGACGGCGCAATCCTGGCTGGTGCAGTCGTACGGATCGTGGCCCGCGCCGGTAAGCGCGTTCATGGCCAGCGCGACATCCTCGACCGTGCGGCCAAAGGGGCCCACCTGATCGAGCGACGAGCCAAAGGCAACCACGCCGTAACGGCTCACGGCGCCATACGTGGGCTTAAAGCCCACCACGCCGCACAGCGACGCCGGCTGGCGAATGGAGCCGCCGGTGTCCGAGCCCAACGAGAGCGCGACCTCGCCCGCGGCGACGGCAGCAGCGGAGCCACCCGAGGAGCCGCCGGGCACGCGCTCGGTATCCCAGGGGTTGTTGGTGCGGTGGAACGCCGAGCTCTCGGTGGAGCTGCCAAAGGCAAACTCGTCCATATTTGCCTTGCCCATGGGCAGGCAGCCGGCGTCGAGCATGCGCTGAACGCAGGTGGCGGTGTAGACGCTCTGGTAGTTCTCGAGCATACGGGAAGCGCAGGTGGTGCGCGTACCCACGAGGTTCATGTTGTCCTTAATGGCCAGCGGCACGCCCGCGAGCGGGGGCAGCGGCTTGCCTGCGGCACGGTCGGCATCCACGCGCGCAGCGGCCTCGAGCGCGAGCTCGGGCGCCACCTGTAGGAATGCCTGGACCCCGCCCTCGCGCGCCTCGATGGCGGCAAGGGAGGCCTGGGCCACCTCGGTAGCGGTAAAGTCGCCGGCGGCAACGCCCGCGGCGATCTGGGCGGCGGTAAGGGAATCGAAGCTCTGCGCCATTACTCGCTCTCCCCCTCTCCCAAAATGGACGGCACGCGGAAGTAGCGATCGCGCGCACTGCCGGCGTTTTCGAGCGCAACGTCGAGCGGCAGGTCGCGCTCGGGCTCGCGCAGATCATCGCCCATCACGTTGGACAGGCTTCCGATGGGATGGAACGTGGGCTCCACGTCGGGCAAGTCATATTGCAAGACGGGCTCGAGCATCTGGACGGCGTCGTTCATGTAGGACGTCATCTTGGTGAGCTCGTCATCGGTCAGTGCGATCTTTGCGTACTCGGCGATGCCGCGCACGTCTTTCTCGCTGAGTGCCATAGGCGCTCCCTTCCGCATAACAGATAAACCGCTCTAGTATACAAGGCAACGCCGCTTGGAGCAGGTGCTTTACCCAAATGCAGCGAAAACGTAACGAGGGCGGCGGTTGGCAAGCGGCAGGCTGGCGGTTCTGCAGCGAAACCGCACCGTCCATAGCGAAAACCGTCTCGCCTGCAGCGAAAACCGCGCCGCCCAAAACGAAAGCCGTCCCGACCGCAATGAAAACCATCACAACATTCGACACTTTTCGCCAAAATCGCGATTTTCATCGAATGTTGTGATGGTTTGGAAGCCCTGACCACCACAAAGGTGCCTGTCCCCATTGTGATGGTTCTGGAGAATGTCCTATGCCGAGGCCTTGGCCTTGCGGCGCTTGCGGACCGCGTGGATCACGATGTCCAGCAGCAACAGCACAATGGCTACGACCACGATGAGCACGGCAAACTCGCGCTTGCCCCAGTGGCGGCCGGCCAGCGACTTTTGCTTGTCGACGTCCTTCTTGTTGTACTTGGTGCGCACGCAATGCACCAGCAGGCGATGGTCGTTCACGCCGTAGGGCGTGCAGGTGACGAGCGTCACCTTGTCGGCGCCGGGCTCGATGGTCAGTGACTCCATCTCCTCGGGCAGCACGACCTCGGAGTCCACCATCTTGTAGGCGAGCGTCTTGTTCATGGTGTGCAGCAGCACCAGGTCGCCGGGCTCCAGCGAATGGATGTCGTCGAACATACTCAGGTTGCGCATACCCGAGTGCGCGGTGAGCACGCAATGCGTCGAGGTGCCGCCCACCGGCAGGCTCGTGCCCTCCAGGTGGCCAACGCCCGCCATAAGGACTTCCTCGCTCGTGCCGTGGTAGATGGGCATACTCACGTCGATGGAGGGGATCTCGACCCAGCTCATCATGGGATCGCGGTCAAAGATGAGCTGCTGAGCGTAGGGCTCGATCTGGTCGGCGGGAAGCTCGGTGGCCTCGCCCGCCAGCTGCTCGTTAAAGGAGCGCGCCTGGAGCAGGATGCGCTCGCGCTCCTCGGCAGACAGTGCGTCCACGGTGCTGGACACGGTGCTGATCTGGTTGAACACGCCCGAGGCCTCGAGCCGGTCCAAGATCCACGGCCAGGTCATAAGGCCCACGCCAATAAGGATGATGACGAT
>CAUDVX010000047.1 GCA_958452935.1 uncultured Collinsella sp. | reverse complement strand
GGGCGGAACCGTCGAGGCAACAGGTAAACTGGTGCGAGATATGGGCGCAAAGCTTGTAGGTTACGGTTGTATCCTTGAGCTTGCGTTTCTCAACCCGCGCAAGAAGCTCACGCCTTCTAACGAGGACGTTGAACTCTTTAGCCTGGTAACGGTGGACTAGCCGCTACCCTTAGATACCGGAAAGGAAGCTACATGCGCACAGCAAACACGCACAGAAACATGGCACGCTGCGCTGCTACGGCAACCCTCGCTTGTGTTTTGGGCCTGGGCCTCGTGGCTCCGGCCTACGCCGATACCGCATCCGACCTTGCCGCTGCCCGTACCAAGCTCGAGCAGATTGGCACCCAAACCCAGCAAATTCATGAAGAACTCTCCGCACAGACGCAGGAGCTTGATCAGACTGCAGGCGAGATCACGCAAAAGCAGCAAGAGATTGCCGAAGGTCAGGCAAAGCTTTCGAACTACGTTGCCGGTGAGTACAAGACCGGCGGTCTGAGTCTCCTTCAGGTTCTGACGGGCGTCGACGATCTGGGCGACATGCTCAACCGTCTCTTCTACTACGGTAAGATGTCCGACAAGCAGGCCCAGACCATTCAGGAGGTCAAGGACCTTAAGCAGCAGCTCACCGATAAGCAGACCGAGCAGGAGAAGAACGTTGCCGCGACACAGAAGAAGGTCGACGAGCTCAATGCCCAGCAGGCTGAGGCCCAGAGTGTCGTGAACTCCCTGGATTCACAGCTGCAGGCCGAGCTTGCTGCCGAGGCCGAGGCCAACGCCGCGCTGCAGGCCGGTATCAACGCCAGCACTGCCGAAAAGGCCACGGTGAGCAACGACACCGCCGGTACGACCGAGAACACAAACAATGGTGGCGGTACGACCAACAACGGCGGCGGCAACACGCCTGCGCCCGCGCCCGCTCCTGCCCCCACGCCGCAGCCCGTGACGCCCGCTCCGACTCCGACGCCTTCCGCACCGAGCCAGTCCGTTGACGGCGGTACCGTTGTTTCGCGCGCCTACAGCAAGCTCGGATACGCTTATTCCTGGGGCGGCATTGGACCGAACAGCTTTGACTGCTCCGGTTTTGTAAGCTATTGCCTCACGGGCCGCTACTGCCGCCTGGGCACCACCGGCACTTTCATGGGTTGGACCCGTGTGTCCGATCCCCAGCCTGGCGACGTCGTTGTTAACTCTTACCACACCGGCATCTACATTGGTAACGGCCAAATGATCCATGCTTCCGACTACAAGACGGGCGTTATCATCAGCTCCGTCGCAGCCGGTATGAACAACAATTACATTTTCGTTCGCTACTAAGTGTTTTAACTCAGCAAACAACAATGGGCCTCGTATCCTTTGGGAGCGAGGTCCATTCTTTTATCTCGATCGCCCGTTTTGCGTTTAAGCAACAATCTAGTTTTGAATACTAGATATGCACAACGTCTGTCCAAAAGATAGCTATAATTGTTGAGGAACAACTAGAAAGGACCCTCAATGAGCTGGGCACTTATCTCAGATTCGAGCTGCAATCTTCGCGATTGGCAACCAACCGCACCTCATACCACCTTTGCATTTGCACCCCTTAAGATCCGAGTGGGGGAGCGCGAGTTTGTCGACGACCTCTCGCTCGATGTTCACGAGCTCAATTGCGCCGTGCAGGCGGAGTCGAGCGCTTCTTCGAGCGCCTGTCCAAGCGTAGGGGAGTGGGCCGAACTCTTCAGGCTTGCCGAAAAGACGATCTGCATGCCCATCTCCGAGGGCGTCTCGGGAAGCTACAATGCCGCGGCCACCGCACGTGACATGGTGCTTGCCGAGGAGCCCAACCGTCAGATTCATTTGGCTAACTCGCGAGCCGCAGGTGGCAAAATGGATCTGATCTTCTTGCTGTTCGACCGCTATCTTGCGAGCAACCCGGATGCCTCCTTTGAGGACGCCTGCGCTTACTTCGATAGCTTGGAGCAGAACAGCAAGATCCTCTTTAGTTTGTGCAATTACGAAAACCTTGCGAAGGCCGGACGTATCCCCAAGGCGGCTGGAGTTATTGCCAACAAGCTCAATATCCGCATTTTGGGCACGGCGAGCGAAGCGGGCAAAATTGAACTAGTTGGTCACACCCGTGGCGAAAAGAAGATGCTTGGCAAGATTGTCGATACCATGGAGGCCGAAGGCTTTACTGGCGGCGAGGTCATTATCGACCATGTCGAGAATGAGACGGGCGCCCAGGCACTTGCCAGCCGCATTGTGGAGCATTGGCCAGGCTCCAAGACTATCATCATGCCCTGTAACGGGCTAGATTCATACTATGCCGAGATGCACGGCCTCATCATCGGCTACGGCATGGGCGTGGCTTCGGGTCGATAACGTTCAACCAAGCAAAAACACGGGCGGGACAAAGTGACAGATGGCTCTTTGTCCCGCCCGTTTTATACATTGACTAGCTATTAAACCCATTGAACTTAAGGTAGCTCATCAGGTACGCCTTCGATACAAAAGACGAAACCGCACTGCGTACGAGCAGCGATTCGCGCGTAACCTGGTGTGCGGTATCGGGCACGGGAGTCTGCTCGACGGAAAACGCCGCACGAATCGATGCCTCAAGTTGATCGACTACATAATCGAAAGCCGTTGGAGCGTCGTAGCTCAAGCGCTGAATATTAAAAAGTGCCTGAACCGCAGCGATGGGCAGTACCTGCTTAAAGATACAAATGGCGATGAGACGCGCAATCTGCTCACGGCCATACTGCTTTTTAACCGGAGCAGGAACGAGGCCGACCTTCACGTAGTTATTGATCATCGAAGGCGTGATAACGGGCTGCTCTACGCAAATCGAAAGCGGCTCCATCCACAGCGCAACATATTCAATAACCTGATCGCGATAGAGCGTTACGTTGGGCAGCTGGTCATAGCGTGGCAGGCTCAACGCGTTGAGTTTACCAACTATATCGGACTGAATAAATGCATCCGGCAGCACCGTCGGCTGAATATCCTCCGGCTTAATACTGACCGATGTATCGGACATCGGAATAACATGTTTGACGTGGTTCATCAGAGGCCTCCGTTCGTTTTCTATATTGTATTCTAGGTAATCTAGTTTTGCATACCATATAGCCGCTAAGTAAAAGTGGTTAGACAGCACATTGACGCACCGTCCAACCACTTTGTTTAAAGATAGCAACCTTACATAAGATATATTATCGTACTTATCCGTGTAGGAAAGCGTATGCGCTGGTTGCAGCTATGGCTCCGTCAGAAACCGCGGTCACAACCTGGCGTAAACGCTTGGAACGGATATCGCCAGCTGCGAATAAGCCGGGCGTACGGGTGGCCATCGAATCGTCGGTAACAATGCCGCCGTCGGGAGCCAGATCGACGAGATGCTCAACAAGCTCGGTATGTGGCTGCGTCCCCGTAAAGACAAAAATGCCAAATGTGCCAGGTTCAAAGGACTCAGTGTGCATTTCACCAGTCGCATTGTTCTTGAACGTGATTGTCGTGGGCAGCGCTTCACCAGAAAGCTCAACAATACTAGTTTGGTACCTAACTGAAATATTGTCCTTAGCAAGCACCTTATTCACAACGCCCTCGGGTGCACGGAACTGATCGCGACGCAGCACGATGGTCACGCTGCTGGCAATGTCGGACAGGAACAGTGCCTCCTCGCATGCCGAATTGCCTCCTCCGATAACAAAGACCTGCTTGCCACGGAAGAACATGCCGTCACACGTCGCGCAATACGAAACGCCACGACCGCGATACGTGTCCTCGCCGACAAAACCCGCAGGACGCGGCGTGGCGCCCATGCACGCAATGACGCTCTTGGCCGCTGTGTCGCCCATATCATGATGGATGGTAAATTGAGCCGCATCGGCATCGTAATCGACGCCTGTCACCATACTCCATTTAACCTGGGCCCCCAGGCCTTCAGCATGCTGTTGGAACCGCTCACCAAGTTCGGCGCCGCTCAGCAGTGGAATACCAGGATAATTCTCAATCTCGTTGCTCGTGGCAATCTGTCCGCCCGACATGCCCTGCTCAAGGACAGTCGTCGTCAGGTTGGCGCGCGCCGCATAAATGGCGGCAGCATAGCCCGCGGGGCCGCCGCCGATAATCGCAACATCGATTGTCTGATCGGTAGTCATGAAGAGTCCTCTCGTCGAAACGTTGTCGTTCTTTGCGCTCATACCCAAATTTACGTGAACGTGACACTCATGCACTACAATGATAAATCCGTGATACAACGTCGAAGGGGAGTTATCGATGGATCAGACGCAGACGAGCGACGACGCTCCCCTGCTCACGCACAGCACTCCCCAATCGGAGCAAACCACGCTCTTGGCACAGCAAAAACCTCTCGTGACCATCGTGCACGCCTCGGTCGGCTCGGGTCACAAGGCCGCCGCAAATGCGATTGCGCAAGCATTCGACCTCATCCGCGGCACCAATGGCATCCCCGAGGACGTTGAGATTGAAGTGCTCGATATCCTTGATTTTGGACGTATTAAATTCGACGGCAATAAGACCGCGGCTTCTTTTACGGGAGCCACGCGCCCCATTTACGACCTGACCTGGCGATATACGCTTACGGGACATCTTCTCTGGGGTGGCGGTACGGCATGGTCGCGAATTATGTTCCCTGCCTTCAACGAATATATTCGTAACCGCAGGCCCATAGCCGTGGTCGCAACGCATATCACGGCAGCCAACGTTGCCGTGGGCGCCCGCGTAATTACGGGCATCGACTATCCGGTCATCTGCGTCCCGACCGACTACGAAGTCGAGGGCTGGTGGCCCCACAAGGACACCGATCTATTCTGTGTTGCCAACGAATTTATGGCCGAAACGCTGCGTCCGCGCAAGGTGCCCGAGACAAAGATTCGCATTACCGGCATTCCTATTCGCGCCGGATTCGACACGGATTACGATCGCGAGGAAGAGCTAGCCAAGTTCAACCTCCCCACCGACAAGACCGTCGTGCTGGTAATGGCCGGAGCCAGTTTACCTCAGCCTTACGTCCGCTTTCGCGCGGCGATGGACCACACACTCCCCTTCCTGCGCAGCTTCGAAGACATGCACTTTGTCTTTTTGCCCGGCAAAGACGTGGAGTATGCCACCCGGCTGAAGACGCTCTTCGATGCCATGAAGCTCGAGAACGTCACGGTGTTGGACTATGTCGACGACATGGCGGCCCTCATGCACGGCTGCGACCTGGCAATCCTCAAATCGGGCGGACTCACGGTCACCGAGTGCCTATGCGCACATCTGCCGATGATCCTGCTGGGCAAGTCCTATGGCCAGGAAAAGGCCAACACCACTATGCTCACCGGCATGGGCGCCAGCATGCACGTCACCACGGCACGAGAGCTCATCGTAACGTTGCGCCACCTGCACGACCATCCCGAATCACTCAAAGCCCTACTCATCAACGGCGAAGTACTACGCCGCCCCCGCGCAGCCGAAGACATCGCCATCGCCACCATGGAACTCGTAGGCAAACCCCAAAAGCGCAAACGAGCCTTCTGCCGCTTCTACTGGGGCGATAAGCCAGCGCACATC
Organism: uncultured Collinsella sp.; assembly: GCA_958452935.1. Lineage (GTDB taxonomy): Bacteria > Actinomycetota > Coriobacteriia > Coriobacteriales > Coriobacteriaceae > Collinsella. The sequence goes on along the minus strand of CAUDVX010000047.1, from coordinate 7,334 downwards.
CGCTAGCGTCTTACCGTCCGCTGTGGCGCAGGCCGCCCACACATATCATTCCATGCTCAAACATTCTCGCTTCGCTTCGCTCGCTGCGAAACTGCGCGTGGAACGATATGTGTGGGCGGCCTGCGCCACAGCTACATGTACATACCAGCAGATATACCGGTTACCCGAGTAAAGCAGAGAAGATGAACTCAAATACAAGTAATCCAAGTAACCCGATGCGACAAAGGGGTTGTCTCTTTGTCGCATCGGGTTACTAGTTGGATACAGCTTTTAGATACAGCAAACGGTTTTGATTGGGAACCATGGATGGTTGCGAGCACGTAGGCATAGCTCGCCCCTGGGAGGCCCCTATATATCGTCCCGCGCGCAGTTTCGCAGCGAAGCGAGAATGTTTGAGCACGGGATGATATATAGGGGCCTCCCAGGGGCGAGCGGCCAATACGACACTCCGTTCAACGAAGCAAAAGACTAAGCGACGCCGCTGGAGCCGAAGCCGCCGGCTCCTCGGTCGGTTTCGTCTAGTTCTTCTACTTCTACGAGGTTGACCGTGGGGACTTCTTGGATGACGAGTTGGGCGATGCGGTCGCCTTTGTTGATTTGGATGTTGTTCGTGTGGTCTAGATTGATGAGGATGACTTTGAGCTCTCCTCGGTAGTGGGCGTCGATGAGACCGGGCGTGTTGACTATAGACAGGCCCTGCTTAATGGCCAGGCCGCTGCGGGGCTGGACGAAGCCGGCATAGCCGTCGGGCAGGGCGATAGCTAGGCCCGTGGAGACCAGACGACGCTCAAAGGGCTTCAGAATGCAATCCTCGTTGGAACGCAGGTCCAGGCCAGCATCCGTGGGATGGGCGTATTTGGGAAGCTCGACGGTTGGGTCGAGACGCTTAATGTTAACGGTAATGTTGGACATGAAATCACCTTAGCTTGTCGAGCTCTTGCAGAAACTCATCGACGTCTTTGAAATCGCGATAGACCGAGGCAAAGCGGATGTAGGCCACTTTATCGATCTTGGCCAACCGCTTAAGAACCATATCGCCCAGCTCATGGGACGTAACAGCCGTGAGCGTACGGGAACGAAGCTCAACCTCAATATCGTCAATGATCTCGTTGAGCTTTTTAGTGTCGATATCTCGCTTGATCGTGGCGCGCATCAAACCGACCAGCAGCTTATTGCGATCGAACCGTTGCTTGGATCCGTCTGACTTAATGACCTCGATAGGGTCTTCACAACGCTCAAATGTCGTAAAGCGATAATTGCATGAGCAGCATTCGCGACGGCGCTTGATGGTGTTATTTGATTCCTGCATGCGGGAATCAACGACGCGGGTATGTGCCTTGCCGCATTTGGGACAGCGCATGGTACCTCCTCTAAAACGATTACAAGGGTACCATGCGACGGTACTTAAATCTTATGAACGTGCGGGAACTTTAAGATGCGCACCGGCATCGAGCGAGCCATGCTCCAGGTGATTGACGTTGCGGATCATATCAGAGGTCTCCTGCGTGGAAAGACCCTCAATCGGATGCTCCTGGGCTAGCGACCACAAGGAATCGCCAGACTGAACACGGACGGTCTCGTAGGTAACGTTGGATACCGACTCGGCATATGCGGCGTGACGAGCGCTGAAGATCGAGGTGGCAAGTACAAAGAAGAGCGTGAGCGCAACGGCTAGGGCGACAATCGTCGAAGCCTTTAGGGCAACGGGGGCCGAAGTCGTGGCGACGCACTGGCTGCGGACGGGCTTGCCAGGCAGTGTTTGGAAACCAGATCGGCCGCCTTTAACAACCGTGAAAGCCGGCGCCGCAGGCGTCTCGAGCTTAAGGGCGAGGTTTCCCTGGACCATATCCGTTGCGTTCATCATGTTCTCCTCTCGCGTGTTTTGCTGAGAACAGTTTTATCAAGCCGCGCGGACAAAAATGTCTAGCGCGAGAACGAATGTTCGGTTATTATTATCTTCGAACAGTTGTTCCTGTCAAGCAATAATCGAACATTTGTTTGACATTGGCAGAGAGGATCCCCTGATGGCTCGCAAAATTACCAAGCGTCAGCAGCAGATTTACGACTTCATCAAGGAATATCAGCAGGAGAAGGGCTATCCGCCCAGTGTGCGCGAGATGGCATCGGCCGTAGGCCTCTCCTCCCCCAGCACGGTGCATGCTCATCTCTCTGCCCTGGAGGCTCGAGGGCTGCTCAAGCGCGATGCCACCAAGCCTCGCGCCCTAGAGCTTTTTGATGAGGACGGATCCTCTGTCTCGATTTCCAAATCCGATGAACCCACAGCGCCCCGCGGAACGGTCTCACTGCCGCTCGTCGGTCGCGTCGCGGCTGGGATTCCCATTCTGGCCGAGCAAAATATCGAGGACACCTTTACCATCCCGACCGAAATCGCCACAGACCAGGGCTCCTTTATCCTTGAAGTGCACGGCAACTCAATGATCAATGTCGGCATCTACAACGGTGACTACATTATCGTTCGCGAGCAAAAGAGCGCCATGAACGGCGAAATCGTCGTGGCCATGATCGATGGGTCGGCGACCGTCAAGACGTTCTACAAGGAGCAGGGGCGCGTGCGCCTGCAGCCTGAGAACGACACCATGGAGCCCATCTATGCGACGAACCCCGTTATTTTGGGTAAGGTTGTCGGATTAATGCGCCGGTTCTCGTAATGCAAAAACGCATCACCATATTTGATACCATCCGCGGGTTTACGATGCTATCGATGGCAGGTTTTCACGCCTGCTACGATTTGGCCTACCTATATGGATGGGATATGCCATGGTTTACCGAAACGGTTTTCCAGGATATCTGGCGCACTAGTATCAGCTGGGTATTTTTGTTTATCGCCGGTTGGATGTGCACGCTCTCGCGCAATAACGTTAAGCGCGCCCTCAAATACGCGGCCGCAGCTTTGGTCGTATGGATTGCAACTACACTAGTATCAGTCGACGATTCGGTAAACTTTGGCATCATTTATTGCATGGCGGCGTGCACCGCGGTGGTTGCACTCACCCGTCCGTTACTCCAAAAATTACCGGGCTCGTGGGGCATCGCAGTATGCCTTGTTCTTTTTACCCTAACCTGGGGCATTCCAAAGGCGGTCTACCCACTCCCCTACCTGGCTTGGCTTGGATTCCCGGGCCCGGATTTTGTTTCGGGAGACTACTATCCGCTCATTCCATTTGTCTTTATGTACCTTACCGGCTTCTTTACTGCCCAGGCAGCACAAGCATCAAGCCACGAAGCGCCGGCATGGGCATACGCCAATCCCATCCCGGCGCTCGCAGTCCTCGGTCGGCATGCCTTACCGTTCTACCTACTCCATCAGCCTGTCATTCTAGGCGTGCTAGAGCTCGTTTACTCCGTACGATAGCGCTCAAGACGCGGCGCGATTCGGGCCGGCATCTTTGCCACAATGCGAACGCCGTCCTCTAGATATTCCTCATGCAGAAGGGTTCCCTGCTCATGCACCAGCGTAATGAGGGCGCCCTCGCGATACGGGATATCAGCGGAGAGCAACACATCGGTGGCAGCCGCCTCACGAGCAATTCGGTCGACGAGATCGTCGAGCCCCTCGCCTGTCTGGGCCGAGAACAACACGGCCTCGGGATAGCGACGACGGAAACTCAATCGATCGACGCTATCGAGTAGGTCGATTTTATTGAACACCGTAAGCGTCAAACGCTCACCGGCACCGATCTCGTCAAGAACGCGATCGACTGCCTCGAGCTGGTGCTCGTAGTCCTCGTCAGAGGCATCCACAACTTTAAGGATCAGGTCGGCACCAAGGACCTCGAACAGTGTGGACTTAAAGGCATCAACGAGACCATGCGGTAGCTTTTGAATAAAGCCAACCGTATCGGTAATGGTCATACCACGACCGCCGGGCAAGCGATACGAGCGCGTAGTCGGATCGAGCGTGGCAAACAATTTGTCCTGTGAAAACACCGTAGACCCAGTCAGGCGATTAAGTAACGTCGACTTACCGGCATTGGTATAACCGGCTAAGGCAACGCGAAACGCCGGCGACTCGATACGACTCTTTGACTGAACATCGCGACGCTGTTCAACCTGCTTAAGCTCGCGACGAAGCGCGGCAATCTTGTTGCGAATCAAACGCCGGTCAACCTCGAGCTGGCTTTCGCCCTGGCCAAAGCGCGAACCAATGCCACCGCGTGTCTGCTCTTTAGCAAGATGGCTCCACATACCGCGCAAGCGAGGCAACAGATACTGCAATTGGGCTAGCTGCACCTGCAGGCGGCCCTCACGGGTCTGAGCGTGCAGGCCAAAGATACCGAGAATCAACGCCGTGCGGTCGATAATCTTAACCGGTTCGCCCACGGCTTTCTCAAGATAAGACTGCTGCGAGGGCGTTAAATCGTCGTCGAAGATAACAACATCGACATTCATACGATGCACGAGCCCGCAAAGCTCCTCAACCTTACCGGAGCCGATAAACGATTTTGGATATGGCTTAACCAGACGCTGCGACAAACGCGCCACGCACTGGGCGCCAGCCGTATGGGCCAGGCGCTCAAGCTCGTCAAGCGAGCGATCGAGCGGCCAGGCGTTATCGCGCCACTCAACTCCAACAAGAACGGCACGTTCGGGCGCAGGAGCCGTTGGAACGAGGGGAAACCGAGCCATTAGACCGCCTCGATACGGTGAAGGATATCCTCAACGACCTCATCGATCGTAAACTCGTCCATATCAAACCACACAATGCGGTCATCGCGTTTAAACCACGAAAGCTGACGCTTGGCATAGCGACGTGAACGCATCTTGATGAGTTCGCGAGCCTCATCCATAGAAATCACGCCATTAAGGGCATCGATAATCTCTTTATAGCCGATCGCCTGCATCGAAGTCAGGGCATCTCCCAGCCCCTGATCCATAAGACCGCGAACCTCATCAACAAGACCCTGCTCAAACATCAGATCGACGCGAAGGTTAATGCGCTCGTAAAGCGCCTCGCGATTACGCATCAATCCAAACCACAGAGCGTGATAATGCTCGCGCGGAACACTAAACTGCGACTTTTGCTGCGCGTAGGACACACCATCATCGTGCATTTCGAGTGCGCGAATCACACGACGAACATTATGGGGGTGGATCACCGCAGCGGACTCGGGGTCACGCTCAGCAAGCAGCGCGTGCAGCGCTTCCTCGCCAATGCGCTCGGCAAGCTCCTGATATCCCGCGCGGCGATCGTCCTCAAGCTCGCCCGAGGGAAAATCCATCTCGTCCAGGGCGGCCTTGAGATACAGGCCTGTACCCCCGCAAAACACCGGTAGGCGGCCCTCGCCCAGCAAGCGCTCAACATGCACACGAGCGTCTGCCTGATACAGCGCCGCAGAATATGCAACACCCGGTTCAACAATATCGACCAGGCGTAGAGGCGCCGTGCATTCCTCGGGTGCCATCTTGGCAGTGCCGATATCCATGCCTCGATAGATTTGCATCGCGTCACACGACAGCACTTCGGACGAAAGGCGAGCCGCCAAACGATCTGCGACATCACTTTTACCAACCGCGGTCGGACCGACAATCGCAACGGCGGAAAGGCCTTCCCCGGGAGAAACCATTAGCGCGGCTCGCCCACAACGGATCCGGACAGATACCACGTCTTGGCAACGTCGATGTCAACATCGACAATCTTGCCAATCAACTGATCGATGCTGTAACCCTCGGGAATCGGTGCATGAACGGTCTGATTCTTAGGACTCTTGCCCAGCAGCACCGCGTCATTCTTTTTGCTCGTACCCTCAATAAGCGCCGGCACAACGGTGTGGAGCTCACCTTGGTTATATTCGTGCGCAGTGGTCTCAATAACCTTCACCAAACGGTTGAAGCGCTCAAGAATCACCTCATGCGGCGTGGGATCATCAATCTCGGCTGCCGGAGTACCGGCGCGCCTGGAATAGATAAACGTATAGGCCTGAGCATAACGGACCGTCTCGGCAAGCGAGAGCGTCTGCTCAAAGTCTTCCTCGGTCTCGCCGGGGAAGCCAACGATGATATCGGTCGAAAGCGCGATATCGGGCATGCGATTGCGGATGCGATCGACAAGCCCCAGATAGTCTTCGCGCGTATAGCGACGATTCATCTCTTTAAGGATGCGCGTCGAGCCCGATTGAACTGCCAGGTGCAGCTGCGGCATGACGGCAGGCGTCTCGGCCATAGCGTCGATAGTCTCGGGCAGCAGGTCTTTGGGGTGTGAGGAAGTAAAGAAGATGCGCTCTACACCCGTATCACCCACGGCACGCAACAGGTCGGCAAAGCGCGGCTTGCCAAACAGATCGCGACCATAGGAGTTGACGTTTTGACCCAAAAGCGTGATCTCGCGCACGCCCTGGCGTACGAGACCGGTGACCTCGTCGACAATCTCCTCGAAAGGGCGGCTCTTTTCGCGACCGCGTACATACGGCACGATGCAATAGGTGCAGAAGTTATTACAGCCCGTCATAATGGGGACCCAGGCGTGATACTGGGTCTCACGATGCCACGGCATGCTCATAGCATCCGTGTCCTCGTGTTCATTGGTGCGAATATGACGCTTGCCGTCCAAGAACGCCTCGGCAATGAGCTCGGCAACATGCGCGATGGAATGCGTGCCAAAGATAACATTGACGTTATCGACATTCGTGAGCAGACCCTCGCCGTCACGCTGCGCGATGCAGCCGCCCACGGCGACCACGCGCTTACCCGAGGGCGAAGGCGGGAGGCTCTTACAAGAGTTGCACTGACCGTACAGACGGGTGTCAGCGGCCTCACGAACGCAGCACGTCATGAACACGACAATGTCAGCATGCTCCGGATCGAGCGCCATGAGGCAGCCATACGAATCGAGCAGGCCACTCACGCGCTCGGAGTCGTGCTGATTCATCTGGCAGCCAAAGGTGCGGATGAAGTAGGTTTTACCGGCAAGAATGTCGCGTACGGAACCCTGGTCCATGTGTATAAGTCCTAACGAGGTGGAAAAGCGGAATCAAAGAGCGCGGGCAAAGAGCAAACACGCTATGCCACAGGCTTAACGTCGTCCATCACAACGTTATCCATAGCGGCTCGATTAATCTGATGAACGTAAATAGAAAGACGGATGGCCGTGCGCGACTCCCCGTTGATGAGGATGTCGGAGAACACCGGCGCGCAGGAAATATCAAACCCGGTCGGAATCAAAAATCCGCGTGCAATGGCCACAGCCTTAATGGCCTGATTGACGGCACCCGCGCCGACACACTGAATATTGACGGGAACACCATCTTTGACCATGCCGGCAATGGCGCCGGCAACGGACGCGGGCGATGATTTGCTTGATACCTTCAGGCAATCCA
>CAUDVX010000046.1 GCA_958452935.1 uncultured Collinsella sp. | reverse complement strand
CTATACTTTGCTATATCTTGCTATATCTTGAGCAAAGGTGGCTCACATGCAAACAAACCCTTTTAAGCCCACAGCAGGTAAAACACCCCCCACGATTATCGGCCGCGAAGATGTACTCGAAGAATTCAATGAAGGCCTCATCAACGGGCCTGGTGCCCCGGGGCGCCTAATGCGCATAGCCGGCGTCCGTGGAACGGGCAAGACGGTCCTCCTTGACGAGTGCTCACGTTTGGCGCAAAGCCGTGGCTGGACGGTCATAAAAGAGGTCGCAACCGAGGGACTTTGCCAACGCATTCTCGAACAGCTGCAGCCCAAATTCCAGGCCAAACACGCCAGATTTGAGCCCACCGTAGCTGGCATATCCATCGGCAGCATAGACATTGAGCGAATCGGTCCATCGCTACGCGACGCCATGAGACAGACAATATCCAAGAATGAAAATGGCCTGCTCATCACTCTCGACGAGGTTCAAGACGCAGAGCTCGATGAGGTCCGAACGCTCTCCATTGCGATTCAGCAGGTTATCGGCGAAGACCTTGATATCGCCTTTGTTTTTGCGGGGCTGCCTTCGATGATTGAAAGCATCATCAACGGAAAGACACTTACGTTTTTGCGCCGTGCCCTCCCCTTTGACCTGAAGGCTGTGGCAGTAACCGAAGTGTCGTACTCCCTCGAGGAAACCATTGAAGCGTCTGGCATGGAGTTGCAGCCAGGTATTGCCGGCCAACTTGCCGAGGCAACGCAAGGTTATCCTTTCATGATCCAACTCGTTGGATACTACGCATGGCAGTTGGCAAGACGCGCACATACACCGATTATTGGAGAAGAAGAAGCCGAGCGCGGCATTGCAACGGCACGCGAACGCTTCTGTGCCATGGTGATTGAGCCCGCGCTACAGCGCATTCCGCCCACGTGCATCGCTTATCTGCTGAGCATGGCATCTTTGGGGCAGACGAGCTCGACCAGCATGGTTGCCGATGCCCTAAACAAAACGCCTCAACAGGTGAGTTCCGTCCGCAGCCGCCTGTTAAGAGAATCGATTATCGAGGCTCCCTCGTACGGCAAGGTCTCATTTGCCATCCCCTCCATGCGCGACTACCTCTACGAGCACAAAGCCGAACTGGAAGTTGAACTGTAGAAACGGCAACTGCCCTGCAAGACGAAAACCGTTTTCGTACGGATTAAAGCAGACGTAAACGATTTTCGTCTTGATTTGCGTACGGAATTAAGACGTAAATTGCGCTTTCGTACGCTTATTACCAGACGCAAATTGTTTTCGTCCGGCCATGCGTCCCCAATCTAGACGAAAAGAGCCCCGAGCTCGTATTGAACTGCATCCCAATTCTTGGACGGGCGCCGATGCCCTGATCTCTGCCATGTCGAGGTGCGAGATCAAATCCTTGGCGCGCTCGCCGGAGTGGTATGCCTTGTTCGGCGCCACCTTCCTGTAGAGCTTCTTGAGCTTCGTCTTCCCCTTGTTGCCCGGCGGCATCTCCGTCTCAGGTGGCAGCCCTAGGAAGGACAGGACGCCGGGCAGGTCGCACAGCATCACGTCCTCGATGTCGGCCTTGGCCGCCAGGTCGACGACTCTCTGCGCTGTCGGCGAGATGTTCGGGGTGCTGCTACCGCCCGCTGGTTCGGAAGCTGGCGGGCAGTAGCGGGCAGTAGCGGCAGTAGCGGTGTGGCTCGATAGGCCCGAATATCCGTAAGGAAGGTGCTCGCTCTCATATGTGCTGATATGCCTCGCCTCGCGAACCTTGGGATGCTTCCTGAGGTAATCCCTCAATTCGAGCCACTCTTTATGCTCATAACGCTTCGAAATCGTTTCCCCGTCGACAGTTTCCTTCACATAATGGTATGTTCGAACGCCTTCGAACTTGCCGAACCCGTTCTCGACGCTGAAGTTTCTGAACCAGCGCGAAAACCCATTCAGGTCCATGAAGTTGACTTGGGGATGCCTGTCTTTCGTTCGTTCGAATGAGTGGACGAGCGGAGTGCCTTTGACTTGTTCCAGGCCGAAGGCTTCCATTTCGCGGGCCTGCTCCTTTTTCCAGAATTCGAGATACGACGTCAGCGTCTCGCTTATCGAGATCCTCCGCACGCTTTTCTTGCTTTTGGGCGAGCGAACGCTTCGATCGGCCGCGAACTGCTGCTCAATGAGGATGCTTCTGTTCTCGACGGAGACATCGGACCACGTCATCCCGAGGGCTTCTGCCCTTCTCATGTCGGTGTCGAGCATGAGCATCACGCATGTGATGTGCGCGTCCGGTTCTCGATTGAGTAGGATGTCGAGTAGGCGAGCGGCGTGATGGTTCCTTCGCGGTTGTCGTGGAACTTTTTTGCGTACGAGCCGACGGTGTCCCTCGATTTTTGGACGTAGGTGCCGCTGTTGAGTTCTGCCTTGTAGGCTTCGAGTGCGGCGTCGACCTCTCGGCTTTTGGTGGTATGTATGGTCTGCCACGGCGAATAGCGGTATTTGCCCGTGACCGGATCCTTGCCGAGGCTGTGACGGTAGCGCCACGTGTATTTGTCGCGGCGTTGCTTCGTTCCTTTGCCTATGACGAGAGGTCGGTCGTTCATCGTGTTCCTTGCCTGAAGTGCCTGAGAATCGCGCTCGGTTGCGCGGAATGGCGCAAAGGGCTGGGGCGGGTGGGCATTACCCTTGGTGGAGGGCCCTGCGTGGGGTCACACCCCAAGGGTAATGCTCCGCCTGACCGCTTTCAAGCTCGTTGTGGGTCGAATTTGGGTCGAATAATTCCGCGTACTTTTCTTTCGTAAATCTATGAAAACATCAAATGACCTGGAGTTATATTGACTTCAATTTGGGTCGAAATGTCTGAATGAAACAACGTCGTAGCGACCTCATAACCCGAAGGTCGGTGGTTCAAATCCGCCCCCCGCGACCATGAAACTTCAGGTCGGAAGCATAAAAGCTCCCGACCTTTTTCTTTGTCTAGGGGTTTCGGCATCTCTCGTTCTTTGGGTACCTCGAGGCGGGCAATCAGATAGATGCTTACGAGTATCATAGGGTCTTTTTACGTCGCGGTCGTGTCTCGTACTGGTGCGCCGCTCTTTGTGGGACGTGTCACTTTGCCATAGGTTGTCCGGCGGCGGGGCGCAGGTCGTTCCCCGTGGCGTCGCTCCTTTCGACGCTACGCTGCCTGGCTACTCGTTCCACTGGTGCTTTTTCATGTCGACGCAGCCGTTGTCTCGGAAGGCGACTCCTTCCTCCGTCAGTAGTGCTCGCTGGTCGGGGAAGTTTGGCGCGAGGCGTCCCGCGTGGTTGACGACGCGGTGGCAGGGATAATCGCCGTAGCGATCCGCCTCGCTCAGCACCGCTCCGACCAGGCGAGAGTTTTTCTCCCTGCCGATGAGGCGCGCTATCTGACCGTACGAGGCGACGCATCCCGCCGGAATCTCTGCCACGACGGAGAGAATCTCATAAACCAAATCTTCGTCCAGGACTTTTCCCATCGTATCGCTCCCGTGTTCGCTTTTGCCTTCGGGGGCGCGGCGCCGATCACCCGTGCTGCGATTTTCGCAGCTCCTCTTACCGAAGCATCGAGGGAAAGCGCGTGCGTGTCAAGGTTGTCTGGTCCAGTTGCTGGCTCGATGCCTCGAGATGTTCGCCTCAAGTGCGACCTGCCCCTATTGGAAAAGGATGCCGAAGATGTATTTGGTGATGGCGGAGCGGCGGATGACCCCCACGAGTTTGCCCTCGTCATCAACCACAGGAAGCTTCTTGAACTTCTTCTTCGCCAGCAGCGCGGCGACGCGGGCGATGCTCTGCTCGGGACGGGCACACACTACCTGGCGCGTCGCGAAATCCATGACGCAGCGATCCTTCAGGTCTTCGATGCGCTGCTCAAGGCTCTGATCGTCGAAGTACAGCATGGACGCGTCGCCGCCCGTGAAGATGGTGTGAGCGCGATGCTGCGCGATGGCTCCCATGACATCGCCGTCGGAGATGAACCCGACCACCTGGTTGCGCTCATCGATTACGGGCATGCTGCTCACCTCGTTTTCGGCGAGCATGCGCACCACGTCGGAAATCGTGCAATCCTGCGTGCAGGTGAACGGCTCTTCAATCATGATGCTCGAAACGGGCGTCCCCTCGAGCTCGAGCGGGATGCGCTCGGACAGAATCTCGGACATCGCTTATGCCTCCTTCGTTTTCGGTGCGGTTTTCTTGGTGCGCACGCTGAATATGGCGCAGATAAGGGAAACGAGGCCGATTGCCGCGCACACCTTGTAAGCGACGCCCGCGCCCACGGCGGTGGCTACTTGGGTGCTCGCATCGACGCCGGCCGACGCGGTGACGCTTGTCATGACCGTGATGATGAGCGCCGTGCACAAACCGCCGGCGACCTGGCGGCCGGTGTTCGCGATGGCGTTGCCGTGGGCGATCATGTCATTTTTCAAGGCATTGACACCCCATGTGTTTACCGGCATGTTCGCGAGCGACTGGCCGGCGGACTGCAGCATGCAGAACAGCGCAACCACCAAGATGGGCGTGTTTACCGTCGAAAGCGAGAGCAGGAACAGGGCGCCGGTCATGAGGGCCAGGCCGACGATCGAGATGGCACGCGGACCGAACTTGTCGAACACCACGCCGGAGATAGGGCTGATGATGATGCCCACCGCCGCGGCGGGAAGCATGGCCATGCCGGTTTCGAAGGCCGAAGCGCCAAGCGAGGTTTGCAGCAGCAACGGCAACAGCGTGTTGGTGACCAGGCATGCGGCGTTGATGAGCGTGACGATGATGGCGGCCACGCGGAACTCGCGCGTCTTGAGCGTGCCCAGTTGAAGCAGCGGGTCCTCGATTTTGCCCTGGCGTACGACGAACAGCACCAAGCACACGACACCCGCGACGATCGAGCCGAGCACCACGGGGTCGCCCCAACCCATCGACGAGGCGCTCGAGAACCCGTAGAGAAGTCCGCCGAAGGCGATGGTGGAGAGGACGACCGAGGGCAGGTCGAGCTTGGGGTTCTTCAGCTCGCCCACGTTTTTCAGCATGAACACGCCCAGCACCAGCACGAGAATTGCGAGGGGGACGATGGCGCCGATCATGGTGCGCCAGCCGTACGTGTCGATCACCGCGCCGCCTACGACGGGGCCGACCGCGGGACCCGCCGACATGACGATGCCCGCCATGCCCATAGCCGTTCCTCGTTTCTCGACGGGGAACACCAGCATGGGAACCACCGAGACAAGCGGCATGAGCACGCCTGAGCCCGCCGCTTGCAACACGCGACCGATGATGAGGAACAGGAAATCAGGGGCTGCGGCGCACAGCAGCGTGCCCAGCGCGAACACCAGCGTCGCCCCGAAGAATAGCGCGCGGGTGCTGAACTTGTCGATAAGGAACGCCGAAACGGGGACCATGATGCCGCTCACCAGCGGGTATATGGACATGATCCACTGGGCAGTCGAGGCATCGATGGCGAAATCGGACATGATGACCGGCAGCGCAGGCGACATCACCGTTTGGTTCAGTAGCGCCAAGAAGGCACCCAGGACGACGACCGCGACGATGCGGATCTGGGTACCGGTAATGCGCCCATTGGCGGGCGCGACCGTACAATTATCAGACATAAGCTTCCTTCGTATCTATTCGATTCTTCGCCGAAGGCGCGCCGGCCCACGGGCGAAATAACATGCACGTGCTATGCGTGCATCAGATACGACAGGAAGAAAGCGGCTGCTCAGAGCGCACTTGGGGAACAACAGGAGAGGCCCCGTATACCAGGGGCCGCCGAATTGCGATGTATGCTTTGGTCAAATCCTTCATAGCGGGGAGGTATACTAGCAGCCGTCTTCGCCCCTTTCAAGGGATGTAACCCAGACGTTGATTTTCTTCACCGAGGCGCCATCGTTGACGGGTGGCGTGCTTCTCTATCGCCACACCGCGGGGCGAGGGAACGCCGCGGCGAGCTTGTACATCGGCTATGTGTGCAGCTGCGAGCGTGTCGCCGGCGCGCGCTGGGCGCCAGTCCGATCCGGCCGACTCTTGCCGACGGTCGGTCGCCGTCCTCCTCCATCTCCGCCTGCTCTGTTTTTGCTCGGCTCCCTTGTCGTATCATGGACGGACGAGAATTGAGCGAAGGCGGTACGTATGAACATCCAGATATTCGGCACGAAGAAAAGCTTCGATACTAAGAAGGCGCAGCGCTATTTCAAGGAACGTCGTGTGAAGTTCCAGTTCATCGACTTGAAGGAAAAGGGGATGAGCAAAGGCGAGCTCGAAAGCGTGGCGCGCGCCGTCGGCGGGATCGACGCTGTGATCGATCCAAAGGCGAAAGATGCCGACACGGTTGCGCTCGTACAGTATCTTGCTGCCGACCAGAAGTTCGAAAAGGTGCTCGATAACCAGCAGATTCTTCGTGAGCCCATCGTTCGCAACGGCCGCCAGGCAACCGTTGGCTACGAGCCTGACGTGTGGAAGGGCTGGGAATAAAGTGAAGCGCCCACGCCCGTGGTTTTATCCACGGACGCGGGCGCTTGCGTAAGACGTCTCTTGTCGTTTGAGTGGAGCGCCCCGGCGGCGCTGAACAACGCGCCCCGGTGACGTGGCTGAACTCGGGGCTCTTTGTGCCGCGCATCTATGAGAGGAGATATTTGATGCGCATGGGCGCTACTCCATGTAGCCACCCTGAATGGCGGAAACCGCATGCTCGGTAAAGAACTTGAGCGTGCCGGAGGTATAGCGATTAGCCTTGGGCTTCCAGGCGGCGCGACGCTCGGCCAGGACGGCGTCGACCTCGGCGGGCTCCATCTCCTTACCGGCGATGCCCACGATGGACAGCGAGCGCTCGGGGATGTTGATCTGGATAAGGTCGCCCTCCTCGATCAGGGCAATCGGGCCGCCCACGGCAGCCTCGGGCGAAACATGACCGATAGCCGGGCCCTTGGAGGCGCCGGAGAAGCGGCCGTCAGTGATTAGGGCAATACTCGCACCCAGCTCGGGATCGCTGGCGATAGCCTCGGTGGTGTAGAACATCTCGGGCATACCGGAACCCTTGGGGCCCTCATAACGAATGATGACGGCGTCACCGGGCTTGATCTCGTGCGTCAGGACGGCGTGGATAGCGTCCTCCTCACAATCGAACGGGCGAGCCTTAAGCGTGGCCTGGAACATCTCGCGCGGAACAACCGTGTGCTTGACGACGGCGCCCTCGGGAGCAAGGTTGCCATGGAGGATGGCGATGGAACCGTCGGTGCCGAAGGCCTGGTCAAACGGACGGATGATGTCCTCGCGCTTGAGATTCCACTTCTCAAGGTAACGACCGCACTTCTCGTAGTAACCGTTGTTCTTGAGGTCCTCGAGGTTCTCGCCGAGAGTCTTGCCGGTGACGGTCATAACGTCGAGGTGGAGCATCGACTTGATCTCCTCCATAATGCGCGGCACGCCGCCCGCATAGTAGAAGAACTGCGCCGGCCACTCGCCTGCGGGGCGGACGTTGAGCAGGTAGTGGGCGCCACGGTGCAGGCGATCGAAATCGTCGGCGGACATCTCGATGCCAAACTCGCGGGCAATCGCGGGGATGTGCAGCAGCGAGTTGGTGGAACCGGAGATGGCGCCGTGCACCATGATGAGGTTCTCGAAGGACTCCTTGGTCACGATGTCGCGCGGGCACAGGTTGTGCTCGGAGAGCCACACGGACTGACGGCCAGCCTCGCGCGCAAACTCGCGCAGGTCGGAGCTAGTTGCGGGCAGCAGGGCGGTACCAGGGAGCATAAGGCCCAGGGCCTCGGCGGTAACCTGCATGGTCGAGGCGGTGCCCATAAAGGAGCAGGCGCCGCAGCTGGGGCAGGCGTTGTGCTTGGCGAACTCGAGCTCCTCGCGGGAGATCTCGCCGCGCTCGTAGCGGGCCGAGATAGCGCCGAGCTGCTCCAGGGTCAGCAGGTCGGGGCCGGCATCCATGACGCCGCCGGTGACGACGATGGAGGGGATGTTGATGCGGCCCATGGCCATGAGGTTCGCAGGCAGGCCCTTATCGCAGCTGGCGACAAAGACGCCGGCGTCGAACGGGGTGGCCTTGGCATGGATCTCGATCATGTTGGCAATCATGTCGCGGCTGGGCAGCGAGTAGTTGATGCCATCGTGGCCCTGGGCCTCGCCGTCGCAGATATCGGTGCAGAAGTAACGGGCACCGTGACCGCCAGCCTCGGCAACGCCAGCACGGACCTCCTCGACCAGCTCAAACAAGCCGGCAGAACCCGGGTGCGAGTCGCCAAACGTCGACTCGATAATGACCTGCGGCTTGTCAAGATCCTCGATGGTCCAGCCAGACCCCAGACGCAGCGGGTCCATCTCGGGGCTGATGGTGCGGAACTTGCCGGAACGCGGCTGCAGCTTGGCAACCAGGTCGGCTGCCTCCTGCTGAATCTGTGCCTTGGTCTTCTCGTCCATAATGCTCTCCTCTTTTGGTTTGAACGGTTGTACCAATCGTTGGTTAATGAATCAGGTGTAAATGGGTACCGAGCGATGCACTCGGCAAAAGATGCTTAGCTACGCGAACTAGGCGAAGAACGAAATCACCAGGGCGCAGGCAAGACCCGAAAGGCCGATGAGCGTCTCCATAATGGTCCAGGACTTGAGGGTTGTTTTCTCGTCAATCTCCAGGAACGAGGAGCACATCCAAAAACCGGCATCGTTGACGTGCGAGAGGGTCGTGGCACCGCCGCAGATGGCACGCATGGCGGCCGAGCACGCAACCAACGACCAGGTCGTCTGTATCAAAGAGCTCTGCGACGAATCCGAGCGCCTGGCCGAGGCCGGTGAGGATTACTCCGCCGCCGACACCGCGTTCCACAATGCCATTGCCGAGAGCTCCGGAAACCTCGTCGTTCCCCGCCTGATGGGCGTGCTCAAGGCATCCGTCCCCCTCTTTATCGACGTGACCGGCAAAAAGCTCGTCGAGGAAACTATCCGCACGCACCGCGATGTGGCCGACGCCATCGCCTCGCGCAATCCCACCGCCGCGCACGACGCGATGTATCTGCACCTGGTGTATAACCGCAACATGATCGCAGAGGGCACGCAGGAACAGAGCGAATAAACGTCCGCGCGGCAAGGGCGAAATCACCGTTTACCTTTTAAAAGTGAACGTTCACCTGATTTTAGGAGAATCTGATTTTTAAATCCTCCTCTTCTCCTATACTGACCTTGTATGAAAAGCAAGACTTATATAGATGAACGTTTCTTTTGAAAGGATCGCTATGTCTGATCTTATGGACAGCTTCCGTCTGGACGGCAAGGTCGCACTGGTGACCGGCGCCACCTATGGCATTGGCATGGCTATCGCCGAGGCGCTCGGAGAGGCTGGCGCCAAGATCGCCTTTAACGCACGTCACGCCGACAAGGTAGCCGAGGCCGAGAAGCACTACCGCGAGCTGGGCTTTGAGGCTCATGGTTACGTGGCAGACGTCACCGACGAGGCCGTCGTTGCCGAGCTCATCGCCAAGATCGAGACCGACTTTGGCACCACGCCCGACATCCTGGTCAACAACGCCGGCGTTATCCAGCGCACCCCGATGCTCGACATGAGCGCCGAGGACTTCCGCCGCGTCGTCGATATTGACCTCAACGCACCGTTTATCGTGTCCAAGGCCTGCCTGCCCGGCATGATCGCCAAGGGCCACGGCAAGATCATCAACATCTGCTCGATGATGAGCGAGCTAGGTCGCGAGACCATCGCCGGCTATGCCGCCGCCAAGGGCGGACTCAAGATGCTCACCAAGAACATCTGCTCGGAGTTTGGCGAGGCCAATATCCAGTGCAACGGCATTGGACCCGGCTACATCGCCACGCCGCAAACCGCACCGCTGCGCGAGAAGCAGCCCGATGGCAGCCGTCACCCGTTTGACCAGTTCATCATTGCCAAGACGCCGGCCGCCCGTTGGGGCACGCCCGAGGATCTGAAGGGCCCCGCCGTGTTCTTGGCTTCCGACGCGTCGAACTTCGTCAACGGCCATATCCTTTACGTCGACGGCGGAATCCTCGCATACATTGGAAAGCAGCCTCAATAAGCGTCGCCGCAACTGCCCACATCAGGTTTCATCCACTCGTTTTTCATTTGAGTTGCGGTGAGATAAGGATTGGCTTTGGCTTCTATCAGGCAAAACAGTCTGTATTTCACCGCAAGTTAGAAATAGAAAGGTAATTCGCAATGAAGATCGCTCTGATCAATGAGAACTCTCAGAACTCCAAGAACCCTATGATCGAGGCTGCGCTTAAGAAGGTCGTCGAGCCCATGGGGCACACCGTCTTTAACTATGGTATGTATGCCGACGCCGACTCCACGCCCCTCACCTACGTGCAGAACGGCATCCTTGCCGCCGTGCTGCTGAACTCCGGTGCTGCCGACTACGTCGTAACCGGCTGCGGCACCGGCGAGGGCGCCATGCTCGCCTGTAACTCCTTCCCCGGCGTGCTGTGCGGCCACGTTGCCGACCCGCTCGACGCCTACACCTTTGCCCAGGTCAACGATGGCAACGCCGTCGCCATGCCCTTCGCCCTCAAGAACGGCTGGGGCCAGGAGCTCAACCTCGAGTACACCTTCGAGAAGCTCTTTGGCTTTGGTTCGGGCAACGGCTATCCTGCCGAGCGCGTTGAGCCCGAGCAGCGCAACAAGAAGATCCTCGACGGCGTGCGCGCTGTGACCATGCGTCCACTCGTCGACGTCCTGGGCGAGATCGATCAGGACCTGGTGAAGGGCGCACTTGCCGGCGAGCACTTCCAGGAGTACTTCTTTGCCAACGCCACCGACGAGGCCATCATCGCCAAGGTCAAGGAGATCCTGGGGCTCTAATCGCACGACTCATTGCAGCTAACGCAAGCGACGGCCGTCCAACGTACGGGACGGCCGTCGCTTTTTGCTATTTACCGACTGACGCCGCGGAGACAGGTCCCCCATGCACCAAGGGGTTGACTAGAGCTCGCAGGCAACCTTGTAGCCATCGCCGATGGCGTCGCGGATGTTGCCGCACTTGTTGGCATCGCCCAGCACGTGGGTGGCAACGCCGGCAGCGGCAAGGTCGTCGGCCAGCTTGGTATTGGGACGATAACCCATGGCAAGCACCAGCGTATCGGCATCGGCGATGGTGTGGACCTCGCCGTCCTTCTCATAGCTGATAGTGTCCTCGGTAATCTCGGTCACCTTGGCCTCGGTCAGCACGTGGACGCCCTTGGAGAGCATGCGCGTGATGAGCACCGCGCGACCGGCGCCGCCCTCGTTGGCGGCAAGCGTCTTGGTCATCTCGATGACGGTGACGTCGCGATTGGCCGGCGACAGGTCGTTGACCAACGGGGCCAGGTAGTCGGCCGTCTCGCAACCGACGGTGCCGCCGCCCACGATGACAATCTTCTTGCCCGGGAAAGCCTTGCCGCCCAACAGGTCGTCAGCCGTCATGACCTGCTTAAATCCCTGCATGAAGGCCGGGGCGATGGGCTCGGCGCCATAGGCCAGGACGACCTCGTAGCCGGCGTAGTCACGCTGAATGTCCTCGGCAGTAAGCTCGGTGCCAAATACGCACTTCACGCCGACCTCGGCCAGGCGACGGTACTGATACTTGATCACGCGGGTGAGTTCCTGCTTTGCCGGCGGAACGGCCGCGATGCGCATCTCGCCACCCGGCTCGTCCTGCTTATCCACGAGCACTACGTTGTGGCCGCGCTTGGCAGCAATGTAGGCTGCCTCCATGCCCGCAGGACCAGCGCCCACAACCAGCACGTTCTTAGCCTCGGCGGCAGGCTCGTAGCCGGCCTCGTCGCGCTCAACGTCCGGGTTGACGGTGCAAGAGATGCGCTTGCCAAACATAATGCCGTTCAGGCAGCGCAGGCAGCCGATGCAGGGGCGGATGTCGTCGGCGTTGCCGGCAGCGGCCTTATTGCAGAACTCGGCATCGCACAGATTGGCGCGGCCCATCATGCAGATGTCGGCAGCGCCGTCCTCGATCAGCTCCTCGGCGATCCAGGCCTCGTTGATACGTCCGACGGTGGCGACGGGAATGTTGACGTGCTTCTTGATCTCGCGCGAGCAGGCGGCGTGCGAGGCCTGCTGGGTACCGGCGGCAGGAATCGCGGAACCGCGCTTGATGGTGGTACCGCCCGACACATGAATCATGTCGACGCCGGCCTTCTCCAGGCGACGTGAGACGTAGATCATGTCGTTGAGGGTCAGGCCGCCATCGGTGTACTCGTCGCCCGAGATACGGACGTCGATGATAAAGTCCTTGCCGCAGCGCTCGCGAATCTCGGCGATGACTTCGAGCAGGAAGCGCATGCGGGCGTCGAGCGAGCCACCGTACTCGTCGGTGCGCTTGTTATAGAGCGGGGTCAAAAAACCGCCAAGCATGCCGTGGGCGTGTGCCGCATGGACCTCGACGCCATCGACGCCGGCCTTCTGCATACGCACGGCAGCGTCGCCAAACTGATGCGTGAGCTCGTGAATCTCATCGACCGTGATGGGGCGCGGCGCCTCGCGGGCATAGGACGGTCCCACGAAGGACGGAGCGATCAGGCGCGGCGTGCCCGGAACGTTAAAGGCCATGTAGGCGGGGTGGAAGAGCTGCGGCATGATCTTGCAGCCATACTCGTGGACGGCCGCGGCGAGCTTTTCCCAGCCGGGGATAAACGTGTCGTCGTAGCAGCACATGTCACCCGGCAGATAGGTATAGGTAGGCTCGACCGTCACGACCTCGGTGATGATGAGGCCCACGCCGCCCTTGGCGCGGGCACGGTAATGATCGACCAAGTCATCGGTCACATAGCCATGATCGGCCAGGTTGGTGGACACCGGCGGCATAAAGACGCGGTTCTTGACCTCGGTCGTACCGACCTTGATCGGGCTAAAGAGCATCGGGTAGGCAGAGGACTCCATACAGGCTTCCTTTCGTTTGAGCCGCTCGGCGGCAGTTGCTAACGTACCTATCGTATCAGTATCCGCCGCATTCGCACTCGCTCGCACTCCCCACCTTCAATCCCGACCCTCACAAAAAAGTTGCGGTGGAATACGGAGTAGATGAG
>CAUDVX010000045.1 GCA_958452935.1 uncultured Collinsella sp. | reverse complement strand
GCAGATCGTTGGGGCAAAACAGGCAATCGCCCGAGCACGGCCAGGGCTTGGTGATGACGGTAATGGTCGCCACGCCCGAAGCCGTGCGACGAGGCTTCATCCTCAGCACTTGCAGCAACCGACGTTCCAGATCGGCGTCGACATTCCACCCAGCCCACCGCGCCGGCTCCTCACGTTTAACCCGCTGGTAGAACGGCAGCAGACGGCGCTTGGCCAAATCGCGTTTGTCGGCGCCCTCACGGCGCGCCTCGGCATGTATCAGTTTGACGAGCGCTTTGTCGTCCACGGTCTCGCCGCGACGCAGAGCCTCGAGTATGTTCAAGATAATCTGTTCCATGCCCCCATTGTAAAGGCAAAGGCGCCGGAGCCGATCTCGGCTTCGGCGCCTTCATCAAACAGCGCAGCTATGGTGTATAAGTCTTCGATAACCGCCCGTCACTCTGAATCAAATGACATGTCGCCCGAACCAACCTCAAAACGATACGTGGCGGACTTATCGCCATTATCGAATTCAAGATTCAAAATGGTCTCGCCGTCGTAGTCAAGCGGAAGGAAATCGCTCTCGAAGTCGCCGCTGCCCAAGGTGAGGCTCGCCTTAAAGCCCGTCGAGTTCGGAACCGTCATCTCCACATCGCCCGAGCCCACACTCACGTCCATCGACTTCGCGGGGGCCTGGTAGAGCTCGAACGTTACATCGCCCGACCCGACCTCTGCACTAAGCGCATCAGTCACGCTGCCCGCAAACCCTACATCTCCCGCACCCAGGAAAAGGTCGAAACCATCACAGGTGACACCGGCAATCTGCAGATCACCCGAGCCCACGTGCGCGTTGATTCCCTTCAGATGTTCGGCAACACGGCGCGGCAGCTCAACCGTAACCGAGCGGTCAATTGCCTTACCGTCATCACTTCCAAACTGAGAAACCTTGAGCGTCGAGTCCTCGACGGATGCGATGTTCTGCGTCGCGGCCTTGGAGGCATCCATACCATTGGCAACGCGTCCCCGCTCGATAACGCGAGCCTTGTTGCCATCAACAACCTTGACGTCCACCGAAGCCGCATTGATATCGAAATCGAGGTAGCGGAACTCATCGGCATCAAAGGTCGTACACGAAAGCTGCTGAGGCTGAGCGGAATATTTACCGCCATCGTTCATAAAATCGTCGTCATCAACCACATCGTCCATACCGGACAAGCCGGGTATAACATCGTCGAGATCCCACGGGCCATCAAAATGAATCAAAGTCCGCGAAACGCCAAAAACAAGCCCGATAATCAGTACAAACGCTCCGATGCCAACGCCCAAGCGTACCTTGGATTCATGCGAAAGCTTCATCATTCATCACCCTCTTTGGCGATCGGGTCAGCGGTAGTCGCGGTAGCCACGCCAGTATCAACCGTAGCGGAAACATTCTGAGCCCTAGCTGTCACCGGTGCCGGACCAACCTGAATATCCCCGCGCGCCCAATCACCATCGAGCGCACGCGCCACCCAGTGATAGATGGGAATCGTAAAGAAGATCAGCGCGGCAAAGGGGCCGGCACCAAACGGGAACATCAGCAAAAAGAACAGTAGCCAGCACACGGCCCAATACGGGAACGACTGGAACGGGCCCTTCACCGGAGTCGAGCCAATCGCGGTGCCACTCGTCGCCTGCGCCGTAGCGGCATTGGCGGCCTGTGCACTCCAGCTTGCCGCCTGCGCCGCCTTGGCGGCGGCGTCACTCGCCTGTGTTGCCGCCTCGGTAGCTCGTGCCGCCGCCTCATGGGTGCGTGCGCGCTCTGCCGCCTCGGCCTCGCGCTGGCGGGCGCGGTCCTCGTTCTCAAACTCGATATCGTCCTCGATCTCATCGCTCGGATTGAGCAGCTCGTCCAGGCTCACGCCATAGAGCTTGGCGAGCGAGATCAGGTTCTCGGTATCGGGCGAGCTCTCCGCGCGCTCCCATTTACTGACCGCCTGGCGCGACAGCCCCAGCTTTCGCGCCAGCCCTTCTTGGCTAAAGCCCTTGCTGCGGCGAAGGTCGGCGAGCCGCTGCGCAGTTTCTACATTCATGGTTCCTCCTATGTGATGCCAGCCGTGCCGCCGGACCGTTTTTGTTCTTAAGGCGCCTTGCACAGTTAAAAATCTATCCGCCACCGCCAAAAGCATGCCACCTATTCTAGTGAGATTTTTGACAACCGGCGGTTGCGGGTGCATATGAGCTGCGGAAATGTGTCCAAACAAAGCAATGACCCGTAGCTTGGTTGTCCCTGTTGCGGCGTTAACGGTAGTATGGTCGTACTGTTTATTCCGCACCGCCAACGGAGGGAGTTCCGCGCCGTGAACCGCGATTTCGCCTCATCGCTCATCCAGCTCAACAACACGTTCTATCGCGAGCACTCCGCCTCCTTCTCCGATACGCGCCAGGCCCCGTGGCCCGGCTGGGTGCGCACCATGGATATCGCGCTCGGGCAGCTCGACGTCGCCACGATCGAGCATCCCGTCCGTGTCTTCGATCTCGCCTGCGGCAATATGCGATTCGAGAACTTTGCCGCCGGCGGCGCACTTGCCGCCAAGGGCGTCGACGGCGCAAACCCCTCGGCAGATGCCAGCTGTCCGTTTGAGTTCTATGGCGTCGACTCGTGCCAAGACCTGGCTATCGATGCACGCGGCCACGCCCTGCGCATTCCCAACCTGCACTTCCAGGAGCTCGATGTGCTCGACGCCCTTATGAAGCTCAACCCCGCCGAGACACCCGACGTGCTTTTCGACGCCCCGCTCGCCGACATCTCGGTCTGTTTTGGCTTTATGCACCACGTGCCGTCGTGCGAGTACCGTGTACGCGTGCTCGACGCCCTGGTGCGCCAGACGCGCCCAGGCGGCATCATCGCCATCAGCTTTTGGGAGTTTATGAACGACGAGCGCATGGCGCGCAAGGCCGTTCGAGCCGAAGCCCGCGCCGAGCTCACCCCGCCGTTTGAGGGATACGATTCAGCGCAGTTTGAAGCCGGCGACCACCTCATTGGCTGGCAAAACGACCGCCACGCCTACCGCTATTGCCATCACTTTGACGATCAGCAGATCACCGACCTGGTGCGCGGCGTCCGTACGTTCTACAAGAGCGGCGAGGTCCCCGTGCGCGAGCTTGAGCGTTTCCATGCCGACGGTCGCAGCGGAGAGCTCAACCGCTATGTGATTCTCAAGCGCCTGTAGGCACCGACGACTCGCCGCCGAGCCGCACCGCGTCTTTCGGGCAAACTATGCCCACTCTTTTTCAACCCATTGACGGAACGCGCAGCCATGCGTTCCATACTTATGACCAAGGAGCCTCATGGGAGCCGTCCACGTTCGCACGCCTAAGAACTTTGTGCTCGAGGAGCGCCTGGAGCGCTACGCCGATGCGATTGAGACGAATCCCGAGGCCTATGCCGGAGATTGGCGCGAGGCTTGCGCGCCCGCAGGCGGCAAGCCCTTCGAGCACCTTCACCTTGATCTTGGTTGTGGCAAGGGAACGTACCTTGTAGAGCGCGCGGCCCACGAGCCAAACACGCTCTTTATCGGTATGGACCAGGAGCCTATCTGCATCGCCTATGCCGCACAGAAAATCTGCGAGCAGGAGCTGTCCAACGCACTCGTCCTGCCCCGAGGTGCCGCATCGCTGCCGCAGCTGTTTGCCGCAGGCGAGCTCGATGCCATCACCATTAACTTTCCCACGCCACAGCCCAAGGCCAAGTACGCCAAAAAACGACTCGTCCATGTCGACCATCTGATGCTCTACCGCTCGCTCTTTGCAGCCGGCGCTACCGTCACGCTGCGAACCGATAGCAAGCCATTGCGCGACTACGCCCTGGGGCAGTTTGCCGCGGCCGGCTACGACACGCTTTGGGTTAGTGACGACGTCCGCCGCGACCATCCCGAGCACCCCGAGACCGAATATGAATGCCGCACGCGCGAGATGGGTGCCGCCGTCTATGGCATTTGCGCCACACCCGGCGAGAAGCCTACCGAAGAGCAACTCGCAGCAGGCCGAGCGCAGGAGCAAAGCCTTGCCTGCTACCTGCCCGATAACCTCGATGAGCTCACCTATGTACCTCTGGGCATGGAAGAGGCCGTCGAGAACTTTAGAAACCGCGCCCGCAAAGGCAAGAAGCGCCTGCCGCAGGAGTCCTAGGGGCTTCTGATGGTCGCGACGTCGGCAAACAAGCGCAAAGAGGCGCCGGCAAACGGCCATCAAACCTAAGTGAGTAGACTTTTTTGCAATAGCCAAGCACAACCCGAATAACGAAAACTAAAACCGCAGGTAGATCCCTTGCACAAAAGCCATGTGCTCGCGATATCGCAAAAAGTCTACTCACTTAGCTGACAACTGCACCAAACAGCTGGACAGAACGCCCATTTCCTGCATTTTCTCGCGCGCTGGCACCCCGCGCCGCCGCTACGCCATAATAGTTGGCGGACAAACGCGAGAGAAAGCAACCACATGGCACAGACCACGACAGATACTTCCGCCAGCACCGTTTCCGGCGCCGGCGCCGCCAGCTCGTTCTCGGGCGGCACGGGAACCGAAGCCGAATTCGGCTCACTCGGTGCGCTCTCCCCCACCTGGTGGGAGCCCGAGGACGGCAGCGAGCCCGAACCGTGGCTTACGCCCGATCAAGCCTTCGAACGCTTCTTTGAATGGACGAGCGATCGCGGCATTGAGTTGTGGGATCACCAAGAAGAGGCCCTCATGGACCTGGCTGCCGGCGATCACGTCATTTTGGGAACACCGACCGGATCGGGTAAATCGCTCGTCGCGCTGGGCATGCTCTTTATGGGCATGGCGCAGGGCAAACGTTGCTATTACACGGCCCCTATCAAGGCCCTGGTCAGCGAAAAGTTCTTCGATCTGGTACAGGTGCTCGGCCGCGATAACGTCGGTATGATCACCGGCGACACGCACATCAACACCAAGGCGCCCGTCATCTGCTGCACGGCCGAAATCCTTGCCAACGATGCACTGCGTGAGGGCAAGGGCGCCGACGTGGGCTGCGTGGCCATGGACGAGTTCCACTACTTTGCCGACCCCGACCGCGGCTGGGCCTGGCAGGTGCCGCTGCTCACCCTGCCCCACACGCAGTTTATGCTCATGAGCGCCACGCTCGGCGATGTCACCGCCATCGCCGCCTCACTCGAGGAGCACACCGGCGCTGCTTGCGACTTGGTTGTCGACGCCCCGCGTCCTGTTCCGCTGAGCTACGACTATGTGACGACCTCCCTCGAGGGCACCGTCGAGCTCGCCATGCGCCGCGGCGAGGCCCCGCTCTATATCGTGCACTTTAGCCAGGATGCCGCCCTTGCGACGGCACAGTCGCTCGCCAATTTTGGCATCGCCAGCAAGGAGCAGCGCGAGGCCATTAAGGATGCTGCCAAAGGCACGAGCTTCTCGACGGCCTTTGGCAAGATTCTCAAGCGCCTGCTTGGATGCGGCGTTGGCGTGCACCATGCTGGCATGTTGCCGCGCTATCGCCTCCTGGTCGAGCGCCTGGCGCAGCAGGGCCTACTGCCCGTCATTTGCGGCACCGACACACTCGGCGTCGGCATCAACGTACCCATCCACACCGTGGTGCTCACCGCGCTCACCAAGTTCGATGGCTACAAGATGCGTCGCCTGCGCGCCCGCGAGTTCCATCAGATCGCTGGTCGCGCCGGGCGTTCGGGCTTTGACACCGAGGGCATGGTGATCGCCGAGGCCCCGGAGCACGAGATCGAGAACGCAAAGCTCATGGCCAAGGCGGGCGACGACCCCAAGAAGCTCCGTAAAATTAAAAAGAAAAAGGCCCCCGAGGGCTTTGTCACATGGAACAAGCAGACCTTTGAGCGCCTGATCGAAACGCAGCCCGAGACACTCAAGCCACGCCTGCGTATCACGCACTCCATGGTGATTAGCGTGGTCGAGCAGGGCGGCGATGCTCGCGCCCGTGTGCACGACCTCATCGAGACAAGCCTGCAAACGCCCGAGGAAAAGGCCAAGCTCGAGGTTCGTGCCGACGAAATCTTCGCCACGCTCATCGATTCCGGCGTCGTCGTTCGCACCGAGGTGCCGCCCGCGCCTGACGCTCCGGCTGACGCCGCACCAGACATCGACTATGCGCTGACGGTCGATCTGCCCGAGGACTTTGCGCTCGACCAGCCGCTCTCGCCGTTTTTGCTTGCCGCGCTGGAGCTGCTCGACCCCGAGAGCGAGACCTATACCATGGATCTGATCTCGATGGTCGAGGCAACGCTCGAGGATCCCAAGCAGGTGCTGCGTGCACAGGAGCGCGCCGCGCGCGACCGCGCGATGGCCGAAATGAAGGCTGACGGCGTCGAATATGAGGAACGCCTGGAGCGCATCCAGGACGTCACCTACGAAAAGCCGCTCGAGGACTTGCTCGATGCCGCCTTCGACAAGTACTGCCAGGAAGTACCTTGGGCCAACGACTACCAGCTCTCGCCCAAGAGCGTCCTGCGCGACATGTTGGAGAGCGCGAGCGACTTTAAGGGCTATATCCAAAAGCTCGGCATCGCCCGCTCCGAGGGCATTCTGCTGCGCTACCTAGCCGAGGCCTACCGTTCCCTCGATCGCACCGTTCCCATTGAGAAGCGCGATGAGCGCTTGCGTGACATCATTTCGTGGCTCGGCTTTGTGGTGCGCTCGGTCGACTCGAGCCTGGTGGACGAGTGGGAGAACGCCGGCAACCCCGCTGCACTCGACGCCACACCGCCGCAGGGCATCGACGAGGTCGTGGCCGACCGCCGCGGCTGCACGCTGCTGGTGCGCAACGCGCTCTTCCGCCGCGTGACCCTTGCGGCCCGTGGACACGTGCGCGATCTGGGCGAGCTCGACGAGGACTGGGGCATGAGCGAGGTCCGCTGGCAAAAGGCCCTCGACGCCTATCACGAGCAGCACGAGGAAATCCTCACCGACGGAGACGCCCGCAGTGCCGCGATGTTTACCATCGACGAGAGCGACGAGAAGACCGATCACGTGTGGCACGTGCACCAGATTTTTGCCGACGAGGATGGCGACCACGACTTTGGCATCATGGGCGATGTCGACCTGGATGCCACGCAAGATGGCGGCGAGGTCATCTTCAAAAACTACCGCGTCGGCTTTATTGAGGACCTGCTCGAAGACTAGCCGGGCGCAATGGAACGAAGCGGGGCCGCTGGCAACATCGCCAGCGGCCCCGCTTTTGTGCGATACGCTATCCCCTACTCGGCATCCTCGATCTCATACGAATCGGCATCGGTGGGCTCATCAACCGTGTCCGCCGCCACCTCACGCGCCTCGTCGAAGGCCGCCTTCATGGTTTTGTTCCCCCAGGTGAGTTTGCGGATCGTGAGGTCGTCGGCCTTCTTGTTTGCCAAGCGTAGGTTGTTCTCGGACGACAGGAGCGCCTCCTTGGTCTTTTGCAGATGGCCAATCGTCTTGTCGATCTCATCGATCGCCGTTTGGAACTTGCGGCTCGCGATCTCGTAGTTGCGACCGAAATCATTCTTGAACTTTTCCATCTTGGCTTCGAAGTTTGTGACGTCGATATTCTGCTGTTTGTACTCCGCCAGCTCCTGCTTATAGCGCAGCGAACCCATGGCAGCGTTGCGAAGAAGCGTAATCATGGGAATAAAGAACTGCGGGCGGATCACGTACATCTTCTCGTAGCGATAGCTCACGTCCACGATGCCGGCATTGTAAAGCTCGCTCTCGGGCTCGAGCAGCGTGCAGAGCACTGCATACTCACAGCCCTTCTGGCGACGATCGTGGTCGAGCTTCTTAAAGAAGTCCTCGTTCTTGTGCTTGGTCGCAGTCTCGTCGTTCTCGTTTTTCATCTCGAACATAATCGAAATGACCTCGTTGCCGCTCGCGTCGCACTCGCGGAAGATAAAGTCGCCCTTGGTGCCCTCGGACGCATCGTTATCTTTCTCAAAGTACGCGTTAGGAAACGCCGTCATGCGTAGGCGGTTAAACTCGGTCTCGCAGTGCTGCTCGAGCGACTCGCCCACCATCTTGGTGGACAGGCGGACCTTCATGTCCTTAAGGCGCTCAATCTCTTCATCCTTATAGCGAATCAGGTCATCGCTCGCGCGCTTGGCCTGCGCAAGCTCGAGCTCATGCGCCGCCTTTGCCTGTTCCTCGCGAGAATCGCGCACCGCCAGCTCACTCGTCAGCTTGGCACGTGCCTCATCGCGCTCTCGTTCCGCCGCAGCGACCGCCTCCGATAGGTTCATTTTGGCCGTCAGCTCCTGTTCGCGCAGCTGCGCGCGCAGGCCCTCGGCCTCTTGCTCGGACTGAGCCCTTGCAGCGGAAAACTTCTCTTGTACCTTCGCGCGATAGTCAGCAAGCGTGCGCTCGGCCTCGCTGCGAGCGGCATCGAGCTCACGCTGCGACTCTGCCGCGGCAGCGGCAAGCGCCATCTCCTGGGCCTTGTCCGCAGCGGAGAGCTTTGCCTGTAGCTCAGCAATCTGAGCGTCGCGGGCGGACAGATCGTTTTGAGCAGCATTGCGCGCCGCCGCCTCGGCAAGTTTGGCTTCGTCATCCTTGCGTCCCAGCTGCGCGCGCAGGTTGTCAATCTCACGCTGGAGCTCTGCGTTTTCCTTCTGCGCATCCGCACGGGCCTCAACCGCCGCGCGCTGGCTTGCGCTCTCGCGCTCCGTGGCAGCGCCCTCGAGCTTGGCGCGCAGCTCGGCAAGCTCGGCATCGCGCTTGGCAACCTCTTGTGCCAGCTGCTGAGCTGCAGCGTTCTTCTGCTCGACAAGCTGAGCATTGCGCTGAGACTCTGCCTTTTGCAAGGCAGCCGTCGAACGAGAGCGTTCAAGTTCCAGCGCCTGCTCGCCCTCGCGCTGGACTGCCTTCACACGCTCATCCAGGTCGCGCGAGAACTCGGCATCGCGCACCTGTTTGACGATATCCGCATAGCCGGACGCATCGACTTTAAAGACTTCGCCGCAATGCGGGCACTTGATCTCGTTCATAGCAGCTCCTCGATGGACGCAAATTTCAACCGCCTACACTCTACCGCGCCGCACGGACAAAAAAGACGCCGCCGCCATAATGGCAACGGCGCCAGAACCACCACAAAGGTGCCTGTCCCCTTTGTGGTGGCATGGGCCCTTACAGGTCGCGGTAATCAATCAGGCGAAGATCGGGTTGGGACTCAAGCCAAGCGCGCAGCTCAGGATCGATCAGCGCATCGACTTCCTTGGTACGATCGACCGTAAGCGAGCTGTTCTCGAGGATAAAACGATCAAGATAGCCCGGGTGGCACACAAAGACGACCGTCTCGCCGTCGGACATCTCGCGAACCGTCTGCATAATCGAGTCTTTTGGCTCGTAGCCCGGCTCCATCGAATGCATCACCGCGCGCAGATCAGTATTTCCGCAACGCACCACCGCCGTGGGGTCGAAGCTCGCCTTTTGCTCCTTAAGGCCCAGCTCCTGGGCAACCGCCGAGATCGCTCGGTTAAGGTTTTTGCTCATGACGGCATGGGCTTCAAAGTAGTCGGGCTCGCGACCCACAATCTCGACAAAGCGGTCATGCTGCGCACGAATCTCGATGCAGGCCTCGTCGAAGTCAATCAGTTCCTCGCCACGCTTAAAGTGCTCGCGGAAGGTACGACTGCTATGGAACTCGCCGTTCTCGTTGAGCATGCTCGGGATGAGCGCCGGGTCGGCGCACGGTTTGCCCAAGCACACGTTGGTATGCTGGCCCACCGCAATGCCGGCATCCGCCACGAGCGACCAGCCACGCTCTGCCTCGGGCATATTGGGCATAAGGCCCGCCGAGCGCACCAGGCCCTCGTTGACGCTGCGGGCAATCCCCAAGTCAACGGCGTACGAATAACCGATATCATCGGCGCGAATAAGCAATTGCTTCATAACGACTCCAATCTATGGAAAAGGACACTTGGAGTGCAACCAAGTGCCCTAGGTAATTATCCTGCCCAAACAGATGCCTTAAGCCTTAGCGGCAGCAGCATCTTCCTCGAGCTGCTCCTTGGTAAAGCCAAAGAGGTAGGCGATGGCGGCGGCGGCAACAAATGCGACGCCGCACGCAACGCATCCCCAGACGAGATTAGCGGTTCCGCCGGCAACAAAACCGGTGACGCACAGAATATTGG
The DNA here is from genome assembly GCA_958452935.1 of uncultured Collinsella sp. Lineage (GTDB taxonomy): Bacteria > Actinomycetota > Coriobacteriia > Coriobacteriales > Coriobacteriaceae > Collinsella. The sequence continues at coordinate 2,925 of CAUDVX010000045.1, read as the reverse complement.
ACGCGCCCAGAACATACAGCGTCACATTAGTAAGAGCTGCGATCAGGCCACCGAGAGCACCGCCGGCAACCATGGCACCCAAACAGCGGGTGTACTTAAAGCCGCAGCCATACAGTGCGGGCTCCGTCACGCCACCGACAATGCCGGAGAGCGAGAAACCAAGCATGGCGCCCTTTTCATCGGTCTCCTTAAGGCGCAGGAAGGCACCGAAGGCCATGCCCCACGTAGCGAACTGAGCGATACCGGCCGCAACCATAACGCAGGAGTCAGATCCCATCGTGAGCACCTGCACAATACCAAGGGTAAGCAGGACCTGGTGCATACCGGTCATAACCAGGAATTCCCAAAGCGCGGCAATGGCGACGAGGGAGAGGATCGTGACGATGCCGCCGGCGTTGCCAAGGCCGAACATGAAGTTGCCAACCACGCTACCCAGGATAGAGCCGATCGGAGCCAGAGCGCACAGCGACACGGGAACCATGACGGCCAGGGTGCACACGGGCACAAACACCGTAGAGAGCATGTCAGGAATGATCTTCTTCATGAACTTCTCGACGACCATGAGTACCGGCATGGACAGAATCATGGGGAGCACGGTGGAGGAATAGTTGTTCAGCTGGGCCGGCAGCACGCCGTAGACCATGGTGGTCGTTACGCCCGAATCCGCTGCAGCGTTGACCATCGTCATGAGCTCGGGGGCAATGAGCACACCGCCGAGCATCATGCCGAGCGGCTGGCTGCAGCCAAGCTGCTTCGCAGCAGCCCAACCCAAATAAACGGGAAGGAAGTAATAACCGGCGTTGTAAATCCAGTTGTAGAAGAAGTTGTAGATGTCGGAATCGGCAGACCAAATGCCGAGCATGCCGTCACCGCAAACCACGGCGATAGTACGGAACATGCCAGCACCCATGATAATGGGGATCGTCATGACCATGGTCTTGGACAGGTAGTTGAGGGTCTTACTGCCCGCGGTCTTGAGCGTCAGCGGCTCCTTGGCGCCGCCATCGAGGCTCTCGTCAATGGAGCCTTCGCCCTTGACGCCCAACGCAATGGCGGCGTCATAGACCTTCGGCACGTTCTGACCGATGATGACCTGATATTGGCCGCCAGACCACTGGGCACCCAGTACGCCCTTGATCTTCTTAACTTCATCGTCATTGGGGATGGACTGATCCTTAAGGTTCAGACGCAGGCGGGTCATGCAGTGCGTCGCGTTCGTTACATTGGAGGCGCCGCCGATGGCAGCAAGCACGTCCTCGGCAATCTTCTTGTTATCGACAGCCATGTCGAATCCCTTCTCTTCCAACTAAAAGCCCGTGGGGTTTCACAGCGCCAAGACGCACGATTCTGCTCGCGCCTGCGCAGCACGCGATGCCCGTTGGCAAGAGATTTGATTACATGTGATTCCCGGGTGGATCGACATGAAAAAAGCCCCGCGCACAACCGACAGAGACCCAATGGGGGCCTCGACAGAATCGGTAGTGCCTCTCGGAGCTGCGCCGTGAGTAACACCCAAAACACGGCGAGTATATGCGGCAGATGCGTTCTCCGTGACCCAGATTGCCGACGAACGGTAGCAAACAGTCCGCGAACGGTCACTACGACGGAAATAAAACGCCAGAGACCCTATTTATTCAAGCTTGCGGGAGCCACACGATTCACATGCATGATCAGATAGACGAGCTCTTCTTGGGCCAATGGCTCGCCAAAGGCCTCTTGAATCAGAGCGTCGATACGATGAGCGCAGCGCGATGCCGCAGGATATTGCTCCACGAGCACGTCGTAAAGACCGGAATTCTCGGTGTCAATCGGCTCTTTCTTTGCCACGCGATCGAGCAGATAGCGCACATGGGTGGCAAAGCGAGTAAAGGCAAACGACGAGCGATCGACTGTCACGCCCAACTCTTCTTGAATAATCGCAACCGTCATATCGAGGAGATGCTCCTCGTGCTGCTCGGCAAGCACGCGCCGCTCGCTCGGCTTAATCGCCGCATTGATAATCGACATGGCGATACCCGCGGCCTCACTCTGGGGCATGCGAACGGCAAAAGTTTTCTTAATGCCGCGAACGGCTAACTCGCCCAATCGATACTCAATAGGATGCAGCTGCTCCAGATCGCGCTTGAGCGGCAACGACACCACCATATGTTCGCGGGCGCGCTTAATGGCAAACTGGATATGATCTGCCAGCGTAATGGGCAGATTAGGACTCAATTCGTACGAAAGCTGTCCGGTCGCAATATCTGCCAGCTGAGCAGAAAACTCAAGCACCTCGGGGTCGACCTCGTCGATGAACGCCAGATACTTTGAATCGATGCCGTAAAAGGTACGCGTAATAACGTCAAGATCGACCTCGTGCGGCATGTCGCCAAAACCGATACCACGACCCAACGCGATAAGCTGGCGCCCCGCACCATCTTCGCAGATGGCAGCGTTGTGGTTAATGCGCTGGATAGCCCTCATGGAATCACCGTTCCCGCAAACACACGCCGCGTAGACCATCCACACGGCGCGTTCATTCTACCTGCACCTCGAATTACAGTCCAAAAAAGCCAAGGATTTGATCGCGGCTTATGGGCCTGTACTCGTTGGCATCGAGACCGACATCGTAGCGGTAAATGGGGCGCTCGCGATCGCGGTTGCGCGCGTTGGTGCGGTCTCCCCTGCTGTGGATATGCCCGTGCAGCATGATGGCACCACGCGCCTTGCCATTCCAGCTAAGCATGGGGTAGTGGCTCATAACCAGACGATGGCCCTTGGCATAGCCGGGAGCAATCTCCAGGTAATCGCGCACGTCTTCCCAAATCTGCGGTACGTCGGAATCTTCCCAGTCGCCGTCATGGTTACCGCGGATGAGCGTCACATTCTTGCATTCGATACGCTCGCGCAGGCGCACCGCCTCCGCCAGGGGCAAACGATAGGTAA
>CAUDVX010000044.1 GCA_958452935.1 uncultured Collinsella sp. | reverse complement strand
CACAAGCCGTGCCCCGTCCACCTCCTTGAGCGACGATGCAAATCGATGCGAAATGCGCCCAGCGCCCAAAACGCCCCAACGAACCTCACGCAAATCATCACATGAATCCCGATGGCCCACGACAGCCCCCTTCAGTTGCGGTGGAATAGTTCCTGTTTAAGCCCTATTTTGCCGCAAACAGGAACTATTCCACCGCAACTTATAAAAGGGGCATCAGGAGCGCGTTTTGCAAAAAGCTTTAAGCGCGGCCGTTACGGGGCCAGGCTGGAAACGTCGGCGCACATCGTCGAGACGCTCGGGGATATCGATGTGCTGCGGGCAGTGACGTGCGCATTTACCGCACTTGACGCAATTGCTCACTAGCTTGGGCTCGTTCGTCCGCACCGCGCTCGCCGTAAAGTATTGAGACAGCCCCGTAAACCAACTATGCGCGTAGCTCGCGTTGTAGGCGCCAAAGCAACCGGGAATATTGATGCCCTTGGGGCACGGTATGCAGTAGCCGCACCCCGTACAGGGCACGCGATTCGATTTCTCAAACTCTCCCAGCACACGTGCGATGGTATCGAGCTGCTCTGTCGTCATCGAATCCGGCAGTGCGCGATCCGCCAATGCCGCGTTCTCGTCCACCTGCGCGGTATCGGTCATACCCGATAGCAGCATCGTGACCTGAGGATGATTCCACACCCACGAAAGGCCCCAAGCAGCCGGTGTCTTCAGGTACGGATCGCGTACGCCATCGAGCACGGCACGGGCCCGCGGAGGCAGCTTGCCCGCCAGGCGTCCACCCAAAAGCGGTTCCATCACAAACACCGCGAGCCCGCGCTCGGCGGCTGCCATGAGTCCCGCCGTTCCCGCTTGGTAGCGCTCTCCAGCGTAGTTGTACTGGATCTGGCAAAAGTCCCAGTCGTACGCGTCAAGCATCGTAAGGAAGTCCGCCGCACTGCCGTGGTACGAAAAACCTATCTGGCGAATACGCCCCGCAGCCTTTTGGTGCGCAATCCAGTCCTCGATACCCAACGCTGCCACGCACTCCCACTGCACGGGCGAGGTGATGTTGTGCATGAGGTAGTAGTCGATATGGTCAGTCCGCAAACGGTGCAGCTGCTCGTCAAAAAAGCGGTCGAAATCCTCCGCACATTTGCACGAAGCGTGCGGCAACTTGGTCGCGAGCAAAATCTGGTCGCGTAGACCCAGGCGCTCAAGCGAAGCTCCCACACAAGCTTCGTTACCGGGGTAGAGATAGGCCGTGTCCAGATAGGTTATTCCTTGCTCCACCGCACGGGAAATGATGGCATCGGCCGTCTTCGCATCGGGGTGTCCCGGCGCACCGGGAAACCTCATGCAACCCAGCCCCAGCGCCGAGATACGGTTGCCGCTTTTGGGGTCAACGCGATATTGCACTGCCCCTCCTCTCCCCTCGAAGCCCTAATGAGGCGAAACACAATGGTCACGTCGTCGAAACACATTGGAATCGTAATCGAGAACGTATCGTAACGTAGCAGAAATCGAGCCGTCACGGCACCGCTTTAACACCAGCAAAAAGCCCGATGAAAGGAGGCGAGCGTGACCACGCGCGAGGACGCCTACCCCTATCCCGGAGAACAATACATCCTCTCGGTCGACCGTTGCCAGATCGAGGTCATAGACCATCTGGACGAGCTTCCCGCCACAGGCGCTGTCATCTTCTGCACCTTCCCCAAGGTGCGCGATGGCGTCGTACACCCTGCGCGCGTTTTTGTGATCTGTCCCGCGGCATAAGCGCACAGTGCAATAGTTTCTTTTTCATAACAGCAGCCCCGCGCGCTTACCAAACGCCCCGGCGACATACAATCCATCAGGCGCCCCTTACGCGGGCGCCTTTTATATGGGGAGATGATTCACATGCAGATCAACAAGGTCGCCTTTATCGGCAAGGGCGGCGTCGGCCTGCTCTACGGCAGCATGATTGCCAAGGCCCTCGGCAATGACGCCGTCGAATACGTTATGGATGACGCCCGTTTTGAGCGTCACGCAGGCGATGCGCTCACCGTCAACGGCAAGCCCTGTGCGCTCAAGTCCGTCCGCGCCAGCGAGGCAACGCCCGCCGACCTGGTCATTCTCACGGTCAAGACGACCGGCCTCGACCAAGCACTCAAGACTATGGAGCGCGTCGTGGGGCCCAATACGTTCATCGCCTCGCTGTGTAACGGCATTACGAGCGAGCAGAAGATTGCCGAGCGCTTTGGCTGGGAGCATACCGTTCTTGGTATTTGCCAGGGCATGGACGCCGTGTTCCTCAACGGAGAGCTCACCTTTACCAATGCGGGCGAAATCCGCTTTGGCGCGGCGGCCGGCACCGAGCCCGCAACCGTCACCGCCATCGACGAGCTCTACACGCGCTGCGGCATCGCCCATACCGTCGAGTGCGACATTGCGCACCGCATGTGGGCCAAACTCATGCTCAACGACGGCATCAACCAGACGTGCATGGCCTACGGCGGGACCTACGGAAGCGCCACGGAGCCGGGCTCCGAGCAGCGTCGCTGCTTTGTTTCTGCCATGCGCGAAACGCTTGCGGTCGCCAACGCCGAGGGCATTGAGCTGACCGAGGCAGACCTGACGCAGATGGTGCATCTCATCGAGGGAATCGACCCCACCGGTATGCCCTCGATGGCGCAGGACCGCATCGCGCAACGAAAAACCGAAGTCGAGGAGTTCGCGGGCACCATTTGCCGCCTGGCCGTCAAACACGATATCCAAGTGCCGCAAAACGATTGGCTCTACCAGAGGATTCGCGAAATAGAAAGCAGCTGGTAGTGCTCGGCACACTGCAGCCAACAGACCCAATGGCAAAGCCGCCGCAAGGGGCACTCCCCTCGCGGCGGCTTCCTTCTTCATCTTTGGCCAAAAATCGGCTTCACAACGGTTAGATCTGCGACTCCGACGCCTAGTCCTCATCGTCGCGACAAAGGACTACACCCGCACTTCCCAGCAGCGCGGCCGCGATCAACCCGCCGACCACGATAGAGGCAGCCCCACAAGACCCCTGCATGCCCGCGACGAGCGCGGCCGTAGGACCAAGGCAACCAAGCGTCAATGCAACGGCGGCAACGGCGATATCTCGAGCGTTCACAAGACCACTTCCTCCACGAGAAAGACCTTATTTCTCATGAACTAGTGTGCCCCGCGCCCATATGCGCGGCGTACTGCCACGGTAAGCGCTCTGTTAGCTCAAGCGCATACATAGAACGGGCGTCCTTACGTTGCCCTAAAGCTCGGTAAAGACGCCCGTCCGCCAAATATCCGTGATGCAGAAAAATTACCAGCCAGTGTAGTAGTCGGTGGTACCGGCTGCGCAGCCGGAGTCATAGACCTTGCACTCGCCCTTGGATCCGGTAAACGTGGAGCCCTGAGCCTTATCGCCCGCGGCCACGACGTAGTAACCATCGGAATCGCGCCAAAAGCCCTCGGAATCCTGGGTCCACTCGCCCGTGCGGTGGTGATACAACACGTTGCTGCTGTAATAAGTCTCGCGGCGGCCGTTATAGTTATTGACGCCGCTCGAGCGCGTCAGGCCCGAGCCGTTCGCGTAATACGCAGCAGACGCGTAAGACGAGCCGGAGCCGGCGTTGCAATACGAAGCCTGAACGGCCTCAGCGGCCTCGGCTTCGGCTGCGGCAGCCTCGAGCGCCTCGCGCTTGGCATCCTCAAGCGTAGAGCGAAGCTCGTCGAGCTCGGTCGACTTGGCGTCGACCTCCCCCATCGTCAACAGGCTACCCGCACCGTCGATGCAGCCCTGCAACACAGCGCGCTCGTCATCGGTAGCATAGTCGCCATACATATTCATAATGATCTGAGCGCGCATCTCCAGGGAATCGCGCTTTGCCCCCATCGAGGCGTTCCACTCCTGCATAGAGCCATAGCCGTCGCCGCGGTAGTCGACGGGCTGCACCAGCGTCGCCTCGGACGGCGTAGATCCGACCGTATCGGATAGTGTTGCCGCGTGGACATCAGTTGCGCCGGCGCCCGCCAAAAGTGCCACGGTCAGAGCGGCGGAAAGGGCGGCGGCTTTCGGTTTTCGTGAATCGATCCTCATGTAGCTGGAAACCTCCGTAGCGCGTTTTTGCTGCGTTTGAGCTGTGTGTGATTCGATCGCGCTGCATAGTACCCCGAGCAAATCGCGACCTGCGGTTTTACTCAAAAGGCGCACGTCAATTGCGTAAAACTCACATCCTCTCAACAGGAGTTTTCCACAACTCGAATGCATAAAGCGTGCCAAAAATCCTGTTTTTGCACCCTCTCTATGCAAAAAAGGCGCCTGTGCAACCATTGTTCGCACAGGCGCCTTGAACAGGCATTTTATGCAGTTATACCTATCGAGTCGCAAGGGGTCCTTGCACAAGTCGCCTTACTCGTCCAGCGCGGCGAAGGCCTGCTTCAGATCCCAAATGATGTCCTCGGCGTTCTCAGTGCCGATGGAAAGACGGATCGTGGAGGGCGTGATGTTCTGCTCGGCGAGCTCCTCGGCAGAGAGCTGGGAGTGCGTGGTGGTAGCCGGGTGCACGACGAGCGACTTGACGTCGGCCACGTTGGCGAGCAGCGAAAACACCTGCAGATGGTCGATGAACTTCCAAGCTGCCTCCTGGCCACCCTTAATCTCGAAGGTAAAGATCGAGGCACCGCCACGGGGGAAGTACTTCTGATAGAGCTCGTGATCGGGGTGCTCAGGCAGGCTCGGGTGGTTCACCTTGGCGACGTGGCTGTCACCAGCCAGGAACTCAACGACCTTCTTGGTGTTCTCGACATGACGGTCAACGCGCAGCGACAGGGTCTCGGTGCCCTGGAGCAGGACCCAGGCGTTGAACGGGCTGATGCAAGCGCCCTCGTCACGCAGCAGGATAGCGCGGACATAGGTTGCGAAGGCGGCGGGACCGGCAGCCTCGGCAAACGAAACACCGTGGTAGGAGGGGTTTGGCTCAGCGATCTGGGCGTACTTTCCGCTCGCCTTCCAATCGAAGTTACCGCCGTCAACGATCACACCGCCCAGCGAGGTGCCGTGGCCACCGATGAACTTGGTTGCGGAGTGGACGACGATGTTGGCACCATGCTCCAGCGGACGGAACAGATACGGGGTGCCGAAGGTGTTATCGACGACAACCGGCAGACCGCGTTTCTTGGCGATCTCGGAGATGGCGTCGATGTTGGGGATGTCGGAGTTGGGGTTGCCGAGCGTCTCAAGGTAAATGACCGTGGTGTTGTCCTTGATGGCACCCTCGACCTCTTCCAGGTTATGGGCATCGACAAACGTGGTCTCGACACCAAACTGGGAGAGCGTATGCTCCAGCAGGTTGTAGGAACCACCGTAGATGGTCTTCTGAGCCACCACGTGGTCACCGGCCTGGGCAAGAGCCTGCAGGGTATAGGTGATAGCAGCAGCACCGGAGGCGACGGCAAGACCTGCCACGCCACCCTCGAGGGCGGCGATACGGTCCTCGAAGACGCCCTGGGTGGAGTTGGTCAGACGGCCGTAGATGTTACCGGCGTCGGCAAGACCAAAGCGGTCGGCGGCGTGTTGGGAGTTGCGGAACACATAGCTCGTGGTCTGGTAGATAGGCACGGCACGGGAGTCGGATGCAGGATCGGCGCTCTCCTGACCAACGTGCAGCTGCAGGGTATCGAAACCAAAGGTGTGCTCGGGGTTGTTGATGAACTGGCTCATGATGATCTCCTTGATCAAATAAAAGTAAATATATAAGAGAGAAGTAAGTCGCTGTCTCCTGATCACGCCGACGGGCGCAAACAGGAGCCCGGCATTCGTCTTGGTAAGCAATTCATATGCGGGCCTCCTTTCGCATCCCGGTTCCGTGGTTGGCTTAATTACCTACCGCCTTTGTGTGTTTTGAATAGTACGAACATTGTTTTCCTCGGTCAATCACTTAAAAGCGCTAACCTGTTATCGGTTTTATAGATAGCTATCGAAAGGACGGGCGCCGATGACCCTCCAGCAGCTTCGCTTTTTGATCGCCGTGGCAGAGTCCGGCTCAATCAACGCCGCAGCTCAGCGCCTCTATACCGCTCAGTCCAACATCTCAAACGCCGTCAAAAGCCTGGAACAGGAACTTCATATCGAAATCTTTACGCGCTCTTGCCGCGGTGTTGCACTCACCAACGACGGCACCGAGCTTTTGGGTTATGCACGCCAGGTCGTAGAGCAGGCCGATATGCTCGAGGCGCGCTACGAGGACGGCGGCACCCCGCAAGCCCGCCTTGCCATCTCGGCCCAACACTACGCCTTTTCGGTCGAGGCCTTTGTCAACGTGGTCGAGCGCTGCCGCGACAGCAAGTTCGAGTTCATCATGCGCGAGACCACCACAGCGCAGATCATCGACGACGTGCGCGCGTTTCGCAGCGACATCGGCATCCTCTATCTGGACGACTTTAATTCCCGTGTCTTGCAGAAGGCCTTTACCGATGCCCGAGCGAGCTTTCATCCCCTCTTTGATGCGAAAGTCCACGTGTTCGTTAGCGAGCGTCACCCGCTCGCACGCCGCCCTCAGCTGTCCCTTGCCGACCTCACGCCCTATACGCGCTACAGCTTTGAGCAGGGAACCTCGAACTCCTTCTATTACGCCGAGGAACCTTTTAGCTATATCCCTTGCGACCGCAACATACGAATCTCGGACCGTGGAACACTTACCAACTTACTTATCACGTCGAACGGTTACACCCTGTCGACCGGTGTCCTCTCCAATGAAATGCAATGGGGTATGGCATCGATCCCGTTAGCAGACGCCCCAACGATGCACGTAGGCTATATCATGCACGACGAGCGCAAGCCCTCTCCCCTCTTGCAGCAATACCTCGACGAACTTAACCGCATCATCCATGCCAACTAACTGTCAGAAGACGGGGTAGAAATCGTAGATTGCTAGCCCCCCGCGGGTATGGCGCTACAATGGTCACTCACACGAAACGTACCCAATGAAAGGAAGCCCGTGAAGGTCATCATCTATACCGACGGCTCGGCCCGATCAAATCCGGGACGCGGCGGCTACGGCGCCGTGCTCAAATACACCAACCCCGCCGGCAAGACCTTCACCTCCGAGCTTTCGCGCGGTTACGCCAAGACCACCAACAACCGCATGGAGCTCATGGCGGTCATCGTGGCGCTCGAGGCACTCAACCGCCCCTGCGACGTCGAAGTCCATTCCGATTCGCAGTACGTCGTCAACGCCTTCAACAAGCACTGGATTGACGGATGGAAAAAACGCGGATGGAAAACCGCCAACAAGCAGCCCGTCAAGAACCGCGACCTGTGGGAGCGCCTGCTCGCCGCCAAGAGCAAGCACAAGGTTGAGTTCATCTGGGTTAAGGGTCACGCCGGTCACGAGCTCAACGAGCGCTGCGATGAGCTCGCCACCACGGCGGCCGACGGCAGCAACCTCGATATCGACACCGGCTTCAACGAGAGCGACCTGTAATAGCGTTTTCGCGCAGCTTTATATCCCCACGCGCTACACTCATCCTGTAGACCAAACAACGCAAGGGGGACGTATGCTGCGCATCGCGACCATCGGCACATCCATGATTACCGACGACTTTATCCAGGTCGTCAACGCCAACGACCAAGCCGCGTTTGTGGGCACGCTCTCGCGCAATGCCGAGCGCGGCGCCGCCTTTACTGCCGAGCACGGCGGCGAACGCAACTTCACCGCACTCGACGAGCTCGCTTCCGCCAACGACGTCGATGCCGTCTACATCGGCAGCCCCAATGCACTTCACTACGAACAGGCGCTCGCCTGCATCGCCGGTGGCAAGCACGTCATCGTCGAGAAGCCCTTCTGCGCCACCGAGGCGCAGGCGCTGGAAGTCTTCCGCGCTGCCGAGGCAGCAGGTGTCGTGGCCCTCGAGGCCATGCGTCCCCTCCACGATCCCGCCTTCCACGCCATCGAAGACGCCCTGGGCGAGATCGCCCCCATCCGCCGCGCCTCATTGCGCTTTGGCAAATATTCCTCGCGCTACAACGAGATTCTCGCGGGACGCGCCACCAATATCTTCGACTGCAACATGGCATCGGGTTCCCTCATGGATATTGGCGTCTACACCGTCGAGCCCATGGTCGAGATTTTCGGCATGCCCTCCGGCCTTACGAGCATGACTACGCTGCTCGACCCCACCACGCGACAGCTCACGCACGGCCCCATCGATGGCTGTGGTTCCGTCCTCGCCAGCTACGGCGGTGGCCGCATCTCCGTCGAGCTCGCGCACTCCAAAATTACGAATGACCTGCTGCCCTCGCAGATTGAAGGCGAGCGTGGCACTATCCAGATCGACCATCTGTCCACGCCCCGCAACGTCCGCATCGACTATCGCGGCGATGTCGTACGCGGCTCGGCGACCGAGGCACCGCGCGAACAGGGCGACAACGGCCGCGTGCTCGACCTGCCCAAATCGAGCAACACCATGGAATACGAACTCACAGACTTTATCAGCGCCATCGGCGGCATCGATAACGTCAAGGAAGAGATTTGGGAGACCCCGGCAGGACGCCACGAGCTTGGCCACTACCGCGATGTCACGCTCGTCTCATTGCGCATCATGGATGCCGTGCGCCAGCAGGCGGGTATCGCCTTCCCCGCTGACTCTAACAAGCAGGCATAGCGATGGGTTTTTTCGACAAGCTTTTCTCGGGCGTCACCGGCGGCAGCCGCGAACCCCAAAAGCCCTCTGGCGTCGAGCTTGAGCTGCGCCGTAGGCTCACCGTGCTCGCAAGCGACGAGGCCACTCAAGACGCCCCGCAGCGCTATTTCCTGCGCTGGGCGGGGCAAGTCCAAGGCGTTGGTTTTCGCTTTACCAACACCAACCTCGCGCAGGCACGCGCACTCACCGGCTGGGTGCGTAACATGGAAGACGGCTCAGTCGAGATGGAGATACAGGGAGCTCCGGCAGACATCCTATCTCATCTCGAGGCACTTCATGCCTCCTACGAGCGCATGGGAACGCGTTTTCGCCTTGTAGATGCCCAGGCCCGAGCCCCACTTGCCAATGAAGACGGTTTCAGTCCTCATTATTAGTATTGTGTGCTAAATACGGTATCATTTACCTACGACCATTGATAGAAAAGAGGCGAGGCGCATGGCGGTGCAAAGAAGGAATACCAAGCAGCGAAAGCTGGTTCTTGACGCCGTGCGCCAAAGCTATAACCATCCCACCGCCGACGAAATCTACAACGCCGTGCGCGAACAGGATGACAAGATCAGCCGCGGCACGGTCTACCGCAACCTCAATCTCTTGGCAGATGCCGGAGAAATCCTCTCGATCAAGACGCCGGGCGGGAGTCGCTTCGATCGCACCATCGAGCCGCATGCGCATATCATCTGCACCTCGTGCAGCCGCGTCATCGACGTACCGCTCCCCTTCGATGCCCAGCTCGACGCCAAAGCATCCGAGCAAATCGGCTGGCACGTCACGTCGCACTACACCATTTTCGAGGGTCTCTGCCCCGACTGCCGGTAGATGTTTGGAACATGCCCGCAAATCTACTTGCCCATCCGCTACAGCAAGCAGCACATTTCTAGGCATGTCCCGAAAACCTACTCGGCGAGCAGGCGGCACAGTTCTTCTTCGACCGTGCGCACATAGCGAACGCGGTCGTTGATGCCACGCATGCTGGGATTGCAGCTCTCCATCAGATAAGGATGGCCCACGACGTTGAGCATGTCGCGGTCGTTTTCGTTATCGCCAAACGCCATCATCTCATCGGGCGAAATCCCCAGGGCACGACCGTAGTCGGCAAGCGCGGAGCCCTTGCCCGAACCGAAACCGATAAAGTCCGTCCATTCGGTTCCCGACGTCATCACGTCGACACGGTCGCTAAAGAGGCGCTCAAAATGCTCCAGCGCCGCCGGCTGATCCACCTCGGGCGTCTGGAAGGCAATCTTAATGACGTCCTCGTCGATGTCCTCGGGACGGTCGACCACCGCCACGTCGCAGTGGACCTCATAGCGCAAATGGTCGACGAACGTATCGTTGCCGCTCATGGTGTAGAGGTGCCCCTCACACGAAAGGGTCACGTCGGCATGGGGATACGCAACCACAGCATTCGCGATATCCATAGCAAGGCTACGCTCCATGGAACGCTTGACAACGGCACGCCCCTCGCTCATCACCAGGGCTCCGTTTTCGCATACATAGGCGAGCTCATCGGCCACCGGGGCAAACAGATAGCGCAAGCTCGCATATTGACGGCCGCTCGCCGGCATAAACACGATACCGCGACGATGCAGTTCATCGATGAGCTCAAAGGCCTCGGAACGCGGCTCGCGCTCCCCCGGATGCAGCAAAGTGCCGTCCAAATCGCATGCAATCAGCTTGATTCCCTCAAGACCCATATGCTTTCCCCCAAAGCACCTCATCAACAGTAAGACGGACTTTGAATAGTTGCCTCTCAAAGTCCGTCTTACTCATACGCACGTTAACCGCGCGCCTTCTTTACGATCGTAAAGTCTGGAGCCATACTCACAACGACATCCGCCGCGCTCGATGCAAAGCGTCGGCTGGCATCGAGCTCGTGTGTGACCACCGTGAGTCGAACACCCTCGACACCCCGGAGCATGCGGCCCAAAACAGGCTGTACCGGCGTATACATGCGCACGGTATGCTCGTCCGAGTCGCCCCGGAAGAGCGGCGCATGCATGTTGCCGATCTCCCAGCACGCATGCGCGAGCGCAATCGGATCCATGCGGTCGACTTCGACCAAATAAACCTCGGCGCTGCGCAGGCGCACGACAACCGCCACGGGCACCACGCCCGAACGGTCAATGGCGAGCACGTCGCCGTCGGCAAGACGACCACCGTCGGTAGCATCCAGCCGAACATCGATCGTGCGCCCCAGCTCCGTCACGCCCACAAACGCGCATACATCAGCCTGGTCCCAATCGAGCAGTAGCTCATCGACCTCAAAGACACCGCCCAGCTCCCGGCGAAGCAGGAGTTCATAGGACGGATCGTTGAGATTTCCCAAACATGTCGTCGAAACCAAGCGTTCAGGCATGCTCTAGCCCTCGACCTCGACGAGCTCGATATCAAAGTTGAGGTCCTTGCCGGCAAGCTCGTGGTTGGCATCGAGCGTCACGGCCTCGGGCGTCACGTCAATGACGACGGCGGGGACGGGCATGCCGCTCGGCATGGACAGGAAGAGCTTCATGCCCTTCTCGATCTGCTCGATGTTGGGAACCTGCTCGGCCGGGAAGGTAATAACCATCTCAGGATTGTGCTCGCCGTAGGCATCGGCAGCAGGAATGTGCACGGTCTTCTTCTCGCCCACCTGCATGTCGACAACAGCAGCGTCGAAGCCCTTGATCATCTGACCGGCGCCGCAGGTGAACTCCAGCGGCTCGCCGCGATCGTAGGAGCTATCGAACTGCGTGCCGTCATCGAGCGTGCCGCGATAATGGGTCTTGACCTTCTTGCCCTGGTTGGACATGGTAACCTCCGTAATAAGGGCGGCGCACAACGCGGGCCGCCATGAACATATGGCGCTAACTATACCCTAGTCATACAATTCAATGACAGTTTGCAAAGAAACGCTGCAACCGGAGGAACCATGGCATATCCCGTATTTGACCTACACTGCGACACCGCTGACCGCATCGGCTGGGCCACACTCGATCTCGACCTGCGCTTTACCGCCGGTACCGACGGTTATTTCCCCGGCGACGAAACGCATCCGCAAGATTTCGATCTCATCGAGGGCAACGCCTGCGCCATCTCGCTCGCAAAGATCGGCAACACACCGTGGGCACAGTGCTTCGCCACGTTTGTCCCCGACGAGATTCCCACCGCCCACGCCGCGCGCTTCCAGGCGCAAATCATGGCGCATATGAGCGGCCAGGCAATGCTCAACCACGACCGCATGGTCAACGTACGCAGCGCCGCAGACATTCGCCCCGCGCTCAAGGACGGCAAGGTCGCTTGCATCTACACCATCGAAAACGCCACGTTCTTTGCCGAGGACCCCGCGCTGATCGAGGTGCTCAAGAGCTTGGGCGTGCTTATGTCGTCACTCAGCTGGAACGCGCAGGGACCGCTCGCGAGCGGGCACGATACCCACGCCGGCCTCACCGCTGCCGGCATCGAGGCACTTACGCAGATGGAGCACGCCGGCATGGTACTCGACGTCTCCCACCTCAACGATGAGTGCTTTGACGAGGTTGTCGCCCACGCCACGCGCCCCTTCGTCGCCAGCCACTCCAACTCCCGCACCGTCTGCGGCGTCAAGCGCAACCTCACCGACGACCAGTTCCGCACCATTCGCGACGCGGGTGGCATCGTCGGCCTCAACTACTGCAGCGAGTTCCTTTCCAACGACGCAACCGACAAGACCGCCGCAGACGTCACCTTCGACCAGCTGGCGGCACATATCGAGCACTGGCTCGACCTGGGCGGCGAGGACGTCATTGCACTCGGCGGCGACTGGGACGGAGCCACGGTGCCCGCTTTCCTCTCCGATGCCAGCAAGATGCCCGAGTTCCAGAACATGCTTTCCAAGCACTTTGGCAAGACCGTGATGCAGAAGCTCTGCAGCGACAACGCGCTTGCCTTCTTTGAGCGTTATTAATTTCACATCCCTTGAGCGGGCCGGCATGCCGAACGGTCGACATGCCGGCCCGTCCCCAATCTGAAGGACCGCTTTTGACGCAGCAATTTACGATTACCGTATCCCGACCAGATGGCACATCCATCCCCGTCGTCGTTACCAAAAAGCGCGTCAAGAACTTCAACCTACGCGTCACATCGAGCGGTGAGGTCCACGCCAGTGCACCGCTCGGCGCCAGCCGCGAGCGTATCGAAGCGTTTGTGAAGCGCAACAGCGCCTGGATTATCAGTCGACTTGCCCAGCGCGAGCAACGTCAGGCGACGGCACGAGAGCCGCTCAGCCCCTCGTCCATCATTGCACTTTGGGGCATGCCCATCACGGTACAGGACGCACTCGATCGCAACTTTGCATCACCCGCACCGCGGCCCAAGCAGGCCACCTTCGCAAGTTTTATGGGTGCCGACAAATCGAACGAACGCCCACAGGCCAAGCGGCGCGCAACCCTCGACGGCCTGACGTCCGATGAGCTCCAGACCCGCATCGACCAGCTCTATGCATCCGAGGTCACCGCAGCGCTACGCGATATGGTGCGCACATACGAAATTACAATGAGCGTCGCCGTTTCCCGCGTTTCTGTCCGCAGCATGAAAACGCGTTGGGGATCATGCACGCCCAAGACCGGAGCCATTCGCATCGCACGCGAACTCGCCGCCTATCCCATCGAGTGTCTCGACATGGTTGTCGCCCACGAGTTCGTCCACCTGCTCGAGCCAAGCCACAATCAGCGGTTTCACGCCCTGCTCGATACGTACTGCCCCAACAATAGAGCCCTGTCGCAGCGGCTCAAGCAGCCACCCATAGAGACGTATTAGAACCGGTTAGCGCACGCGCTCGATTTCGACGCCGCAGCTTGCCAGGGGAAGACCGACGGGCGCCCACGGCTTATCGAGCTTTATGCGCACACCAAGCAGCAAGGGGTAACGACGCAGCAGCATCTGGGCCACACCCTCGGCTGCCGCCTCGATGAGTTTAAACGTATGCTCGCGCAGATAGCCATCGACATCGTGGCACACCGAGCCGTAGTCAATCGAAGCGTCCAGGTTATCGTGCTCCCCCGCTGCACGCAGGTCGGCATAGAGCACCAAGGACACGATGAACTTCTGGCCCAGCGCGTTCTCTTCGGGATACACGCCGTGGTTGGCAAAGACCTCGAGACCGTCGATAGTAATGCGGT
>CAUDVX010000043.1 GCA_958452935.1 uncultured Collinsella sp. | reverse complement strand
TGGAGAGCCTGCATGAGGTCGCTGATGCTTATCCCGTGGACAAGCTGCTGACGGCAGGCGACCCGGCATACCTGCAAGCGCATCACGAGGAGATGTATGCGCCCTTTAAGCAGACGCTTTCGGGCATGTTTACGGCTGACTGGTACTTTGAGTACACGGCGCCCGGTATCGACAAGGCCCGTGCGCTCGAGGGTGCCCTGCCCAAGCTCGGCATCGATGCCAGCGAGGTCGTATCGTTTGGCGACGGCCAGAATGACAAGTCCATGATTGAGTGGGCCGGCACCGGTGTTGCCATGGGCAACGCGGTCGATGAGGTTAAGGCCGTGGCCCAGATGGTGACCGCCAATAACAACGAAGACGGCATTGCGGTGGCGCTGGATAAGCTGCTGGGTTAGAATCGCCGATAGTGCATGGTTCGGGCGTCCGCTTGTGGGCGCCCTTTTGTTAGGGAGGGTGCCGTGTCCGCATTTCCGTTCGACGCCGTTATCTTTGACATGGACGGCGTGATTGTCGATACCGAGTATTATTACCTGGGCGAGACTGCCGCGTTTGCCAAGGAGCTTGGGCTTAATCTGACTCAAGAGGAGTTGAATGGGCAGGTCGGTACCTCGCATCAGTTCTTCCTGCATATGCTGGTCGATTGGTTTGAGCGCGCCGGTAAGGGGCATTTCACTGGCGAGGAAGCGTTGGCCCGTTGGGACGAGTGGGCGCATAAGCGTCCGCGCGACTATCAGGCTTTGATTAACCCAGGCGCCGTGGATACGATTCGAGAGCTGCCGCGCCGTGGCGTTCGCGTGGCGCTTGCCAGCTCGTCTCCCATGGTTAGCATCGAGGAAGTGCTCAATGCGTGCGGGCTGTCGGATGCCTTTGAGTATGTGGTGAGCGGCGAGCAGTTTAAGGAGAGCAAGCCCGAGCCCGACATCTACCTGCATGCGCTGGATCTCCTGGGGCTGCCCGCGAATCGCTGCTGCTGCGTTGAGGATTCGGTGCCTGGCATCACTGCCGGCAAGCGAGCCGGCCTGACAGTCATTGCCAAGCGCGAGGAGCGCTTTGGATTTAGCCAAGATGCCGCGGACAAGATTATCGACCAGCTGCCCGATTTGCTGAAGCTTGCGTAGGGGCAGGGCGGCACGGCGGCCATTACGGCGATCTCGTTAGGACGAGAAAGGGACGGCGCTATGACATTCAACGTTAACGCTCTTGGGTTTGGCGACAACGTCGTCGACCGCTACGAGCATATCAACACAATGTATCCGGGTGGCAATGCGGTGAACTTTGCCGTGTATGCCAAGAAGTGCGGCGCCGTGCGCTCCGCGTATATGGGCATCTTTGGTAATGACGCTGCTGCCGAGCATGTGATTGCGAGTCTTGAGGATGAGGACGTTGAACTAGCCAAATGCAAGCAGCTCATCGGCGAGAACGGTGCGGCACGCGTTACTGTGGTCGATGGCGACCGTGTCTTCCTTGGTTCCAACGAGGGCGGCATCCGTGGTGATGCGCGCTATGTGCTCGATCGTTTTGATCTGGCGTATATGAAACAGTTTGATGTGGTCCATTCGGGCAACTACTGCTTTACCGAGCGTGAGCTGCCTAAGCTGAAGGCAGCGGGTATTACCGTTTCGTTTGACTTCTCGGATGATTCGACCGACGCGTACTACGAGCAGATTGCTCCCTACGTTGACTTCGCGTTCTTTAGCGCGGCAGACGCTGCGAGCGAGGATGAGATTCGCGAGCGTCTTGCCTGGGTGAAGGGCTTGGGCCCATGTTTTGTGTCCGCAACGGCTGGCGCTGAGGGCTGCATTGCCTATGACGGCGAGCGTTACTATCGGCAGCATGCCAAGCCCGTGACAGACATGAAGGACACCATGGGTGCGGGTGACTCGTTCCTGACTTCGTTTCTGATGTGCTATCTCGATTCCGCCAAGCGTGGCGAGGATGGTGCCGAGGCCATCGAGCGCGCACTCGACTTTGCGGCGGGGTTTGCTTCGACCGTATGCGGCATGGAAGGCTCTTGGGGCCATGGAGCGCCGATTTCCGAATAGGTGAGCAGTCCCGGGGAGCTGTATTGGTGCCTTCCCGTGACTCGGTGGTCAAAAAAGCCAAATATGAGTACTGTGACTAATTTAGTCGCAGCAAAATCGACCCCTTCAGACGTGATTTGAGCGTTTGGAGGGGTTTAAGATTGCGAAAGTGCAGGATGAGTGACTGTGAAAGTGTTAGTTAATGGACAATCGTAGATTAATCTGGTGGCCGGAAAGCTCAAAGTAATGTATCCATTTCGCTAGCAGTACTCATATTTGACGTTTTTTGACCACAGGGGTCAGCGAAGGCTAAAAACAGAGCGTGCATTTGCTAAAACTGCTGACTCAATATGCTTTGCGTCACAGTTTTTGAGTGAGGCGATGCGTTCTGAGGTCCATGCGAGCGATCTGATGAGCGACTGTGCGTTTGTTTCTGTGTTTGGCTCGGCCGGCGCATCGGTCTCGAGCAGTAAACGGTCGAGTGGAATCTGTCGTGCGTATTCGCGTCCTCGTTTGGACGCGAGCATGCGTTCGTTGACGGAAAAATAGCAGCCCGCATTACGCGTGCGGACGAGTTCGTCCGAAGTACCGCTAAACCAGTGGAAGATGATAGCGGGGGAGTCGGGGTTTGGGGCGAGTAGTCCATTCGATTCGAGGACGTCCAGTACGGCTCCTGCTGAACGAACGGCGTGAATTGATATCACGCGCCCGGTAAGAGGATGCTGCACGAGCGCATCGCAGAGCCGGATAAGTGCCTGTATTTGTAGCGGTTCGCTTCCGGCGAAGCGCGCGGAAAAGTCGAGTCCCACCTCGCCGATGTAGCGCTCTTGGGCAGCAGCTTCGCAAAGCAGATTGACTTCGGCAGGACCGCAGCGGCCGTCGGCGAGCCACCAGGGGTGGAGCCCAATGCCGGCGATGATGCCCGGATGGCGACGAGCGCGCTCGTTTGCGGCCGAAAAGTCGCGTGGGTCGACCCCGCAGTCAAAGAGCCCCAGACCCAACGCCGCCGACTCACTGGCTGCAGCATCGGGGCTGAGCGTCAAATCAAGGTGACAATGCGTGTCAAAGAATCGCGGTTCCATCGCAGGGCATCCTGCTAGTCCAGGCGCTGGCCATCGGGGCGCACGCGCTCAGTGCCGCGACCACTGATCTGGCGGATAACCTCGCCGGCAATCATTTGACCCATGATGGGCGGCATAAAGCTGGCGGTACCCAACTCGGTACGCTCGTGGATGTTGGACGGGTCGCGGGGCTGGGTCTTAACCGATTCCTCGCAGCTAAACAGCACGTGCAGGCTCTTGATTCCGCGCTTCTTACATTCTTTGCGCATAATGCGGCTCATGGGGTCACGTACCGTATCGAAAATGTCGGCAAAGCGGAGGCACTCGGGATGGAGCTTGTTGGCCCCGCCCATGGAACTAACCAAACGAATGTCGTGGTCCTGAGCATATTTGGCAATGGTGAGCTTGGCCGAGATGGTGTCGATGGCGTCGACGACGTAGTCGAGCTTGCCGTCCGTCTGCTCCAAAACGCTCGCAAAGAACTCGTCGATGTTATCGCTCAACAGGTATTCAGTTCGCTTGATGACGGTAGCGGCAGGGTTGATGTCGTGAATCATAGCCTCCATGACGTCAATCTTGCGCTTGCCGACGGTACTGTGAAAGGCGATGGCCTGACGGTTGATATTGCTGGGCGCGATGACGTCCTTATCCAGAATTACGAAATGTCCGATGCCGCCGCGGGCGAGTGCCTCGCAGCAGTTGGAGCCCACGCCCCCGCAGCCGAGCACCAGCACCGTAGCATCGGCGAGCTTATCGAGTGCCTCGCGGCCCATGATGATCTCGAGCTTGGTGTCGCGTGTCTCGATGGGGGCTGCGGCTGCGGTTTCGGTCATAGATATCCTCCGATGGGGAGTCGGTCGTGTTTTAGCTATCGCCATTATAGGTATTATTGCGATTCCATTTGAGCCCTTGGAGCTTGTTGAAATGGGATTGGGATTCGCATAAGATTGAAGCAGATGGCACCCGTTGCAGCGGGTTGGCCAACTCCCAAACACGTTTGTAGCGTGAGAAGTGGCCGTCTTCGCATTACGCGGGGGCGGCTATTTCATTCGACCTCCAATGTGGATGCCGAGCTCCACGGCCGCGATTACAAGCAACAACAACGTCAGGACATCGTCAATACTCATAGTCCATCTCCTTCTCGGATAGAGGGAGCTGGCCCATCTGCTTCAACTTTCATTGTAGCTAAATACGAACGAATGTTCTATAGATGTTCCTGTATTAGATAGTTAGACAAACATCTAAATATCGAGTATAGTGTACGCGTCGAACGAAATAATGAGAGGAGGTCTTATGCCGGGAGAGGGTTTTAAGGCGCTGGCCGATCCTACACGGCGTCACATTTTGGAACTACTGCGCGAGGGCAATCGCACGGCCGGGGAGCTTGCCGAGCATTTTGACATCAGCAAGCCGTCGTTGAGCCATCACTTGGCGACGCTCAAAAACGCCGGGTTGGTAACCGACGAACGTCATGGCCAAAACATCGTTTACAGCTTAAACACCACCGTCATGCAGGACTTGATTGGTTGGTTTATGGGCCTTACAAACACGGAAGGTGATAAGGATGAATAACGAAAACAAGGGCATTCACCCCACGGGGGTATCGTCGCGCGTGTGGATTGCGCTGGTCGCTCTGTGCGTCGCCAATGTCGTAGCGCACCTCATGGTGATGCCGAGCTTGTCTGCGCAGATTCCCACGCATTGGGGCGCGAACGGCGCCGTCGACGGTTGGGGTCCTAGCTGGATGGCCTCCGTGCTCGGCGTGCTGCCTCTGGCGCTTCTCGCAATGTTCTGCGTGGTGCCGCGCATCGACCCCAAAGGTGAGGCATATCGAACCTCGGGCAAGTTCTACCAGGGCTTCGTAATCGCCTTCACCTTGTTCATGTGCGCCATAAGCTGGCTGGGAGAGCTTACGGTCTGGGGCGTGGTGCCGGCGGTCGGTTCGGTTAACGTGCTGATTTCCGGTGTTGTCGGTTTGCTGTTCATCGGCGTAGGCAACTATTTGCCGCGTGTGAAGCAGAACTATACGCTCGGTATCAAGACACCTTGGGCGCTTGCCGATCCCGAGAACTGGCGCCGTACGCAGCGTTTTGGCGGCGCCTGCTTTATGGTACTGGGTATTGGCCTGATTGTGATGGGCGTGACAGGCAGCGTGCTTTCGAGTGAAGTCGTCGCCGCGGTGATTGCGGTTCTGGCGTTTGGTTCGGTCGGAGCCGTCGACGTCTACTCGTATCTGCTGTGGCGCAAATCGCAGCGGGCCGTTCGCTAAGGTTGCGGAAAACTAGCGTACGCAGTTCATAGTATGTTCCGGGGGACTTTTCCCAGGTAGTATTAGGGGGTGTGGGCAACCATGCCCCTTTTTCGTTACGTTTCAGAGCTGATTTCCTTATTTCGTTTGCACTAAAGCGAAACAAGAATAGGGAAACAGCAGGTAGAAAGGATAAAACAGGCAAATGGCGGAGTTTATCTACCAGATGTATCAGGCTCGCAAGGCCCATGGCGACAAGGTAATCCTTGACGACGTGACCCTGAGCTTCTACCCCGGTGCCAAGATCGGCGTTGTGGGCCCCAACGGCATGGGCAAGTCGACCCTGCTCAAGATTATGGCCGGCATCGAGGAGGTCTCCAACGGTGATGCCAAGCTCACCCCCGGCTACACCGTGGGCATCCTGCAGCAGGAGCCGCCGCTCGACGACGACAAGACCGTCATCGAGAACGTGCGCATGGCATTTGGCGACATGATCGCCAAGGTCGATCGCTTCAACATAATCGGCGAGGAGATGTGCGACCCGGACTGCGACATGGATGCCCTCATGGCCGAGATGGGCAAGCTCCAGGACGAGATCGACGCCGCCGACGGCTGGGATATCGATTCCAAGCTCGGTCAGGCCATGGACGCCCTGCAGCTGCCCGATTCCGACATGCCGGTCAACGTGCTTTCCGGCGGCGAGCGCCGTCGCGTGGCCCTGTGCAAGCTGCTGCTCGAGGCTCCCGACCTGCTGTTGCTCGACGAGCCCACGAACCACCTGGACGCCGAGTCGATCCTGTGGCTCGAGCACTTCCTGCATAACTACCAGGGTGCCGTGCTGGCCGTCACGCACGACCGCTACTTCTTGGATAACGTTGCCGAGTGGATCTGCGAGGTCGACCGCGGTCACCTCTATCCCTACAAGGGCAACTACTCCACGTATCTGGAGACCAAGGCCGCCCGTATCGAGGCTCAGGGTAACCGCGATGCCAAGCTCGCCAAGCGCATGGAGGCCGAGCTCGAGTGGGTGCGCAGCTCGCCCAAGGCTCGTCAGGCCAAGAACAAGGCCCGTCTGGCTCGCTACGAGGAGATGGAGGCCGAGGCCCGCGCAAGCCAGAAGCTCGACTGGACCGACATCCGCATCCCTGTGGGCCCGCGTCTGGGCAACAAGGTGCTCGAGGCCCATCACCTGCACAAGGAGTTCGATGGCCGCGTGCTCATTGATGACCTTTCGTTCACCCTGCCGCGCAACGGCATCGTGGGCGTCATCGGCCCCAACGGTGTCGGTAAGACCACGCTGTTCAAGACGATTGTGGGTCTGGAGCCGCTGACTTCGGGTGAGCTCGAGGTGGGCGAGACCGTCAAGATCTCCTATGTCGATCAGAACCGTTCCGGCATCGACCCCGACAAGAACCTGTGGGAGGTCGTCTCGGATGGCCTGGACCACATGATGGTCGGCGAGACCGAGGTTCCGAGCCGCGCTTATGTGGCGAGCTTTGGCTTTAAGGGCCAGGACCAGCAGAAGCGCGCCGGCGTACTTTCCGGTGGCGAGCGCAACCGTCTGAACCTGGCGCTTACGCTCAAGCAGGGCGGCAACCTGCTGCTTCTCGACGAGCCCACGAACGATCTCGACGTCGAGACGCTGTCCTCTCTCGAGGCGGCACTGCTCGAGTTCCCGGGCTGCTCGGTGGTCATTAGCCACGACCGTATGTTCCTGGACCGCGTCGCCACGCACATCCTGGCGTGGGAGGGCACCGACGAGAACCCGGGCAACTGGTATTGGTTTGAGGGCAACTTCGAGGCCTATCAGGCCAACCGTATCGAGCGCCTGGGCGAGGACGCAGCCCAGCCGCATCGTATCCACCGCAAGTTGACGCGTGACTAGATTGTTACGCGATTTTCCAAACCGCGTAACTGCTCGACGCTGCGCGGGCCGCAAGCACCCCATCTTGCCGTTCAAACCGTCGCTCGCGTACCGAAGTACGCGTCGCTCCTCTTTCACGGCAACCTGGGACACTTGCGGCCCGCTCGCTGTTGGTCACGGAACATCAACAAATAAAAACGGCTCAAATCCTGATTAGGATTTGAGTCGTTTGTCGTTACTGCTCGGGTTCTTCGACTTTATCGATGGTCCAGGCGGCTCCGAGGCCGCCGGTGGTGTTGCGGCGGATGCGCACGGTGACTTCGTGGCGCTCGCCTGCCTGCGTGTAACGCAGGGGGAAGCTTGCGCGGTTTCGCGCGGCCTCGATGGTACCGCGCTCGCGGGCAATCCAGTAGTACTCGCCGACGATGCCGAGCGTGTCGGCGCCGTAGGGGAGATAGGTCGACAACTGGTGTAGCAATGGGCCGGGACAGAAGACCTCGGTTGCGAAATCGATGGGGAAATCCTCGGGGATGGTCGGTACTGCAGGTGCGGGGGTTGGGGCCGCTGCGGGTACCGAAGCCGGTGCCGGTGCGGGAATTTGGTCGCAAGCAGAGGCGGGCACGGATTCGATGACGGGTGTGGGCTCCGGCGTCGTTTCCGGCTTGATCGTGGAATCTGCGGGCTCCACGGTGATGGGCGCGTCTGCAGCTGAGGTTTCAACCTCAACCTGCGTCGCGTTCTCGTTCTCGACGCTCGGCTTTGCCTCGATGGGCGTGGAGGCCATGGTGGTGATGCCGGCGTTGGCGTTCTCGGGGTCATAGACGACCGTGAGCGAGATGGCGGGCTGCGGCGTCTCGGGCTCCGGTGTCGACTCGGTGGTGTCTTGATCGTTGGGTCGATCGTCCTCGGCCTCGTCGCCAAAGACATCGCTGTTTTGGAACGCAGGCGTCTCGGGCTGGTCAGTGGCTTCTTCGGTTGTCGACTTGGGAGCCTCGTTGAGTTCCGCAGTGGCTTTCTGCTCGGATATGACTTCGGGATCGGTCGTGGCAGTGATTTCGGTTTCGGCTTCTGCTGTTACCTCAATAGCGGCTTCGATCTCGGGCTCGGGCTCGGGCTCCGGAGCGACTTCGGCCACGGGCTCGGGCTCGGGACGCTTAACGTGCTTGGGACGCACGGCCTTGAGGTCCTTCTCGCCGCGTTTTTTCTTTTTGTAGGACTGCTTGGCTCCCTTGGCTGCCTTGGGCTTGTCCTCGCCCTTGGCAAGGGCGGCATCCCAGGCCTCGTTGGCGATGACGGTGGCATACAGGCGACCGCCCTTAAAGACGGTCAGCTTAATGCAGTCGTCGAGCTCCTCGAGCAGCTCGCGCGTGGACTCGAAGCCCAGGTCATAAGCGGCCATGTCACCAGCGGCGAGTGCCTCCTCGACCTGCGTCATAAACGTTTGCTTGCCGCATCCGATTGCATCGCGCAGCAGGCGATACAGATAGATGTGGTTGCCCAGCGAAAGCGTGGGCCTAACTATTGTCTTGCTCATGGCAAATCTCCTCTTTACACACCAAAGCATCTTACCATCGCACGGGGCTTGCCATCTCGTCGCCCAAGGCAAACGGGCGCGACCGTTGCCGGTTCGCGCCCGTTATGCAGGTCGGCTATCTATGAGAGGCAACGTGCTTAGTTGCCCGATGCTGTGCTTTGGCTCGAGCTGTCAGATGCCGTGCCGGACGCGGTTCCGCTCGAGCTGTTCGAGTTGCTGGTGTTGCTGTTGTCGGTAGATCCCGTGCCCGATGTATTGCCGCTCGTCTGGTCGCCCGTGCTCGGTTGAGAGCCGTCAGTCGTTTGGCTTGAGTCGGTCGTGCCGGATTGCGTGTCGCTGTTGTTCGCAGAGGAATCGACGTCCTGCGATTGATTGGGGGTGTTCGATGACGAGTCAGTGGATGCGGAGGTGCCCTGCGGGTCGTCCTGCTGGCTTTGCGATTGACCTGAGCTATCCGCGTCGTGCTCGGTCGTATGCGACGAAAGGATTGGCTCGGGGCGCTCACCCAGACCCTCACCGGCGGTGGTGATAAGGATGGCGCCGGCGCAGGCGATGACCGCGACGATGGCGATGGCGATCGAGAAGACGATGACCTTCTTTTGCGTCTGGCTGCGCTCTGCCGCGGCCTTGGCGCGCAGGCTGTCAGGGGCGACGCGGGCCGTGGTCGCGCGCCCCGCAATCTGGCGCATCTCCTGCGTAGTCGCGGCGCCGCCCAGGTGCTCCTCGGCATTAAACTCAACGGGCTCGTAGGCGCCGGCGGGGTAGTCGACGGCGGCGTGCGTACCTTTGATGGCTTCGGCGCTGGCAGAGATAAAGTGGCGGTAGACCTGCGAGGACACAACGGTGATGACCGAGCTCACGGCGGCACCAATTACTGAACCGGCGATACCGATCTTGGAGGCAAGCGCGACGCTCGTGGCGGCAGCCGCGGCGCCGGCGATGATCTGGGGAATGGAAATGTCGTCAAACAGACCCTTTTTGGGCGCGATGGCCATGGTCTGTCCGATGGAATGGTTCTCGTGCACGCCGTTGTTGAGCGATGCCGGCGTCATGACGCGCGTGCGCGGCGCGTCGGTGTACTTGGTTGTCATACGGGGTCCTCCCGGTGTAAATCTGCTTCGTTTCGTGTAGCCATCAGGGTACCCACCAGATGTGAATCGTACGTGACATTTAACAGATACCATCAACTCATCAATAGCTCACCAAGTTGGTGGGATGCGGTTGCGCCCGGCGGTTGAACTACAATAGGGCTTGCTAATTGTGTTGAATGGCGTCTACGCACGGGAGCATTCTTATGAATCTTCACCTTTCTCAGTCTGATGGCTTTTTGCGTGTGGCGGCGGCGTCGCCGCAGATTCGCGTGGCCGATGTCGAGGGCAATGCCGAGGTTACGTTAGCGGCTGTTCGCGCGGCTGTTGAGCGCGGCGTTCGCGCGCTGGTGCTGCCCGAGCTCAACTTGTGCGGCTATACCGCGGCCGATCTGTTCCATAACCGCACATTACTGCATGCCTGCGAGGCTGCTTTGGTGCATATCCTCGATGAGACTCGTGAGCTGCCGATTGTCTTTACCATCGGTCTTCCCGTTGCAGTTGCCGAGAATATCTACAACTGCGCCGCCGTGTGCTGCGCGGGCGAGCTTTTGGGCCTCACGGCCAAGAAGTATCTGCCCAATTATGGCGAGTTCTACGAGCGCCGCTGGTTTGCTCCGGCGCCTGCGGATCCCGTGTGGGTTGAATTTGCCGGTCAGGGTCCGGTTCCGCTGGGTTCGGGGCTTGTCTACCGCTGCTGCGACGAGGGCGCTGAGGACATGGTACTTGGCGTTGAGGTTTGCGAGGACCTGTGGGTGCCGGCGCCCCCTTCGACCGAGATGGCGCTTGCCGGTGCGACGGTGATCCTCAACCCGTCGGCCTCGGACGAGATTATCGGTAAGGCAGACTATCGCCGCAGCCTCATCTCCAATCAGAGTGCGCGCCTGTACTGTGCCTATGCCTATGCAGACGCGAGCGAAGGCGAGTCCACGACCGATATGGTCTTTGCGGGCGAGAACCTCGTCTACGAAAACGGCTCTAAGCTGGCGGCGACGAAGCTCCTTACCTGCGATATGGCGGTTGCCGATGTTGACCTCGACCGTCTGGTTGCCGAGCGCCGTCGCTCGACGACGTGGACGCGCGCGGACGATGCGCCTGAGGCCACGACTGTTGAGTTTTCGTTTGAGGGCGTGCTGGCCAAAAAGCCCGTCCTGCGCGATGCGTTCGACATCGACCGTGTCTTTCCCCGTGCTCCCTTTGTGCCGGCCGACCATGGCGACTTGGCCGAGCGCTGCGAGACCATCCTCGACCTGCAGACTGCGGGCCTCAAGACCCGCCTTGCCCACACGGGTACCAAGGCTGCGGTCATCGGCCTTTCGGGCGGCCTGGACTCCACGCTGGCACTGCTTGTAACCGTGCGTGCCTTCGATGCGCTGGGGCTGCCGCGCACCGGTATCACGGCTGTGTCCATGCCCGGCTTTGGCACCACGCACCGCACCAAGTCCAATGCCGAGTCGCTTGCCCGCGACTTGGGTGTGAGCTTCCGCGAGGTTTCGATCCATGCGGCTGTGGAGCAGCACTTCAAGGACATTGAGCACGATTCGGCCGTGCAGGACGTGACCTACGAGAACAGCCAGGCCCGCGAGCGTACGCAGATTCTGATGGACTTGGCCAACCAGGCTGGCGGTTTTGTCATCGGCACGGGCGACCTGTCGGAGCTGGCGCTCGGCTGGGCTACCTATAACGGCGACCACATGAGCATGTACGCCGTCAACGCGAGCGTGCCCAAGACGCTCGTACGTCATCTGGTGCGCTATGCTGCCGATGTCTTTGGCGGGCGTATTGCCGAGGTCTTGCTCGACATCCTCGATACGCCGGTGTCCCCCGAGCTTCTGCCGCCCACGGGCGATGGCGAGATTGCACAGAAGACCGAGGATTTGGTGGGGCCGTACGAGCTGCACGACTACTTCCTCTATTACCTGCTGCGTTTTGGCTTTGAGCCGGGCAAGATCTACCGCATGGCGCTCAAGAGCTTCGAGGGCGTCTACGACGCCAAGACCGTCCACACGTGGCTGCGTACGTTCTATCGTCGCTTCTTTGCCCAGCAGTTTAAGCGCAGCTGCCTGCCCGATGGTCCCAAGGTGGGCTCGGTGACGCTCAGCCCGCGCGGCGATTGGCGTATGCCGAGTGACGCCAGCTCACGTTTGTGGCTTGCGCAGATCGACGCGCTCAATGCAATTGACTAAGGTTGGCTAAATTGAACCAATACGGGGGTTGCAAGCGTTACACTTTTGCAATCTGATGGCCCGTATCGCGCGGCGCTCTTGTCGGAGCGCCGCGTTTTTCATATCGAAAGGTGGCACCATGCAGGCATCGCAGCGTCTTGACCGCTTTGGCGCGGAGGTTTTCGCCTCGCTCAACAACAAGCTTCTCGCGCTGAAGGCTCAGGGCAAGACCATTTACAACATGAGCGTGGGTACGCCCGACTTTAAGCCGTACGACCATGTGGTCGAGGCGCTCACGCAAGCAGCCCAAGATCCCGAGATGTGGAAGTATGCCCTGCGTGACCTGCCCGAACTCAAGCAGGCCGTGTGCGATTACTATGAGCGTCGCTTTGGCGTTTCGGGCATTACGCCGTCCATGGTGCAGTCGTGCAACGGCACGCAGGAGGGCGTGGGCCATTTGGGCCTGGCCCTGCTCGATCCGGGCGACACTATTTTGGTTCCCGATCCGTGCTACCCGGTCTTTGAGGCGGGTGCCAAGATCGCCGATGCCAAGCTCGAATACTATCCGCTGGTTGCCGAGCATAATTACCTGCCCTATGTGGCGGGTATCGATCCCGAGGTGGCCGATCGTGCCAAGTATATGATCGTGTCGCTGCCCGCCAACCCGGTGGGCTCGGTGGGTACGCCCGAGGTCTACGAGGAGATCATCGCTTTCGCCCGCGAGCACGACCTGCTGATCGTCCATGACAACGCATACTCCGACATCGTGTTCGACGGCGAGCCGGGCGGCAGCTTCTTGCAGTATCCCGGTGCGCTTGAGGTGGGCGTGGAGTTCTTCTCGCTCTCCAAGTCGTTTAACGTCACCGGTGCCCGCATCGGCTTTTTGGTCGGTCGCGAGGATGTGGTCTCGGCCTTTGCCAAGCTGCGCGGCCAGATCGACTTTGGCATGTTCTTCCCGATCCAGAAGGCCGCCATCGCCTGCCTGAACGGTCCGCGCGATGAGGTCGAGGCGCAGCGTCTGAAGTACCAGGAGCGCCGCGATGCCCTGTGCGACGGTCTTGAGGGCTTGGGCTGGGAGCGCCCCAACGCGCATGGCTCTATGTTTGTGTGGGCCAAGCTTCCCGGTGGCCGCACCGATTCCATGGCGTTTTGCGAGGAGCTTATGGAGAAGGCCGGCGTTGTGGTGACGCCGGGCGCGAGCTTTGGTCCTTCGGGCGAGGGGCACGTGCGCATGGCGCTGGTCTTGCCGCCCGACCAGATCGCTTTGGCTGTCGAGGCCATTCGCGAGGCGGGCCTGTATTAGAAAGCTATTTTGGCTCGTCAATATATCGAAACCGATTTCGTGCAGTTATTTTACGAATTCTGCAAACAATTTCGGTAAACGGTCGATTTTTGGCTGCGAATAGGAGCATAATCAAAGTCCCGATTGGATGTATTGGGATTACGACAAGCCGCTCGGGTCGTTCCCGGGCGGCTTGTTTGTGGAGTGAGATGGGAGTTTCTAATGGTTAACGAGAAGAAGGTCGCTATTGTCGGCTGCGGTTTCGTCGGTTCGTCTTCGGCGTTCGCGCTGATGCAGAGCGGTCTGTTCTCCGAGATGGTCCTCATCGACGTGGACAAGAACCGCGCCGAGGGTGAGGCCCTGGATATCGCGCACGGCATGACGTTTGCCGAGCCGATGAAGATCTACGCCGGCGATTATTCCGATGTCGCCGACGCCGCCATGATCGTCGTCACCGCTGGCGCTGCCCAGAAGCCCGGTGAGACCCGCCTGGACCTGGTCAACAAGAACGTCAGCATCTTTAAGTCCATTATCCCCGAGATTAAAAAGTCCGGCTTCGATGGCATTCTGCTCATCGTCTCCAACCCGGTCGATGTTCTGACCTACGCCGCCATCAAGATGTCCGGCCTGCCCGAGGGCCACGTCATCGGTTCCGGCACCGTGCTCGACACCGGCCGCCTGCAGCAGATGCTTGGTGCCCACGTCGAGGTTGACCCGCGCGATGTCCAGGCCTATGTCATGGGCGAGCACGGCGACTCCGAGTTTGTCGCTTGGTCCAGCGCTCAGGTTGCCGGCGTTCCGCTGAACACCTTCTGTGAGCTTCACGGCCATCTGGAGCATGAGGCTGCCGAGAAGCGCATCGCTGAGGACGTCAAGAACTCCGCCTACACCATCATCGAGAAGAAGCACGCCACCTACTATGGCGTCGCCATGGCCGTCAAGCGCATCTGCACCGCCGTTATGCGCGATGAGCAGACCGTTCTGCCTGTCTCCTCGCTCATGGTGGGCGAGTATGGCCTGTCCGATCTTGCCATCTCCATGCCGACCGTCGTTGGCCGCGACGGCGTTGTCTGCCGCGTCCCCGTGCCGCTGAACGAAGACGAGCAGCATGAGCTCACCGTCTCCGCCAAGGCCCTCAAGGACATCATCGACAGCGTCGATTTCTCCTGCTAAATCAAGCTCGCTAGAGCGAAAAGCTACAATGAAGGCGTCCGGGTCCACACGGCCGGGGGTGCGGACAGAAAGTTGGACCGCGGGGCGGTCCGGACTGGAGGTTCGCATG
>CAUDVX010000042.1 GCA_958452935.1 uncultured Collinsella sp. | reverse complement strand
TGACCATGGTACCAGAAGAAGCAGACCGGCTCGGTGAGAAATTCGATTCGTTGGGTCAGGCAACGACACGGCAGAATCATCGCCCGACAGCAACCGAGTTCACCTACAATTGCCACCGGATCGAAAGACACAGAAAGACACAGCTTTTTAGGAAGTCATTATGACAGCTATCGATCGGGGCCGGGCGACCGCGGCCTTCAAACGCTATACCGATGCTTACGATGCCGCCAATCCGCGCATCGCACTCAAAATCGAGCATACGTACCACGTTGCCGAGGCATGTGATGCCGTGGCGCGTGAGCAGGGCTGGTCGACAGAGGATATTGACCTGGCCTGGCTTTGCGGCCTGCTGCACGATATGGGCCGCTTTGAGCAGCTGCGGCGCTGGGACACGTTTAAGGATGCTGAGAGCATGAGCCATGCGGCGTTGGGCGTCGAGGTCCTCTTTGGCGAGAGCCCCGACGACGCACCTGCCACAACAAGCATCCGCGACTTTATCGATGACCCGGCAGAAGATGAGCTCATCCGCGCGAGCATCGCCTATCACAGCGACTTTCGCCTGCCGGCACAACTCGACGAGTGTACACGGCGCTTCTGCGATATCGTGCGCGATGGCGACAAGATCGACATTATGCGCACCATCGCCGACAGCACCGTCGACACTATCCTCAAGGTGGACGAGGACGCATTTCTTGCCAGCCACTTCTCGGCACCGACGCTGGCTGCCTTTGACGAGCGCCGCTGCGTCGCACGCGATGAACGCGACGAGCCCGCAGACTACCTGGTGGGGCTCATCTGCTTTATGTTTGAGCTCGTCTATCCAGCGAGCCGCACGCTGGCGCGCGAGCAGGGCGATATCTACCGCCTGCTCGACGCGCCCTTTGGCATTACGTACCCCTTTACCGATCCCGCCACGCAAGCGACCTGGGAACGCCTAAAGGACGAGATGCGCTACTGGCTGGCGCGCGCCTAGCGCTCAAGCTGGGCCAGCAGCTCCTCGGCGACCTCGACGGCATCGCCGACAACCTTATACTGGGCAGCACCAAAGATGGGGGCATCCGGGTCCTCGTTGATGGCGATAATGCACTCCGCCCCACCGATGCCGGCAAGATGCTGGATGGCGCCCGAAACACCGATACTCACGAGAAGCTTGGGCGAAACCGATACGCCCGTCTGGCCAATCTGGTGGCGATACTCCAACCAGCCGGCCTCCACGACAGGTCGCGTGCAGCCAAGCTCGGCACCCAGAGCCTCGGCGAGCCTTCGCATCAGCGGCAGGTTTTTCTTGGAACCAATACCGCGACCCACCACGACCAGGCGCTCGGCATCGGCAATTGATGCCTGCTGCCCCCACTCCTCGGCGGGAATCGAGATCTCGACACGAGCCTTAGCATCATCCGCAAGCGATATCTGGGTGATCGTGCCGGAGCGGCCGTAGTCAAAGTCGGGCGCCTTAAAGATGCCGGGACGCACCGTTGCCATCTGAGGACGATGATTGGGGCAGACGATGGTGGCCATCAGGTTGCCGCCAAACGCCGGACGCGTCTGTTGCAGCAGCCCCGTCTCCGTATCCATCGAAAGTACGGTGCAGTCAGCCGTAAGGCCCGTCTGCAAACGCACGGCAACGCCGGGTGCCAATTCGCGGCCAAAGGCGGTCGCACCGTACAGAATGGCCTCGGGCTTGCGCTCTGCCACCAAATCGCAGATCAGCCGGGCGTAAACCTCCGCATCGTTCTGGCGCAGGCGCTCGTCGCGACAGACCAGGACCTCGTCTGCACCGGCGCAAACCAGATGCTCCAGGTCACCGAGAGAGCTCTCGGGGCTCATGCCGACCAATGCCACCAGACGGCAACCACGAGCATCGGCAAGCTCGCGGCCCTTGCCCATGAGCTCATAGGCAACGGGAGTCACCGTATCGTGCTCGTCGGTCTGCACGAATACCCAAATGTCTCGATATGCATCAAGGTCCACCGCGCCAGCAGCCTCGTCACGCTCAATCGAGATGGCGATGACGGGGCAGGCGTCGACGCACCCACCGCATAGGATGCAGCCGTCGGTTACGCGGGCGCAACGGTTGGGCCGCTCGCCTTCCACTACGATGCCGCCCGAGGCACAGGCGCGAACGCAGCGACCGCAGCCGATACAGGCTTCGCTATCGATAATCAGTCCGCTCATCTATGCCATCCCCTCGATAATCTTGGCAAGTTTTGCCGCCTGCTCGGACGCCGTTCCTTCAACGGCCTCGCACGTCTGGTCGCGGTCGGGCACAAACGATCGCACGACCTGTGTCGGCGAGCCGGCAAGGCCGCAGCGCGCGGGGTCGGCATGCACGTCGGCAGCGTTGACCACGCGCACGTCCGCCTCCTCGGCCGCACGAATACCGGCAATGCTCGGCATGCGCAGTTGGCCAATCTCCTTGGCGGTCGTCATCGCGCACGGCATCTCAAGATAGACCGTCTCCTCGCCGGCATCGCAGCCGTGAACAAGCGCCAGTGAACCACAGGTCGTAAAGCCCGCGCTCTGCACGCAGCTCACGTCGGTCACGCAGGGAATCTCAAAGGCACCGGCAAGCTCGGGACCAATCTGGGCCGTATCGCCGTCCACCGCCATCTTGCCGCAGATGAGCAGGTCGAAGTCCTCGTCGAGTGCCTCGATGCCGCACTTGAGGGCATAGGTGGTTGCCAGGGTATCGGCACCTGCAAAGGCGCGATCAGTTAGCAGCAGTGCGTCATCGGCGCCTCGGGCGATGCAGTCGCGCAATAGCGATTCGGTCGCGGGGATGCCCATCGACACCACCGTTACGCGCACGTCCATGCCAAAGCCGATAAAGTCATCCTTCAGCGCCAGCGCGCATTCCAAAGCGCTCGCATCGAACGGGTTAATGACCGCCTGCTTGCCATCGCGCACGATGGTATTGGTCTTGGGATCCATCTTGACCTCGGTGCTGCCCGGCACTGCCTTGACGCACACCACCATATGGAAATCGCTCATCTTCACGCGCCCCCTTTCTGGACGAGCTCATCCAAGAGCTTCTCCGAAAACAGGTTACCGCGACCCAGCTGCCCGGCAGGATCGAGCTGGAGCTTGAGCCGCGCCGACTCGACCATGGCCTCGTGACCGTACATCGTCTCCAAGAAGCCCGCCTTGATCTTGCCGACGCCGTGTTCGGCGGAGACGGCGCCGCCCATGGCCGTGACCTCGGAAGCCCACTGGGCAAAGAGTTCTCCGCCGCGGCGGTAATCCTGCGCATCGCGCGGCAGAATGTTCACATGCAGATGGTTGTTACCGATGTGCCCCCAGGCGGCAGATTCAAGCCCACTTTCGGCCAACGTGCTGCGATAAAGGGCGATGACATCGGCCAAGCGTGCGTTGGGCACCGACATGTCCGAGCCCAGTTTGGTGATGGTGGGATCCGTGCGGCGACGCTCGTCGATGAGCATGTTGACGCTCTCGGGCACCGCATGGCGGAAGAATCGCTGACACTCGCGATCGACCTCGGTGCGCGCGACCCATGTCGCATCGTCGCTGCCGCCCGCAAGCTCTAGCACCCACCCCAAGTGATGCAGCTCCTCAGTCGCCTGGGCTTCGTCGTCGCAGTCGAGCTCCACGTAGACACAGACCTTGGCGTCTTTGTCGAGCGCCGGCAGCGAGGCGAACGCGGTCGACTGCTCACGCTGACGACGCAGGATATCCAGGGCGCCCGCATCGAAATATTCGATGGCAGCCGCGTGGGACAGGACGGGACGCACGGAATCGGTGAAGGACACGGCCTTGTCTTCGCTGTCAAAGAAGCAGCTCACGCCCCAAACGACCGCAGGCGCCGCCTGCAGGGCAATCTCGAGCTCGGTGATGACGCCGAGTGTGCCACACGCACCGATAAACAGATCGATGGCATCCATATCGTCAGCAACGAAATAGCCCGAAGCATTTTTGGTCTTGGGCATGGTGTAGTCGGGAAGGTCGAGCTCGAGCGTGCGGCCCTGCACCGTGACGAGCGAAAGGCGACGACCCTGTGCAAAAACCTCGCCACGGTGAAGCTCGAGCAGGTCGCCATCGGTCAGCGCGACATGAAGGCCCGTGACGTGAGGGCGCATGGGGCCGTAAGCGTAGCTACGGGCGCCGGAAGCGTTGCATGCCGCCATACCGCCCAGGCAGGCAGATGCCTCGGTGGGATCGGTAGGAAAGAATTGCTCGGGAGCTTCCTGGAACTCCTCGTAGACCTCAAGCGATGCCTGGTCCCAGCCGGCAGTCGGAAGCACTTTCTTGCCCAGTTGCTTGCGCAGCTCAGACAACACGACGCCGGGCGCCACACGCAAAAGAAAGCGGCCCTGCTCATCGCGGCGAATGCCTAGGTAGCGATTCATGCGGGAAGTATTGAGAATGTGACCGCCATGAGGCACGGCGCCGGCGGCAAGACCGGTCCGGGCGCCCTGAACCGTCACCGGGACACGCTCGGCATGGAGCTTTTTCAAAATGGCGCGCACCTCGTCCCCCGTTGTCGGAAACGAGATGCTCGAGGCCTCGCCCGATGTGCGAGACTCATCGCGGCCATACTCTTCGAACTCGTCGGTGAAGGGTTTGATGGTTGCCGACACGCGAACTCCCCCTTTAGCTAACTACAGTGTTTGCAGGGAGATGTTACCGCATCGTTTCGTCGACGTGTTCGAGACCGTCTCCATAATTGGCGATTTTTACGTTCGTGCAATTCGGCGAGCGGCAAGGTTTCCTCGGCAGACGATGCTTTTGACACATGTCGCTTTACCGCCAGCGACCACGCAATTGTCGCTCGAAAAAAGTTGAAGTAATTTTTACCATCTTTTACCTGCGGAGATGTCAATCCGTCAAGCATTTGGTCAGAAATTGGTCAAGTAGCGACTGATACGGTCGGCATCAACAGCCAAAACCAATGGAAGTTTTGGCCCCAGAAGCAGGGAGGTTCCCATGGCATATTACTGGCCCCAGTACGGCGTCGCCATCGAGGTCGACGACGATCCCTATCTCCTGCCTTTCGACGAAGAGGCGTTCCCCGATACGGCGGTCTACCACGTCACCACCGATGTTATCTGCGACCCCGAGTCGTTCTCGGCGCTCGCCCACCACATCGCGCGTATCCACAAAATCGAGCTTCCTCACGACTTCGACGAGCTCATCTACTCGCGCCGCCTGATGCTTCACATGCTCTTTGGAGCGGACCCGTCCACGTTCGCACGCGTCTACACCACCAAGGACGCCGCATGAGTGCGAAGAAGCCGCCCCGCCTTGCAGGACCGGGGCGTCGCAAGAAACTCGTCGTTGTCTGCCTGGCTATCGTCTGCGCCCTCATCGCCGTAGGGCTATACGCCTGGCAGTCGCAGCCCGTACCCGAAGCGGGCGCCTCGGTCACGACGGCAGAGGGTAAATCGCGCCAAGAAATCCAGGATGAGCTCGACGCCATCGTCCGCGACAACATGATGACGATCTCGGTCGCGCCGGTCGCACAGTTGCAGGAAGGCGGCAAGTTGCGTGTCAACGTGCAAAACGTCCAAGACAACAAGTTTCCCCAGCGCTTCCGCGTGATTCAAAACGACGAGACCATCTATGAGTCCGGTGTGGTCGAAGCCGGCAAGACGGTTGAGACCTGCCCCGCCGGCGATATCCAAGAAGGCGAGGCATATATCGAGATTCAGGCACTCGATGCCAAGACCTACGACACTCACGGCAATCCGACGCGCGTCAAAGTGCGAGTGGCCCAGGCAGAAGGCTAGTGGCCTACGCGCTCGCAGGGGCCACACCCTGTCCCCATTCGTCCAACCATCACGGAAACAGTCCGTGACGAGCAGAAAGGATCGATTATGAACACACCCATGAACCTGAGCGGAGCCAGGGCACTCGCCGTGGGCGCAGGGCTTACGCTCGCACTTGCGATGGGCGCCGCGCCAACGGCGGCCATGGCAGAGGTGCGCGTTGGAACCACCGATGTGACGGTAAAGGCCGACATTAGCAATGTTTCGTTTAAGGCGCCAACGGTCATCCCCTTTGCCGCCAACGCCGACGGAACGCTTGTAGGACCCTCCGACAAGACGATTACCATCGACAACCTCTCGGCATATGGCATCCACGTCACCAACATGAAGGTCACGGCCAAGAACGACTGGACAATCGTTGCAGACGCAAAGACGGGCTCGGCCCAGAACTCCATCGATTTTAAGGTTGGCCCCGATAAGGCAGAAAAGGATGCCAGCTCGGCGACTCAGACTACGGGCCTCGATCTTTCCAAAGACGCAAGCTTCGACATGAAGTACCAGGGCATTGCCGACGGAACGGACAAAATCAAGCTCAATGTGAGTGGCCACGTCGCCCGCGTCACGCGTGACATCTACCACGCCACCGGTACGGGAGATCAAGTGGCAAGCATCACCTGGACGGTCGAGCCCGGTGCGCACGCCACGTCCTAAGGCGATCGCACTGGCCGCCATCGTCGGCATCTTGGCGTCCGCACCTGCCATGGCCTTTGCTCAACAAGAGCAAGCGCAGGCGGCCACAGAAGTGACCGTCGACCTTTCGGGCCTTGATCGCGGCAGCCGTAACGAGCCGCTCGCTCAGACGAGCGACACCCGGCAACTCATTGCGGTAGGCGTCGCAACGGCGGGAGCAGGGCTGACGTGCCTTGGCCTGCACATCAGACGCAACCAATAGCCAAGCACAACCGGAGTGCGCGGAATAGATGGGAGAACCATGGCACCCAAAAATCTATTGCCCGTTGCCGCGCTCTGCAGCGCACTGGCGAGCGGTACGCCTCTCGCCGCCTGGGCGACGCCCGCCACGGCAAACTCCTTACCGCAAGCTCTGAACCCCGTGGCGAATTCGTCGGGTATCGTCGCCTGCCAACGTTTTTCGCTCGCACACGCCACGGTCCGAACCTCGGGATGCCTTCACCGCAATACGGTCGGCTCGATAGTCGTGGATATCAAGCGACCGGACAAGGAGAACGGCCCCCAGACAGGTTGTGCCATCTGCACATGGAAATCGGCTGCGGTCGACGCCGATGGCGACCCATGCGACTTAGAGCTGCGCATCGATATTGCCTCGGTCGATGACTCGGCGAACGGGGCGAAGGTCGTCTTCGACAGCGCGGCCTATGAAGAAGAAGGGGGTGTATGCCTGGGCTGCGTTCCCTTGAATGTCGATGGCGCGCAGCCCATCATCTCCTTTACGGCATCGCTGCGACTGACCAAGGCGAACACCGAAGCCATCGCAACGGGAGATGCGCCTTTGCTGTTCTACGCTGGCGACGCGGACGACCAAGAAGCTCAAGGCAATAGACAGAAGGGCTCGCTTAACCTCACGCGCGGATCAGAATCCGCCCCCATCAATATCGATGCCCAGGAGCCGGGCGTGCGGCGCATTCTCGCCGATCCGGCGCTGCTCCAAATGACATGGCACGGAGTGGGGTCCGTCGGGATTGCTGCTCCTATATCGAGCGATAGTGACAAATCCCCCAAAGACGAGGTCGCAGACGCACCGGCACATGTTGACGATGCAGACGATGTATCATCAGAAGACAACGCTGCGGCTCCTCTCGAGAAGCCAGGCGGCACCGCCACCGAACTAGGCGATTCCCAACCGAAAGACGGCCTGGACTTTGCCGCTCCCCCAGATGTCGACGAAGGCAACTGTTGCATGATGGTCGCGCTCGACCACACGGAAACCGTCGATGCCGCAAGCATTGAGCCAGTCGCTGCCAATGCGCCCCGCCGCAAAAATATCCTCATCGCATTCCCCAATACCGTCGAGCTCGTCTTTTTGCCTTCGGGTGAAGTCGTCGCGCCTACGGCACTTACAGCAGTGGGAGCAAGGAGCGCATCGAACGATATCCAAGCTATCTCGGCACTTGATGCCACAACGACCGCCAAGTTACACCTTTATTCCGTTGCAGCAGACGGAACGCGAACCGAAGAATTCGACGGAACCAAGCTTTTGGTTCCGCGTCGCATCGGTATCCAAGAAGACTTCCCCTATCAAATGGAACTTGAAGGGTTCGATCGTGCACGAGATGCCGACATCATTGCCGCAGCCATCGAATCCCCGCAGCACCTCATGACACTGCGCTTCGACTTTAGCCCCGTCCTGTCCTAGACTGCTAACCGCCGCTTGGCTCGGATACTGAGCGCTCCCTTCCCCGTTCTGCTACGATTGCCGCGTTGGCATCAATTACAGGAGGGTTCATGCCGGGTTTAGGAACGATCATCAACGTCGCGCTTTTGATCGCGGGCGGCCTGCTTGGCCTCATGGGTGGGCGCTTCATTACGCCCCGCATCCAGGACACGCTCATGAAGGCGTCAGGGCTGTGCGTCCTGTTTATCGGCCTGGGCGGCACCATGCAAAAGATGCTCGTTATCGATGGAGAAGCGTTGGCGACCACCGGCACCACCATGCTTATCGTCTCATTTGCCCTCGGTTCGCTCATCGGCGAGGCCATCAACCTGGAGGCCGCCATCGAGAACCTCGGCGAATGGCTCAAGCGCAAAACCGGCAGCGAAGGCGACAACGAGTTCACCAACGCCTTTGTCTCGGCATCGCTCACCGTGTGTATCGGCGCCATGGCCATCGTGGGATCGATTCAGGACGGTCTGCTCGGCGACTGGTCCACGCTTGCCCTGAAGGGCGCGCTGGACTGCATCATCGTCTGCACCATGACGGCCTCGCTTGGCCGCGGCTGCATCTTCTCGGCCCTGCCCGTTGCCGTATTCCAGGGTACGATCACGCTTTTTGCCGGTGCACTCTCCCCCATCATGACCACCGCAGCCCTCGACAGCCTTTCGCTTGTGGGCTCCATGCTCATCTTCTGTGTTGGCGTTAACCTTATTCGACCTCAGACCTTCCGCACGGCCAACATGCTCCCCTCCGTCGTCGTGGCGGTCATCTACGCCCTCTTGTTCTAAATCTATCTACATAGCGGTATCTCGAACACCTGTTTGATGCTGTGCTATGATATGGGGTCACCGAAGCTGCGTTAGGAGAGGAGAAGCGGTGGCCGACCAGGACGTCAAGATGCTCATCGAGCGCATTATGGCCGAGGCCCGGACCCATCAGTCCGCCCGCTTCTCAAACGAAATCTATGCTGACGAGCCGATTCTCAAGACCGGTCGTCAGATGCAGAACTTCCTCCCCGACCAGTACCGCAAGATGCGCGAGATATCACGCTGGCAAGAGGATCCCAAAGGCGGCGCGGGACGTTGGCTATCGGAGGCGGAGCTCTTTTACCGCCAAGGCCTGCTGATGGCCGACTTCGAGGACGATTGCCCCTACAACGGCACCTTTAAGTCGTACTTTCCCACCTACAATGCCATGAGCGATCGACAGCTGCGCGGCTACTTTACCTGGCGTGCCCAAGTGCGCCGCGGCAATATCGAGGAGACATCGACCTCGTTTGCTTTTCTTTATCTTTACGAATTGATCTGCGGCATTGGCGTCGACAATCCGCGCGACGGCTATGACAAGATCAAGGGATTTTGGGATGCCTATCGCGCCTTTGAACCCGGCATCGACCGGTTCGCACGCGTGTGGCTGCAGGACTACGCCGTGTTCCATGAGCTCGACCCCAAGCTGCTTCGCGACTCTAAAACCGTCGCATTCGACAACGCCCTCATCGAGCTGCGCCGCGCAGCGCGAGACCTCGTGCCCGCGCCGGCGCCGTCGGCCCTGCCCCCCAAACGTCGCAAGACCTCCGAGCCCACGCTTCCCCTTCCGCCCGATGAGGCGCATGAGGAGCGGCTCATGGCTGCCATCGACGCACTCTCGACGTACAACCTGAATAACTCACGGCTCGACCGTTCCCACCATCGCGACCTGCGCCACGTGGCATGCGCCGTGTATGTCCGTATGGCGCGCTACTATGACACGCACCGAAAGACCGGCATCGTAGCGAGCTTGTTTGGGGAGGAGACGGCCATGCCCTACACCATGTTTGCCTCGGCCGTGTTCTTTGCACCCGAGCGCCACGAGGACTGTGAATATCGCCTGGACCCCATTCACATCTACCGCTGCCAAAATGGCTTTTGGGAATGTATGCGCATCCACGGCAGCAGACAAAAAAGTAGCAAGCTCGGTGAGATAATGCGCGCTTGTGATCAGCGTCTGCGCTTGGCACTGGATCCCGGCCATCCCCTTAAGGAAGAGAAGGTCCCCAAATATCTGGCTAAGATTATCGATGACGAGATTGTGGCATGGCTTTCATGGGATGCCGCACATCAGCCCGTCAAGATCGATATCGATCTGAGCCAGCTGGGGCACATTCGGAGCGCCGCCGCACAAACGCGCGAGGCGCTTTTGATCGACGAGGAGCGCGAGGACGGCACGCTTGCGGATGCCGAGGTGGCAGTTGCCGAACGACGGGAAGCCGAGCCCATGGCCGACACGATTGCCGAACCAGTCGCGACGACCATGCGGCAGGACGAGGCTGGCGAGCCGACCATCTCCACCGAGCAGTTTGGCGTCGTAGCCCCACTCCTCGCACCAGCGCCCACGCCCGCCGACACCGCGCCCGCACTCGATCCCGCCGCAGACGCCTATCTTCGAGCACTCCTCGAGCAAAACGCAGCGCAGACGGCATCGGCGGTGGCACAGTCGGGCAAGAGTGAGGACATGCTCGTCGATAGCATCAACGAAGCGCTCTTTGACCTGGTGGGCGACACCGTTATTGAATTTGGCTCAGCAGGACCGCAAATTATTGAGGACTACGAAGCAGACGTGAGAGGATACCTAGAGCATGAGTGATACCGCATCCGCAGCACCCCGCGTGCCCAAGCGCGTCGCCGCCGTCATTCTCAACTCGCTCAAGGGCGGCGTTGTCCCGCGCATTGGCCTTCCCTATATCACCGTAGGGCGAGAGGTCGAGATCCGCGCTCTGCTCACCGACCTGAGCCTCATCGCCGATGGCGGCGCAAGCTTCCGTTTCCTAGTCGGTCGCTACGGCGCCGGCAAGAGCTTTTTGCTCCAGACCATCCGAACGCATGCCATGGGCGAGGGCTTTGTGGTCGCCGATGCCGACCTTTCCCCTGAGCGCCGCCTACAGGGTGGACAGGGCCAGGGCCTCGCCACCTATCGCGAGCTCATCCGCAACATATCGACCAAGACGCGTCCCGAGGGCGGCGCACTCAACCTTATCCTGGATCGCTGGGTCGCCTCGTGTGCCGACGCCGACGAGTCTGCCGTTAATGCCCAACTCGCTCCACTCGAAGAGATGGTCCACGGCTTTGACTTTGTCCGCATGCTCCGCCGTTATCGCACGGCCGTCTCGGAGGGCGACGATGATGCCATGAGCCGCGTGACCAAATGGATTCGCGGCGAGTACCGCACCAAGAGCGAGGCGCGCGCCGAGCTGGGCTCCTCGACCATCATCAGCGATGACGATTGGTACGACTACGTCAAGCTCATCGCACGTTTTTTGGTCTGCAGCGGCTACAAGGGCATGCTGGTGCTCATTGACGAGCTCGTGAATCTGTACAAGATTCCCAACGCGATCACGCGCCAATATAACTACGAGAAGATCCTGACCATGTACAACGACACGCTCCAGGGCAAGGCGCAGTACCTGGGCATGATCATGGGCGGCACGCCAACCTCCATCGAAGACCGCCGCCGCGGCGTGTTCTCCTACGAGGCCCTTCGGAGCCGTCTCGCTCAGGGCCGTTTTGCGCGCGATGATCTCAAAGACATGCTCGCGCCCATCATCCGCCTGCAACCGCTCACCTACGAGGAGCTGCTGGTGCTCATCGAAAAGCTCATGCAGATCCATGCCGGCTACTTTGGCTGGACGCCCACGCTTACCGAGAACGACTTGGTGGACTTCCTCAAAATTGAGTTTGGCCGCGTGGGGGCCGACACGCATCTGACGCCCCGCGAAGTCATCCGCGACTTTATCGAACTGCTCGATATCCTGTGTCAAAACCCCGATGCTAGCGTGGCCGAGTTGCTGCAAAGCGTCGGTGGCGACGCGCTGGCGCCGACAGCCGCAACAGACGACACCGGCACCGCAGGCGACGACCGCAACTTCGCCGAGTTCACCATCTAACCTGCCAAAAAGGTCAGGTTCATTTTGGCAGGTTTTATCTGGGCAAACGTTGAAGCAGCAATGCAGCAAGCCACTGCCCACCGCGTTAAGAGATTCGCTTTTGAAGGGAGGCCCCGTGAACGCCTTTGACCGCTACGCCCCGTTTATCCAAGACTTCATCTACTCCCACGATTGGGAGAGCCTGCGCTCCATCCAGGTTGCGGCGGCAGATGCCATCTTCAACACGCAAGACAATGTGCTCCTGACGGCATCCACGGCTTCCGGCAAAACCGAGGCAGCCTTCTTTCCCATCCTGACCGAGTTTTGGGAGAACCCGCCCGCAAGCGTTGGTGCCCTCTATATTGGCCCCCTCAAGGCACTCATCAACGACCAGTTCGTTCGCCTCAACGATTTGTGCGAAGAGGCCGACATCCCCGTCTGGCACTGGCACGGCGATGTCTCGCAGTCGCACAAGGCAAAGCTCATCAAAAAGCCGAGCGGCATCCTGCAGATTACGCCCGAGTCACTCGAGGCGCTCTTAATCCATAAGCACATGGCGATCTCGCGCATGTTTTGCGACCTACGCTACGTGGTCATCGATGAGGTCCACTCGCTCATGCGCGGCGACCGTGGCGGGCAGACACTCTGCCTTATCGAGCGTCTTTCGCGCATGGCGGGCGTACGGCCCCGGCGCATCGGTCTTTCGGCCACCATCGGGGACCCGGAACGCACGGGTGCCTTTCTCTCACAGGGAACGGGGCGCAACTGTGTTATCCCCCGTTTTGAGGAACCGCGCCGCGTATGGCGCATCTCCATGGAGCACTTCTATAACTCGGGCCCCCAGG
This sequence comes from uncultured Collinsella sp., assembly GCA_958452935.1. Lineage (GTDB taxonomy): Bacteria > Actinomycetota > Coriobacteriia > Coriobacteriales > Coriobacteriaceae > Collinsella. The sequence continues at coordinate 2,068 of CAUDVX010000042.1, read as the reverse complement.
CACAGCAGCGGGGATTCACGAGCACAGGTCCGCAGGAAGCTGAGGTGCTCGCATGCGAGCGCATTGAGGCGGCACCACCCGCGGCACTGCCCGTCAGCACCCAAGACATGCGCCATAGCGGACAACTCACGCAAGAGGAGCGCCGCCAACGTCGCGAGCAGGCACGGGGCAAGGCTGCCCCCAAGGACAGTCGCACTTCCTCAGCCCCCGAGGGCGAAGTCGACATCCCGCAGGCAACCGAACAGGCACTGCTCAACCCCACCGACACCGCACCCGACAACGCCGACCCCGGCATGGGCTACATCTTTGAACATACCCGCGGCCGCAAGTGCCTGGTCTTTGCCAACTCGCGCGAGGAGGCAGAGGCCGTGTGCTCCATGTTGCGCAGCTACTGTGAAAGCTGGCACGAGCCAGACCGCTTCCTTATCCATCATGGCAACCTCTCGGCATCGCTGCGCGAGACGGCCGAGGAGCTCATGCGCGACGAGGAGCAGGCACAGACGACCGTCACCACCTCCACGCTGGAGCTTGGCATTGATATCGGTCGCCTGGAGCGCGCGTTCCAGATCGATGCACCGTTTACCGTCAGTTCCTTTTTGCAGCGCATGGGCCGCACGGGACGCCGCGATCTTCCGCCCGAGATGTGGTTCGTCATGCGCGAGGAAGAGCCCGAGCCGCGCACGATGATGCCCGAAACGATACCTTGGAAGCTCCTACAGGGCATCGCACTCGTACAACTCTATCGCGAAGAAAAGTGGGTCGAGCCGCCCGAGCTCGATCGACTCCCCTACAGTTTGCTCTATCACCAGACCATGTCGACCCTCGCCAGCACCGGCGAGCTCACACCGGCCGAACTTGCCCAGCGTGTGCTCACGCTCAGTTATTTCCACCGCGTCTCGGCCGATGACTATCGCGTACTGCTGCGCCACCTCATCAAGATCGACCACATCCAGGTCACCGAGGGCGGCGGACTCATCGTGGGTCTCGCGGGCGAGCGCATCATTAACAACTTTAAGTTCTACGCTGTGTTCCAGGAAAACGAGGAGTTTACCGTTCGCAGTGAATCGGCCGAGTTGGGCACGATTGTCAACCCGCCACCGCCCGGTGAGCGAATCGCCATCGCCGGACATTGCTGGATTGTCGAAGAAGTGGACTGGAAGCGTCATACCGTCTTTGCCACGCAGGTCAAGGGCCGCGTGCCGGCCTACTTTGGCGATTGCCCCGGTGACATCAACACACATGTACTCGAGCGTATGCGCAAGGCGCTCAACGAGCACGCGGCATATCCGTACCTTATGGGTAACGCACGGGCCCGCTTGGCGCAGGCTCGTCATACGGCCGAGATTTCGGGTGCGGGGACCAAGCCGCTCATCAACCTGGGTGGCGACACCTGGGTGCTCTTCCCCTGGTTAGGCAGCTACGCCTTTCTGGCGCTCGAACGTATGCTCAAGATTAAATGCGCCGCGGAGCTTGGCCTTCGCGGGCTCGATCCGTCGCGTCCATACTTTATGCAGTTCAAGATGAAGGCCAACGAGGAAACATTCTTTGAGGTGCTCGCAGCCGAGGCTGAAAAGGACTTCGATCCCATCGAGCTCGTCTATCCCGGCGAGGTGCCTTATTTTGATCGCTACGACGAGTACGTTCCCGAGGAGCTCGTGCGCAAAGGCTTCGCCGAAGGCGTGCTCGACATAGAGGGCATGAAGCAGCGTGTCCGCAGCTGGCGCGACCACGCTTAAGACCAGTCTTTTTGGGACGGGGAGACTTACTTGTCCTGAAGGACGGTGCCGAGGAAGTCGGCGTCGAAGGGCACGGCTTCGGCAAAGGTGTAGTCACCATCGCTGGCAATGAGCAGGTAGTTCTCCTCGCCGCCGAACTCCGCATCGCCACATGGGACCACCCAGGCGTGGGCGAATACCTCGAGTGCCGTGGCAGCGCAGTCGCGCAGGAACGTCACATCGCTCCCCTCGTTTGCGCTCACGATATTGGCAACGTAAATACCCCCGGGGTTCAGGCTGCCCCGCACCAAACGCAACGCCTCAACCGTCGCCAGCTCGCGTACGGGCTCGGC
>CAUDVX010000041.1 GCA_958452935.1 uncultured Collinsella sp. | reverse complement strand
GTCTGCATATTGCATCAACGCAACCTCAGAAAGAATGCGAGAACCCGTGTCCAGTCCGTTTACCAGCTTTTTAGCCCAGCACTTTGACCAGATTAACGCCTATCTGGCCACGTTCTTTGACGGACAGGCGACCTCTGCCGATATCGAGCGCTACCTGTACGCGCCGCTCTCGGCTTTTACGGCCAACGCCGGCAAGCGCCACCGCCCGCTTATCTGCATGCTCGCCGCAACCGCAGTGGGCGGTAGCTTTGAGAGCGCCCGCAGCGCCGCGGCAGCCATCGAGCATTTCCAGTCGGGCGCGCTGATCCACGACGACATCGCCGACAACGGACAGCTTCGTCGAGGCAAGCCCTGCATGCACCTTACCGAGGGCACGGGCCTTGCCATCAATTGTGGCGACCTGGCGCTCACCATGGTCACCAAGACGGTTCTCGACGACCCCACGCTGGAGTCCGACGTGAAGCTGCGCGTGCTCCACGAGCTTACCGAGATGATCGTCCGCACCATTGAGGGTCAAGCACTCGACCTGGGTTGGGTCCGTGACGGGCGCTTTGATATCTCGGTTGATGACTACCTGGACATGGCGACGCACAAGACCGCGTTTTACAGCGGAGCCACGCCGCTTGCCGCCGGAGCCATTATCGGCGGCGGCAACGATGAGCAAATCGAAGCGCTGCGCGCCTTTGGCCTGCACACGGGCCTTGCCTTTCAGATTCAGGACGACCTGCTCAACCTTGTCGGCACTAAGGAAGCCGCCAACAAGGACTTCCGCACCGACATCACCGAGGGCAAGCGCACGCTTGTCGCCGTACACGCCCTCTCTGATGAGCGCCACCACGACGAGGTCGAGGCGATTCTTTCCTCGGGCACCGATGATCCCGCGCAGCTCGCACGCGCCGTGGAGATCTTCCAGGAGACCGGCTCCATCGATTACGCCCACACTTACGCGCTCGACCTGACCGCTAAGGCCAAAGCGGCCATCGAGAACGTTGAGCTTGATCCGCACGCACGCGAGCTGTTCCTCTCCATGGCAGATTTCTTTGTGGAGCGCCTTAACTAACGGGGGTTATAAAATCTGTCAGCAGCGTATTTAGGCACAACTTGCTACACTGTTGAGTGCATGTTTATGCATCCCTTTGCGTTGTCTATCCGACAGACGCTCAAATAGTACGAATGGTACGCCGAAAGGGGTTCGTTCATGGAACCTATTACAACGGGCATGCAAGGAGCAGCCGTCGAGGACGTGCAGTCTCGTCTCCTGCAGCTCGGCTACACGATTGATGCCGCCGAAGTCACCGACAAGTACTTTGGAGCCACCACTGAGCAGGCCGTCAGCACCTTCAGGCTCGACAGCGGCCTTGCTGCCGGTCATGCCGTCGATATCCCCTGTTGGAGCGCCCTTGTAGACGCTTCGTATAAGCTGGGCGACCGCACCCTCTATCTGCGCATGCCCAATTTCCATGGCGCCGATGTGCAGGCCCTGCAGCGCGCTCTCAACGTTTTGGGCTTTGCCTGTGGCGAAGACGACGGCTACTTTGGTCCGCATACCGAGGCCGCCCTGCAGCAGTTCCAGGAAAATGTCGGCCTGTTTGCCGACGGCATGGCCTTCCAGGACACCTACGCCTACATCAACCGCCTGCACCATGTGTGGGAGGGCAAGCCCTCGGTCACCGAAGCCGAGTCCCGCATCGGTTTTGCTCGCGCCGCCAACGTGCTCGAGCGCTTCCAGATTGCCGTTATCGGCGAGGACCCCATCGCACGCAGCGTTGCGTCGCGCATGTGGAATATCGCCACGGCAACGACCGACAACAGCGGCATGATGCTCTGTGACTCCGAGGTCCCAACCGACGTTGACCTGGTGCTCGAAATCGCAAGCGACGAGCTGCCCGCCGACGCCGCACCGCGCGCCACGATTGCCCTCGCCGAGTGCCACAACCTGGCTCAGCGCATCCGCACCGCCAATGTCGCCGCGCAGCAGAAGCCGGCTCGCATTCGCATTGAGCTCACGGGCATGACGCGCTACAACGGCACCTTCACGGCCAGCGACGCGCAGACACTCGCCGTACGCCTGCTCGATGGCGTTTGCGATGCCCTCGCAGATTAGGTAAACTAAACGAGTTGCTTTTGGGCAACACCACACATTGGGACGTAGTTCAACGGTAGAACTCCGGTTTTTGGTGCCGGCTGTTGGGGGTTCGAATCCCTCCGTCCCAGCCATTAAAATTGAGCGCCCTGAGCCCATAACGGCCCAGGGCGCTTTCTTGTGGGCAAGCGGAGGGATTCGAGAACCCGCAAGGGTGCGGAGCTGAGGAAACGCGAAGCGTTTTCCAGCGCAGCACGCAAGAAGCGAAGCGACGCAGCGGAACGCGGCCGCCGACCAGGCGGACGCGGAATCCCTCCGTCCCAGCCATTAAAATTGAGCGCCCTGAGCCCATAACGGCCCAGGGCGCTTTCTTGTGGGCAAGCGGAGGGATTCGAGAACCCGCAAGGGTGCGGAGCTGAGGAAACGCGAAGCGTTTTCCAGCGCAGCACGCAAGGAGCGAAGCGACGCAGCGGGGCGCGGCCGCCGAAAAGGCGGACGCGGAATCCCTCCGTCCCACAGCCGGCACTTGGAGACGTTCCTAAAGTGCCGGCACTAAAGGAACGTCTCCAAGTGCCGGCCTCCCAAAAATCTACCTTTAAAAGACAGGCGCCCCAAGCCCATAAGGACCAAGAGCGCCTTTCATCTAGAAAATATCAGCCCAGTTCCGAAAAGCGACCCGCATGCGACAACCAAGTAGCCGCAGGCCCCGGGAGAGTGGGGACACCGGCTTAGGTTTATCGCGAGTTCCGCACGAACAGGAGGCCACTTAATGTGGCCTCCGTCGTGAGCAGGACTGTAGAGCAGGAAACCTAAGCCGGTGTCCCCACTCTCCCGGGGCCGAACGCCCTAGTTGTTGAGCATGCGGTCGAAGCTTCCCGAGTCGCCATCCCGATAGTCTGCGGTCATCAGAATCTCCTGCGGAATGCGCCCGCCCTCGCGCAGCACGTTGCGGAACTGCACGCGCGTAACCATGGGCAGATCCTTGATCGTCGCTGCCAGGTTCTGCGGCACACCCTGGTTGGCAGCCGCGGGCTCGCACTCTCCGCCGGCCTTCACGCGACGCTTATGCTCGGCGAGCATGGCGCGGTACATGCCGGCATGCAGGCGAATCTCAACCACATTGGCATTGCGAGCCTGCTCGACGATGCGCGCGCCCTCGCGATCGATATCGCCCACGTAGTAGACGTAGTTAAAGCGATAGCCAATCTCGGCCAGATAATCATCCAGTGCGTGCGAGACGCTCGCTTTGCAGCCGCCGCCAAAAATCACGCCGCCCACCTTGATGCCAAAGAGCTTGGCGTGCTTGCGGCCACGCAGCAGCTTGACGATCTCGTCGTAGGTGTCCAGGTTCTCGACCATAATGAACGGCTTGTCGGCTCCCAGCGTAAAGAAGCCCGTAAAGTGCACGGGGCGATTGGGGGCGACCTTGATCGCCTGCATGCTGATGCCCTTTTCGGTCATACGCCTGATCAGGCGCTCACCGTGCTTGCCGTCAAAAGCCTTCTCGTCGTTAAAGATCTGGTAGGCACGCTGGCGGCGCGAGGCAACCGGCGTATCGGCACCTCGGTTCTGCTCGATCCAAGCCTGGATGATTGCGATTTCCTCGGCAATCTTGCGGTTGGACATCTCGTTGTGCTGAGTGCGCTGCGGAGCCTTTTTGCCGTCCTTGCCCTCGACCTTTACGATCTGTGTCTGCTGCTCCTTGATCTTGGAGAGCGCCATAGGCGTGGGGACAACCTTGAGCAGCTGCCTGCCTAAAACGCGGGCAAGGGCAAACGCCGAGACCTCGCCGTGGGCGGCCGACTCGGGCTGCTGGGCAGCAGTATCTACTGCGGCAGACTCCGGCTTCTTCTGAGACTTGCGCTTAGAATCGCCTTGGGAATTGCGCTCGCGCTTCGGCATAGACGCCTGCTTCTGCGGACGATCGGACTTGCTCTCCTTCGCTGACTGGCGCTTAGGCTGCCCCGAAGAAACCTCGGCCTTCGCATCCTCGTTCTGCGGCGTGGTCTTCTCGGTTGCAGTCTCGGCATGGGAACTGCGGCCTCCACGATGGCGACGGCGGCGAGGCTTGCTCGACGCGCTCTGCTCCGTCTGCTCATCAGTAGGCTGCTGGCCCTTGGCCTCGGCATCAACCTCAAGCTGCGGCTCAACAGGCTTTTGCTCGCGAGCCACCGGCTCAACGGCCTTCTCGTCCTGGGTGGTCGAAACCGACTCGCCCTTCTCCTGACGCTTTACGGGATACGCACGTCCCGCAAAACCGCGGCCGGGACGACACGAACCCGGAGCCTTCTTGGCAGACTCCTCAACATCGTCTGCAACCTCAGAAGACTCTTCAACCTCACGCGCGGCATCCTGCGCTGCAGCCTTAAAGTGAGCACCGCGACGACGCTTGGGTTCTTGGGCCTCCACGGGCTTTTGCTCCTTCGTGGGCTTCTGCGACTCGGCAGCAACCTCGGTCTCAACAGCCTCGGCATCCGTCTCGCCCTTTCGAGCAACGGCGCGACGGAAGCGCTCCTGCTGGGCGCGGCGCTGTGCATCGCGCTTGCCGCCCCCGCCAAAACCGCCGCGTCCTGCCTTGGCCGTAAAGGCACGCACGACGTTCTCATCGAGCAACTCATCGGTATCGACATGCTCACGCGGAGCAGCTTCTTCCACAGCAGGCACGTCAGCGGAATCCTCGACGACAAAATCCTCGACGGACTCGGCAGGCTGCTCCTGGGCATCGCGGATCTCGGCATTGATGGTATAGAACGCCGGGCGCCCGTTAATGCCGCTACCCTCGATCTTGGTCACGATCTTTGCCGCGATAAGCTCATCGCGCATCGCCTTGGTGTCGCACTCCTTATCGACGGAGCGGAAAATCTGCGCCAGCGCACTCGACTTAATCTTGAGCGCCTTGCGGCAGAGCAGGTCGTAGGCAACCAGCTTGGCGCGCTCAGCAGAAAGCGACGTCTGGCTGCTCAGGCGCTCAGCCAAAGCATCGACATTGTTTTGATTATCGGAATATACCGTCTTGGCCACGGGGCCCCTTTCATATGTACACATATACGTCTATATGGTACAACGCACGCCCTTATCCACGCAAAACATCTGCGAGAACACTCGAGCGTCACCCGCTTTCGCATGAAAAAAAGACCGAGTCCGCGTCGTTGCGAACCCGGTCTTTCCGAGTCATATGGATGAGAGATTCAACCCGTCCGACCGACTAGGCCTTGACGGCCTCGGCGTCGGCAGGAGCCTCAGCGGCAGCGGCGCGACCGTACTCGGCCTTGCCCATATCGGACCACTCGGGCTCCTCATCAGGCATGGAGCCAGCCTCCTTGCCAAAGAACTCCTTGAGGCAGTTGACGGCGACGATGAGGCCCAGGACCATCAGCAGGACGGCAAAGACGAGCTGCAGGCCCTTGGTGGCGGCGACGGAGACGGCGGCCGTGGTGGCGGTAGCCGGGATGGTACCGAAGAAACCGTAGGCCTGGACGGCGGTCATGCAGCCCATGGCGCTCTGGACCAGCGAGGTGAAGGTGCAGCAGAGCAGGAAGGCGACGGGCACGTAGAGCATCCAGCCCTTGCGGCCGGTGCACTTGCAGAACACGGCGAGGGTGATCATGGTCATGCCGCCGAGCAGCTGGTTGGAAGCACCAAAGAGCGGCCAGATGTTGGCATAGCCACCAAAAGCGAGGGCGAGACCGGGAAGCAGGGTGACGACCGTGGCGAACCAGGGGTTGCCGAGGACCTTCATGTAGCCAGCCTTGGACTCGATGGCCAGGGCGTCGTTGGTCTGGGCAAAGAACTCGGAGAACGAGGTGCGGGCGATGCGGGCGACAGCGTCGAGCGAGGTCAGGGCCAGAGCGGAGACGTTCATGGTCATGAAGACGGTTGCGAGCGTGCCGTCAACACCGAAGGCCTGCATGCCGCGGGAGATGCCAGCGGCGAAGATCTGGAACGGGGTGGAAGCGACACCAGCGTTGAGGGCGCCGGTACCGGCGGTGTTCATGTCGGAGAACATGATGCCAGCGACGATGATGGCAAGGATGCCGACGAAGGACTCGACGATCATGGCGCCGTAACCGACCTTGACGGCGTCCTGTTCCTTCTCGACCTGCTTAGAAGAGGTGCCGGAAGAAACGAGGCTGTGGAAACCGGAGAGAGCACCGCAAGCGACGGAGACGAACAGGACCGGGAACATCATGCCGGAGGCAGTGGAGAAGCCGGTGAAGACCGGAGCGGTCATCGTAGCCTGACCGTTGACGCCCAGGACGACGATGCCGAGGACAGCGCAGACGATCATGACGATCATCATGATGGAAGTGAGGTAGTCACGCGGGGTCTTGAGCATCTGGATGGGCATAGCGCCAGCGAAGACCAGGTAGACCATGACGACGGCGAACCACTGGAACTTATCCAGGTAGACCGGGAACTGCATACCGACGGCGAACATGAGAACCATGAGGACCACGCCGGTGACGAACTCGGCAGCGCCGGTGAGGTTGAACTTCTTCTGGGCCCAACCAAAGGCGATAGCGACGAAGGTGAACAGGATGGAGATGGTACCAGCGCAGCCGGCGGCATAGGACTTGGTGAAGTCGACGGCACCGGTAGCAGCGCCAGAAGCGTCAACGGCCGGGGTAAACATGAACGTCTTGCAGACCATGTCGGTGAAGGCGGCGATGACGATGATGCAGAACAGCCAGCAGAACAGCAGGAACAGGCGACGGCCGGTCTTGCCGATGTACTTCTCGATGAGCTGAGCGAGCGACTTGCCGTTGTTCTTCATCGAGGCGTACAGGGCACCAAAGTCGTGGACGGCGCCAAAGAAGATGCCGCCGACGAGGACCCAGAGCACGACGGGCAGCCAGCCAAAGGCCATGGCGACGATCGTACCCGTGACAGGACCGGCACCGCAGATCGAGCTGAACTGGTGCGAGAACGCGGTGAAGGCGGAGACAGGCGAGAAGCTCTTGCCGTCCTTCATGCGCTTGGCCGGCGTGAGGGCCTCTTTGTCAACGCCCCACTTGTTGGCCAGCCATCGGCCATAGCCCAGATAGCCGCAGGCGAGCACCGCCGCGGCCACAACCATGAGCAAAACTCCGTTCATTACATTTCCTCCTCTAAAAAGAACTACTCAGACATAAAAAATGAGGGCCGTCGGTTGCGCTCGACGGCCCTCATCTTCATCAGCCGCCCGTTATCGTACGGGCTAGCTGTATGTGCTAACCCGCATCAGATAATTACTACGCTGATAATGTTTAGCTGATGCGTGAACATGTCTAAGAAATCCTCTTCAATCATGATGTGAACGATCCGTGCGTGTTCACATCCCCCAGTGGTTGAAAAGGAGTATGAAACTTTAGTTACCTAAAGTCAACGCAAATTTGTAATGAATTTTCAACTTTTTTGGATTTCTCGGTATAAAACGCCACTGACCTCGGACTTTACCCGACAAAAGTTTTTGCATGAGAGATGCCCCTGAGGGCCGCGGGAGCCGGGCGGCGCATATGAACTTTCCTGCTCTACAGTCCTGCGCAAGACGGAAAGCACATTAAGTGCTTTCCTTTGCGTGCGGAACTCGCGATAAAGTTCATATGCGCCGCCCGGCTCCCGCGGCCCTCAGGGGCTCCCATCCCAAATGCGGAGCAAAGCTCCGCACACCAACTTTTTTCTTTCAGCTAAAGAACGCCGGAAATTCGACACTAGCTTGTTAACTTTGCTGGACGTTGTCGACGCCAAACCAGCTCAGAAGCTATATCGACACAGAAAGGTCCCCGGACGGAGGGGCCGGATATAAGGTTTATCGCGAGTTCCGCACGCAAAGAAGGCCACTTAATGTGGCCTTCGTCTTGCGCAGGACTGTAGAGCAGGAAACCTTATATCCGGCCCCTCCGTCCGGGGACCGCGCCGTACCAGCTACAGCGTCATGTTCGGATCGGCGTCGACATCGAACGGCGAGATTTCGCCTCGGTCGAATTTACGGCGAGCGACCTCCGCGATCATGGCTGCGTTATCGGTACAGGCAGACAAGGGCGGCACCGTTACGCGAATCCCCTGACGCCCAAGCTTCTTGATCATCATCTCGCGCAGATGCGGGTTGGCCGAGACGCCGCCACCGATGCAGTATTCCTTGCATCCGGTAGCGTGCAGTGCGTTTTTGGCCTTCTTGTACTGCACGTCAAAGACAGCTGCCTCAAACGAAGCCGCCAGATCGGGAAGGTGAATCGTGCGCCCGGCCTTGGTCTCTTGCTCGATGTAGAGCGTCACCGCCGTCTTGAGGCCCGAAAGCGAGAAGCGGTAGTCCCCCCTGCTGTTAAGCGCACGGGGGAAATCGATCGCCTTGGGGTTGCCCGTCTCGGCCAGCTTAGAGATGATGGGGCCACCGGGATAGCCCAGACCCAGCGCCTTGGCCACCTTGTCGAAGGCCTCGCCCACAGCGTCGTCGAGCGTCTCGCCGAGCACCTCGTAGTCGCCCCATGCCTTGACGTGAACAAGCATGGTATGACCGCCCGAGACGAGCGTGAAGATAAACGGCGGCTTGAGATCGGGCTGCGCCAGCAGGTTGGCAAACAGGTGGCCCTCCAGATGGTTAACGCACACGAGCGGTTTACCGGCGGCATAGGCAAAGCCCTTGGCGAAGGCGACGCCCACCACCAGAGCACCCACCAGGCCCGGACCCTGTGTCACGCCAACAGCGGCGAGTTCGCTCGGCGCGATGGCCCCGCCCTCAAGACCAAGCGATGCTGCGGCATCCTCGAGCGCCGCGTCCACGACGCTCACGATAACCTCAACGTGCTTGCGCGAAGCGATCTCGGGCACTACGCCGCCAAAACGGGCATGAAAATCGATCTGCGTCGAAACCTGATTGGCCAGCATATTACCGTTCGCATCGATAATCGCCACAGCTGTCTCATCGCACGAACTCTCGATGGCAAGCACCAGGCGACGGCGCTCAATTTCGGCGCGCTCCCCCTCGGAGCGCCCGGGCGCAGGCAGCGGCCATACGCGCTGCTCTGCCGCCGTCGGCTCGGGCGAAGCATTGTCGACCGGAAGCACCAGGGGCAGCGGAGCCGTCATGACGATGGCATCCTTGCCGGCACCATAGTAGCCGCGGCGCCGTCCTGCCTCGGTAAAGCCCAGAGCGTTATAAAGCGCGATCGCTCCCTCATTGCCGTCCTCGACCTCGAGCGAAGCCGTGGTGCAGCCGAGCATCTGGGCATCGTAGCTCACGTGCGACAGCAGCTTGCGGGCAATACCCCCGCGGCGATGCTTCGGGTCGACGGCAACATCCAGAATCTGCACGTCACCGTCTACGACCATGCCGCCGGCAAGGCCCAGCAGCTGACCGTCGTCGTGCGCCACCCACCAGCTGCGCGGCGCCGCAACATCCTCGCCCAGCTCGGATAGAAACATGCCCGGCGTCCACGCCTCGTGTCCAGCGCCTTCAAAGCAGGCGGCCTCCAGCGCACTTGCGCCCTCGGCGTCCGCCGCACCCATGGGGCGGAATTGCAGATGGCGACCGGCGAGCTCATCGGCGACGCCCGTAATTTCGCTCTGCGCGCTCTCGGCAAGACCGAGGCGTTTGCGCTCGTTTTCCTCGGCGTCGGAAAGGCGCGTATAGATTGGTAGGACGCGGGCCGGGTCGCCGTCACCCGCGGCATGCGCAAGGAGGAGGCCCTCGCCCGAAGGCCACCACAAGCCGCGCTCTACGCAGCGAGCGACCTCATCCTCGCCCAGCAGCTTGCCATAGCGCACGAGACCGTCGCCAGTCAGCTGAACCTGGTCCCAGTCCGCGGCTTGGCGCCACTCATCAAGCGCCACGGCAGCCTTGACCACGTGCTCGCGTTCAAACTGACGCTCGGGGCCCTCGTCGCTCAGCACATACAAAGCCGGATACACCTCGCCGCGCATGGCATCGGCCAGAATACCGAGCTTGCCACGCACGCCAGCCTTCCACGCGGTCCATGCACAGGCATCGAGCGTCGACACACCCAACAGCGGCACGTTGGCACCGCGCGCCAAGCCCTTGGCGGTGGAAATGCCGATACGCACGCCGGTAAACGAACCCGGACCGCGACCGACGACGTAACTGCCCACGTCGGCACGGTCCATGCCAGCCTGAGCAAGCACGCTGTCGACGGTATTTACGAGCTCCACATTGGCATGGCGACGGCACATATGGTCGCCACTCACCAGCTTCGCCTCGCCCGTCTGCCCATCAATCCAGCTTGCCGCGCAGGCAAGCATATCGGTCGAAGTATCGAGCGCCACCACCAGCGCGTAATCGTTATGCAAGCTCATCTTGTACAGCCTTATCAATCAAATCGGAAAGCTCCGCTGCGCGTTCGCCGTGCGCCTCGAGCGTTATCGTTCGCACGTCGCTATCGTTCTCATCACGCTTAAGCGTTACCGAAAGATACTCGTCTGTCAGTTCGTCCTGGAACTGTTCGCCCCACTCCAACAGACAGGCACCCTCATAGCCCAGTACATCGAAAATGCCCGTATCCTCGAGCTCGTAAGCATGCTCCAGACGGTACAGGTCAAAGTGGAACAGTGGAATACGCCCCTGGTCATGAACAGCCATGAGTGCAAATGTGGGGCTCGTGACCATATGACCGTCGCCCAGACCACGCGAAACGCCCTTGGTAAAGTGGGTTTTGCCCACCCCGAGGCCGCCGGTCAAGATCAGCACATCACCATCTTCCAGGCACGGCGCAACCAACTCGCCAAAATGCTCCGTATCAGCAGAGCAAGCCGTTTTATAAATACCTACCCCCAGGCGCTCCAGGGACATATATGCTCCTTATTATTCCGAGGCACCCTCTGGCGCGGGATGCCGCTCCAGATAGTCGCCCAGCATCTTAAAGTCTTCCTCCAGCAGCTCCTGCCACGCCGGATTACGCAGCGCCGCCGCCGGATGGAACGTGGGCATCACCACAAAATGTCCCATCTGATGGAACCTGCCGCGCAGCTTGGTGATGCCGATCTCGGTCTTAAGCACAAAGTGCGTCGCGGGGTTACCGAGCGTCACGATGATATCGGGCCAAATGCTTCGAATCTGCTCGCGCAAAAACGGTGAACAGGCCAGCACTTCCTCGGGCCGAGGATTGCGATTTCCCGGCGGGCGGCACTTAAGCACGTTGGCAATGTAGACGTCTTCGCGTTTGAGCCCCGCCAGCGACAAAATGCCGTTGAGGTCCTCGCCTGCCGCCCCCACAAAGGGCTCGCCCTGCAAATCCTCATTGCGGCCCGGCGCCTCACCAATAAACATCACGCGGGCGTGGGGGTTTCCCACGCCAAACACGATGTTATGGCGCGACTGATAGAGCTGGCAGAGATGGCAGTCGCCTAAAACAGCCTCAATCTCCTCGAGTGCAACCTCGCGCGGCGCTTGGTGACTATGTCCGGGGATGTGCATGACACCCATAGTGGCTCCTACACGTAGACCTTGTCGAGACGCATGCCAAAGCCGCAAGCAACCTCGTAGTTAATCGTGCCGCGCAGGCGAGCCATCTCGTCCATGGTGATCTCGGCATCACCATCGCGGCCGACAATGATCATCTCGTCGCCATGCTCGGCCTCGGGAATCTCATGCGCCGGATTGGACTGGATAGCGACCATAAACTGGTCCATGCAGATGTTACCCACCTGACGCACACGTTCACCGCGATACAGCACGTCCATGCGATTGGAGAGCGTACGCGAAAGACCGTCGGCATATCCAATCGGCAGCGTGCAAATCTGAACGCGTGTGCGCGGCACGCGATAGGTAAATCCGTAGCCCACGCCTTCGCCCATTGCAGGATGTGACACACGCGTCACGCGCGCATGAACGCTCATGACAGGGTCCAGCTGCATCACGCGGCTGCTCAGCTCGCACGGCTGCAGGCCATATAGACCGATGCCGGCGCGAATCATATCAAAATGCATCGAGGGGTCAAGCATCGAGGACGGCGTGTTGGCACAGTGCACGATACCGCACTCAAAGCCCGCGTCCTTAATGGCTTGAACGGCCTCGGTAAAGCGCTGGCACTGCAGCTTATAGTCCCAACCGCCAGGCTCATCGGCCGTTGCGAAGTGCGTAAAGACGCCATCGCACTGGATACCGCGATGGAAGCTAATGCCACGAACAAAGTCGAGCACCTGCGTGTAGTGAACACCGATGCGGTTCATGCCCGTCTCGATGGCTAGATGGTACTTGCCAACCTTGCCTGCCGCGACAGCGCACTCGCCATAGGCAAGGGCGAAATCGGACGTATAGACCGAAGGCATGATATCGAACTCGAGTAACGTCGGAATGGCCTCGATAGGCGGCTCGCTTAGGATGAGGATGGGTTTCGTGATCCCGCCCTGTCGGAGCTCAACACCCTCGTGGACCGTTGCCACCGCGAACATGTCGGCTCCAGCCGAGTACATGATTTTGGCGCACTCGACGGCACCATGGCCATAGGCATCGGCCTTGACCACGCAGCACAGTCGCTGACGTGGATCGAGCAGGTTCTTGTAAGCCCTCGTGTTGCGGCGAAGCGTCCCTCGGTCAATCTCAACCCAGGACCAGCGCGTCAAATCGGCTTTATTCATGATTAGTCATCCGACCCTTCGTCCATGATTCCCAGATCATCGAGTGCATCCTTTGCCGCCAATTCCATGGCAGGACCGATCAAGTCGATCAAATCGGTCGCAATAACACTCTTCTCACCATACTCCGTCGCCGCGGCAAAACCCGCGTAACTGTGAAGCGCAACAGCATACGAATACAGCAGCTCCCAGCGATCCATCTCATCACGCATGGTAGCCAGTGTGCCAGCCAAAATGCCCGCAAGAACATCGCCCGAACCGGCAGTCGCCAACGACGCCGGACCCGAGAGCGGCAAAAGTACGCGCTCAACGCCACAGATAGCCGTCGTCGGCCCCTTGGCAATAACCACGAGATTGTCGGAGCCAGCAGCCCAGACAACCTTCTGCGCTGCCGAAATTGCAGTCCCCAGATCGTTAACCTCGTCACCGGCAACCAAGCGCGAAAGCTCGCGATAGTGCGGCGTCATAACGAGCGGCTGCTCGCGGCGGTACATCTCAGGGTTGCTATCGATACCGTCGATGGCAATCTTAGAAAGGCAGTTGAGCGCATCGGCATCAAGGATCAGCGGCACATCAAGCTCCAACAAGCCCGAAACCACCTGCATGGCACCGGCAGACGTCGTCATGCCGGGACCGCACAGTACGCAGCTGTACTTCTTTGCAATCTCGCACACGGTCATACGGGCAGCGGCACCAAAAGAGCCGCGGGAATCGGACGGAATAGCAAAAACCGGAATCGAGGGAAGTGCCATACGAATAAGATTGGCGCACGCATCGGGCGTCGCGACAGCCACATAGCCGGCACCCGCACGGGCAGCAGACTTGGCAGCCATAATGGCAGCGCCAGGATACTGCGCCGAGCCGGCAACAATAAGGACGGAACCGCGAGAATACTTATCGATATTCGAGGGCAGCGGAGCAAAGAAATCCACCAGGTCACCGGGCTCGACAATCTCGGCGGCATGGTCGACATCATCGATGACCTCATCAAGGCGATCATAGAGGCTACCGCACACCAGATCACCGGCGTATTCTGGGCCATCAGCGCTGTAGAGGCCAATCTTGGGAGTGATCATCGTGACGGTACGCTCGGCACGGATGCAGTCGTCGTCGACAACACCGGTCTCGGCATTCAGACCCGAAGGAACATCGATGGACACCACATGGTCGGCACAGTCGTTAACCGTCGGAATCCAGATGGAAAACGGTGCACGCAGGTCACCGTGGAAACCGGTACCAAAAATAGCGTCAACAACAACGTCGGCCTTATCGATCAAAACCTCAAGCTCATCTCGTGAGGGACCGACGCACACATGTACGTCACGACCGGCGGTACGGCGGGCAACATGGCGAGCCAGAGCAGCAGGAATCTCATCCGGCTCAACCGGAGACACGATATCCACGTCAACGCCCTTATGACTCAAGATATCAGCCGCGACCCAGCCGTCGCCACCGTTGTTGCCAAAACCGACCAGAACAAGGACGCGATCGGGATTGAGTTTTAGAATTTCAGTAGCAGCAAACTCACCCGCCAGTTCCATAAGCTCGGCCTTCGAAGTTCCTTCACGTTCGATAATATCCTCGAGACGAACGACTTCCTCGGTACTCAAAACCGGTTTCATCTATGCTCCTAGCGTATCTCGCGAAGCATCGCCCAGGTGCTCCGTTAAA
Organism: uncultured Collinsella sp.; assembly: GCA_958452935.1. Classification (GTDB taxonomy): domain Bacteria; phylum Actinomycetota; class Coriobacteriia; order Coriobacteriales; family Coriobacteriaceae; genus Collinsella. Next base: position 653 of record CAUDVX010000041.1, on the reverse strand, counting down.
GCTGAATTTTGCAGTTGCTCAAGCTCATCTAAAACCGAGCGAGCCTCTTTAAACGTTTGCGCAACGCGTTCCTTGGTGCTCACCTTTTCTTCCTTAGGCTTAGGTCGAGCATCCTCGGTGATCGCAATGGCATTGGCTACGGCCAAATCACCCGTCAAGGTAATAGATAGTGCAACTTCAACGACACCCAACTCTCGAGCAATCTCGAGCGCTCGACCTGAAAGCACTGCTTTAGGCTTTCCGAGGTTATCACGCGTTACCGAGACGTCTTTGCGGCCGACGCCCTGGCTAAAGCCCGTACCAAGAGCCTTGAGAACCGCTTCACGAGAAGCAAAACGGCTCGCATAGTGCGCCGCAGGACGCGATGAAGCGTCGCAATATGCGCACTCTTCTTCGGTAAACACACGCCGAGCAAACGACGGCGTCTTTTCAAGGATTGATTTCATGCGGGAAATCTCGACGATATCAACGCCGATACCAGCTTCAGCCATGTTCACCTCCATATTGCACAGACTAGGTTATTGTAGCCCGTTAACGGAAGATGCGACAAACGAGGGTCATAAAACACAGCGAGTTTGTTAGATCTGGCTTAAACAAAAAAAGGGGGAGGCCGCGAGGCCTCCCCCTTCTTCAGTCTGGATGACGGCTCGGTG
>CAUDVX010000040.1 GCA_958452935.1 uncultured Collinsella sp. | reverse complement strand
TTACCGCCAAAGTAGCCAACGCCGGCGTTACGGAAGACATTGGTAACCCACGCCGCGCACCAGTTCTGACCCGGCGAAGGCGTGGAGTAGCACGCGTTGACGACGGCCTGCTGCTTGCCCGAGCCGGCATTCTGCTGCGGAGTTCCGGGCGCATACGATCCGCCACCCGAGCTCGAACCACCCGAGTAGGAATTGTTCTTGTTCGCGGCGGCCGCGGCAGCGGCGGCCTTCTTGGCAGCCTCCTCAGCCTGGGCGGCAGCGAGAATCTCGGAATCGCGCTGAGCCATGAGCTCCCTGACGTCTTCGGAAAGACCGCTCAGCACGGTCTGGACCTCTTGCTGCTTGGCCTGCATGTCCTGCATCTGGGCAGTCTGCTGGTCCTTGAGCTTCTCCAAGTCGGCCTTCTGCGACTCGAGCGCGGTCTTTTGCGCATCGAGCTCTTCCTGGATGGTCTGGATGTCCTCGATGGCGTCGCGGTCGCTCTTGTTGACCTTCTCAACATAGTGCGCATTGGCGACGAGTTCCTCAAATGAGCCAGAAGCCAGTAGCAGCGACAGAATGTTGGTGCCGCCCGACTTGTAGCTGGCGGCAACGCGATCGGAAAGATCGTTGCGCTTCTTTTTGAGCTCGGCCTTCTTTTCATCAATCTGCGCCTGCGTGCTGTCAATCTGGCCCTGTACGCCCTCGATATCGTTGAGGGTCTGGGCGTTTTTGTTGGCCAGCGCCGCATATTCATTTGCGATACTGTCGAGCTGGGCCTGGACCTCGTCGAGCTGGGCCTGGGCGGCATTCAGTTTGTCAGTGGTTTCTTGGCTGGCCTCAGCCGCATGGGCGCGAGCGGGCAGACCAAAAAGAACGGCTGCAGAAGCTGCGCCGAACAGAGCCTTGAGGGCAGTGCGACGCGAGAGCTCCTGGGAAAGGATGGAATCGCTGTTTGGTGACATATCTACTCCGTTACATGTTTATTTATATGTCGCTCAACTCATACATATTAGCGTACATCCGGCGCATCCCAACGATTTCCACGAACGGCAGCAAACCGTATGGTCGGCGGCTCGTATGCAAGTGCCAAAGTCGAGGTTATGCCCACGCAAGCATTTCTATGAGTACGTTAACATCAACCCTCTGGTTTTCCCGCTGTGCACGTTCTTGGCACCCCTACCTGCGCTATACTCCCCTCAAGAAGTGTTCCTGATTCGATAGGAGACTACATGTCCAAAGCACTCGACCCCAAAGACACCTGCGTCCTCGTTACCGGCGGTGCCGGCTTTATCGGCTCGCACACCGTCGTTCAGCTGCTCGAGGGTGGCTACCAGGTTGTCGTCGTCGATGACCTCTCCAACTCCAGCGCTGTCGCCGTCGACCGCGTCAAGACCATCGTGGGCGACGAGGCCGCTAAGAACCTCACCTTCTACGAGGCCAACGTGCTCGACCGCGATGCGATGGACAAGATCTTCGATACCCACCAGATCGACCGTGTCATCCACTTCGCCGGCTTTAAGGCCGTTGGCGAGTCGGTGAGCAAGCCCGTCGAGTACTACCACAACAATATCGAGAACACCCTGGTGCTCATTGACGTCATGCGCAACCATGGCTGCAAGTCCATCATCTTCTCGAGCTCCTCGACCGTCTACGGCGATCCGGACAATCCGCCCGTCACCGAGGAAGACCCCAAGAAGCCCGCGACCAACCCCTACGGTTGGACCAAGTGGATGATCGAGCAGATCCTTATGGACGTCCACACCGCCGACCCCGAGTGGGACGTCGTGCTGCTCCGTTACTTCAACCCCATTGGCGCTCATCCGTCGGGCCTGATCGGCGAGGACCCCAAGGGCATCCCCAACAACCTGGTGCCCTATGTCGCCCAGGTCGCCGTGGGCAAGCTCGAGGCCGTTCAGGTCTTTGGCAACGACTACCCCACCCCCGACGGCACCGGCGTGCGCGACTACATCCACGTGTGCGATCTGGCATCTGGTCACGTTGCCGCCCTTAACTGGATGAACGGCAAGACCGGCGTCGAGATCTTTAACTTGGGCACCGGCACCGGCACCTCGGTACTCGAGGTCGTCGCCGCCTTCTCCAAGGCTTGTGGCAAGGAGCTGCCCTACGTGATCCGCGAGCGCCGCGCCGGCGACATCGCTGCCAACTGGTGCGATGCCTCCAAGGCCGAGCGCATGATGGGCTGGAAGGCCCAGTACGACATCGCGGACATGTGCCGCGATAGCTGGAACTGGCAGAGCCACAACCCCAACGGCTTCGCCGACGCCGAGTAGCAAAAACCTACATACCGCTCTTGCCCCGATCTCACGTTGTGAGGTCGGGGCTTTTTCATGGCATGTAACCATTCGCCGAAAATCGACCAACTTTTTTATCTTGCCTGTACATGTTTAAACAACATGTTTTACAATAGGCGTATCGAATCAGAACATCGGAGGCGGACTGCACACCCATCGGCAGGCCGACCCCACAACAAGAAGGTTGGTGAGCGCATTCATGGAGCGTGCAAGCGGCGTCCTCATGCCCGTCTCATCTCTGCCCGGACCATACGGAATCGGCGGCTTTGGCTGGAATGCCTACGACTTCGTCGATTTTCTCGCCTCGTGCAAACAACATTACTGGCAGATTCTGCCCCTTACGACGACCAGCTATGGCGATTCGCCCTATCAGTCGTTCTCGGCCCGCGCAGGCAACCCCAACTTTATCGACTTTGCCGAGCTTATCGAGGCAGGGTATCTGGAGCAGCGCGATATCGATGGCGTGTATCTGGGATCCGACCCCAGCAATGTCGACTACGGTGCCATCTTTGGTGGCCGCCGTCAGATTCTCGACCGCGCCGCCGAGCGCTTTGCCGCCGACAAGCCGGCCGATTTCGATGACTTTATCCAGGCCAACGAGGACTGGCTCATCCCCTACTGTGAGTTCATGACCGTCAAAGAGGAGTGCGGTCTCAAGGCGTTTTGGGAGTGGCCCGCGGAGCTCCGCACCCGCGGCGAGGCTTCTGCCAAGGTCTGCGCCGACCATCCGGCGCGTATGCTCTACCACCAGATGACGCAGTACTTCTTCGATCGCCAGTGGAACCGCCTCAAGGCCTATGCCAACGAGCGCGACATTCTCATCATCGGCGACCTGCCCATCTATGTCTCGCGTGACTCCGTCGAGATGTGGGCGACGCCTGAGCTCTTTAAGATCGACGCCGCCGGCAATCCCGTGAGCGTCGCCGGCACGCCGCCCGACCAGTTCTCGGCCACCGGCCAGTACTGGGGCAACCCCATCTACGACTGGGACGCCATGGAGTCCGACGGCTTCTCCTGGTGGGAGGGCCGCATTCGCGCCGCCCTCGACATGTACGACGTCATCCGCCTGGATCACTTCCGCGGCTTCGAGGCCTATTGGGAGGTGCCGTTCTCCTCGCCCGATTCGTCCTACGGTTCGTGGACGCAGGGTCCCGGCCTCAAGTTCTTCAAGACGCTCGAGGAAAAGCTCGGCACGCTGCCCATCATCGCCGAGGACCTGGGCTTCCTCACCCCCGGCGTCATCGACATGCGCGACAACTCGGGCTTCCCCGGCATGAAGATCCTGCAGTTTGCCTTTGAGGGCACCAACTCGTACTACCTGCCGCATAACTACATCGCCAACACCGTCGCCTATGTGGGCACCCACGATAACGAGACGGCGCGCGGTTGGTTTGAGGGAACGGCCACCCCGCGTCAGCGCGAGCAGGCAGCCCTGTACACCCATCAGCAGGCCGGCGAACCCATGGCAGATGCACTCAACCGCGCCATCGCCGCCAGCGTGAGCGACACGTGCATCTACACCATGCAGGACCTGCTCAACTTGGGCAACGAGGCGCGCATCAACACCCCTGCCACGCTGGGCGGCAACTGGACCTGGCGCATGCTCGACGGCGCCATCACCCGCGAGCTCGAGCACAAACTCACCGACTGGACCGAGACCTACTTCCGCATCCCGTCGGAAGCCGAAATCGAGCTTCCTCAATAGGAGCTACCGCGCCCAACCCCTCCCCACCGTGCGGACGCGAACGCTTTTCCCGCGCGAGGCCACCCCAATCCCCTCGCGCGGGCTTCTTATGAATTGCAGACATGAAACAACCCATCACAGGAGAAAACATGCCCCAAATTAACCTCATGGAACTCGCCGAGCAGTCTTTTGGCACCTCGCTCGAGCAGCTCGACGACCGTCGCGTTTACAAGCTGCTGGTCAAACTCGTGCAGGAGCGCTCCGCCGCCCGCCCGCTCAACAACGGCAAGAAAAAGCTCTATTACATTTCCGCCGAATTTTTGATCGGCAAGCTGCTCATCAACAACATGATCGACCTCGGCATCTACGACGAGGTTAAGGACCAGCTCACCGCCGCAGGCCACAACCTCAACAAGATCGAGGAGTTCGAGGTCGAGCCGTCGCTCGGCAACGGCGGCCTGGGCCGCCTGGCCGCGTGCTTCCTGGATTCCATCGCCACGCTGGGCTTGACCGGCGATGGCGTGGGCCTCAACTATCACTACGGCCTGTTCCGTCAGCACTTTGTCGACAACCAGCAGAAGGCCGTCCCCGACGAGTGGCTCGGTGAGCAGGACATCCTAGTCGACGATGACCGCTCCTACACCGTCGAATTCGGCGATTTTGCCGTTACCTCCAAGCTCGTCAACATCGATGTGCCCGGTTACGGCCAGCCCACCAAGAACCGCCTGCGCCTGTTCGACCTGGCGAGCGTCGACGACGGCCTGGTCCCCGGCAGTTCCATCGACTTCGACAAGACCGAGATCGCCAAGAACCTCACCTTGTTCCTCTACCCCGACGATTCCGACGAGCAGGGCCGCCTGCTTCGCATCTACCAGGAATACTTCATGGTGAGCAACGCCGCCCAGCTCCTGATCGACGAGGCCATCGAGCGCGGCAGCAACCTGCACGATCTGGCCGACTACGCCGTGGTCCAAATTAACGACACGCACCCCACCATGGTCATCCCCGAGCTCATTCGCTTGCTCACCACCGAGCATAGCATCGAGTTTGACGAGGCCGTGACCATCGTACGCTCCATGGTCGCCTACACTAACCACACGATTCTTGCCGAGGCGCTCGAGAAGTGGCCGCTCGCCAGCCTGCAGAAGGTCTCCCCTGCCATCGCCGACATTATCGTCAAGCTCGATGAGGTCGCGAAGGCCGAGCACGATGACCCGCGCGTCGCCATCATCGACGAATACGACACCGTCCACATGGCCCACGTGGACATCCACTTTGGCTTCTCCATCAACGGCGTAGCCGCCCTCCACACCAAGATCTTGGAGGACACCGAGCTTCATCCGTTCTACGAAATCTATCCCGAGAAGTTCTCCAACAAGACCAACGGCATCACCTTCCGCCGCTGGATCCATGGGGCCAACCCCGCGCTCGCTAGCCTGCTCGACGATGTGATCGGCACCGACTGGCGCAGCACCGGCGATCTGAGCAAACTCGCCAAGTTCGCCGACGACAAGGACGTTCTTGAGCGCCTGGCCGCCACCAAGGTCGAAGCCAAGGCCATCATGCGCCAGTTCATGGCGCTCGAGCAGGGCGTGACCATTCCCTCCAATGCCATCATCGACGTCCAGGTCAAGCGCATCCACGAGTACAAGCGTCAGCAGATGCTCGCGCTCTACATCATCTGGAAGTACCTCGATATCAAGAACGGCAACAGACCTAAGCACCCCGTCACCATCATCTTTGGCGGCAAGGCGGCGCCTGCCTACACTATCGCGCAGGACATCATCCATCTGATCTTGACGCTGTCGCAGTGGATTGCAAACGACCCCGACGTGGCTCCCTACCTGCAGGTCGTCATGATCGAGAACTACAACGTCACCGCCGCCGAGCGCGTGATCCCCGCCGCTGATATCTCCGAGCAGATCAGCCTGGCCTCCAAGGAGGCGAGCGGCACCTCCAACATGAAGTTCATGCTCAACGGCGCCCTAACCCTGTGCACGCTCGACGGCGCCAACGTGGAGATTGCCGAGCTCGTGGGCGACGAGAATATCTATACCTTTGGCGCCTCGTCCAAACAGGTCGAGCAGCTCTATGCCGACGGCACCTATGACGCCGGTGTGCTCTACCGCAAGCCCGGCATTAAACTGCTGGTGGACTTCATCACCAACCCGGCCTTTATGGCGACCGGCAACGTCGAGCGCCTGCAGCGCCTGCACGATGACATTAAGGGCAAGGACTGGTTTATGGCCCTGCTCGACATCGAGGAGTACATCCAGACCAAGGAGCGCGTGTTGGCCGACTACGAGGACCAGGACGCCTGGATGCGCAAGACGCTCATCAATATCGCCAACGCCGGCACCTTCTCGTCTGACCGCACGATCTCCCAGTACAACGACGAGATTTGGCACCTGAACTAATTTCGCTTCCCTTACCCATCCTCTTGAGAAACGGAGTCGTGGCAACACGGCTCCGTTTTTTGTGCCCGTACGTTACCCTGTGACCCGACTCGACCAAACAATCTCAATCTGTAACAACTACTCAACCAAAACGGTCCCAGCTGTTACAGATCGAGACATACCGGCCCCTCCCCTTGGGTTTATCTCAATCTGTAACATCTAGCAGCTGAAATTCACCTTTGGTGTTACAGATTTAGATGAAATGGTCAGCTCAGCGGAACTGTTTCGATCTGTAACACCTAGCGTCCGAAATCGGCCCTACCTGTTACAAATCAAGACAAACTGGCCGATGGACAGCCCCGACACAAAGAAAGGCTCCCCTCTCGCCCAGTGGACGGGAGGGGAGCCTTATATGTGACCGCGGCAAAAGGATGGCAATACCGCAGTCGCCCAAAGGAAGGGCCTGGTTGCACCGGGCCTAGATAAGGTTCTTGCCAGAGACCTTATCGAAGAGGTGGGTCGCGTTCTTCTCAAACTTGAACCAGATGGGGTCGCCCGCCTTGAGCGCGCCCTTGGCCTCGAGGTCGACGACGGGGATAATCAGGACAAACTGGCCGTCGGGAGCGGTCACGTGGACATGCTCGGTCGAGCCCATGAGCTCGGTCACCTCGACGGTACCCTGGAGCGCGCCCTCCTCGCCCTTGTCGGCAAGCAGAATCTGCTCGGGACGCACGCCGGCCGTAATCTCCTTCACGTCGCCGCCGTCCCAGTTGAGGGCAAGCTGAGCGCAAGTCTCGGGGGCGAGCGCCACGTTCATATCCTCGGTCTTGACGGTAAAGCCGTTGCCCGAGCGCACCAGCTGGGCATCGAAGAAGTTCATCTGCGGCACGCCGATGAAGCCGGCGACGAAGATGTTCGCGGGATGGTTGAAGACCTCCTGCGGCGTGGCGATCTGCTGGACAACGCCGTCCTTCATGACCACGATACGGTCACCGAGGGTCATAGCCTCGGTCTGGTCGTGAGTAACATAAATGAACGTGCCCTTGATCTCGTGGCGCAGCTTAATGAGCTCGGCACGCATCTGGTTACGAAGCTTGGCGTCCAGGTTGGACAGCGGCTCGTCCATCAGGAAGACCTTGGGGTCACGCACGATGGCGCGGCCGATAGCGACACGCTGGCGCTGGCCGCCGGAGAGCGCCTTGGGCTTACGGTCGAGGTACTCGGTAATGCCCAGAATCTCGGCAGCAGAGCGAACCTTGCGGTCGATCTCGTCCTTGGGAACCTTCTTGAGCTCGAGCGTAAATGCCATGTTCTCGTACACCGTCATATTGGGGTACAGAGCGTAGCTCTGGAACACCATGGCGATGTCGCGGTCCTTGGGCGCCACGTCGTTGACACGCTTGCCGTCGATGAGCACATCGCCCGAGGTAATGTCCTCCAGGCCGGCGACCATGCGCATCGTCGTGGACTTACCGCAGCCAGAGGGGCCAACGAGGACGACGAACTCCTGGTCGTGAACGGTGAGGTTGAAGTCCTCTACAGCGTGCACACCGTCCTCGGTAACCTTGAGGTTGTGCTTCTTCTCCTCGGTCTTCTTCTTTTTGCCAAAGAAGCCCTTCTTTTTTGACTCGTTGTTGGGATACACCTTCTGAACATGTTTGAGAACGATCTCGGCCATGTCTCTACCTTTCGATATGCGGCGCCGCGCTGAGGGGCGCCGCAGAAACTTGCAAAACAGTTACGGCATCAGCCCTTGACGGCACCTGCCACCACGCCGTCGATGATGTACTTCTGACAGAGGATGTACATGATAACGATAGGGATAACGACCATCATGATGCAGGCCATCATGGGGCCGAGCTCGACGTGGCCGTAGCCGCCGCGGAAGTACTGGATCAAGATAGGAATGGTCTTGTACTTGGTGGAGTCGAGCGTAAGGTAGGGCAGCAGATAGTCGTTCCAGACCCACATGGTCTCGAGGATGCCGACCGAAAGATAGGTGGGCTTCATGATGGGAAGGACGATCTTAAAGAACACCTGGACCGGGTTGCAGCCATCAATCATGGCCGCCTCCTCGATCTCGAGCGGGATGTTCTTTACAAAACCGGCGAACATAAAGACCGCCAGGCCCGCGCCAAAGCCAAGGTAGATAAAGCAGATGTTGAACGGCGTGTTGAAGCCGATGCGGTCCGCCAAATTGGACAGCGTGAACATGAGCATCTGGAAGGGCACGACCATAGAAAAGACGAACAGATAATAGAAGAAGTTCGAGATCTTGCTGTTGACACGGACTACGTACCAGGCGCACATGGAGCAGCACACCAAGATCAGAACGACCGACGTGACCGTGATGATGAGCGAGTACATAAACGCCGAGGCAAAGCCCTGCTCGTTAAGAGCGTGCACGTAGTTTGCAAGGCCGTTGAACGTCTCGGGCGTGAGCAGATCGAACGCCGTGGTGGTGCTGATTGCGGTCGCTTTCTTAAAGGAATTGAGCGCGATCATAAACACGGGGTAGATCCACGCGAGCGACAGGATCGTAAAGAAAATCGAGAGCGCGCGGTTAATAACCTTATCGCGTTTCATTACTGCTGCACCTCCTTGGACCTCGTGGCCTTAAGCTGGATCATGGAGATGGCCACGACCAGGATGCAGAAGATAACCGCCTTGGCCTGACCAATGCCCTGCCATGCGATACCGGCACGCGAATAGAACGTGTTGTAGATGTTCAGGGCGAGCATCTCGGTGGAGTGCGCGGGGGCGCCGCCGGTGAGGGCGAGGTTCTGGTCGAACAGCTTAAAGCCGTTGGTGATGGACAGGAACAGGCAGATGGTGATGGTCGGCATCAGGTTAGGGATCTTAACCTTCCAAAACGTCTGCCATGCCGTAGCGCCGTCGACCTTGGCGGCCTCGATGTAGTCGGACGGAATGGACTGCAGACCAGCGATGTAGATGATCATCATGTAGCCGACCTGCTGCCACAGGGTCAGGATGATAAGGCCCCAGAAGCCAGCAGCAGAGTTAAGAGCGATGAGCTGGGCGCCCACGTTGGAGAGCAGGCAGTTGATCAGAATCTGCCAAATGTAGCCCAGCACGATGCCGCCGATCAGGTTAGGCATAAAGAAGATCGTACGGAAGATGTTGGTGCCTTTGAGCGCCTTGCGGGTGAGCGCCTGCGCAATGGCCAGGGCGATCACGTTGATGAGCACCGTCGACAGGAAGGCAAACGCCACGGTAAAGAAGAACGACGTGGAGAACTGCGGATCGGACAGCGCGCGCACGTAGTTCTCGATACCGACAAAGTGCGCATTACTAATGATAATAAACTGGCAGAACGAGAGATAGAAGCCCTGGATAAAAGGGATCACGAACCCGATCATAAACGCCAGGCACGTGGGCAGCATAAAGAGCGGCCACCAGCGCTTGAGTGCTTTGCCCATAAAAGGGTCCTTTCAATATGCAGGGGGCGGGCAAACCAACGTCTGCCCGCCCCCCCTGTCGCTAATCAGATAGCTTGGGCAGCAACTGCTTACTCGGAAGCGGCCTTCTCGGTCTTCCAGCCATCGACGAAGGCGTTCTTGACGCCGTCCCACTTGCTGTTATCGGCAGCGTAGGCAATCAGAGCCTGCTTGAGGTTCTTCTTCCACTCCTCGGAGGGAATGTAGACGAAGTCCCAAGCGACGGTCTTCTTGCCGTCCTTGGCCATGGCAACGGCCTGCTGCGAGAAGACGTTGGTGGTCTCCTTGGCGCTCTTGAACGGAGCGGTCAGACCCATCTTGTCGGCGATGATGCTGGTCGGGGTGTCAGCGGTGACGCACCAATACATGAAGTCCTCGGTGGCCTTCTGGGCATCCTCGGAAGCCTGGGAACTGACGCACCAGTAGTTCTCGCCGCCGGAGCACAGGCCCTGGTTCTCCTCGCCGTCAACACCGATGTAGATCGGCATCATGCCAATCTGATCGTCGGTCATGCCGGCCTTGACGAGGTCAGAGTAGGCCCAAGAGCCGTTCTGGTAGAAAACGGCCTTGCCGGTTGCGAACTCGTTGGTGGCGTCGTCGCCGGTCTTGGAAGCAAGCTGCGAAGGATCGCAGGTGGAGTCGGTGATGTACAGGTCGAAGATCTGCTTGTAGTTGTCGAGGAACTCACCCTTGATCTCGTCGTCCTCCTGGTTGTGCTCCTTCTCAAACTCGTAGTAGAGCGGCATGTTGGCAAGGTGGGTGGTGTAGCGCCAGCTGGAGGAGTCGTCCATGCCGGCGGAAGTGAAGGCACCCTCGACACCAAGCTCGTCCTTGCGGGCCTGGATGTCGTCGGCACAAGCCTTCAGCTTGTCGAAGGAGTTGATGTCCTCGGCCTTGTAGCCAGCCTTCTCGAGCAGCTGCTTGTTGTAGATGATGCCGAAGCTCTCCTGGACCCAGTCGATGCACACATCCTTGCCGTCGGACTGCAGAGCCAGGGAGTCGTCAATGAGCTCACCGCGGAGCTTGGTATCGGACAGGTCGGCGCAGTAATCCTTCCAGTTCTTAAGACCGGTGGGGCCGTTGACCTGGAACAGGGTCGGAGCGGAGCTCTTGGACATCTCGGACTTAAGCTTCTCCTCGTAGGTGTTGGAAGCGGCGGTCACGATCTTGACCTCGACGCCCTTCTCCTTCTTATAGGCCTTGGCGATCTCCTTCCACTCCTTGTCGACCTCGGGCTTGAATTGGAGGAAGTAGACCTCGGCAGCGTCACCAGAAGCAGAGGAGCCGGAGCCGGCAGAACCACCGCAACCCACGAGGCCCAGACCAAGAACTGCAGCCGCGGAACCAGCAAAGCCCAGGAACTGCCTTCTGCTCATTTCGTTCTTCATTACAATCCACCCTTTCACACCGTGGCGGCACCCTTTGCCGCCGCCTTCGGAGATTGGCTCGGGGACTTTGCCCCTTTTGCTGATTTGAACGATACGCCATTTGGCTAGTTGTTTGAACAAGTATTACTAGAGCGGTAGAAAAACTTCGGTGAACGGTAATTTCAACTTGATACTTGACAAGTTTTGTATAAACAATTATTTGTTATCTAATGCAGAGAAAACGCCCGGTCAAGCCGATGTACCGTCGGTTTGACCGGGCGTTTTCTCTTTGAGGCCATGAGTCTCGTCAGGCTGCGAGCTAGCCGGCTATCGCTTGGAATTGACGCGGTAATGGAAGATCTCGGGGTGTGTGCGAGTGTGCGTCACCTCAAACAAGATGCCATCCGAGGTGTACGACTGACTCTCCATGACGGCAACGCAGTTGTATTTGCCGAGGTCAAGATAGCTGCAGTCCTCATCGTTGGCGAGCTCGACACTCACCGTACGACGGCTCGCCATCACTTTGACACCGCGCTTGTGCTCCAGATAGCCGTAAATAGAATCTGCCGCGATCTCGGGAGTCAGGCCCTTGGCGATCGACGCCAAAAAATAGCCATGGTCCACTTGGCGCGCGTTGCCGTTGAGGCTTCGGACACGCACTACGCGAATCAACTCCTCGCCCACCTTAAAGCCCAGGTGACGAGAGAGTTGCTCGGTGCAAACCAGATGTTCGAAAGACTTAACGTCCGTCGATGCAACGGCATTGTTGCGCTTTGCAAACTCGCCAAACGACTCAACCTCTTCGAGTGCGCCCAACATGTCGGTTTCGCCCTTAAGCCAAATAACGCGCACGCCCTTGCCGTGTATGGGCTGCACAAACATCCCGTCGGCCAGCATGCTCAAAGCGCGGCGGACGGTATTGCGCGTGCAGCCAAATTCCGCGGTCAGCTCGGCTTCGGTTGGCAGCATCTCCTGAAACGCATAGGTCCCATTAATGATGCGCGAGCGTATTTCTCGGTAGATTCCTTCGTATATCGCTTTTGGCATTGTTTCACCTCTACATTATTCATTTCCGGCTAGGCACGATAGCATTTCTTAAAGTTGTTTAAACCGAATATCGGTGAAGCGACAGGATTTAGCCGTTGACGGTTTCTGTCATGCCCAAATCGGTTTCGCTCAAAACTGCCGGTACGACACTCGTCTGGTCCTCTACAATGAATCCATTGTTTAAACGTTTCCCCACGCGCAACGCGCCTCGATATTCGGAAGGCAGAACATGCTGCAAAAAATCCAACGCTTTGGCGGGGCAATGTTCGCGCCCGCCATGCTGTTTTCTATATCAGGCCTCATGGTCGGCGTCTCCGCTCTCGCAACGACTGCGGACATCGTCGGCGATCTCGCCGTATACGGAACCCCTTGGTACGTTTTCTGGGCTATCATCCAGCGCGGCTCGTGGACGGTCTTTAAACGCCTCCCGCTCCTTTTTGCCGTAGCGCTGCCCATCGGTCTTGCCCAAAAACAACCGGCTCGTTGCTGCCTCGAGGCTCTCGTCGCCTATTTTGCCTACTGCTTCTTTTTGAGCGAGATCATTAAGCTGAGCGGAGACAACCTTGGACTTGAGTACCCGTCATCTTTGACCTCCGCCAGCGGTATCACCGTCATCGACGGCATCAAGACGCTCGACACCGGCATTATCGGCCCGCTGGCGGTATCGGCAACCGTCGTTGCCATCCATGACCGCTTCTACGATGCCAAGGTTCCCGATTGGCTCGGCACCTTCTCGGGCTCCTCGCTGGTCTACCTCATCAGCTTTTTTGCCGTGTTTGCCCTTGCTGCTATCTCGGCCGCCATCGTGCCCTACGTATACGATGTAACCGATACGCTGCGTCACGCGCTTGCAGGCGTCGGTCCCTTTGGCGTGGGCATCTTTGTCTTTTTAGAACGAGCACTCGAGCCCTTTGGCCTGCACCACCTGCTCTACATGCCGATCTACTACGACAACCTGGTCATTAACGACGGCATCTACGCCACGTGGAGCAGTTTGCTCCCCATCCTCTCCCATAGCACGCGCCCCCTTAATGAGCTTGCGCCGTGGGCCGGTTTTACCGCCACCGGCTGGGTCAAGCTCTTTGGCCTTCCTGCCATCGCAGCTGCGTTCTACTCCACCGCAAAACCCGAGCGCCGCGCCGGCCTCAGGGTCATCCTTGTTCCCGCCATCATCGCTTCGGTGGTTTGCGGCGTTACCGAGCCACTCGAGTTTCTCTTTATGTTCACCCACCCCGGGCTCTTTTTGCTCTACGCCGTCTTATCGTCTTGCCTTGCCACAGCCATGAATCTCTTTGGCATCGTCGGCATCTTCTCGGGCGGCCTCATGGAGATGGCAGCCTTCAACTTTATTCCGCTCATGCGCACGCATGCCGGTGCCTATCTTTTGGCGCTCGGTATCGGCCTTGCCTTTAGCCTCATCTTTTTTGTTAGTTTTCGAGCACTCATCTTGGTCTATGACCTTAAGACTCCGGGCCGCGAGGATCATGTCGTCAATCGCGCGGCAATCGATTGTTTAACGGGAAGCGACTTTGCCAAAGAGCAATCTCCCAATGACGAGGTCAATAGTCGATCCGATCAAGATCACGTCCTCGCTGAGCGGGTAATTCAGCTTTTAGGTGGCGTTGGCAATATCGTGGGCGCAACCAACTGCGCCACGCGCCTGCGCGTCGAGGTCGCAGACCCTTCCATCGTTGCAGATAACGCGTCGTTTGTCGCAGTGGGCGCCAAGGGCCTCATCATTACGGGCAAGACCGCCCAGGTGATTATCGGCATCTCCGTTCCCCGCGTTAAAGAGCATTTTGACCAGATCATGGGCCTCGAGCCGGAATTTGTGCCCACCACCTCGGCCTCCCCTGCCGCCAGCGCGGCCCATAAGCGCGGCAATATTTGCTTCTTCGATATCGACGGAACGCTCGCCTGGCAAGACCCCAGGCTCGCCCAAGACCTTCCCGAAGACGAGCGGGACCTCTCCCCCTATCCCAACGAGGCGGTTTCGCAGGCAATCCGCGAGTTTGTCGCCAACGGCAACATGGCCTTTATCTGCACGGGACGTACCCTGAGCTGCATCCACCCCAAACTTCTTGAGCTGCCCTGGACCGGCATCGTCTGTCTTGCGGGCGGTTACGCCGAGATCAACGGACACACAATTCGCGATCTGTCGATGACGCCCAGTATGCTGCAGCGTCTTGCCCCCTACCTTGAGCAATCGGGCGAGGTCATCCGCTTTGAGGGCCTCAACGGCGTCGTGCGCATGAGTGCCGATGCGCCCGATGCTCCCGGATACGCGCGCACCCTGGGCGACGCAGTCACGCAGCTGCAACATTACAGTGTCTACAAGATCTTGATGTCTACATCGCTCGCCAACCACATCGCTCAAGATAAGGCACTTGAGCCGCTGCTGTGCTTTAACGAGCTCGAACTCGAGGTAACCGAAATCTCGCCCCGCGAATGCACGAAGCGCGGGGGCATCCAGTCTGTACTCGACGCCCTCGATCCCCACCACGGAACCGTATACGGCATCGGCGACGCCAGCAATGACGTCTCGCTGATGAACGCCGTCGATGTCGGTATCGCCATGGGCAATGCACCGGACTATCTCAAGGATAAGGCCGATTACGTGACCGACACCGTCGATCACGACGGTGTCGTTGCGGCGCTCGAGCATTTTAGGCTGATTTAGGCGCGCTCCATCAAACGCACGCCCGTTGTCCTAAATCGCCAAAACTGCCGCGCCAAACGCCCTAATGTGGCAATATGTTGTCTGCATATTGCATCAACGCAACCTCAGAAAGAATGCGAGAACCCGTGTCCAGT
>CAUDVX010000039.1 GCA_958452935.1 uncultured Collinsella sp. | reverse complement strand
CAAAGGAGGCCACTTAATGTGGCCTCCGTCTTGCGCAGGACTGTCCGAGCAGGGAACCTTATATGCCTCCGCCCGGACAGACGTTTCAGTTATGAACTCGCAGCTAGTCGCTATTTGATCTTGGTCGTGCCCGGCGCCAGGTTGGGGTCGGTCTCGTTGGCCTCGGTCTGGAAGTGCTCCGTATAGACGTTCTTGCCGTCGCGGAACATCTCGTAGTACTGCATCTTGGCGTAATCCTCGCGCGCCTTGGTGGCGGCTGCTGCGGCGGCGTCGTCACCGGTGACGTTGGAGGAGAGCGCCCAGCGCAGGCTGGCGTCCTCGTGGCCGACCGAGTTGATGGCGGGCAGCGACTCGCGCAGCGTCATGTGCGCTTTCTGGTAGTCGGTCAGCGGTGCGCCGATCAGCTGCATCAGCTGGGTGGACAGGTAGTTGGTGGACAGGTCGTCGACCTCGCTCGTTTGGTCGCAACCGGCAACGTCGTAGTTAGCCCAAATGATGTAGTCGGTCTGCCACAGACGTTCCTGGTGCGTGGCATCGTCCTCGCCGGTAAACCACTTATCGTTGAACTTGGACGGGAAGAACGGCTGGTGATCGCCCCAGAACACCACGACCACCTTGCGGTCGAGCTTGCTCAAGGCGTTAAGGAAGTAGCGCAGCGCCTGGTCGGACTGCTCGATGCACGAGACGTACTCGTCGACATCGGACAGTGTGCCGTCCTCGACGGTCTTGGTGTCCAGGTCGGTCGTGTCGATGTTCAGGTGCATCTGCTTGTCGGCCGGCAGCAGGCCCGTGTCGTAGCCCGAGTGGTTCTGCATGGTCACGTCGAAGATAAACTGCGGATCGGCGTTCTGGTCGAGCAGCTCAAGAATCTTGTCGTAGGTAGCCTGGTCGGTCACCATACCACGCAGGGTGTCGGCCCCTTGGAAGTCGTTGATGGACAGGAACTGGTCAAAGCCAAAGTCCTTGTAGACGTTCTCGCGGTTCCAGTTGGTTGCGTGGTTGGGGTGCATGGCCGTGGTGGAATATCCGAGCGACTTGAACTGCTCCGCCAGGTTCCCGGTCGTTTCCATGTTGTAGATGGTGTAGGGGTACACACCCGAGCCCAGGTTGGCCATGGAGTTACCGGTCATAAACTCAAACTCGGTATTGGCGGTGCCGCCGCCGTAGGCGCTCACGTAGAGCTTGCCGCGGCTGAGGCAGTTGGACAGGTTCTTAAAGTACTGCGGGCCTTCGTAGCCGGAGCGCATGTTCTGGTAGATCGAAAGATCCGAGAAGGTTTCGTTCATGATGGCGATGACCGTGGGCTTCTCGCTATCGAACTGCTCCTTTGCGGCGGCGCGCTCGTTGCTCTTGGCGGCATCGGACTTGTCGTAGGCCTTGGCGTACTTTTTGAGCGTGGCCTTGGCATCGTCGACGGAGTAGTCGGCGGGTTTGGGCGGCTTGATGGACTGCGCTGCGCTAATGAAAGCGGGCAGGTAGCCCTCGCGCCAGTAGCTCTCGAGCGGGCGCCAGGTGTAGACGGTGATGCCGAGGGTGTTGTAGTAGTCGATGAGCGTGACGTGTGCGGTTACACCGCCCAGGCACAGCACGGCGACGAGCAGGTTGGTGAGCAGCATGCGCTTGGCGTTGGCGGCGCCCTTCTGACGGTGCGGTGCCACCAGGCCGGCGTACTCGCATAGCAGCATGGCGATGGCGGTAAAGCCCATGGACAGCACGCAGAACAGTGAGATCGAGAAGGTGTAGCCGGTGCCGGCGACCGCGGCGGCGGTGGAGATGGCCGAAAGGTCGCCCGGCTGGATGGGCATGGATTTAAACGTGATGACGAAGAACTCGGCAATGCCCAGGACAAAGAGGGCAAAGGCCAGGACCGCGGGAGCTGCGCCGTGGCGCTGGAACAGGAAGAACAGGCCGACCATGAGCGTGGTGATGATGGCCCACTCGAGCAGGATGCACAGGGGGTAGACCCAGGTAAAGTCGTGGTTGGACGAGACCTCCATGCCCAGCAGCGCAAAGACGCCGGCGAGCAGCAGGCACAAGACGGCGGCGACGAGCGGTTTGCCCACAAAGGCGCCGCGCAGGCGGGCGAGCTTGCCGGTGGGGGCGGGGGCGTCGGGCCCGGCGAACGCAAAGACGCGCGGGGCGATGCGGTCGCGGGCGATACTGGCCCAGGCGCAGCCGGTGAGGATGGCATTGGTCAGGATGAGCATCACAAAGGCGAGCGGCTCGTTTTGCGCGACGAGGCCAATAGCGCCCCAGACGGTCAAAAAGAGCTGGAACAGGCCGAAGGCGACGCTCCAGGCGAAGGCGCCCTTGGTGACGGTGCCCGACTGAGCGCGAATGGCCTTGGCCTCGCGCAAAACAAGGTAGACGGTCGCCGCAAGACCG
Source organism: uncultured Collinsella sp. (assembly GCA_958452935.1). Lineage (GTDB taxonomy): Bacteria > Actinomycetota > Coriobacteriia > Coriobacteriales > Coriobacteriaceae > Collinsella. Next base: position 12,914 of record CAUDVX010000039.1, on the reverse strand, counting down.
ACGAGCGAGATGGCGGCAGCGAACATGCTGAGACTCCTCACAAACTTAAAACCTACGAAAGCGGGGGTTTACCCGATTGTTACCTAAATATGCGCTGCATTTGCGGGCTGCGCACAACAACCAGCCATATTAACGCGCATGTGCGGCGGTGTGGCGCAATGTAGTGGCGGCCTGCGCGATAATGGACGGGAATTACACGGAAACGTAAAGGCTTCTTAAAGAAATGGCGAGGATAGAGCTATGGGCGAGCAGGTTTGTATAACGGGTGCCGAGTGCTGCGGCGGAGCTGCGGGCGTGGATGCGAACGGTTATCCGGTCGAGACTACGGGTAACGCGGTACTGGACATCTTGGAGCACCGCTCGTCCACGCGTGCCTTCGCGCGTGATGACGACGACCGCCCCGTGGCGGTGACCGACGAGCAGCGGGCGGCAATCTTGCATGCGGCGAGTCGCGCACCGTCGGCGGGCGCCATGATGATGTATTCCATCGTGAGCATCCGCGAGCAGGCTACGCTCGACCGCCTGGCCGACCTGTGCGACCACCAGCCCATGATCGCCAAGGCGCCCTGGGCACTGATATTTGTGGTCGATTATGCCAAGTGGATCGATCTGTTTGAGCACGTGGGCTGCTTTGAGCCCGAGTTTGTCGAGCGCACGGGCAAGGCGCCCCGCCGCGCGCCGGGTTTGGGCGACTTTGCCATCGCGGCCCAGGACGCCGTGATCGCCGCGCAAAACGCCGTGGTTGCCGCCGAGGCCCTGGGGCTGGGAAGCTGCTACATTGGCGACATCGTGGAGAACGCCGAGGAAGTTGCCGAGCTGCTCGATCTGCCGCCCTATACCATGCCGCTTTCGATGCTCATCATCGGCACGCCCCGTAAGGAGCGTCCGGCCATTGCGCATCCCGTGGTGAACCTGGTGCACGAGGAGCGCTACTGCCGCGCCGATGCTGCGACTATGGACGCGCAGGTGGCCGAGATGGACGCGATGTTCCGTCCGCATGCCCGCGAGGTGGGGGAGCGCGTCGTGGACATCTATACCCGCAAGCACACGAGTCCCTTTATGGCCGAGATGAGCCGATCCATGGAATGGTGGTTCAAAAACTGGCTTGGAAAATGACGAATGTGACAAGGGGACAGTCCCTTTGTTACATTCCATATCGCCGCGGTAGCTTAAAGACTGTATAAATCTTTATCTAGCTGGGAAAACAGTGCATTAAAACATGGGCCGATTGCCTATAATCCCTTCGAACATTAAAGTTGGGAGGAAACCGGCTTATGGAACAAAAGGCCAAGGAGGCAGCCTCGCACGCTGCGATTCCTGTGAGCATCTCGGCGATGCTCGTCACGCTGGGCGTGGTGTATGGCGATATCGGCACCAGCCCCATGTATGTAACCAAGGCACTCGTTGCCGGCAACGGCGGCATCGGAAGCGTCACGGAGGAGTTCGTGCTCGGCGCGCTCTCCCTTGTCGTGTGGACGGTCACGCTGCTGACGACCGTCAAGTACGTGCTGATCTCGCTGCGCGCCGACAACCACGGCGAGGGCGGTATCTTTGCCCTGTACAGCCTGGTCAAGCGCTGCGGCAAGTGGCTCATCATCCCCGCCATGCTGGGCGGCGCCGCATTGCTCGCTGACGGCATCCTGACGCCCGCCGTTACCGTTACCACGGCCATCGAGGGCCTGCGCACCATCCCGGCGGTCCATGCTGTGTTGGGTGACGATCAGGGCCGTGTCGTGGCCATCACGCTTGCCATCATCATCGCGCTCTTCTTGGTGCAACGTATCGGTACGGCCAAGATCGGTCACGCCTTTGGCCCCATCATGACGCTGTGGTTCCTGTTCTTGGGCGGCACGGGTCTGTTCTTTGTCTTCCAGCACCCCGCGGTGCTGCTGTGCCTCAACCCGCTGCGTGGCATCGGCTTTTTGTTGAGCCCCAACAACCACGCGGGCATCATGATTCTGGGCAGCTGCTTCCTTGCCACCACCGGTGCCGAGGCGCTCTATTCCGACATGGGTCACGTGGGCCGCGGCAACATCTACGCAACCTGGCCGTTCGTTAAGTGCTGTCTGCTGCTTTCCTATATGGGCCAGGGCGCTTGGCTTATCAACAACGCCGCCAACCCCGAGCTCATGGGTATCGCCGACCTCAACCCCTTCTACCAGATGCTCACCCCGGGCCTGCGTCCCTTTGCCGTCGGCCTTTCCACCGTCGCGGCCATCATTGCCTCGCAGGCGCTCATCACCGGCGCATTCTCGCTGGTGTCCGAGGCCAGCCGCCTGGACCTTATGCCGCACATGCAGGTCTTCTACCCTGCCGAGACCAAGGGCCAGCTCTACATCCCCATGGTCAACAACGTCATGCTTGTCGGCTGCGTCATCGTGGTGCTGCTGTTCCAGAACTCGGCGCATATGGAAGCCGCCTACGGCCTTGCCATTACGCTGACTATGATGTGCACCACGCTGCTGCTCTTCTTCTACCTGCACGAGGAGCGCAAGCTCAAGGTTGCTCCATGGATCTTCGCGGCCTTCTTCCTTTTGCTCGAAGGCTTCTTCTTCGTGAGCTCGCTCACCAAGTTCTTCCACGGCGGCTATTTCACCATCCTTATGGCTGCACTCATCATGGGCATTATGGTGTGCTGGTACAACGGCACGGCGGTCGAGCAGCGCCAGTTTACGCTACTGCCGCTGCGCAGCTACCTGCCGCAGCTCAAGCGCCTGCGCGACGACGACCGTTACGAGCTCGTGAGCGACAACATCGTGTACCTGACCAAGGACACCCATACCGACTACATCGACCGCGATATCGTCTACTCGATCTTGGATAAGCATCCCAAGCGCGCCCGCGCCTGGTGGTTTGTGAATGTCGAGACCATGGACGAACCGCACACCTTTGCCTATTCGGTCGAGACGTTCGGCACCGACTACGTGTTCCGCGTGCATCTGTACCTGGGCTACAAGATCAACCAGCGCGTCAATGCCTACCTGCGTCAGGTTGTTCAGGACCTGGCTGCCACCGGCGAGCTGCCGCCGCAGACGCATGACTACTCGGTCTACAAGGATCCGGGTAACATCGGTACGTTCAAGTTCGTCCTGATCCGTAAGCTTCTGGCGCCCGAGAGCGACGTGGAACCGAGCGAGCGTACGGCCATCACGCTCAAGTACATCATCCGCCGTGCTGCCGGCACGCCCGCGCGTTGGTACGGCCTGGAGAACTCCAACGTGAGCTTTGAGTACGTGCCGCTGTTCACCAAGTTCAAGGCCGTGAACAAGATGCAGCGCCTGGCTCCCAACGAGCGGCCGTAGGCGCCGACAGGCTGCATGGAGTTGGTTTTCGATGGACAAGATTGAGGCCGGGGAGGCAAACATGGATACAAAGGCGCTCGATGGCCGCGAGGCGGTGGTCGAAATGGTGCGTGAGGCGCGCGTCGACGCCGCCGAAGACCGGTTCTTTACGAATCGTGCCAACATGGACATGGCCGACCGCGTGATTTCGATCGTGGCACTGGTATTTGGAGCGGTGTGCGTGTGCGCACTGCTCGCGCACGTGCTGTTTGTCTAGCGGCTACCGGTCGTAGAAGGCTTTACACTTAGAACCACCACGAGGGAAAACCACCACAAAGGTGCCTGTCCCTTTGTGGTGGTTTTTGTTTTTGAGAGAGGGGCGGGGCGCTGATGGACGTCCGTACGGACGGCGATATTGCCGATAGCTTTTGGTGGCGGCGCACAACGCTGACGCGCCGCACTCCTCTGTATGACGCCTGCGTATCGGTGGGGCTGCTGGTCGCGGCGACGATTGTGGGCGCGCTGCTCGACCATCCGGGTCTCGCGCCGAGCATCATGATCGTCTATGTGTTCGCCGTTCAGCTGTGCGCATTCTTTACCTGGAGTCGCCTGTATTGCTTGCTGAGCTCGGCTGCCGCCGTGGCGCTCTACAACTTCTTGTTTATCGACCCGCGCTACTCGCTGTCGTTTATCGACCGCGTCTATCCCGGCATGTTCTTCATCATGTTCGTGGTCTCGCTTGTGTCGAGCTCGATTGCGTTGGCCCTGCGCCGCGCCTTGGCGCAGGCTGCCGCTAGCGACCGCCGCACGCATATGGTGCTCGAGACCAACCGCATGTTGCAGCGCTGCGCCGATCAGCAGCAGATCGTCCACGCCATGGCCACGCAGCTGGCGCGTCTTTCGGGCCGTCCGGTCGTGTGGTACGGCGCCGACGCCGAGGGCGATGACCTGCTGCCGCGTGCGACGTACACGGCAGTGGGCGATGCGGCACCGGTGCACGAACTGGCGCCGCAGATGCCGCCGCGACTCTCGGCTTCCGCCTATGTGGGTACGCCGCTCGATGCCACCTATGGCGGCTCGGCGTTTTATGGTATCTACCTGACGGTTCGCACAGGCGACGGCTTCGTGCGCTCGGGCGACCCCGCCTCGGTGGTGGGCGTGCTGGCTATCGTTGCCGAGCCCGACGTGCTGACGCACGAGGAGCGGACACTTGCCGATGCCATCGTGAGCGAAGGCGAGCTGGCACTCGATCGCGCCCGCGCCATGGAGGCCCGCGAGGAGGCGGCGGTGCTCGCCAAAAACGAGCAGCTGCGCGCCAACCTGCTGCGTTCCATCTCGCACGACCTGCGCACGCCGCTCACCAGTATTTCGGGCAATGCCGATGTGCTGCTCGACCAGGGCTCGACCGGCACCGCCGTGCTCGACGCCCAGACGCGTCGCGGCCTGCTCCTGTCCATTCGCTCGGATGCGCAATGGCTCAACGCCACCGTCGAGAACCTGCTTGCCATCACCAAGCTCGAGGGCGACGGTATGCATCTGTCGACTACGCTCGAGCTCATGGACGATATCGTCGAGGAGGCGCTGCGCCACGTAAGTCCGGCTGTGCGCGAGCACGACCTTAAGGTGGTGGCGTGCGATGAGCCGGCGCTCGTCAATGTCGATGCGCGCCTGATGGTGCAGCTGGTGGTCAATCTGGTGAACAACGCCATCACCTATACGCCCGCAGGCTCGCATATCGTGATTTCGATTGGCGTCGACGATGGGCACGTGACGTGCTCGGTGGCCGATGACGGGCCGGGTATTGCGCCCGAGGACCGCGAGCGGATCTTCGAGTCGTTCTATACCGCCAACCACGGTCTTGCCGACAGCCATCGCAGCGTGGGCCTGGGACTTTCGCTCTGCCGTTCCATTGCGTTAGCGCATGGCGGTAGCATAGAGGTTGCCGCGGCGGACCCGCACGGCTCGGTCTTTACGATTGAGCTTCCCGTCGCCGACGTTTCGTTTGATAAGGAGTAACGCTGTGCCGAACTCTGCCGTAAAACCGCTCATCTTGGTCGTTGAGGACGACCCCGCCGTTCGCAACTTAATCGTTGCCGCGCTCGAGGCGCACGGCTTGCGTCATATGGCCGTGGAGACCGCCCACGCCGCCATCGCCGCCGCCTCATCGCAGACGCCGAGCATCGTGCTTCTCGATTTGGGCCTGCCCGATATGGACGGCGTCAAGGTGGTGGAGTCGGTGCGCACATGGTCGGGCATGCCGATCATTGTGGTCTCGGCGCGCAGCGAGGATGCGGACAAGATCCGCGCGCTCGATGCTGGCGCCGACGACTACCTGACCAAGCCGTTTTCGGTCGAGGAGCTGCTCGCGCGCATTCGCACGACGCTCAGGCGCCTTTCGTATGCGCAAACGGGCGGCGTTGCCTCTGAGGGCTCATTCGATACCGGTGAGCTGCATATCGACTTTGACGCCGGCATCGCCACGATGGATGGCGAGGAGCTGCATCTGACGCCGATTGAGTACAAGCTCCTGTGCCTGCTGGCGCACAACGCCGACAAGGTGCTGACGCACCAGTTTATCCTGCACGAGATTTGGGGCACGGCAACTAAGAGCGACCTGGCGAGCTTGCGTGTCTTTATGGGCACGTTGCGCAAAAAGATCGAGTCCGACCCTGCGCATCCGCGCTATATCCAAACGCACGTGGGCATCGGTTATCGCCTAGTCACCCAAGGCTAGATCGCCAACCACCATCTCAATATGAGTTGCGGTGAAATAGTCCCTGTTTGGGCCTTTACCAGGCTTTTTAGGAACTATTCCACCGCAACTTTGTCTATTTGCCCTTGGGCTTGCTGGCGTAGAACTTCTTCTTTTTGGGCTTGCCGGCAGGGGAGGGTTTGCCGGCAAAGTTCGACTTGCCGTTGCCGGCCTGTGCGTGCGCGGGCGCCGCTGCACGAGGCTTGCGGGCTTCGGGGTTGCGCAGCTCCTCGGTTCGCTCTGCAATCTCTTCGGCGCTAAAGCCGACCTCGGCCATGGCGTCCTCGATGGGCAGGCGGCGCACGATATAGCAATGGTGCACCTTCTGGTTGCGCGCGAAGTCCTCGGGGATGGTCTGCGCCGTAATGTCCTCCAGCACCACGCCCGCACGCGCGAGCTTGCGCGTCTCGGGACGGAAGCCGCGCAGGTTGCAGCTAAAGATGGCGTGTCCGCCCTGTGCGAGCAGGCGCGATACGCCGGCCAAAAGCTCAACATGGTCGCGCTGGACATCCCAGGTACGGCGGCCCATCTTGGACGAGTTCGAGAACGTGGGCGGGTCGACAAAGATCAGGTCCCAGCGGTTGCGCGTCTGGCGCTGGTCACGAATCCAGGCGAGCACGTCATCGCGCACAAAATGATGCTGCGGCCCCACAAAGCCGTTCTGGCGCATGTTGCGCTCGGCCCAGTCCAGATAGGTGTTCGAGAGGTCGACCGTCACGGTTTCCTCGACGCCGCCATCGGCCGCATAGCAGGTGGCGGTGCCGGTATAGGCGAACAGGTTGAGGAAGCGGCGCGCCTGCTTGGCGTGCTCACGCACCAGGTTGCGCGTTACGCGGTGATCCAGGAAGATACCCACATCCAGATAGTCGTCAAAGTTGACGGCAAAGGTGAGGCCGCCCTCTTCGATGAGCGGCAGACGACGGCGCGCGATGTTGGCGCGCTCGCCCGATCCGCCCTTGCCGGCGCCCTGCTTGCCGTACTGCGAGCCGCCGCGCGAACGCATGCGGGCCTTGGCGTGCACATGCTCGGCCGGAACATCCAGGATGCGCGGTGCGATGGCCAAGATGTCGAGCATGCGGGCCTGGGCCAGTGCGGGGTCGATGGTCTTGGGCGCGGCGTATTCGGCGATGACGAGCCAGCGGCCCGGCGTCTGCGGGCAGCCCTCGTACAGATCGATGGCGGCGGAGTAATCGGGCAGGTCGGCATCGTAGACGCGGTAGCAGCTCACGCCCTCGCGCTTTGCCCACTTGCGACGCAGGCGTGCGTTCTTGCGCAGGCGGTTGGCGAACTGCTCGGACTCGGGGATGAGCACGGGCAGCGGCTTGCCGTCGCCCAGGTCGAGTGTGGCGGCGGGTTCGGGCATGGGGGTGTTGGCGGCTTCGTCGTTGACTTCGTTGGTATTCGCAACCTTGGCCTCGGCATCCGCACTGGTCGAAGCCTCAAACGCCGCGGCGGCCTGGTCGAGCGAAGGCCAGACCTCAATAGCTGCTTCCTCGTTGTTGGGCATGACGGCAATCGAGCGCTCGGGCTCGGCGTGGAGCGCGCGGGCCAGCAATCCGTCGCGGGTGAGTGCGGCGACCGGCGCCGCGGCAAGCTCGGGCGCGCGGCGCAGCTCGCCGACCAGCGTCATGGCGTCGTGCATGAGCGAAAGCGGTGTCTCGGTCGTATCCGCGACCACGGCGGCACCGGCGACGGCGCCCGCGTGGTCCAGCACGGTGGCGGACTTGGCGGCGCAAAAATCGACAAAGCGCTTGTAGCCGGCGCACTTGACCATGCGCTCAGCGGTCTTGCGGGCGGCGGGGTCAACATCCGCGGCAACGATGCGTGCCTGGCGCTCGCGTGCTGCCGCCTCGCGCTCGCGTGCCTCGGCAAGCAACTGCTCCCACAGGGCGGCGTCGTGCAGCTGCCAGCCCTCAAAGCCCCAGCGCTCTCGTGCAGCGCCCGGGGCGCGGTCGGTCAGAATGTTCACGGCCTCCAACAGCAGGCCGCCGCCGGCGCACGAGGCGTCGACCAGCGTGGGCAGGGCTTCGTTCTCGTAATCATCGGACGTCAGCTCGCGCTCGCACAGTGCGGTCCAGCCGACTTGCGCCAGCACCAGGGCGGCGTAGTCGGGGCGCAGCACGTGAGTGCCCTCGCCGGCGCGGGTCGCGGCGGGCGGCAGGCGCTTGAACAGCGGGTCGCCCGAAAGGTCCAGGCTTATGCTCGCGCGGCGCTGACGCAGCGAAAGCAGCAGGTGAACGTCGGGATCGGCGGCGTCGACATCGGCGCGACGTCCTGTGGTCTCGGCCAGACGGTCGCACAGCGCGTCCTTGGCGCGCAGGGCCGAGAAACGCGTGTTGCGCAGCTGCTCGGTCACGCCGCGGGCGGTAATGGCGATGGTGGCGCCGGGGCGGATGATGGTCTCCCAAGCGATGTCGTAAACGCCGTCGTACAGCCCATCGGCATCCTGCGCCTCAAAGCGTCCGAGTACCACGAACACGCGGCTCGCCAGGCGCGACCACAGACAGGCGCGGTAGCCTTCTTCGAGCTCGCCCTCAAATGTAGCGCGGCCTTTCAGGCGGCGGACATGCGAAAGTCCGAGGCGTTTAAGCTCATCGGCGAGTGCGGACTCAAAGCCCTCGGGGCAGCTTGCGTAAAATTCCATGGGTGACCTCTCTGGTTGCGTCGCTCCATTATATGATGGATGCTTCGTTTGCCCTTATCCTCGAAAGGAACCCATATGATTGATGCGTGCCCCGATTCCGCCGTGCTCTTTTTTGACGTGGACGGCACGCTGACGTCGTTCGATCCCGACGATATGACCGATAAGGACTTTTCGGCGGTTCGTCCCTCGCAGACGGTGGTTGAGGCGTTCCGTGCACTGCGCGATGCAGGGCACAAGGCATTTATCTGCACGGGCCGCCCCCTGTGGCTTATCGCCGATAGCCTGCGCGCGCTCGACCCCGCGGGCATCGTTGCCATGGCGGGAGCCACGCTCGAGGTCGAGGGACGCGTGGTACACGAGGACTGCTTTGGCGAGGACGTTATCGAGGAGCTTGCACGCCGTATGGCCGCGGCAGGGATTGAGGCCTTTTTCGAGACCAACGTGGCTACTTTTGCCCTGGAACCCGCGGGTGTTGAGCAGTCGTCTCTGATTGGCACTTCTGTGGCGCACAGCACCGAGGAGATGCGCGTCGACGGCAGTCTGCGCGTGGGCAAGGTAGGCCTCACTGCGCCCAGTTTGGCTCGCGTAGCCAACGATGACGGCTTTATCGATTGCGAGTTTGAGCTGTGCGATACCGGTGGTCAGAATCGCGAGCTGAGCCCCAAGGGCATTGACAAGGGCGTGGGCGTGGCGCGAGCACTGGCGTATCTGGGCCGCGAGGGAAATGCGCGCACCTTTGGCTTTGGCGATTCGGGCAACGACCTGGGCATGCTCGCTGCCGTCGAGACAGCCGTGGCCATGGGCAACGCCATGCCCGAGGTCAAGGCGGTCGCCGACTACGTGACCGACGATGTCGCGCACGACGGTACCGTCACAGCGATGCAGTATTTCGGCCTCATCTAATGAATCCCGCGTTCTGACGTTTGCTCGAACTGCGACTTTCTGCTTTTGCATGCTCAATCGATTTATCAATCCAAACACTGAGGTGTTTATACCGTTCGCCGAGAAGATAAAAACCCGCAGCTCACGCCTTGATAAACATAGGTAAAGTGTTTAGCAGTTTATCGGCCGCATGCAAACGAAAGGAATCAGGCAGATGGCAATCAAGGTGTTCGCTGACGGTGCAAACCTCGAGGGCATGCTCGACATGTACGAGAACGGCAACGTTCAGGGTTTCACGACCAACCCGTCCCTTATGAAGAAGGGCGGCGTGACGGACTACCGCGCGTTTGCCAAGGAGGTCCTGACCCACATCACCGATGTGTCCGTCTCGTTTGAGGTCTTTGCCGATGACGTCGAGACCATGGAGGTCGAGGCTCGCGAGATCGCTACCTGGGCCGACAACGTCTACGTCAAGATTCCGTGCGTGACCACCAAGGGCGAGTCCACCGCCGAGCTGGTCCGCAAACTTTCGGCCGATGGCATCAAGGTCAACGTCACCACCATCTTTACGCCCGAGCAGGTCGACGAGATGGTCGAGGCCGTTGACGCCGAGACGCCGTCCATCATCTCGCTCTTTGCCGGCCGTATCGCCGATACCGGCGTCGATCCCATTCCGTTTATGACGGAGTCGGTCAAGAAGGCCGCCGCCAAGCCCAACTGCGAGGTCCTGTGGGCATCCACGCGCGAGCTCATCAACATTTACCAGGCCGAAGCCTGCGGTTGCCAGATCATCACGGTGCCCAACAGCATCCTGGCCAAGCGCAAGAACATCGGCCGTGACCCCTACGAGGTCTCGCTCGACACCGTGCGCGGCTTTGCCAAGGATATCGCGTCGCTCGGCTTCCATATCCTGCCGTAACGCGAACACTGGCTGCGCTGCGAGTTGTTCGCCCGGCCTTTCCTTTCCCTATCGCTCACGCGCTTCGCAAGGGTCGCGTTGGGCAAAGGAAAGGCCGGGGCTGCCGACACGAACTTGCCGGTAGGTTGGTGATCGGCCTCCAATCCTGCCGTGGGCAAAGGTACCCCCGCCTGCGACGTGTAAAATTGAGAGTATTCAGCAAGGTAAAGGCTTTTACCAGCTAGATAAAGCACGGAACAGCCCCCGTTTTGGCTCTGACGACGCTAAAACGGGGGCTGTTTGTGACTTTATTGCCTCTGAGGGGCGTTCGGGGCGGCGGAAATTGCAGAATACTCGCGATTTTGCACATTGCGAGAGGGGGGGACCCTTGCTTTAGGCGGTTTGCTTCCCTTGCACCATGGTGAGGGAGATCTTTTTGCGGTCGCGGTCGACTTTCTCTACCCACACCTTGACCGTGTCGCCGACGCGTACCACGTCGCTCGGGTGCTTGACGAAGCGGTTAGCCAGCTTGGAGATGTGCACGAGGCCGTCCTGGTGCACGCCCACGTCGACGAAGGCGCCAAAGTCCACAACGTTGCGCACCGTGCCCTTGAGTTCCATGCCGGGCTCCAGGTCGTCGATGGAAAGCGCCGAGCGGCTAAAGACTACCTCGGGCGCGTCGTCGCGCGGGTCGCGGCCGGGCTTTTTGAGCTCGTTGACGATGTCGATGAGCGTGAGAGTGCCGCAGCCCAGGTCGCTTGCCAGCGCCGAGATACTGCCCAGACGGCGCTCGATGTCGGGCACGCCGCCACGGCTGAGCTCGCTGGCGGCAACGCCGGCACGCTCCAGGACGGCCGTTGCCACCTCGTAGCTCTCGGGGTGGACGCTTGTCGCGTCGAGCGGGTTCTTGCCGCCGCTAATGCGCAGGAAGCCCGCGGCGTTGAGGTATGCCTTGGGTCCCAGCTTGGGGACCTTCTTGAGCTGGCGGCGATCGGTGAAGGCACCGTTTTCCTCGCGGTAGGCCACGATGTTCTTGGCCACGCCCGGCGTAATGCCCGATACGTATCCCAGCAGGCTTGCGCTTGCGGTGTTGACGTCGACACCCACGCGGTTAACGACGTCCTCCACCACGTGGCCCAGCGTGCGCGAGAGCTCGGCCTGGTCAAGGTCGTGCTGGTACTGGCCCACGCCGATGGACTGGGGCGGAATCTTGACGAGCTCTGCCAACGGGTCCTGCAGGCGGCGGCCCAGGCTCATGGCGCCGCGCACGGTGACATCCAGATCGGGATACTCCTGGCTTGCGAGTTCGGAGGCGGAGTACACCGACGCGCCGGCTTCGTTGACGATGGTGTAGCGAAGGCTGGGCGCCTGCTCGGCAATAAACTCCGAGACGACTTCCTCGGTCTCACGGCTAGCGGTGCCGTTGCCGATGACGATGGTGTTGACGCCGTCCTTCTTGACGAGGCGAGCGAGCTCGCGCTTGGTGCCGGCGACGTCGTGGCGCGGCTTGGTGGGATAGACCACGCCGTGGTCGAGCAGCTTGCCGGTCTCGTCCATGACGGCGACCTTGCAGCCGGTGCGGTAGCCCGGGTCGAGCGCGAGCACGCGGGCGCCACGGACGGGGCGTGCCGAGAGCAAGCCCTCGAGATTCTTGGCAAAGACGTTGATGGCCTCTGTCTGGGCGCGAACGGTGAGTTTGGCTCGGGCCTCGCGCTCCAGCGAGGGGGCCATGAGACGCTTGTAACCGTCGGCGATGGCGGCATCGAAGATGGGGGCAAACACGCCCTGGCGTCGGGGCCAGCGGCTGCCGAGGCGCGCCGTGGCGGCGGCGCCGTCGACGTTCACGCGCACGCGGAGCTTGCCCTCGCGCTCACCGCGGTCGATAGCCAGCACGCGGTGGTTGGGTATACGGCGCAGCGGCTCGTCGAAGTTGTAGTAGGGCTCGTAGGGAGTCTTCTCGGCGGGGTCGGTGGCCTCGACGACGATGTCGGCGGTGTTTTGCGTAAAGGCGCGCAGGTCGGCGACGTTCTCGGGATCCTCGGCCACCGTCTCGGCCACGATGTCGGCGGCGCCGGCGAGCGCCTTCTCGGGCGTGTCGAAGCCGGCCTCCTCGTTGACGTAGTCCGCGGCAGCGTCGAGTGCGCTGCCCTTGGCCGAGGCCTGCATGATGATCATATTAGCGAGCGGTTCCAAGCCCGCCTCGCGGGCCTTCTGCGCGCGGGTCATGCGCTTTTTGCGGTAGGGCTTGTAGAGGTCCTCGACACGTTGGAGTTGCGTGGCCTCACGAATCTGCTGCTCGAGTTCGGGCGTGAGTTTGCCCTGGGCGTCGATGAGCAGAATGACGTCCTCTTTACGCTGCTCAAGATTGCGCAGGTAGGACAGGCGTTCGTCGAGGGCGCGTAGGGCGACGTCGTCCATGCCGCCCGTGGCTTCCTTGCGGTAGCGCGAGATAAAGGG
>CAUDVX010000038.1 GCA_958452935.1 uncultured Collinsella sp. | reverse complement strand
ATAGGAACAAACCGCTGTACATGATCAGCGTGGCGGCCGAGCTGACCGGCATGCACCCGCAGACTCTGCGCGTCTACGAGTCCAAAGGCCTGGTGAATCCTCAGCGCTCGGGTGGTAACACGCGCCTGTATTCGCGTGCCGATATCGAGCGTCTGGAACTCATCAACCAGTTGACCGACGAGGGCATCAACCTCGCCGGCGTGGTACGCATCCTCGATATGAAGGAGCGTGCCGAGGAGCGCGACCGCGAGAACGAGAAGCTCCGCGCCCGCGTGCGCCAGCTCGAGGACGAGCTGCACGAGTACAAGATGCAGAAGAAGATCACCGCTCTGGCCCCGCGCGACGGCTCAGTCAACCCCGAACAGGTTATGCGCAAGCTTTTGGGCGCCGGCGGAGATCTGTAGTTACGCGGGTTTACCAACCCGCGTAACCAGTCGACGCTGCAAGCCCGCCAGAGCGGCAATCTGCCTTTCAACTTCGACGGCATGATCAAAAGATCAATGCCGCCTTGTTTCAAGGCACCTTGCTCGCTCTGACGGGCTTTCGCTGTCCGCGCCAAAATATCGGCGTTGCCATGGCCCGGATGCGGCACTTGGGAACGTTCCTCACTTTGGAAATACGGCCCGCTCGCTGTCCGTTCTCTGCCTGCGGCGTTGACTTGCTCCGGATGGGTAGTCATTGGGGACGTTCTTAAATGACTAGTCGAAAGGGACACTCTTGCACCAAATCTGCCGACCCACGCCGGGCTCGTCCTTTACTTTACTGAAATAAAGTGAACGTGTAGATTCGTAACCCACTCGCAACCGTTCTATGGCACGATATTGAACGAATGTATGCTATGCGCCCGAGCCTTTCGGGCAGAGTGGGAGACAGTATGGTTAAGCTGTACGAGGACGGCATCTACCTGCGCGGCGGCAGCGAGGTTGTGCCTGCGGCCGAGGCTGCCGAGCGCGGTATTACGCAGACGCCTGAGGACGCCAAGCGTGGCACCATCGCGTATTCGATCCTCCAAGCACACAATACGTCCGGCAACCCCGAGGCGCTCAAGATTCGCTTCGATGCCATGGCGAGCCACGACATCACCTTTGTCGGCATCATCCAGACGGCGCGCGCCTCGGGCATGGAGCAGTTCCCGCTGCCCTACGTGCTCACCAACTGCCATAACTCGCTGTGCGCCGTGGGCGGCACCATCAACGAGGACGACCACGTCTTTGGCCTTTCAGCGGCCAAGAAGTACGGCGGCATCTTCGTCCCGCCGCACATCGCCGTCATCCATTCCTTTATGCGTGAGAACTTCGCCGGTTGCGGCAAGATGATCCTGGGTTCCGACTCGCACACCCGCTATGGTGCCCTGGGCACCATGGCCGTGGGCGAGGGCGGTGGCGAGCTGGCAAAGCAGCTGCTGCGCGACACCTACGATGTCGCCTATCCCGGCGTTGTCGCCATCTACCTCACGGGCGCCCCGCGCCCCGGCGTTGGCCCGCACGACGTGGCGCTCGCCATCATCCGTGCCGTCTTTGCCAAGGGCTACGTCAAGAACAAGGTCATGGAGTTCGTGGGCCCCGGCATCGCGAGCATGACGACCGACTACCGTAACGGCGTCGATGTCATGACCACCGAGACCACCTGCCTGTCGAGCATCTGGGCCACCGACGAGGACACGCACATGTTTCTGACCATGCACGGCCGCGGCGACGACTACCGCGAGCTCAAGCCCGCCGATGTTGCCTACTACGACGGCTGCGTCGAGGTCGATCTGTCGAGCATCAAGCCCATGATCGCGCTGCCGTTCCATCCTTCCAACGGCTTCGAGATTGACGAGCTCAACGAGAACCTCGAGGACATCCTGCACGAGGTGGAGCTCGAGGCCGCCAAGATCGGCGAGGGCAAGACGCACTTTAGCCTGCTCGACAAGATCGTCGACGGCAAGCTGCACGTGCAGCAGGGCGTTATCGCCGGCTGCTCGGGCGGTAACTACGACTCCGTGGTTCAGGCCGCCCGCGTGCTCAAGGGCGCCAACACCGGCTGCGGCGAGTTCTCGCTGTCGGTCTACCCCACGAGCCAGCCCGTGGCACTCGAGCTTACACGCCGCGGCTACATCTACGACCTTATGGAGGCCGGCGCGATCGTGCGCACGGCATTCTGCGGCCCGTGCTTCGGCGCCGGCGACACGCCTGCCAACAACGGCCTGTCCATCCGCCACACTACGCGCAACTTCCCCAACCGCGAGGGTTCCAAGCCGGGTAATGGCCAGCTGAGCGCCGTGGCCCTGATGGACGCCCGTTCCATTGCGGCGACGGCTGCCAACGGCGGCGTCCTGACGCCGGCGACCGATCTGCCCGAGGAGACTTGGGACGAGGCCTGCGAGTACACCTTTGACGACGCGCCGTACAAAAAGCGTGTGTACTGGGGCTTTGGCAAGGCGGAGCCTGCCGACGAGCTGGTCGAGGGTCCCAACATCAAACCGTGGCCCGCGATGGAGCCTCTCGGCGACGATATCCTGCTCAAGGTGTGCTCCAAGATCATGGACCCGGTCACCACGACCGACGAGCTCATTCCTTCGGGTGAGACGAGCTCCTTCCGCTCCAACCCGCTGGGCCTGGCCGAGTTTACGCTCAGCCGCCGCGACCCGGCTTACGTGGGCCGCTCCAAGGAAGTCGACGCCGTGGAGAAGCGCCGCGTTGCCGGCGAGGCAGCAGGCGACTTGGCGGCGCTCGATGCCGAGCTTGCTGGTGTGTTTGAGGCGCTGGTCGGCGCGGGTGTCGCTGCCGACGCCAAGGCGACCGAGTACGGCTCCATGCTCTATGCCAAGAAGCCCGGCGACGGTTCTGCCCGCGAGCAGGCCGCGAGCTGCCAGCGCGTGATTGGCGGCCTGGCCAACATCGTCCACGAGTATGCCACCAAGCGCTATCGCTCCAACGTGATGAACTGGGGCATGGTGCCCTTCCAGATGGAGGCCGAGCCTAACTTTGAGGTGGGCGACTACGTCTTTGTGCCGGGTATCCGTGCCGCGCTCGATGGCGACCTGAAGGACATCGCCGCCTACGTGGTGCGCGCCGACGGCACGGTCGAGCGGATTGAGCTTTACATTGCCGATATGACGGCAGAGGAGCGCGCCATCGTCAAGGCCGGCTGCCTGATCAACTACAACAAGTTCAAGGCCGCTGCCGAGTAACGTTGCTGTACGCCCCGGACACACCTTTCCCTCGTGCTCACGCGCTTCGCGAGGGTCGCCCGAGGGAAAGGTGTGTCCGGGGCTACCGCGACGTTCTCGTTGGGTCTTGAGGGACGCCAAAAATAGACCTGCTTGATGCCGCCCCTTTTTATTGGGGCGGCTTCTTTTTGTCGAAAACCACCACAAAGGTGCCTGTCCCCTTTGTGGTGGTCCGCGGTTTGTCTCGTTCTGTAACAGGTAGACCCTTATTTGCCGAGTAGTTGTTACAGATCTAGATAAACGGGCACCGCTGAACAATTCATCTCGATCCGTAACATCTGGACCCAAAAACGGCCGCTAGATGTTATGGATTGAGATGGTGAACGCCGGGGCCGAAGATCACCACAAAGGCTCCTGTCCCCTTTGTGGTGGTGGGGGGCGAGCTCGATGTTGCCGTGCTCGTTGAACGACATTCTAATGAGCGTCCCTACAGGATTTCATCCGGGCTGGCGGGTTTGGTTGTTTTGGGGATGCCGAGTTTGGATGACGCGAAATCGTCAACATTGTCCTTAATTCCGTCTTTGGTGTAGACAGTGACCATATAGGTGCTGTGTCCGAATTCGCCCTTGTCGCGTGTTGCCCAGGCATCCCAGTAGGCGGCCCCGTTTCGCCCTTTGATTTTTCCGACACGGCGGAGTTCTGTTCGCTTTAATTTCCGGTTGCTATAGATGGTTCGACCGGCTTCCGCGGTGAGCCCGCACTGTCCAAGCATCTTGTCGAGGACTTGGTTCATGTGGCGCTCATCGGTGTTTGGTGCGTAGTCGTAGGCGAGGGTGATGGAGTCGAGGGGCTGGTCGTCGATCAAATAATTCATCGTCTGAGGTTCAAGGCTGAAATGGGGGAAGCATCCATCAATCGTTCCGAGCAGCGGTAACTTTGACCGCCAACTTCCGGTGGGAATTGCATATTCGTAGAACACGCCACGGCAGACAAAGGAGAGCGAGGTGGCACGCGAGCCGGCGTCGATCATCCCGCAAAGATCGAAGGGCGAGGCGATACCAAAAGAAAAGGGCGTGATGACGATAAGGAAGAGCATCACGATGGGTATGGCGAGAATGGCGATGACGTTGCGACCGGTGGAATGAGACGGCTTCATATGCGCTCCTCGAGACAAAGATCTGTTGAGGATAGGCAGAAATGGATATGTTCAGAGAACAATTCAAGTTTAATCTCATGGCGCGAGATGGTCGACCGTTAGCGTCGAAAACCACCACAAAGGTGCCTGTCCCCTTTGTGGTGGTGGGGAGTGGACGGCTTCTTTTGGTGATAGTGTTAGCTGGAGGTATCATTAGGGCACATGGCGCGGGTTTGCATTGTGGGGTGTTTTGCCGTGAGCCGTTCTGCCCGTATTGGATTGATTGTTTTGGCGCTTGCGATCACCGTGGTTGGCATGGGTGCTGTCGGCATGGCGTTTCTACCTGCTGCGGTGACGGAGCCGGTGGTCAAGCCTGTGACTCAATCTGTCGAACTTCTGACCGGCGACGACAAGCCTGAGACCATCACCGTTGATTTTGATGAGCAACCGGCTGCGCTGGGCATTAGTAATTATCCACATATTCAGCTTGGGGCTATGCGCTATACCACGGATTCTAGTCTGATCGACAGGGCGTCCGAGCTGCTCAAGGGCAAAACCTTTAAGCGCTGGTATGGATATGCGTCCTATCGGGCAAAAGCGAACGATATGGTTGGCGGATGCCACTCTTCCATCGAGCTGGACACTGCAAACGGCGCAAAGTTATGTGATGTCTCGTACGATCCGGGCTACGAGGGCAATGAGGGTCCGGGCATCTACATCATGGACGGCGATGTTGCCTATGTCATGGAGGGCGACCAGACCGAGCTCAACGATTTTATGGGTCAGTGTATCCAAGATGCCTATAAACAGACCTGCTTGCCTGACCCGCAGACTGCACGCGATAGTGGGTCTGCCCGTACATGGCTGTTCGAGGATGAGATGCCCTGGACCGTCGAATCGGGAAGTACGGGTTCGGCGAAGGAGTAGAGACCGCGACCACCACAAAGGTGCCTGTCCTCTTTGTGGTGGTTGTCGGTCTGTCTCGATCTGTAACATCTTGGCTGCTAAAAGAGGGATTGGTGTTACAGATTTAGATTTTTGATCCGGGTGTTTTCTGTTCGTCTCGATTTGTAACAGATAGAGCTCTATTTGCTGACTAGATGTTACAGATTTAGATAAACGGGTGCCGCTGGTCATTTCATCTCGATCTGTAACATCTGGAGCCATAAACAGTCGCTAGATGTTACAGATTGAGATAGTAAGGGGACGAGGCCGTAGCGGGTGAGCGCACCTGCTCCCTATCTCTCAATCACTCAGAAAATCTTATATATAGAGACTTAGATTTGTGTATAAGATCGTACAAAGCTGGCAACAATACTTCTCGAACAACGTGAAGCCGCCCCGTAGGGCGGCCGCCCCAAGAGAGGTGATTCCATGAGAATCGATAAGCTAGCAATGACGTCGCGCGAGGCGCTGCAGACCGCCATGAGCACGGCTGCCGACGCGCAGGCCGGCGCGGTAGAGCCGATTCACCTGCTGTCCGCCCTGCTCGGTGCCGGCGAGCGCAATATCTCCGTGATCATAGAGCGCATTGGTGCCGACCCGGCTCAGCTCGCACGCTCCACGCAAGATGCCATCGACCACGCGCCCAAGGTTTCGGGCGAGGGCCAGCAGATGGGCCTGTCCAACGAGCTCGTCCGCGTCATCGAGAAGGCCGAGAAGAAGGCCACCAAGATGGGCGACAGCTTTGTGGTGACCGAGCATCTGCTGATGGCGCTTGCCGAGGACAAGGGCGAGGCCGGCCGCGTTCTGCGCGACGCCGGCGTGACCAAGGAGCGCATCGAGCAGGTCTACGAGGAGCTACGTGGCGATGACCGCGTGACGTCTGCCGAGGACAAGACCCAGTTTGAGGCGCTGGAGCAGTACGGACGCAACATCTGCGACCTGGCCCGCGCCGGCAAGCTCGACCCGGTCATCGGCCGTACTGACGAGATCCGGCGTACCATCCAGGTCCTGTCCCGCCGCACCAAGAACAACCCCGTGCTCATTGGCGAGCCGGGCGTCGGCAAGACGGCCATCGTCGAGGGCATCGCCCAGCGTATCGTGGCCGGCGACGTGCCGAGTACCCTGCGCGACCGCGACCTCATCGAGCTCGACATGAGCGCGCTGGTCGCAGGCGCCAAGTACCGCGGCGAGTTCGAGGACCGCTTGAAGGCCGTGCTCAAGGAAGTGCAAAAATCTGAGGGCAAGGTCATCCTGTTCATCGATGAGCTCCACACCATCGTGGGCGCGGGTGCCACCGAGGGCTCCATGGACGCCGGTAATATCCTCAAGCCGGCGCTCGCCCGTGGCGACCTGCATGCGATCGGCGCGACCACACTCGACGAGTATCGCAAGTACATCGAGAAGGACGCGGCGCTCGCCCGTCGTTTCCAGACCGTTATGGTGAGCGAGCCTACCGTCGAGGACACCATCTCGATCCTGCGTGGCCTCAAGGAGAAGTACGAGATCTTCCACGGTGTGCACATCACCGATAGCGCGCTCGTGGCCGCCGCTGACCTCTCCGATCGCTATATCGCCGACCGCTTTCTGCCCGACAAGGCCATCGACCTGGTCGATGAGGCCGCAAGCCGCCTGCGCATGGAACTCGACAGCATGCCGGTCGAGATCGACGCCACCACGCGTCAGCTCACCCAGCTGCAGATCGAGGAGCAGGCGCTCATGAAGGAGACCGACGACGCCTCCAAGGAGCGTCTGGAGGCCCTGCGCCAAGAGATCGCCGAGGTCCAAGAAAAGCTCAACGTGCAAAAGGCCGGCTGGCTCAACCAGAAGAACGCCATCGACCACGTGCAGGAGCTTAAGGGTCAGCTCGACGAGGCCAGAAGCGAAGAGGAGCGCGCGACGCGCAACGGCGACCTGGGCCGTGCGTCCGAGCTGCGCTACTCCGTGATTCCGGGTCTGCAGCAGCAGATTCAGGATTCCGAGGCTGCGCTCGAGGCACAAAAGCAGAAGGACGGCGAGGGTCTCAACGAGCAGGTGACCTCCGATGAGATCGCCGAGGTCGTGAGTGCCTGGACCGGCGTGCCCGTGTCCAAGATGATGCAGGGCGAGCTCGACAAGCTGAAGGGCCTGGAGGGTGAGCTGCATAAGCGCGTCATCGGCCAGGACGAGGCCGTCTCCGCCGTCGCCGCGGCTGTGCGCCGCAGCCGTGCGGGCCTCTCCGATCCGGACAAGCCCATCGGCAGCTTCTTCTTCCTGGGCCCCACCGGCGTGGGCAAGACCGAGCTCGCCAAGGCACTTGCCGAGTGCCTGTTCGACGACGAGCGCGCGCTCGTGCGTATCGACATGTCCGAGTACATGGAGAAGTTCAGCGTCCAGCGTCTGATCGGTGCGCCCCCGGGATACGTGGGTTACGACGAGGGCGGCCAGCTCACTGAGGCCGTGCGCCGTCGTCCGTACTCCGTGATCTTGCTCGACGAGATGGAGAAGGCCCATCCAGATGTCTTCAACGTGCTGCTGCAGGTGCTCGACGACGGCCGTCTGACCGATGGCCAGGGCCGCCAGGTGTCCTTCAAGAACACGATTATCATCATGACGTCCAACGTGGGCTCCAAGGCCATCGCCGATCTGTCCGGTAAGGACGAGGAGGAGATGCGCCATCAGGTCGACGCCGCCATGGCTCAGACCTTCCGCCCCGAGTTCCTCAACCGTATCGACGATATCGTGGTGTTCCATCCGCTCGGCATGGCGCAGATCGAGAAGATCGTCGACATCCAGCTTGCCGACGTTCGCGCACGCCTGGCCAAGGAGCGCATGACGCTTGCCATCACCCCGGCGGCCAAGCAGATGCTCGCCGTGGGTGGCCTGGACCCCGTGTTCGGTGCCCGTCCGCTCAAGCGCCTGGTCCAGCGCGAGGTCGTGGACGCCATCGCCGCCGCCATCATCGACGGCACGGTGCGCGAGGGCGATCAGGTGACGGTCGATGCCGGCAAGGACGGCGGCTTTACCGTCGTGTGCGACAACACGCCGGCGGCCACCTACGAGGTTCCCGACGCCGAGTAGATTTTGGGACATGCCTTAAAATCTACCAGCCGTCTCTAAACGCCAAGGGCGGCGGATCCAATGGGGTCCGCCGCCCTTTTTCGTGCGACAATCGATGATATTGAACGGATGCGATGCGAGGAGCTATGCAGATGAAAGACGAGATCAAGACAAGCGCGCCGGCGCTCAAGCCCACGTCCAAACCGGCGCCCAAGCCGCGCGACCCCTATATCCGTGCCGAGAACGAGGACGACGACGGCTACGATCCCTACAGCGATCGCCGCCCCGAGCGCGAGCCGATGTTCGAAGCCGATCCGTGGCGCTGAGTGCCACCCAAAAGGCCACCAATAAGTTGCGGTGAAATAGGGACTGTTTTGCGGTTTGACCAGCAAAAACAGTCCCTATTTCACCGCAACTGCGTTGGGCGGCTGTCTTCGGGCCGGCTAGTCCTGGGCTTTGATACTCGGCAGGAGAATCTGGGCGAGGTAGTCGGTCTCGAGTTTGGTCGCGGCGTCGGCTTTGCCGTCTTTGCCGACCAGCACGTTCTTGATCTGACTATAGGTGTAGCGGTTGCCGGTCGTGAGCTCGACAAGCTCAATCGCCGTATCCATGGGGTAGGTCGACACAGGGTCCTGCGTACGCCCGTTGATGGTTTGCGGGATCACATACGGATAGACAGGACCGCTCGCATAGACGGTGTAGCCGTTGCCCAGGCTGACCGTGCCCAAAACTGTATCGCCGTCATCGGGCGTAAAGGTCTCGCCGTCGCGCACTGCGACAAGCGTCACGATTGGCGTATTGGCGTCATCGTCCAGATAAATGCACAGCGTGCTGCCGTTTTGCCAGGTTGCGACCTTGCCGTACCACTCAACCGGAATATCGAGCTGATACAGGTCCGTTGCCTTATGTCGAGCATCGGCGTCGCGGGCCGCCTGTGCCTCGCGGGAGCTCACGGCGTTGACGGCGGCGTCACGGCGCGCGGTTGCCGCCTGCTGGAGCACCTTTGCGACCGCGGCGGAGTTCACCCCGCCTTCCTCGGCATACTTGGCGGCGGCATCGATCTGGTCGTCAGTCACTGTGTCGGCCGAAGGCACCTTGAGCTTAAAGGTGGCCTGGGCGCTCAAATCCTGCCCATCGCTCTTAATGGTGACCTGCGCCTTGGTGGTCGGCACGGTGTAAATGGTACCGTCGGCTGCGATGGGGGACCCAGCGATGGAGAGCGTATAGTCGCCGGGCAGCAGCTTAATGCCGCGACCGTGTTCGTCAACGTAGAGCGTTTCGCTCACGGAAGAACCGTCGGAATCCTGGCCGCTCACCTGCACGGGAATCTTGGAACCAGTTGAGCAGTCGAGCCCTGCGGCATGCACGCCAATCTGCACCGACATCATCGTGTGCGCACTGGCGGCGACAGCGGCAGCCTGCTCTTGCTGATATCCGTTCCAGGCAGCATAGCCTGCGCCGCCGGCGACGAGCGCGACGGCCACAACGCCGGCAACCATCAGGTTGCGGCGCTTGGGCGATATCTTGCGGTGACGGGCCTCGGCCTCATGTGCCGAAGGAACAGACGGTAGGGGGATATCGCCCATGGCGATGGTCTCGTCCACGGCAGGCGCGGAGCCCAGGCCAGGGAGCTCGCGGGTCAGCGAATCTTCGGCCGGCAAGTTGTCGAGCAGGATGGTTTCTTCGCTCGTGTCGGATTCGGGCTGGTCGTCGGCCTCGCACTCGGGTTCCTCGTGCCCCGCCTCGTTCTCGGTGGGCGTGGCGCTATCGTCTTTTGCATCCC
This sequence comes from uncultured Collinsella sp., assembly GCA_958452935.1. Taxonomy (GTDB): domain Bacteria; phylum Actinomycetota; class Coriobacteriia; order Coriobacteriales; family Coriobacteriaceae; genus Collinsella. The sequence continues at coordinate 5,348 of CAUDVX010000038.1, read as the reverse complement.
GATCATCGGGCTGCGCCTCGATTTCCGGCTCATCCCGCACATCAACGTTCGAATCGTCAAACGCAATCTCGGCCAGCGCGATCTGGTCTAGGCTCTCCAGGGCCTCGGCACACGCTTCTGCATCTTGGGCCGCATCCTCTTGGCCCATCGTCTCATCTTTCATATATCCCCCAAGCTCAATATCGGGACAACACTGTACCCAAAAACGGGACCCCATAGAGCCGCCGCATGATTTGAAATCCGATTTTATATATGCGTATGTTTTTGAATAGATGAATAGAGACGCAACGACAAAAGCCCCCGAAAAGCGAGCGAAACGCTTTCCGGGGGCTCTGCGAGACATTGGATGAAAATCCTGACGGGCGGGCCTATGCCCAACTGCCAACAGCGACCAACACGTTACTCGGCGTGCGCGTAATCCACCTTGGCGCGGCGAGCGGTGGCCTTCTCCCAGTCGCTGGTGCCCTCAAAGACATCCTGCTTGTAGGGATTGCGGCCGAGCTTCTTGGCGCGGTAGGCGATGTAGATGATCGCGGCGACGTTGGCGACCAGTGCGGCGATCGAGACCGCGGTAGCGGCGCCGGGGTCGAGCGTGGAGTGGGTCACAAAGATGGACTCCTCCTGGAAGTACGGGAACACCTGGGCAAACATGCACCAAATGGCCAGCGTAAAGGCGCGGTTCTGGATCCAGCCGCCCTTGTTCCAGATAAAGGCGGCGACGGTGGGCGCCAGCAGCAGCGCAAAGCCGCAGAACCAGGAGTGGGTGGGCAGGCAGTTGTAGGTGTAGCAGAAGTTCCAGATATCGTAGGCGATGATGTAGACCCAGGTCATGTCGGGCCACAGCATATCGGTCTTGTCCTCGGAGGCGTAGACGCTCCACCAACCGGTCATGCAGAAGATGTTGATGAGACCGGCGATGCCGTTGAGCACGTTATTCCAGCCGGCCAGCTGCGTAGCACCTTCGGAGGTGACCCAGGTGGACTCGCCCAGGACAAAGAAGTGATAGGCGCTCTCGAAGTCGGACACGACGGCGATCAAGATGTTGATGGCGACGATCACAAACGGCCACGCGCGGAACCAATGCGCCTTGCCGATCTTGCCCCACTGGTACTTAATGGCAATGAAGCCCCAACAACCGGCCAGCGCCGCGTATACCTTGGCGTAGTGGAACCAGCTGTTCTGATACACATGGGTGGGGTTGGTGAGCGCCCACTCGGCGCCCTGCGAAACGCCGATGGCGATGGCGACGCAGTAGATGGTCATGGCCAGCGGAGCCACGCCAAAGATGATTGCCGCGCCCAGCTTGGTGCGGCGGCCGACCTCGTTGAGCACGATCAGGCCAATAAAGACCATGGCCCAGCCGGCCCAGTGGATAAGGGTATCGCTACCCCAAACATCGAACAGCATGCTGCTCTCCTTTCACACGCCCGCGGCCCCTCTTCTGATCGCGGGCAGTTTGGCCAAATGTCGTCAGTTCTGGGGCATGCGCTCCGGATACTTGGCGGTATAGCCCTCGATGTGGAGTGTCGAGGCGATGATTTCCTTGACCGTCTCGTCGGGCACATCGGGGTGCGTGCGGATATACATCAAAAGACCCATGATGAGGGTGTAGAACGTTTCGTAGACATGATCGATGCGCAGCTCGTGATGGGCGACAAAATCCACCACGGTGGTGTCGCAGATGTACTGAGCCACGCGCTGGACCACGTTGTGCAAAAAGCCGCCGTAGAGCGCGCCGCTGCTTGAGGTGAGCGTACTCGGCAGTTCGTGGCCGCTGGCGACCAGGCGCTTAAAGAGCGGGGCGACGGTGTCGAGCGCGCCCTCGATATCACCGACGGTGCGGTTGGCATTCCACTGCTCGAGCTCGGAGATAAAACCGTCGATTGCCTCGTCCATGACGGCGGTGACGGCGGCATCCATGTCGGCGAAGTAGTGGTAGAACAATGAACGCGTGCAGCCGGCTCGCTTGGTCACGGCCGATACCGATAGGTGGGACACGCCCAGCTCGGAGCTTACGGTGCGCACGGCATCGAGGATCTCGCGACGGCGTTCGTCGCCCGTCAGGCGCTTTGCCGCGCTATCGGATGCGGGGACGGCATCGACCACAGAGGTATCTGCTGTGTTGTTGCCCATGTTTTGCCGCCTTTCATCCTCTTTTGCCTGACCGTTCGCCTAACAGTCTTGAATATTGTTGACGGTTCGTCAATACTATTTTTGACACAATGTCGACAATGGCGGGTGAACGGCATGGGGGCATGCCCGGCCTGCAAAAAAAGAGGGGCGCTGCGGCCTCGTCGGGCTGCGGCAAGAGAAGGGACAACCATGATTCTCAACGGACCGGGGATTAGCTACACCGAGCCCGACATCGGTTCGGAGTTCGTGCCGCCGCTGCCGGAGCATCCGCGCGAGGCCATCGTCAAGCTGTGTGAGCACTGCACCAACCGTCTGCTGCATCGCGATGAGCTGCTGGGCTACGAGTACTGGTCGTTTGCCGAGGCCGCGACCGACGAGCAGGCCGAAGTGCTCTGCAAGATGAAGATGCGCCGTCCCTACACGCTGTCCGAGATGGTCAAGCTCACCGGCATGCCCGAGGCCGATATCGAGAAGATGCTCGACGACATGAGCTACACGGGTCTGCTCGAGTACAACTGGGAAAATCCCGAGCGCGCCAAGCAGTGGGTCCTGCCCATGCTGGTGCCGGGTTCCGCCGAGTTCCTCAACATGCGCGTGGGCCAGCTCGAGGAGCACCCGGTCTACGCCAAGTTCTTTGAACAGGCATCCAAGGGCCCGCTGTCCAAGGCCACGCCGATGGTGCCGCCCGGTGGTGCCGGCATCGGCATGCATGTCATTCCGGTCGAGAAGGCCATCGATGCCGCGAGCACGTCGGTGCCGATCGAGCATATCGAGCACTGGCTCGACAAATACGAGGGTAAGTATGCCGCTAGCACCTGCAGCTGCCGCGCAAGCCGTCGCGTGATGGGCGAGGGCTGCGCCGACGACCCGGCCGATTGGTGCATCGCCGTGGGCGATATGGCCGACTACGTGGTCGAGACCGATCGCGGCCATTACGTGACCCGTGACGAGGTTTACGACATCCTGCGCCAGGCCGAGGACAACGGCTTTGTGCACCAGATCACCAATATCGACGGCGAGAACAAGATCTTCGCCATCTGCAACTGCAACGTCAACGTGTGCTACGCCCTGCGCACCTCGCAGCTGTTCAACACGCCCAACCTGTCGCGCTCGGCCTATGTCGCCAAGGTCGAGAAGGACAAGTGCGTGGCCTGCGGTCGCTGCGTTGAGGTGTGTCCGGCCGGCGCCGCCAAGCTGGGCCAGAAGCTCTGCAGCAAAAAGGCCGGCGGACAGGTGCCCGAGTATCCGCGCCAGGAGCTGCCCGATGCCACCAAGTGGGACCACACCAAGTGGTCGCCCAACTACCGCAACGACAACCGCATCGAGACGCATGAGTCCGGCACCGCGCCCTGCAAGACGGCCTGCCCCGCGCACGTTGCCGTTCAGGGCTATTTGAAGCTCGCGGCTCAGGGTCGCTATGACGAGGCCCTAGCACTCATTAAGCGCGAGAACCCTCTGCCCGCTATCTGCGGCCGTGTGTGCAATCGCCGCTGCGAGGATGCCTGCACTCGCGGCCGTGTGGACGCCGCCGTGGCCATCGACGAGGTCAAGAAGTTCATCGCCCAGCGCGATCTGGATGCCGCGACCCGCTATGTTCCACCCGTGGTGACGCCGACACGCGCCGGCGGCTTCGATCAGAAGATCGCCATTATCGGTGCCGGCCCGGCCGGCCTGTCCTGCGCTTTCTACCTGGCCGAGAAGGGCTACAAGCCCGTCGTATTCGAGAAGAACGAGCGCCCGGGCGGCATGCTCACCTACGGTATTCCCAGCTTTAAGCTGCAGAAGGATGTTATCGAGGCCGAGGTCGAGATCATTCGCCTGATGGGCGCCGAGTTCCGCTATGGCGTGGAGGTCGGTCGCGATGTGACACTCGACGAGCTGCGCGAGCAGGGCTTTAAGGCCTTTTATGTGGCCATCGGCTGTCAGGGCGGCCGCCTCGCCGGTATTCCGGGCGAGGACGCCGAGGGCGTGACCGTGGCCGTCGACTTCTTGCGCGAGGTCAACAGCGGCAAGATCGACGCGCTGCCCGGCCGCACCATCGTAGTGGGCGGTGGCAACGTGGCCATCGATGTCGCACGCAACGCCTGCCGTTTGGGTTCCGAGCACGTTGAGATGTTCTGCCTGGAGAGCGAGGCCCAGATGCCCGCCAGCGAGGAGGAGCGTCGCGAGGCCGTTGAGGACGGCGCTCACATCAGCTGCGGCTGGGGTCCCAAGGAGGTTCACCTGGACGAGGCCGGTCGTGTGTACGGTATCACCTTCAAGCGCTGCACGCGTGTCTTTGACGACGAGGGCCGGTTTGCGCCCGAGTATGACGAGAACGATTTGCGCCGTGTCGATGCCGACCGTGTCGTCATGTCGATTGGCCAGTCCATTGTGTGGGGCGACCTGCTGGCTGGCTCCAAGGTGGAGCTTGGCCGCGGCCAGGGCGCTCTTGCCGACCCCCAGACCTATCAGACCGCTGAGCCCGACATCTTTGTGGGCGGCGATGTCTACACCGGTCCGAGCTTTGCCATCGACGCCATCGCCGCCGGTCACGAGGCCGCCGTCTCCATCCATCGCTTTGTGCAGCCGGGCTCCACGCTCACCATCGGCCGCAACCAGCGCCGCTACACCGCGCTCGACCGCGACGATGTCGTGATCGAGAGCTACGACAACGCGGGCCGCGAGGTTGCCCACGTGAACCGCGAGCGCGAGAAGGCCGCGCCGTTTAGCGAGTACGTCGAGACCTTTACCGAAGAGCAGGTGCGCGCCGAGACCGCCCGTTGCCTGGGTTGCGGTGCCTCGATCGTCGACCCCAACAAGTGCATCGGCTGCGGTCTGTGTACCACCAAGTGCGCGTTCGACGCCATCCATCTGGATCGCGACCGCCCCGAGTGCTCCACGATGGTCAAATACGAGCAAAAGCTTCCGAGCCTCGGCAAGTACGCGCTCAAGCGCGCCATCAAGATTAAGTTCGGTCGTAAATAGGTAACCATGGCGGATAAGGGGACGGCGCAGACTAGATTTCGCCGCCCCCTTGCTTTGAGTGTGCATCGAATCAACCTCTGCAGAAAGGGTTTCGACTTGCATGAATTAGGGATTGTGTATCACATTATTCGCGATGTTGAGAACGTGTCGCGCGCTCATGGCGTGCGTCGCGTTTCGAGCGTGACGTTGCTGCTGGGCGAGGTCTCGGGCGTCGTTCCCGACTTGCTGCTCGACGCTTGGCGCTGGGC
>CAUDVX010000037.1 GCA_958452935.1 uncultured Collinsella sp. | reverse complement strand
GACCACTCATTTAAGTCTGTCCCCAATGACTAGTAGTAGGCCCACATGGCTTCGACTTCGTTAAGGACCTCTACGACGCCCCAGCGGCGGGCGCTGCGGCTGGCCGAGTTGGGGTCGTAGACGCCAATCTGGTCGGCGTCGTCAACACCGTAAAGCACAATGTAGTGGCCCACGTTGGTAAAGGTGCCCGGCCGTACGGCGGCGATGACGGGCGCTCCCGAACGCAGTGCCTGAGTCATCGATTCGCGATCGTTATGGAGCTCCGTTCCGTTAAGTCCCAACTGCCACGCGCCGCTCGTCATAAATGACCATTCGGTTGCACCGGTGGGGGCGTAATTGCCCGCCTCGGAAAGCGCGCACATATCGACGGGGGTCATATCGGTGCGTCCCGTCTTAAAGATATAGACCATGGTGAGGCACGTGGGCCCGCAGGCATTTTGGCGGATGGTGCCGCCGGCGTAAGGCAGCTCCGACCACGCAGGGTCGATCTGATAGATATGGGGCATCGTGCCGGCTTGCCATTGCGAGCGCGGGGTCGAAAAGGCGAAAGAATAACCGGGCGCGACGGGGGCCTTGAGCAGCTTGTCCTCGGCGGTGGGCTCGAGACCGGCCGAGCCGTGGGACATACAGGAGCTCATAAGCACAAAGACCAGACAGGTGAGGATAGAGCACAGTGCGAGGCGAAGTCGACGGGCCGGCAGGGCGGGGGCATTCGCGTGCGATGTCGAGCGGTAAGGCTTGCCGTCGCGTCCGCCTTGGGGATGCGAAAAGAAGCGGTTGATATGGATGCCGGGCTGACGTGCGCCGTTGCGGCGCAGTTGCGGAACCTCGGCCTGACGCTGTCGAGTGCGCGCGCCCAAGCGGCTATCTTGCTGCGCGCTTGTGCCCGTGCTCGGACGGCCACTCTGCCGCGTTCTGCTTGCCTGCTGCCGAGACGAAGGCCTGGGTTGCTCTTGAGGGCGTTGCGGATTGCTGCTCGTGGCGCTTCTGGGCGTCGGCGCGGTACGGCCAGCAAGGCGAACGCTTTGTCGCCGTTGATCACCGTCGTTGTATCCGTATGCCATTCGTACCGCCTTGTCTCATGTATAACCTGTCTATCCTACAAAAAAGATGTGCAACAAATGGGTCTGCGCGTCAAAAGCTCGGTAAACGGTACGAAAGGCGCAAAACACACGGCCTCAAAAACATCTCTCTATGCGTCCGATGAGCGTGCGCCCGTCGGACGGGCGGCAACAATGAGCGGCAAACCGTGCCGTTCGTCCCAAAAACGGCGCCGCTCATATGCGAGTTCGGCCTTCGGTCGAGCCATGGGCGGCCGTGCTGCGCCAAGGCCGTATCTTAAAGCCACGAAATAAAAGAGCGCGGCAAAACAGACCGCGCAAGGGGTGACGTCAAGGGGCGTCAAAAAGGAAAGGAGGGGAACAATGGCGGACAAGAATACAGAAGTTGCAGTCGAGGATAACGGCGGCATGAAGAAAACGCTTTCGCTCTGGAACTTCTTCACCATCGGTTTCGGTGCCATTATCGGTACCGGTTGGGTTCTGCAGGTCGGCGACTGGATGGTCGTGGGCGGCGGTCCCGTTCCCGCTATGATCGCATTCCTCTTGGGTGCAATCTTCCTCGTGCCCGTCGGAGCTGTTTTCGGTGAGCTCACGGCTGCTATCCCCATCTCGGGCGGAATCGTCGAGTATGTCGATCGTAGCTTTGGCCGTACGCTGAGCTACATCACCGGATGGCTTTTGGCTCTGGGCAACGGCATCCTGTGCCCGTGGGAGGCCATCGCCATTTCGACCCTCGTGTCCGAGATGTTCGGCAGCCTGCCCGGTCTTGAGTGGCTGCGCGCCGTCAAGCTCTACACCATCCTAGGCGCCGACGTTTACCTGTTCCCGACGCTGATCGCGCTCGGCTTTGCAGCCTACGTCATCTTCCTCAACTTCCGCGGTGCCAGCTCGGCCGCCAAGCTCCAGGCCTTCCTGACCAAGGCCCTGCTCTGCGGCATGCTGCTCGCCATGGGCGTCTCGCTGTTCACCGGCTCGCCGGACAACGCCATGCCCGTGTTCTCCCAGGTCACCGGCGCTGGCGGCGGCAAGTCCGCTACCGAGGGCGCCAGCCTGTTCGCCGGCATCGTGTCGGTCCTGGTTCTGACCCCGTTCTTCTACGCCGGTTTCGACACCATTCCTCAGCAGGCTGAGGAAGCAGCCGAGGGCCTCAACTGGAACAAGTTCGGCAAGATTATCTCCCTGGCCCTGCTGGCCGCCGGCGGCTTCTACATGGTCTGCATCTACTCGTTCGGCACCATCCTCGACTGGCATGAGTTTGTTAAGAGCCCGGTTCCCGCGCTTGCCTGCCTCAAGGGTATCAACATGCTCCTGTACCTGGCCATGCTCGTCATCGCCACGCTTGGACCCATGGGCCCGATGAACTCCTTCTACGGCGCCACGAGCCGCATCATGCTCGCCATGGGCCGCAAGGGCCAACTGCCCGAGAAGTTCGCCGAGGTCGACCCCAAGTCCGGCGCTCCCAAGCTCGCCTGCGTCGTTCTGGGCGTTATCACCGTCATCGGTCCGTTCCTGGGCAAGAACATGCTCATTCCTCTGACCAACGTGTCGGCTCTCGCCTTCATCTTCTCCTGCGGTATGGTCGCCCTCGCCTGCCTGCGCATGCGCTTCACCGAGCCCGACCTGCCTCGTCCCTACGAGGTGCCCGGCGGCAAGTTTGGCATCGGCCTCGCTATCGCTGCCTGCGCCATCATCATCGGCCTGCTCGTGATCCCGTTCTCTCCCGCCTCCCTCAACATGGTGGAGTGGAGCATCGTGATCGGCTGGTTGGCTATTGGCCTGGCCCTCATGGCTTTCACCAATTCCCGCAAAAAGTAACGCCTAGCCGGGGCGGATCGGGTGCGCGGGGCCCTCTCTCCCGCGCACCGAACCCGGCACCACTTGGGTAGCTTTGTGAGGCCTTAACCCAACACGGCCTCGCCCACTATATGGATCCATAAGGAGGAACCATGTCCACTAAGTATGCAATCGTTGGCGGCAAGCTCATCGACGGTACCGGTGCCGAGCCGGTCGAGAACTCCCTCGTCCTCGTCGACGACAACGGCAAGATCGAGTACGCCGGCGCTATGCAGGACCTTCCCGAGGGCGTTGAGGTCATCGACGCCGCCGGCAAGACCGTCCTTCCCGGCCTGATCGACACCCACCTGCACTTCTCGGGCAACCTGACCGACGATGACACCGATTGGGTCATGCAGCCGCTCCTCGAGAAGCAGGCCGTCGCCGTCAAGCAGGCCTACGACTGCCTCACCCACGGCCTCACCACCGTCTGCGAGATCGGCCGCTTTGGTATCCAGATCCGTGACTGCATCGACAAGGGCGTCTTTAAGGGCCCGCGCGTTCTGGCCACCGGCCTCGGTTTCTGCCGCGTTGCCGGCCACGGTGACTCTCACCACTGCACCCAGGAGCTCAACAAGGAATCCCATCCCTGGGGCGACCAGGTCGACGGTCCTTGGGATCTGCGCAAGGCCGTCCGTCGTCGCCTGCGCGAGAACCCCGATGCCATCAAGATCTGGGCTACCGGTGGCGGCATCTGGCGCTGGGACTCCGGTCGCGACCAGCACTACTGCTCCGAGGAGATCCAGGCCGTGGTCGACGAGGCAAAGATGGTCGGCATCCCCGTGTGGAGCCACTGCTACAACAACCACGCCGCTGCCTACGATTCCGTTCGCTTTGGCTGCGAACAGCTGATTCACGGTTTCGATATCGATGAGCGCACCATGGACCTCATGGCCGAGCAGGGCACCTTCTTCACCCCGACGATCGCCTTCCTGCCCACCTGGTACGCCACCTATCCGCCCGTCTACGTCCCCGAGCTGCACGACAAGTACGAGGGCACCCTGGTCGAGAAGGAGCTGCAGCGCAACTACGACTGCCTGCGCGAGGCCAAGAAGCGCGGCGTCGTCATGACGATCGGCTCCGACTCCTTCTCCTTCGTCACCCCGTACGGCACCTGCTCCATCGAGGAGATGTACGAGTTCGTCGACAAGATCGGTTTCACCCCGGTCGAGACCATCACCTGCGCTACCCTCAACGGTGCCAAGATGTGCCACATCGAGGACGAGACCGGTTCCATCGAGGCCGGCAAGTGCGCCGACCTGCTGGTCGTCAACGGTGACGTCGCCGCCGACATCCACGTGCTCAACACCGACAACATGGACGTCATCATGAAGGACGGCTGGATCGTCGAGGCTGGCACCTTTGGCGAGGCCAACAAATACAGCGCCTAAACTACCGTTCATCGACGACTGGATGTAAAACACAGTATTTGATTGCATAATGCAATGGAGAGGGTCGCTTGCGGCCCTCTTTATTGCTATGGGTGCGATAGATAAAAGGGGATGACGGTGGATTTAAACAGGCTGATTCTGGGCAAGAGCTACAACTCTACCAAGGTCTTTCGTACGGCCCAGCATGTGGTCCAGGCCATCCTGCTCGGTGTTGTCGTTCCGGCGCTTATCCTGCTGCTTATCTGGGATTTAACCGATAATCCCAATCCCGTTCCGGGCGTTGTCGTTATTGCCGGCCTGGTCATGCTGTGCTTCTTTTTCTCGTATGTCTTTGTGGTCCCCGATGACCTCACATCGAGCGCAACCGACCGTACGCTCGCCATCGCATCAAAAATATTCGCCTACACGTCGCGCGGCCTTACGCCCGAAGCGGCCCTGGGTGCTTCTAAGATCATCCTGTCCGAGACCATCGCCTCTGCCATCTGCTTTACCGACGGCAAGCAGGTGTTGGCAAGTTGGGGCGAGGATTCGACAAGGTGTCCCGCCGGAACCCCGGTCGTGCTCAAGACCACGCTCAGTGTGATTGAGACGGGCGAGCAGAGCGTGTTTTCGCGCGACACCTCCAATGAGACGGGCGGTTATTTTCCCCGCCTGCGCGCCGGCATTGTCGCGCCGCTTACCGTGCGCGGGCATTGCGTGGGCACACTCGAGCTGTACTATCCCCGCCTGAGCAGCATTGATATGCGCCAGACGGCCCTTGCCTCGGGTTTTGCCAATCTAATTTCCACGCAGCTCGCCAGCTTTGAGCTCGAGCGCCAGGACGAGCTCACGGCCCGCGTTGAGCTTCGCGCCCTGCAGTCGCAGGTCGACCCGCATTTTCTATTCAATACCATTAGCACGATCGTGTCGCTCGTTCGAGCCGAGCCCGACAAGGCGCGATCGCTGCTGATCGATTTTTCCAATTATTACCGTCAGACGCTTTCTGACTCCGATACGCTCACCACGCTCGAGCACGAGGTGGAACAGGGCACTCGTTATATCAATCTTATGCAGGCCCGGTATGGCGACGGCCGTCTGCGCGTTTCGGTCGACATCGACTTTGAGGTGCACGACAGCCTGGTACCGCCGTTTATCTTGCAGCCGCTGCTCGAAAACTGCATCAAGCATGCGCAGCGCGAGACCGAGCCGCTTTCTATTCGTGTTAGGGCTTTTGAGACCGATGACGGCTTGGAGATCATCGTCGAAGATGACGGCATCGGGATGAGCGAAGAAGTCTGCGCGCATCTGTTTGAGCAGCATCGCCGAGAGGAGCCCGAGAGCATTACCGCCGACGGCTCCGTCAAGCGAGGTTGCGGCCTGGCGCTCTTCAACGTGCTTCAGCGAATCCATTTCTTTTACGGAGAAGATTCTGGCATGCGCGTGAAGTCCCAGGAGGGCGTGGGAACGCAGGTCATCGTAGAGTTGAACGGCGAGCCGCATGAGCCGGCGCCGCTAACGGTGTAGCACGCGGTTGGATTGAGAGAAAAAGAGGGGAAGCGCATATGTCCGAAGGCTGGAACATCTTGGTGGTTGATGACGAGCCTCCCATTAGGGCTGAGCTACGCTATCTGTTGGAAAAGGATACGCGTGTGGGTCAGATTGCCGAGGCGGGCAATGTCACCGAAGCCGTGGAGTCGATTCTGTCGAACAAGCCCGACGTGCTGTTTTTAGACATTACCATGCCCGGTCGCTCGGGAATTGAGCTTGCCGAGACGCTGCAGAACCTAAAGACGCCGCCGGTCGTGGTGTTTGTGACGGCATTTGCCGAGTATGCGGCCGATGCCTATAACCTCGATGCTGTCGATTACATCGTCAAGCCGGTCGAGGATGCCCGCTTGTCAAAGGCGCTCGACAAGATCGAGACTGCCCTGGGCGCTCGCCGTGTCGTCCATGCTCCGCGCCAGCCTTTGCGCCTGACGGTGGATCGCGGGGGCAAAAAGGTGTTCATTCCCGTGGCGGATGTCTGCTACTTTGAGGCGCGCGCCGATTTTTGCAACGCCGTCTGCGCCGAGGGGACGTACCTGATCAATGAGTCGATTTCCTCGCTCGAGCGTCGCCTGGCCTCCGAGGGCTTTATCCGCGTCCACCGCAGCTATCTGGTTAATTTGGAAGACGTACATAATGTCGAGATCGGCTCCACGGGCCTGATGGAGCTCAGGCTCGATCGCGTAACCTCGACGGTGCCCGTGTCCCGCCGTCGCGCTGCCGAGGTCAAATCGCACTTGGGGCTTGCGTAAGGGTCGGTGTGCCATCGTTTGCCGTTGCAGGTTTGGCATGACTGTGCGGTGGGCATAATGGATTGCATCGAATGAAATCGAAAGGATTATTATGCCCGCGCTCATTACGCATCATCTGTTTGGCGAGGAAAGCATCGACCGTCTTCCGCAGGGCGTTATCACGTCCGACGAGGAGCGCATCGCCTTTATCCTGGGCAACCAGGGTCCCGACCCGTTTTTCTTCCACATGCTCACGCCGCGCATTTCCGACTGTATGTCGCTTGCTCAGGTCATGCACCGCTCGCGCATGTCGCGCCAGTTCTCGTGTCTGCGCGACGGCGTGTCGCACCTACAGCCGCGCGATGCCAATCTGGGTCGCGCCTTTGCGCTGGGCCTGCTGTCGCACTATGTGCTCGATCGCAATGCCCACCCCTTTGTCTACGAGCAGCAGTTTGGCATTGTTGAGTCCGACCCCGAGCTCGAGGCTTCGGGCAGTCAAGTCCACGCCGTGCTCGAAAGCGACCTGGACGTGCTGATGCTGCAACTCAAACGTGACGGGGCCACGGTCGAGGATTATCCACCGGCGGGCGAGATCGTCACTACCGACCGCATCAATCGCGTTGCCGGCGTGCTGATGAGCTACGTCGCCGGGCGCGTGTACGGTATCGACATCCCGGCGGGGGAGTACGCCGGCGCCGTCTCGGACATGCAGATGCTCTACCGCACTATCGAGCCGGCCGGTTCGGCCAAGACGCGCGCGATTGCCCTGCTCGAGGGCTTGGTGCACGATTATTCGCTGCTCGACGGCCTTGCGCACCGCGTGACGACCGAGTTGCCCGAGCGTACCGGCAACCTGGGCCACTTGGCATGGAAGAACCCCTTTACCGATGAAGTCTCGACCGAGAGCTTCCCCGAGGTCTTTGACCGCGCGCTGCTCGATTACGAGTGCACGGTCGCCCGCTTTATCGAGACCGGCGATATGGAGGCCGTGACCAACCACGTCAATTACAGCGGTCGCGTGCTCGGCGCCGACGAAGAGTTCGACCGCGAGGAGTAGCAAGCTGCCTCGCCCATACTCTCCAATAAGTTGCGGTGGAATAGTTCCTGAATGAAGCCCCCGGAGGGCTAAGCGGGAACTATTTCACCGCAACTGCGTTGATGGGATGGCGTTTCGCCCTGCGTGTCCGTATGACCGCTCCTGTCCCTTTGCCGAATCCTTACCGGTGCCTCTGGACAATTGGGGTACGATGAACTAACTGCATATCGGGCGAATACGAAGGGGCCCTGTCCATGAAATACACCAAGCTCGAGCGTAACTGGGTTATGTACGATGTGGGCAATTCAGCCCTCGTGCTGCTCAATACCTCGGTGGTGCCCATCTACTTTAACGCCATCAATACCGGTGCTTCCTCGGCAGACCTGGTGGTCGCTTGGGGCAACGCGCAGACGATTGCCTCGCTGGTCATTGCCATGCTCATGCCCATTCTGGGCGCGCTTGCCGATTACGCCGGCAACAAGATCAAGTTCTTCTTGGGCTTCTTCCTCACGGGCCTGGTTCTTTGCCTGGCGCAGGCTATCCCAATGTCCGCCATGGCATTTTTGACCGTGTACGTGCTGTGCACCATCGGCCTTAACTCTTCTATGACGTTCTACGACGCCATGCTGCCCGACATTACCACCGACGAGCGCATGGACGCCGTGTCCAGCTCGGGCTATGCCTGGGGCTACATCGGTTCCACCGTGCCGTTCATCATCTGCCTGGCACTTATCATGGGTGGCCCCGCTCTTGGCGTCCCCACCATGCTGGCAACACGTCTGTCGTTTGTCATCACCGGTGCCTGGTGGCTCATCTTTACCCTGCCGCTCATTCGCACCTATAAGCAAAAGTACGGTCGCGAGCGCGGTCCCGAGGACACCATCGGCCACATCGTGGGCGGCGTGTTCTCCGAGGTCGGACACACCATGCGCGAGATCGCCCACAACAAGACCGTGCTGGTCTACATGATCGCGTTCTTCTTCTACATCGACGGTGTGCACACGGTCATTTCCATGGCAACCAGCTACGGATCGGCTCTGGGTATCGACTCGACCCAACTGGTGCTGGCGCTGCTCGTTACGCAGTTTGTGGCCTTCCCGTCCGCCATCATCTACGGCAAGCTCGCCGGTCGCGTGGGCACACTCAACATGATCTTGGTGGCCGTCGCCGCCTACATGGGCATCGTGCTCTTTGCCGCGTTTTTCTTAAAGACCGCCTTTGAGTTTTGGGTGCTCGCTATTTTGGTCGGCTTGTTCCAGGGTGGCGTGCAGGCGCTCAGCCGCAGCTATTTTGGCCGCATCATCCCCAAGGAAAAGTCCAACGAGTACTACGGCTTCTTCGATATCTTTGGCCGTTACGCAAGCGTTATGGGCACCTTCCTGGTGTCGGTTGTCACCTCGCTGACCGGCAACCCGTCGCTGGGCGTCCTTTCTATTGGCGTTCTGCTGGTTGTTGGCTTTGTGCTGCTGGTCCGTCTGTCCCGCATGGCTCAGGCGGCGGCGTAAGGCAATCGGGCTCAGTGCAGCAATTGTGCCTATCTGCAGTACTCTTTTGGAAGTAGCCGCATAAATCATTCTGACTTCCGAGCAATGTTTAGCCCAAGTGGGTATGATGGAATCAGCTAGGTCGCGGGGCGTCGCCTGTGTTTGGCGGCGCCCCGTTTTTGTGTTGCAAGGAGGGTAAAGGTATGAACGCCACGGTTGTGATCCCAACATATTGGGCGGGCGATGATACCCAAGCAAACGCTCCCGGCACCTACGATCACTCGACGTCGCTCAATGCCGCCAACCCGGAGCTCGATCGCTGCCTGACTTCGCTCGAACAGGTGCGCGACATTCCGCGCATCATTCTCTTGGTGGTCTGTCCGGTTTCCGCCACGGCCGACGTATCCCATCGCGTGCACGAAATCGTTAATGCGCATCCCACACTTAAGGTCACCATCGTTACCAATACTCAGGCTTCGCGTGTTGCCGACCGCGTGGCACAGATCGCGCCCAAAGGCTCGGGCGAGTGCGTGAGCCTGCGCGGCTACGGCGCCATCCGCAACATGGGTCTTGCCTGTGCGGCGGTGCTGGGGCACGACGCGGTCGTGTTTTTGGATGACGACGAGACCGTCATCGATGCCGACTTTATGAAGCGTGCGACCTATGCACTGGGCCAACAGACGCGTCAGGGCCTGCCGATTTTAGTCAAGAGCGGATACTTTTACGATCGCGACGGGTCGCCGCTGGCTCCCACGGACAAAGTGGGCATTTGCCATCGCTGGTGGACCAAGCGTATCGAGTTCAATCGCTGGATGAAAAAGGCGCTCTCGGGCACCCGCATCTCGCGTTCCAATTACGTGTGCGGCGGCCTGATGGCCCTGCACGCCCGCGCCTTTACGCGCGTGGCCTTCGACCCGTTTATCACCCGCGGCGAGGATCTGGACTACCTGTTTAACATGCGCATGTTCGGCTATGACGTGTGGTTCGACAACGAGTGGACCGTACGCCACCTGCCGCCCGAGTCCGAGAAGCGCTCGCCGCGCTTTATGCAGGACGTGTACCGTTGGTACTACGAGCGGGCCAAGCTGACGTTCGCTGCGCACCAAAAGGAGCTCATTCCGGTTACGGCCGCATCACTCATGCCCTATCCGGGTCCGTGGATCTCGCGCGAGCTCGACGACCGCGTGCGCAAGACCGCCATGGTTCGCAGCGTGTTTACCCGCGAGCACGATGGGTATCTGCGCATCTGGCGTCATGGTATTGACGAGGCCAAGATCTATGCCCGCCAAAACGCCGCAAGCTACCTACGTTTTCAGAGTTTCTGGCCCAAGATCATGGACGAACTTTGGCGCGACGCACAACTGATTAGCATCCTGGAGGGGGCTGAATGATCGACCGCCGCGCCCAGCGCGATAATTCAATTTCAATCTTTCGCATCATCGCCGTTGTCTGCGCCGTTTGCGTGTTGGTGTACTTTATCTTTGCCCTGGCGACTGGCATTGAGCCGATTGCCACGGTGATCGCCTGTGCGCTGCTGTGCATCTTCCTGTGCATCTTTATCTTTTTGACGCTCAATCCCGATTCGGTACGCTCCCAGTACACCGAGGAGACGCTTTCGGTTGCCTCGGCCATGCTCGAGGACATTAAAGGCGGCCTGACGCAGGAATCGGCGCTTTTGGTGTGCCGGCGTATCCTGCCCGAGACACGTGCCATGACCGTTGCCATCACCGATGAGGGCAACGTGCTGGCCTGCGTGGGCGAGTTCGAGGAAAAGCTGCTGCCCGATTCGCCCATCCATACGCTTGCCACGCGCTACGTCATTGAGCACGGCATCGTGCAGTCGTTCAACCGCGTGGTGGACGTGGTGGGTGCGGATGGCTCGCACAACCATGTTCCCGCCGGCATCATCGCGCCTATCAAGGTGGGCGACCGCACCGTCGGCACGCTCAAGTTCTACTACAAGACCCCGCGTGCCGTCGACCGTACCCAGTATGCGCTCGCCTCGGGTTTTGCCGAGATCCTGTCCACGCAGCTCGCCATCCACGAGCTCGAGGTGCAAAAGGAACTCACGGCCCGTGCCGAGGTGCGTGCCCTGCAGGCGCAGATCAATCCGCACTTTCTGTTTAACACGCTCAACACCATCGCGTCGTTTACGCGTACCGACCCGCTGCGTGCCCGCGAGCTGCTGCGCGAGTTCTCCTCGTTCTATCGCGCCACGCTCGACAACTCGGGGTCGCTTATCCCGGTCTCGCGCGAGGTTGCCCAGACCAAGCGCTACCTGACGTTTGAGAAGGCGCGCTTTGGCGAGGACCGCGTACTGGCGACCTTCGATGTCTCCGAGGATGTCGAGGACACGTTGGTCCCGGCCTTTGTAATCCAGCCCATTGTCGAGAACGCCGTGCGGCATGGCATGGGCGATGGCGATGCCCTGCAGATCGATGTGACCGTCCATCAAGACGGCGACGACGCAATCCTGATTGCCGTGGCCGACAACGGCGTGGGCATGGACGAGGGCACCGCCGCCAGGCTGTTTGATGAGCGCTCCGCCCGCCCCGATGCCAGTTCCCCGCAAGGCGGCGGCGCCGGCGTGGCCATGCACAATATTTCTGAGCGCATCCATCGCTTTTATGGACCGCACTCTTATACGCGCGTCGAATCGGCGCCGGGCAAGGGCACCAAAGTGCTCCTGCATCTTGATTTGTCAGAGAGCATCTTTGACATTCAAGAGTAAAATAAAAGGCTATGGGCTCAACGCCAAGCGGCGGATGCCCAGCGTAGTTTGTTGACGAAAGGTTTAATCCCTATGCTGCGTGCGATGATTGTGGATGATGAGGCCCCGGCCCGTTCGGAACTTCGCTTCTTGCTCGAGCAGACGGGCAAGATCGGCACGATCACTGAGGCGTCGAGCGTCCGCTCCGCCATTGAGATGCTGATGGAAAGCCGCGTCGATGTCGTCTTTCTCGATATCTCGATGCCCGGCGCTTCTGGTCTGCAGCTTGCCGAGGCGCTACATAAGCTTAAGAATCCGCCGGCGATTGTGTTTGTGACCGCGTATAGCGATCATGCCGTCGAGGCGTTCGACGTAGATGCCGTCGATTACCTAATGAAGCCGGTTGAGGAGGCACGTCTGGATCGCGCGATCGAGAAGGTCATGCAACACGCCAAGCCCGTCACGGACAGCAAAGCCACCATCGAGCGCATTCCGGTGGAAAGGGGCGGCCGTAAGGTCCTCATCCCCGTGGATGACATTCGCTTCATCATGGCCAAGGACGATTACTCCTGTATCTATACCGTCGATGATCGTTTTCTATCGACGACTTCGTTGGCGCAGTTCGAGGCCAAGCTTTGCGACTTTGGCTTCTTTCGCGTTCATCGTCGCTATATCGTCAACTTGGCGTGCGTCACAGATGTCGAGACGGTGCCCTCGGGCGCTATCCAACTGGGCATTACGGGCGTCGACGAACGCGTGCCGGTCTCGCGCCGCCGCGTTGTGCCGCTCAAGAAGGCCCTGAGCCTCTAGCGCACTGGCCCCGCAGCCCTGTAGACCAATTGTCTGCGGAGCCGTGGGGCTTTTTGTATATACGTCGAATCGGTTTTGCAGAAGGGATCCCATGAACAGTGCAAACGCCAAGCGCATCGACATCATCTCGGACACCCACGGCTATCTTTCGCCCGCGCTTCTGGATGAGCTCAAGGGCGCAGATTTGATCATCCACGCGGGAGACCTCACCTCAGAGATGGATTACGAGCATCTATGCACCATCGCTCCCGTGCGAGCGGTCCTAGGAAACAACGACTACTACCGCGACTACGGCCCGGATGTAGACCGTCTGGCCATCTTCACCTACGAAGGCCTCAAATTCGCCGTAGCCCACTACCGCGAAGATCTTCCCGTGGGATCCGTAGACGTAGCCATCAACGGTCACACCCACGTAACCAAAGAAGCCCAAGTAGGCCGCTGCCTAGTCCTCAACCCCGGCAGCGCCAGCTACCCCAGAGGCACCAGAGGCCCCACCATGGCCAGAATGCTTGTCAAAGACGGCAAGATCCTGAGCACCAAGTTTATTGACCTAGAGTAAACGCAACAAAAACGGGGGATGCAGATTGCATCTCCCGTTTTTCTTTGAGCAAAAGGCAGAGCTTCAGCGACAACCTTAGACAACCCCGCCGAGGAGAACGGGGACCTCGAGCCGCGGAAGCGGCGAGGAACAACAACGACTCGAACAAAGTGACGGCAGGGAGGGTCTCCGGGGCTGAGGGCGGGGGTTAAGTTTGTCGCGAGTTCCGTACGCAAAGGAAAGCACTTAATGTGCTTTCCGTCTTGCGCAGGACTGTAGAGCAGCAAACTTAACCCGCGCCCGCCGGCCCCGGAGACCCTCCCGAAGGGCCCAAAAAATATTTTCAAAAAAGTTGTTGCGCACCGGACAGACTTCTGTGTATACTAATCCCCGCAGCGCACGCGAGCGGAAACAAACGCGAACGACTGCCTGGGGAGTTAGCTCAGTTTGGTTAGAGCGCCGGCCTGTCACGTCGGAGGTCGCGGGTTCGAGCCCCGTACTTCCCGCCAACGCAATTAAAGCCACGTCTTCGGACGTGGCTTTTTGCGTTTGATAGGACCTTGATCCCATCGGCCCCTTTCACCCGAAACCAAATCCTTCCAATTCCCGGACAAGCTCCGTTTGAGACATGTGTTTAAACAAGGCGTTTGTTGCACAACACCTGTTCAACGAAGCAGGGGGTTAGGTTATACTAAATTGCACTGTGGACCGTTTTTGATGCAAGAGGCTTCAAATGCGGTATTCAGTGGGCACCCGTTTTGCTATTTGGGCGTCCATACGGTCATTGGTGTCTCGACGCAAGCTCGGCTCCGGAGCTCGTTCGAGCTGTTCCTATTCCTTGAAAGGGGAAAAATGGACATATCGAGGAAGACTGATTACGCCCTTCGCATGCTCGCGATGCTTGCCGAGGACCCGGAGCGTCTGCTTTCTGTTCGCACCGCCGCCGAAGAGGTCAATGTCCCGTATTCGTTTGCCCGTTCGATTCATCATGGTTTGGTTCAGGCCGGTATTGTGGAGAGCCTGCGTGGCGTCCACGGCGGCATGCGTCTTAAGGTCAGCCCCGACGATGTCACCATCCGCCAGGTCGTTGAAGCCGTTCAGGGCCCCATGGTCATGAACGATTGCACCGCGCCCGATGGCGACTGTGCACGCATGGGCACGTGCTGTTATCATCCCCTGTGGGCCGGAGCTCAAGCGCTGATGCGCGACTACCTCGATTCCGTTTCGCTGAGCGATATCGTCGCTCACCGCCAGTTCCCGGCCGTAGATTCCAAGTTCGCCGACCGCGATGCGTTTCCCGAGTACGCCACCTGTGCGTGCGCGTGCCGGGAGGAATAGCGCCGCATAAGGAGCATAGCCATGATTCAGGACCCCTTTCGTTCGATGATTCGTTCGGAAGGGGTCCTGCGTTATCGCGACCTTCCGTGGCGCCGCACGCGCGACCCGTACATTATTTGGCTTTCCGAGGTTATGCTGCAGCAAACGCAGGTGCCGCGCGTGGAGACGCGTATGCCCGCGTGGCTCGATCGCTTTCCAACCGTGCAGGCGCTTGCCCGGGCCGCGCCTTCCGATGTTTTGGACGCTTGGCAAGGGATGGGCTACAACCGACGCGCTCTGGCACTCCACAAGGCCGCTCGGCGCGTTGTAGAGGACAGGGACGGGGAGTTTCCACGTGAGACGCGCGACTTGGTCGCCCTGCCCGGTATTGGCCCGGCGACGGCGCAGGGCATCCGGTCGTTTGCGTTCGATCTTCCGGGGGTGTATCTGGAGACCAACGTGCGCACGGTTTTTCTGCATCATTTCTTTCCCGATGTGCCCGCCGTTCCCGATCGCGAGCTGGTGCCGCTGATTCAGGCCGCCTGTCCGGCAGCTCCCGGTGCGACGGCGGATGAGATTGCTCCCTTTGCCGTGCCGCTCGATGATGCCGACACACCGCGCGCATGGTATTACGCGCTGCTGGATTATGGCGCGTATCTTAAGAAGACGCTGCCCAATCCGTCCAGGCGCTCGGCGAGCTATAGTCGTCAGTCCAAGTTTGAGGGCTCGCGTCGCCAAAAGCGCGCTCATATTGTGCGCATGCTGCTGGCGGCGCGCGATGGGCGGCCGGCGGGCATCACACTCGCCGAGGCCGTGGCGGGTGTAAACGAAATGGAGGCGGCAGCAGGCCGCGAGCCGGTCGATCACGATCTCGTTGCAGGCATTTTGGCCGACTTGGAGCGTGAGGGCTTTTGCCGCGTGGAGGGTGACCGCTGGCTAAGCGTGTAGCCTACCCGAATCTGAAGAAGAGGATTGTAAGGTTTAAATTCTCGGCTTGAGGGCATCCTAAAGACAAGGCCGCTCGAAGCCTACGGGCGGCATATGTTGAAGGGAAGTACACCTATGGATTTTGAGAACTCCCAAACCAAGAAGAACCTCGAGACCGCTTTTGCCGGTGAGTCCCAGGCGCACACCAAGTATCGCTACTACGCATCTAAGGCCAAGAAGGATGGCTACGTTCAGATCTCGAATATCTTTGCCGAGACCGCAGGCAACGAGTCCGAGCACGCCAAGCTGTGGTTTAAGTATCTGCACGACGGCGCCGTTCCCGACACCCTGGACAACTTGCGTGATGCCGCTGCAGGCGAGAACTACGAGTGGACCACGATGTACGACGAGTTCGCCAAGACCGCCGAGGAGGAGGGCTTT
>CAUDVX010000036.1 GCA_958452935.1 uncultured Collinsella sp. | reverse complement strand
GCGCCCGCTTGCTGGGGGAGCAAGCGGGCGCCTGTGAGCGAATATGTTTGCGGCGAAAGCCGTGATGAGCGGTGGGGTGGCGACTAGTTGGTCGTACCGGAATCGTCACCCGTGCCCGAGCCAGAGCCAGAGCCCGAGCCAGAAAGTGCGACTGTTAGCGTGATCGTGCTGTCGGTGGACTGCTTGCCGGTGGGGGAGACGCCCGTAACGGTGGCATCCTCGTTACCGCTTACGGGATTGCCGTTCTGGTCACAGAAACCGATGTTATAGAAACCGGCGTTGTTGAGCGCGGTGACGGCGGCGGAGATGCTCTTGCCGTACAGATTGCCCGGAACACTGGCCTTGCCGGACTTCTTGGCAATGACGACGGTAATCGTGGCGCCGGGCTTCTGCTTGCCACTGGGGTTCCAGCTGATCACGGTGCCCTCGGTAACCGAGTCGTTCTCCTGGTAGCTAACGTCGACGCCAAAGCCTGCCATATCGAGGGCGTTGCGCGCCTGGGCCTCGGTCATGTCGGTCAGATCGGGGACGGACGTGGTATCCGGGCCGCTCGAGACCTTGTACGAGATGGTCGTGCCCTTCGCGACTTCCTTACCGGCTTCGGTGACCTGCTCAAAGACCTGGCCCTCATCGGCCTCGTTGGCCTCCTCGGAGGCGTTGCCCTTCAGGCCAACGCTTGCCAGCGCGGCCTCGGCCTGGTCCTTGGTCAGGCCGACAAGCTGGGGAACCTCAACCTTCTCGGAGGGCTTGGGACCCTTGGAGATTACCAGGTTCACCTTGGTGCCCTTGGCCTTCTTGGTGTTGCCGTTGGGCGTCTGCTCGGCGACCTTGCCCTCGTCGACATCGTCGTTGTAGCTTTGGTCGATGGTGCCGACCTCGAGGCCGGCTTCCTTGATCAGCTCGACGGCAGTCTGCTGGTCCTTGCCCAGCACATCGGGCACGGTGACCTGCTCGCCGCCAAAGAGTCCTGTGGCAAAGGCCACCACGATGCCGATGACGGCAACGGCTGCCACCACGGCGGCGATGATCTTGTTCTTGTTGGATTTGGGCTTTTCGACCTCGTAGGAGCCGGTAGAGCCCGAAACCGAGCTACGGGCGGTATTCTGGCCGCTCACGCCCGAAACGGGACGCACCATGGCGCGCGTCTGATCGGAAAGCTCGCGAGTCTTGGTGGTGCCCAGCTCACCGGGGGCACCGATGATGCGCGTGGGCTCC
The DNA here is from genome assembly GCA_958452935.1 of uncultured Collinsella sp. GTDB lineage: Bacteria > Actinomycetota > Coriobacteriia > Coriobacteriales > Coriobacteriaceae > Collinsella. Next base: position 15,452 of record CAUDVX010000036.1, on the reverse strand, counting down.
GAGACGTTGACGGCACGGCCCGACAGGTAGCTGTTGAGCACCTGACGCAGCTCGTCGGCGGTCTGGAAGCGGTTTGCCGGGTCCTTCTCCATGCACTTGAGGATGATGCGCTCAAGGTCGGCGTCGACACCGGAGTTGATCTGGCTCGGCGGAATAGGCAGCTCGTTGACCTGCTTGAGTGCGACTGAGATAGCGTCGTCACCGTCAAAGGGAACGCGGCCGGTGGCGCACTCGTACATCACGACGCCCAGCGAGTAGATATCCGAGGTGGGGCCGAGGTCCTGACCACGGGTCTGCTCGGGGCTGACGTAGTGGGCGGTTCCCAGCACGTTGTTGTCTTGTGTGAGGTGGCTGTTCTTGGCGCGCGCGATGCCAAAGTCCATCACCTTGATGTTGCCGTCGGGCAGCACCATGATGTTCTGCGGCTTAATGTCGCGGTGGATGATCTCGTGCTTGTGGGCGACCGAAAGCGCAGAGCTGATCTGCGAGCCGATCTGGGCGACCTTCTTGGGGTCGAGGGCGCCGTGGCTCTTGATGCCGCTCTTAAGGTCGGTACCGCGCAGGTACTCCATGACGATGTAATAGGTGTCGCCGTCCTTGCCCCAATCGTAGACGCCCACGATATAGGGGGAGGAGAGACCGGCTGCTGCCTGGGCCTCCTGCTTAAAGCGTGCGGCGAAGGTTGCGTCGCCAGCATACTGCGGCAGCATGATCTTGACGGCTACCGTGCGGTCGAGGACCTGGTCCTGTGCACGGTAGACGGTCGCCATGCCGCCTGTTCCCACCTTATCCTTGAGGAGGTATCTTCCCCCGAGGACCCTCTGTTCCATTCCTGCTCCTAACATAACTATTCGCTCAACGATGTGTGTAGTACCTACGATGTGGCCGCTGGGGCCGTGTGGCGCGTTGCCGCTAGCTCTTCGGCCGCGGCGCGCCTCGGGTGTCCGATTCGATCATGGGCATCACGCTCCCTGTGCGGCAAGCGCCGCGGTCAGGACGATACCGGCGATCTTGGCGGCCTCGACGTCATGCTTGTCGAAATCCTCCAAGGCCACCGAGATGGCGACCGTGGGTGAATCGTAAGGTGCAAAGCCAACGAACATCGAGTTGACGTTGGTGCCGCCGGTCTCGGCCGAGCCGGTCTTGCCGGCGACTTTGACGCCGGGGATCTGGGCATCGGTGCCGGTGCCGGACTGGACGACGGCAAGCATGGCCTGCTTGACCTGGTCGGCCGTGGCGGAGCTGACGGCCTGACCCAGCGAGCGGGACTGCGTGGTCTTGACCACGGTTCCGTCCGGGGCGAGTACCTGGGCTACAAAGTACGGGTCCATGACCACGCCGCTGTTAGCGATGGCGGCGGCAATCACGGCGTTTTGCATGACGGTGGTCTGCGGGCCGGGCGTGTGGTCCATGCCGACAGGCTGGCCGGCACCGGCCCAGGCGGTCTCCCACTCGGTCATGAGCGACGGGTCGGCCATGATGGAGGCCGCGGAGGTCAGGTCCTGGCCGAGCTTTTGGCCGTAGCCAAAGGCGTTGGCAAACTGCACGAGCGTGTTTGCGCCAACTTCGTTTGCCACCTGGCCAAAGACGACGTTGGAGGACACGGCAAAGGCCTGCTGCAGGCTGATGGTGCCGTAGCTCTCGTTGGCAGAGTTGGTGACCGGTGCGTTGCCGATGTCCATGGAGCCGGGCGCCTGGTAGGTGCTGGTAAGGCTGGCGGTGCCGGTCTCGAGTGCCGCGGAAAGCGTAACGACCTTAAACGTTGAGCCCGGCGTGTACAGCGCGTCCATGGCGCGATTGTACATGGAGCCGTCCTCGCCGCCGCCCGTCTGCAGCAGGGCATCGATGTTGGTGTTGTCGTAGGTGGGCGAGCTGGCACATGCGAGCACCGCGCCGGTACGCGGGTCGATGACCACTACAGCGCCCTTAAAGCCCTTGAGCGCCTGCTCAGCAGCCGTCTGGATGCGCGAGTCGATGGTGAGCTTGGCGGTGTTGCCCGGCTGGGTCTGGCCCGCGAGCGACGCGATGGCGTTGTTCCAGCTGGAGTAATCCTTAGAGCCGGTGAGTGTGTCGTTCATGACGCTCTCGATGGCGGTGGTGCCATACTGCTGGCTCACGTAGCCAACCACGTGCGCTGCCAGGTTACCGTTGGGGTAGGAGCGTACGTAGGTGCCGTCCTCCTGCTGCAGCGACTCGGCCAGCGTCACGCCGTCGGACGTGATGATGGAGCCGCGCTGGATGTACTTGGAGCGGGCGATGGTGTGGTTGTTGGTCGGCATGTCCTGATAGTCCTTGGCCTTAATGACCTGGACATAGGTGAGGTTGCCGATAAGGATGGCGAACAGCGCCGTAAAGGCGAGCACTGCACGGGTTAGACGGTTGGCGAGCGCAACGCGGCCGAGCACACCGGATTCAGGCGTGTCGAGCAGGCGACGGCGCATGCGCGAGCCGACGGAATGGCTGCCGCTGCCGTAGGAAGACGAAGTGGCAAAGCGCGTGCCCGTCGGGGCGGCGGCAGATGCGACCTGATCATCGGTGATGGCGGCCATGGTGCCGGTGCCGGTAAGCTCTGCCTCGCGTCCGGTCGCCTCGTCACCGGCGCGTAGCAGGAGCGCGACGATGATAAAGCTTGCCAGCAGAGAGGAGCCGCCCTGACTCATAAAGGGCAGGGTGACGCCGGTCAGCGGAATCAGGCGGGTTACGCCGCCAACGATCAAGAAGGCCTGGAAGCTGATGGCGGCCGTAAGGCCCGTGGCGCTAAAGGCGGCGAGGTCGGATTTAGCGCGGGCAGCTGTGGTGAGGCCACGCACGGCAAAGAGCATAAACAGGATGAGCACGGCGCCGCCGCCCAAAAGACCCATCTCCTCGCCGATGGCCGAGAAGATAAAGTCGGACTCGACGACAGGGATGTTGTTGGCCATGCCGTTGCCGATGCCAACACCGACCAGACCGCCATCGGCAAGCGAGAAGAGCGACTGGACGATCTGGTAGCCCTGGCCCTGGGCGTCCTTAAACGGATCGACCCAAACCTGGAAACGCACCTGAACGTGCGATAGGAACTTGTAGGCGCCCACGGCTCCGACAGCTAAGAGCGCAAGGCCGATAACGACATACGAAAAGCGCCCCGTGGCAACGTAGAGCATCAGCAAGAAGATAGTGTAGAACAGCACGGCCGAACCCAGGTCGCGTTCGAAGACGACGACGAGCAGGCACACACCCCACACGGCAAACAGCGGCAGCAGCAGTCGCAGGCGAGGGATCTTAAAGCCCAAGATCTTGCGGTTGGAGATGGAGAGCAGCTCGCGGTTCTCGGCCAGGTAGCCGGCCAGGAACAGGACGATAAAGACCTTGGCGAGCTCGCCGGGCTGGATGGTAAAGCCCGCGATGCGAATCCACAGCTTGGAGCCCGAGATCGTGGTGCCGATAAAGATAGGCAGCATCAGCAGAATGATGCCGATGATGCCAAAGGTGTACTTGTAGCGCATGACCACGTCGAGGTTCTTAACCAACGCGAGCGTTCCCACCATCAGGGCCACCGAGACAAACAGGATGATGAGCTGTGAGATGGCGAGAGCGGGGGCGAGACGCGTCACGAACGTGATGCCGATGCCCGAAAGTATAAATACGATGGGCAGGATGGCGGGGTCGGCACCGGGCGCCAAGATGCGCACGGCAATGTGGGCCGCGGCAAAGGCAGCAAAGAGGCCGATCGGTACGGCGAGCGTCTCAAAGGAGATGGCAGCGCCCGCGGTGAGGACGTACATCGCATACAGCAGGATGACGGGGAACGCCGAGGCGATGAGCAAGAGCAGCTCGGTGTTGCGGCGACTCATAAGCGGCACTCCCTTTCTAATTCTTATCGGAGGCTTCGGCCTCGGCGGACTGTTCGGCGGTTTTCTCGGAATCTGATTCGGAGGTCGATCCCTGATTGGTGTTGTCGCGAATCGTTTGCGCGTCGATCACCTGGCGGGTCTGCTCCTCGTCGATCTGGTGGCGGTACTTGGATATCGTGTCCTGCGCATCGTCGACACTTGTTTGTGGAATGCCCGCCTTGAGGCGGTTTTGCGTGTCTTCGGGCAGGTCGGACAGCTTGATGCTGGTTTCGCTTTCGAGCCAGTGGAGCTTGAGTCCGAGTGGCTTGCCGGGCAGGCCGCGCCAGACGGCGACATTGCCGTGGTAGGTTCCCAAGTAATAGGAGCCGGTGACGCCCGTGTATGCCCAGATGCCTGCTACCAGCACAAAGACAAGGGCCAAGACGGTGGCGATGGTGACATTGCGACGTCGGACGCGTTTTGCCTCGCGCATAACGCCGTCGTCGACCAGGTCGACGACCACCACGGTCACATTGTCGTGGCCGCCGGCGGCGAGCGCCGCGTCCACCAAGTTGTCGACACAGATCTGTGCGCTCGAGGACTGCGTAGCGATGTTCTCGATATCGCTATCGGGAATCATGCTCGAAAGACCGTCGGAGCACAGAATCAGGCGGTCGCCTTCCTCGATGTGCAGGGTAAAGTGGTCGGCATACATGGCGGGATCCGAGCCCAGCGCGCGGGTGATGACCGAGCGGTTGGGGTGGACGCGGGCCTCGTCGGCCGTGATCTCGCCGGCATCCACGAGCTCCTCCACGTAGGAGTGGTCGCGGGTCACGCGGATGAGCGTACCCTCGTGGAGCAGGTAGGCGCGCGAGTCGCCTACGTGGGCGATGGCGAGCGTGTCGTTTTCGATGTAGGCGCAGGTGGCCGTGCATCCCATGCCGGGTTTGCCCAGGCCGTTGAGGGCGGCCTCGATCACGGCGGCGTTGGCGGCCTCGACGGCTGCGGCCAGGCGCGCGGCGTCGGCGGACTGCGGCGCCGTCTTGGCGATGGTCTCGACGGCGATGGAGGATGCCACCTCGCCGGCGGCGTGTCCTCCCATGCCGTCGCACACGCAAAAGAGCGGCGACTGCACCAGATAGGAGTCCTCATTGTGCGGGCGTACGCATCCGACGTCGGAGCGGGCGCCCCACATAAGCTGCGTGGTGGTGCCGGCGTCGTAGGTCGAGTCGGTCTCGATGCGCTCGTCGGTCAGCGGCTCAAAGCTCATGGTCGAGCCGGGATCTTTGAGCTTTGCCTCCACGGCGGCGACATCGATCTCGGCGGTGTCGCCGGGGGAGACGGTGTCGGCATCGTCTCCCGACTCGGCGTCGGAGACGTCCGGAAGGTTGAGATCTTCGGTTATGCGGTCGGCGGGATCGCCGTCCTGCTGCGGCTCGACAGCCGTCGGCTCGGGCGTCGCAAAGTGCGACGGCGTGGGCGTACTCTGGGGTTGAGCGGAGGGCTCGGGAGCTGCGGCGGGCGCGGCAACGGGCTGCTCGACTTCGGCAGGCGTTGCGGGCGCGGGTGCCGCCTCGCTTGCCGGGGCGACGGGGAATACCGGCGCGGCAGGCTCGGGGGCTGCAAACACGGCAGCGCTCTCGTTAATCGCCTCGGCGACGGGCTCGGCAAAGTGAGCCGGTGCGGGCGTTGCCTCCGGTTCCGCGGGCTGCTCGGCAGCGTGCGCGCCGATGGGGGCGTCGAGCTGCTCGGTGTCGGCGTCCTCGTCATCGACGAGTGCCGGATATTCTTGAGTTACATGCGAAAGAGGCAGGGAGAACACGGTGTCCTCGGGCTCCACGGTCGCAGGGCGCGCCGGAGCGGCATGAGCCGGCGCAGCTGCGGGGGCAGTTGGCGTCTCGGGCATGGTTGCGGACTTGTTCTCCTCGTCGATCATCGACGGTTCACCTTCATGACCACGTCGCCAATCTGGACCTCATCACCCTCGCGCAGCGTTGCGGGCTCCACCAGCTGACGGCCGTTAACGAGCGTGCCGTTCAGCGAGTTGAGGTCTTCGATGATGAGTGCCGGTCCCTGCAGCGAAAAGCGTGCATGCGAGGCCGAGACAAACGGTTCGTTGATGCAGATGTCCGAGGACGGCGAGCGGCCCACGATGACGGGGCCGAGCATGTCTACATGGATGCCACGGATGCCGCGCGGACCCTTGTCCACATCGATCGTCCAGATAGCGGAGTCGCGGCGCTGGCCGCGTACGAGTCCCACGCCGGTTTTCATGACGGCGAACAGGAAGATGTAGAGCAGGGCGACCAGGACGATGCGGCCTGCAAAAAGGACGATATCGATGTTCATAAGCGACTATCCCCTAAATTCAAAGGTGCTCAGGCCAAACGTCAGCAGGTCGCCGTTGCGCAGCGGGCAGCGCGTGATGCGGCGGTTGTTGACGAGCGTGCCGTTGGTGGAATTGAGGTCCTCGATCGACCAGTCCGAACCGGTAAAGGTGAGCTGGGCGTGACGGCGCGACACGTTGGGGTCGCGCAGGGCGATGTCCGAAACCGAACGCTCGCGACCGATGGTCACCTGCGCGGAAGTGATGCTGTGGCTCTCGCCGCTTACGACGTCGACGAGCTGGGCGAGCGGGCGCTGCGGGGCACGGGTGCTCGCCATGTTGGAGGCAATACCGGCTGCGGCGCCAAGGCCCACGGCGGCGCCGGTCGCGGCGGCTCCGCCCATACCGGCGAGGGCGTCACGAGAGACGGTCTGCGGCACGGGGATGGGCGCGGCGGCGGGGTCGGGGACGTTGGGCGCAAAGGGATCGGCCACGGCGAGCGGGTCGGGAGCGGCGGCACGGGGCGTCGGCTGCTGGGGCATGGCGGCGGGGCGCTGTTGCTGCGGAGCGGCGAATTGCTGCTTGCCGGCGCGGGGAGCGCTGGCGGCGCGGCTTGCCGCCGAGTTGTTCTGGCCCAGGCCATTCTGATAGGCGCGCTCTTCCTCGTACAGACGACCGAGCGTGGGGGCGTCGACGTTCTCGGCAAAGACCGAGAACTTACCGGCACGCAGCTGCGGGTCGATCATAAAGCGAACGAGGGGTTCGCCGACAAACACATAGCGGCGCTTTTCGGCCTGTGCCTTCACAAACTCGCGGACTTCGCGCGAAAGGTCGGGGTAGAACGGGGCGAGCATGGGATCGTCGTCGGCGGCGATCAGGATGGTATAGAGTGCCGGCGCGGTGTTGACGCCGTTGATCACCAGAGTCTGATCCTCCATGTCGCGAGCGGCCTGCTTGGCAAGCTTCTTAAAGGAGAACGGGGCACGGGTGGCACCGAAGATGCCGGCCACGTGGTCCTCGAAGATGTTCAGGAAGTTCACGAAAGATCACTCTCCGTATAGGTTCTTTGGTATCCGAGCAAATATAGGCATATCCCAACGATTATAGAGGATAGGGTTCCCGCAACCGCCGCCTTGACGACGACCGCGGCCGCAAGGCTGGCAATTTCCATATGGTGTGCAAGACAGAGCGACGCCGCGGAGCCTATTCCGCAGCCGGCGATGGCAGCGATTGCAGCCAGGTTCGAACCCTGCTCGGCACGCTTGGCATGGACGTTGAGCAGCAGAGATGTCAGTGCAGCTGTCGCCGCGACAAGCACGACGGCAGCCCAGAAGAGCATGTCTCCCAGTGCCGCGGCAACATTGCCGAGCCCCAGCACGCCTCCGGTGGAAAGCGCAACCGTAGCCAGGCGGCCAAAAAGCGCGCCCATCCCCGTGGCGGCCGCGGCGCTTGCCGGGCCGAGCCAAAAGGCCGCGATGCCGGCGGCGACCCCGGCGGCAAGGAGGACGTCGCCCGTTAGACAGCCAAGTGCCACCGCGCAGGTGAGCGCGGCGCTCGCGGCGGCCTCGGTGCGGCCCCAGGCGATCCACCAACCGGACATGCTGGCGGCAAAGAGCACCGCGACGGGCAGCATCGACAGGATGCCCTGCGCTTGCATGGTGGCGTTGGACATAAGTACCAAAAAGCCCACGGCCGAGATAGCCGAGCCAATCTGCGGGGCCAGGCCGGCGGCCGCCCCAATCGCGATGGCCGCGGCAATAAGTCCGGGAAGCGCCGCGACGCCTGCCGTCTGCATGATCAGAAAGCTAAAGGCACCACACGTTAGCGCCGAGATGGCGCGCATGGTGTAATCGCGCGCGCGGCTCCATCGCGTGCCGGCCCAGCCGAGCGCGGGGTCGACCTCGATGGCGTCGTCCTCATAGGGCAACGATTCGATATCGTCTGCCGTGCGCTCGTCATCCGACAGCTCGCCCACCATCTGCTCCAGGCTGCGACGGCCCTCGCGCACGCTGCCCAAGCCGGCGAGCAGCTGGTCGCAAAATGCCTCGATGCTGTTGGGGCGGTCTTGCGGCATGGGGGAGAGGGCGCTCATGAGCGCAGCCTCGGCTCCCGGGGGAAAGTGCGGGATGAGCTCGCTAGGGTAGGTGGCACCGCCGATGATGCGACCGAGCGAGTCGGCGGGCGTGGCCGCCATAAAGGGAGCGCTGCCGCACAAGCCCTCATAGATAACGCAGGCAAGGGCAAAGACGTCGGCGCGCTCGTCGACCGTGCCAGTCTCGATGTCGAGCTGCTCGGGCGGCATGTAGCCGATGGTGCCGCCACGCGAGCCGCCAAAGCCGCCGGCAGACGACAGCCGCGCCATGCCAAAGTCGGTGAGCTTTACATTGCCCGAGTGGTCGATGAGCACGTTGGCGGGCTTAATATCCAGGTGGAGCACGCCGTTGCTATGGGCGAAGGTGAGCGCCTGGCCTAGGGCATCGGCAATGGCCGCGGCCTCGTCAAAGGTAAGTGAGTGACCGTCCACGCGGTGCAAAAACTCGGCCAGCGACATGCCATCGACATATTCCATAACTAGGTAGGCATAGGCTGTGTCGTGCGTAAAGTCGATGACCTGCACGATGTTGGGATGTTGAAGCATGGCGGCAGTGTGCGCCTCGCGCAGGACATCCATGATGTCGCTGGCGGGCATGCCGACACCGTTAATAAGGGGGATGCGCTTAATGGCGACGCGGCGGCGCAGGTGCGTGTCGCGGCAGATCTCGATGGAGCCAAAACCGCCGGTCGCAAGTGTCTCGAGCGGCTGGTACCGCTTGAGCAGCTCGCGAGAGCTGGTGCCCTCCAAAGGAACGTCCGGCGAGAACCGGGCGGTATGTTGCGAGAAAAGCGGCATGGCCAACCCTCGTGCGTTTAAAGTTCGTTTGCGAGCGGCGGGCGCGGGGCCGAGCCGTTCGCGGTGGCATAGATGCTGCTAGTGTAGCACGCTCGGGTGCATGGGGAGGATAGCGGGATGCGAGGCTGCCCGTCTGGCTTGGCCTTAGCGCTTCTTCTTGTTCTTCTTCTGCTTGCGCTGCTTGCCCTTGTTGTCCTGGGGCTTGTCGCCCTGCTTGGCCTCGGCGGCGGCCTTCTCGGCCTTCATTTTCTTCTTCTTGGTCTCGATGCGGAGTTTTTTGTTGATGCGGGCCTTGAGGAAGGGACCGAACTGCTCGGCATCGCCACGGACGAAGGTGTCCTTGGGGATCGTCACGCCCTGGTCGGCGAACATGGCCACAAAGATGCGCTCGCCGTCGAGTACGTGGTCGAGCTTGTCAAACGGGAAGAACTGCGACTTGCCGCTCTTGCCCCAAACCATCAGGCCGTCCTCGTTGGCGGCGACGCGGCGATAGCGGCCACCCATGGACTCGTCGGCCTCGACGGCGTCGATAAAGTCGCGGGCGAGCGTGTGGTGCAGGTTCTTGCTCCACCAGGCCAAAAAGGCGCCGAACACGATCAACACGACGCCGAACTTGATCCAGCTGCCGCCGGCCACCAGCATGCCGATGCCGATGAGCGCGGCAACTGCCGCGGCGACATACAGCGAGCCGCGACGCCTGGGCGAGGCGACCAGGCGGGCGAAGTCGGTGACCAGGTCGTTTTCGTACTGGTACTCGTTGAGGTACAGGATGCCGTCATCGGCTGCGGCCTGCTCCTCGAGCGCGACCTCGACCTGGTCGGCTGCTTCGGAGGGAACGAGGTTGCTCTCTGCGTCTGCCATGCTCTTTGGACTCCTATCGCGGCGGGCTCGCCGTACGGGTTATTATGGAATGCAGTATGCCGTGCGACCGCATGGCCGCCGCGGCAACAAGACTCAGTATACCCGGGGGAGCACCCATGGAATCGTTGTACCGAAAGTATCGCCCGCTCACCTTTGACTCCGTGGTGGGCCAGCAGCATATCGTCTCGACGCTCGAGCACGCCATCACCGAGGGGCGCCTGTCCCACGCCTACCTGTTCTGCGGACCGCGCGGCACGGGCAAGACCACCATGGCGCGCATTCTGGCCAAGGCGCTGCTGTGCCGCAATGCCGAGGCGGCGCGCGCCGAGGGTGCAAGCGGCTGCATGCCCGACGGTACTTGCGAGGAGTGCGAGCTCATTGCCGAGGGTAACCACCCCGATGTCTACGAGCTCGATGCCGCAAGCCGTACCGGCGTGGACAACGTGCGCGAGGAGATCATCAACTCCGTCAACTTTGCCCCAGTGCGCGGCAAGTACAAGATTTATATCATCGACGAGGTCCACATGCTCACGACGGCGGCGTTCAACGCGCTGCTCAAGACGCTTGAGGAGCCGCCGGCACACGTGATCTTTGTGCTGTGCACCACCGACCCGCAAAAGATTCTGGAGACCATTCTCTCACGCTGCCAGCGCTTCGATTTCCACCGCATCGGCAACGAGGATATCGAGCATCGCCTGTCTTACGTGTGCGAGCAGGAGGGCTTCGATTACGACGACGAGGCACTCGCCATTGTGGCGCGCCATGCCAAGGGCGGTATGCGCGACGCGCTTTCCACGCTGGAGCAGCTGAGCGTCTTTGGCAACGGTTCTGTGCATGCGGACGACGCCCGCTCGCTTTTGGGCGAGGTTTCGGACCAGATTCTGGGCGAGTTTTCCCGCGCCATTGCCGATCGCGATGTTGCCGAGCTCTATGGACTGATCCGTGCGCAGGTCGAGGAGGGCAATGACCTGCTGGAGCTGACGCGCGACCTGGTGGCGCATGTGCGCGACGTGTACGTTGCCTGCGTTGCCGGTGCCCGTGCCGAGCTGTTTGAGGGCGGCTCCGAGCAGGCCGAGGCGCTTGCTGCCGAGGCCGCTGCCTTTGGCGAGCATCCTGCCGACCGCCTGGCCCGCGTGCTGACGGTGCTCGACGATGCCGCACTGGAGATGAGGGGCGCGAGCGACGTGCGCCTGGTGCTCGAGATTGCCTGCACGCGTCTGGCGCGTCCCGAGGCCGATTTAACGATTGAGGCATTGGCCGAGCGCGTGGCACGCCTGGAGGCCATGATTGCCAACGGCGCCGTGCCGGCGAGCGTGGCTGCTGCTCAGGCCGCCGCGCCTGCAGCATCCGTACCCGCTGCTGCCCAACAGCCGACGCTCATTTCGGGCGCTCGTGCTGCCGCTCCGGCGGCATCCGCTGCCCCCGCTGCTACGTCCGCGCGCCAGGGCGGTATGCCTTGGGACCGCGGCGCTGCTGTTCCGGCTGCCCAGCCTGCGACCAAGTCCGCGGCTCCTGCGCCGGCGCCCAGACCTGTAACGCCTGCACCTCAGCCCGTTGCGGCTCCGGCTTCCGCGCCTGCTGCATCGACCGTGTCGGTGTCCAAGCCCAACAACGCCGCCCAGGTTGCCGCCGCCGGTGCTGCCGAGACCCCCGCGGTTGAGGACGCCGGCGAGCTCCAGCGCAAATGGGCCGAGGTCGTCGAGCGCGTCAAGGCTCGTCAGGCCTCCTACGCAGGGCTTTTGCTCAACGCCCGCGCCACGGCCGACGACGGCTCCAAGCTCACGGTCTCGTTCCCCGCGGGTTCGACTTTTGCCATCAAGATGCTCGGTCGCGCCGATACGCAGTCGGTGGTCCTGCCGACGGTCTGCGCGGTCTTCGGTCGTCGTACCGTCGACTATGTCCTGGATGGGGGTGGCACGCCGGCTCCTCAACATGAGGAGCATTCTCCATCTGCACGGGCTGCGGTATCTGCGGACCCGCAACCCGTGTCCTCGGTGCCCCCTGCATCCTCGAGCGCCAGCGCGACGCAGCCAAAAGCGGCGCCGGTAGCGGCACCGACCCCGTCGGCGCCTGAACCCGCTGCGCCCAAACCGGCTGCTCCGATCCCCGCGCCCAAGTCCGCTGCCGCGCCTGCGCCCAAGTCATCCGACCTGGCCAAGGCCCCTTGGCTGCGCTCCGACAACCCTGCCGGTGCTCCTGCCACGGGCAAGCTCCCGACCGAGCCCGCGCCCCGAGCGCCCGAGCGCGCGTCCGTCCCCATGGCTCAGCCGCCTGCGCAGGCTGCGCCATGGGAATCCGAGCAGGTGCCCTACGACGATGCTATGGTCGGTGGTTTTGCTGCCGATGCCGGCGGGGACAATCTGCCCCCGTTCGACGTGCCGGGTGCGGCGTCCGCGACCAAGGCCGCTGCTGTGGCACCCGCAGCCTCTGCAAACGACGACGTCCCCGCCGCTCCCTGGGAATCCAATCCCGGTGCTGGCAGCCCCTTCGGCCATCAGGGCGCAGCCCCGAGCATCCCGCAGACCGAGGACGAGGCCAAGGCCCTCATCCGCAGCGTCTTCGGTCAGTCCACCATCTTCAAGCCGGTGGAGTAACCGTGCGGGCGGGTATGCTGCTCAAGAAGAGATCTCTTTGCCCGGGCGCATCTGTATTTCGGACATGTGCAACGTGGTGCCGCGTATGTCGCATTTGAGCAGACAGGTGCGTGACGGTCGGCCTAGGATGCTGAGGTCGATACGATACGTCGCATGGCTGTCCGTGTACTCGACTTGCTCGGCGTTAATGGTTGCTCCGATTGCCAAATAAACGCCTAGCTCGGCATCGACAATCTTGAAGTCCTTTATCTTGACCTTGAACTCTTGATAGAGGGACGGGCTGTTGTAGTAGACGGTTCGGGTTCCGTCGGTGCACTCATCGGTCGTCTCCCATTTGACGACGGGCTGGTCCGAGCTGGCTATCAGCAGTTCTGCTCCAAAAGCTATGGCATGGGTGATGACAACCAGCAATGCCCAGCCGACAAAGAGATAGAGAACCACATATGCAACGGGGTGTTTTGAGCGGATGTTTTGGAGCGCGTTGGGGGCATTCATGGGGCACCTCCAAATTACTATCTATGGCAATCAAATTATACCTCGCCGTCATGAGCGCCGCCTCGAGTAGTGGCTCGGCATTTAGCCATTTAGTGGTACGCATTAAATGTCGGATTCCGGCTCTACAAGATTTAGCTTTAAATATTATGCAGATGCGAATTATTCAACTTTGCATAATCTATGGGTGCGGCTTGCGCTCCAGGACATGTATATCGACTGAGGTAACACGTCCGCCCCGCTCGCTGGCCTCGCGCCGTGGTACGATTTTTGAGTTTGAAAGTCCCGCCGTGCTCCGGCTGCCCTTGCAGCTCGGCGTGCGGCCGCACGTAAAGGAGCCATCATGGCCGGTATGAACATGCAGCAGATGATGAAGCAGGCTCGCAAGATGCAGGAGCAGCTTGCCGCCGCGCAGGAGAACCTCAAGTCCCAGACCGTCGACGCCTCTGCCGGCGGCGGCATGGTCAAGGTGACCGTTAACGGCGAGATGGAGCTCGTCAACCTCACCATCGATCCCGATGCGCTCGATCCCGAGGACGTCGATATGCTGCAGGATATGATCATGGCTGCCGTCAACGAGGCCGTCCGCGGCGTCAACGAGCTCGCCAACAAGCAGATGGGCGCCATCACCGGCGGCCTCAACATCCCGGGCATGCCGTTCTAAGACACGCATATATATGAGTGCCAACCACAGTCTGCAAAAACTGCTCGATGAGCTGGGCCGTCTGCCGGGCATTGGTCCCAAGTCGGCCCAGCGCATCGCCTATTACCTGTTGGAGGCCGACGCCGAGGAGGCGCGCCGCCTGGCCGAGGCCATCCTGGAGGTCAAGCAGGAGGTCCACTTTTGCAGCCGCTGCTTTAACTACGCCACGGCCGACGAGTGCTCCATCTGCCAGGACCCGATGCGCGATACCACTCGCATTTGCGTGGTGGGCGAGCCGCGCGATGTCCAGGCGATCGAGCGCACGGGCAGCTACCACGGCCTCTACCACGTATTGGGCGGCGTGATCAGTCCCATGGACAAGATTGGCCCCGAGCAGCTGCACATTCGAGAGCTGCTGGCACGCTTGGGCCACGAGGACATCCACGAGGTCATCATCGCCACCAACCCCAATATTGAGGGCGAGACCACGGCGAGCTATCTGGCCCGTACCATCAAGCCGTTGGGCGTCGAGGTGTCGCGTCTGGCAAGCGGCCTTCCCGTGGGCGGCGACTTGGAGTATGCCGACGAGCTTACGCTTGGCCGCGCCATCGAGGCCCGCCGCGCGATTTAGGTGGCGAGCCTGCTCCTGCCGTATGTTTTCCTCGCGACGCACGGGGTAGTCATAATTTCCCCGTGCGACTGTGAGTTTGTTGTGCAACAAAGATGCTTCGTATCCGCTTATCGCATGGACGCTTCCGCTCGCATCCTTAATTTGTCCATTCGTTGCGCAACCTTTTTGGTTCGCTGATACACTCAAATATGGATTCGAATGAATGCGCCGCTCCCGAGCGGCGTGTTTTTGTTGGAGGAGAACGCATGCGGCCCGGTGGCACTCAGACAAAGCGCGGCGCCGCGGTGCGCATACGACGCCGACTGGGCTTGGCGCCGCGGGCGTACGCACTGCTATCGTGCTCGCTGGTGCTGGTCATAGCTGGCGTTTCTGCCTATGGCATGACCGTGCCGTCCATGATGCAGGCGCATGCCGCACGCGAACCGCGCGTGGGGCATGAGGTCAAAAGCGATCTGGGCACCACGACTGGATATGCTTGGGCAAGTGTGGTCGGGCATATTGTGTTTGGCACCGACGATGCGGACGGCGCCGAGGCCCCGGACAACGAAGTCACGCTTGCCAATGGCAAAACCATCGTGCTCACCAACACCAAGATCATCGATCGATTGTCCAACAATAGCGTGGCGGCAACGGTGAATAAGGTCGAGCAGCAAAAGGAGCAGGACGCCCAGCAGTCCGGAAAGCCCGGTAGCTCGGATACTTCTGGCTCCGGCTCGGATTCATCGAGTTCGGGCGGCGGCTCTGGGTCGGGTTCCTCTACCGGAGGGCCTGGAAACGGCGGCTCGACGGGCGGCAACACTGACAACGATGCAAACTCCGGTGGCCTTTCCGCTGCTGAAGAAGAGAGCATTCACAGTTGGCTTGTGACCAAGTACAACATGCTCGACGGCTATGTCTCTCGTGCCAATGACGTGGTCTCGACCTATAACTCTACGGGAGATCCCAGACCGTGCGACAGCCTGGTCGGGGAGATGTTTGTCATTCGAGCCGAGTTCGGTCGTCAGACATTCTCGCCCCGGTCAAAGTGGTATCAGCAGTATGCCAATCTGTGGGGCTGTTACACCAACCTATGTCAATGGGTCGGCCATTACGGCGATGATGACGTCGCGCTCGGTAACTTCAACAATAACGTGGCGGCGCTTGCCCTATGATGACCGATCTTGCATCCACCACACCACAATCGCTCGGTCGCGATCCCATGGT
>CAUDVX010000035.1 GCA_958452935.1 uncultured Collinsella sp. | reverse complement strand
CGAGTGGACCACGATGTACGACGAGTTCGCCAAGACCGCCGAGGAGGAGGGCTTTACCGAGATCGCCGAGAAGTTCCGTGGCGTCGGTGCCGTGGAGAAGGCTCACGAGGAGCGCTACAACAAGCTTGTCGAGCGCATTGAGTCGGGCGAGGTATTTGAGCGCGAGGGCGTGAAGGTATGGAAGTGCCTGAACTGTGGGCACCTGCACGTTGGCGCCGAGGCGCCCGAGGTGTGCCCGGTTTGTAACCACCCGAAGGCGTACTTTGAGGAGCAGGTGGTGAACTACTAGCGCCGATGCGAACGTGGACTGCGGGGCGCAGGGCGGGGAAATACCTTTCCCTCTCGCTCACGGCTCCGCAGGGTCGCGCGAGGCAAAGGTATTTCCCCGCCCTGCGCCCCGGCGTTGGGTCGTCGCTTGCTCGTTACTGAAAAGCTGATATTAAAGTTTGTGTGCCGCCCCTTTTGGGGCGGCACGTTTTTATGTGGGGACTGGTTGGGACGGCACCGTTCATGGGTGGGGTACACTGGGTAGCGACTTTTAGTTTATCTACTACCTGATGGGGTGTTGTTATGGGTAAGAAGTCTCGGGCTCGGGTTGCTGCTGCTGGGACTCGTCGTGATCCTAATCGCGTGGTTGATGAGGGCGGTAAGGTTGCCCGTGCCGATAAGGAGAAAAAGGTTGGCGCACATGCTCATCCTGAGTGGGCGCCTCACCTCAATACGGCTAGCGAGGATCTGACTGCTAAGTTGTTTACTCTGGTCGAGGTTATCTTGGGCGTGGTGCCCGTGGTGGTCATTGGCTTGTTCTTGGCTTCGAAAGATGCCACGAGTGTGGATAAGCTCACCGATGTCTTTTCTCAGGATCCCTCAATGGTGGTTACGTTTATCTCTGCGTGCCTGCAGCCGTTTGTGGCGTACATGCTGTACATGATTTATCGCAAGTACTGCGAGGGCGATGCGGGCTTTGCCGCCGGCAACCTGATTGGCCTCTTGTGCTCCGAGATTTTGCTGCTCAATATCCCCGGCGTCATCGGCATGGGCATCTTGTTGTGGCGTGTTTGGCGCAATGTCGCCCCGCATTTCGAGAGCTGGCTGTTTGAGCGTCGTTTTACGGGCGTGGTGGCCGACATTGCCGGTTCGCTCATGATTCTAGTCTTGGCGTTTTTGTGTGCCACCGCTGCTCGCGGTCTTTCGGGCATGTAATCTGCCCCCACCGACCACGGAGCGCAGGGCGGGGAAACCTTTCCCTCTCGCTCACGGCTTCGCAGGGTCGCGCGAGGCAAAGGTTTCCCCGCCCTGCGCTCCGGCGTTGAGTCGTCGCATGCTCGTTACAGAAAAGCTGATAATAAGTTTGTGTGCCGCCCCTTTGGGGCGGCACTTTTTGTGTGGGGTCCCGGTCTTCACAATTTCCGTCAAGCTTTTGGTCAGCTTTTGGTTAGTTGGCGGGTTGGTGGAAGGGCAAAAGATCATTCGATAAAAAAGCTCAGAGAAAGTGCTGGTAGGGGAGTTGTTGAGGTTTTCGACAGCTTTTGTCAACAAGAAACTTCGCAGCTATTGCTACGGATTGCGTTGCCGTGGCCTTGGCGGTGCGGGATGCTGATCGTAAGCGTCGAATGCTCCGATTTTGGAGGCCAGCATGGATCTGTTTCTTGAGACTCCGCAGCAACAAGCTGAGCGCATGTTGCGTCAGCAGCAACGGCTCATGGAGATGCAAATGCAAGGGGTAACCGCCCAGCCCCCTGTGCAAAATGCCACGCCCGCGGTTTCGCCTGCGGGCGGATCGGCGCCAGAGAACTATTCCGTACAACAAGATTCATATGCGCAGGAGCTTGCGTTCGACAAGCGCCGCACGCGTCACCGCCGCGCGGGCCAGCGCCTGCGCACGTTAGCGATGATTGTGCTCATTCCGTTAGGACTTGCGGCGATTTTCCTGGTCTCGTATGCGCTCACCTGCATTCTCAACGGCGCCTCGCCCAATGAGGTGCTTCAGCACTTGGCAGCTCTCGGCCAGCGCCTAGGCGATGTCGTAGCAACCGTCCGTGCCGGCTGGGAGAGTTAGCGTTTGTCACATTAGGACTTCTAGGGTGTAGGGATTATCGCCACGAGTAGAATTCTTGCATCCTGTGGGTCCTGTCGTGCGACTGAATAGTATTATTGAAAATGAATAATAATAGGATTTACTATGTATAAGCAGGATTTAGAGCAGACTCTTTTGGGCATTGATGAAGAGGCGGAGCTGGAAATAGGCCCACGAGACGATAGGCCGAGCGTTGTATTGGTGGGAGGAAGCGCCTTCATGCTAAACGATGTGACGAATCGGTCGGTTACACATGACATTGATGTGTTTGAGGCAGATAGGTGCCTCCGCGAGATCATAGCTCGATACCCCGAGGTGAATGGTATGGCGGTGGCATATTGTAATCAGATGCCATTCAATTACGAAGATCGTTTGATTCCCGTAGATATTGGGGCGCGTTTTATCAGGTACTTTACGCCATCCTTGGAGGACCTGGCGGTAATGAAGCTCTATGCCTACCGTCCGAACGACATCGTCGACCTCCATAGCCGAGCGTTTATCGACCGACTTGATTGGGATCTGCTCGAACGGCTTATATTCGACGAGGGAGAAGCGCTGGCGTCGTCGCCTTCGGAGCGAAGCTATCAAGAGATGGTCTGTGCATACAGGCAATACAAAAAAGGAGGTGCTCGGTTGAATCTGACCTTTGAGGGATTTTTGAAAGGCTATTGCCGAGAGCTATCCGGACAGCAGTCGCTGAGTTTTAGAAAACTGGTTGAGCGGGCGACGACGGTTGCACCGCGCGTGGCGGAGCCTCTGTTTTTGCTCGCTTTGGCGCAGGGAAAAGCTGAATACGTTCTGGGTTTATCCGAGGGCTCGTGGATGGAAGAGGATTACCGAGGCGTTTTGTCCTTGTACGATCAAGCGGGTGGCATGGCGTCTCTATGCGCCAAAAGTGAGCTCCCTAACCGTTATGCCAACGTTTGGCGTGCGTATAGAGCGGTGAAGGAAAAGCCAGTGGCGGACAGAAGGATCAACGCCCTGATGCGAAAAAGAACATTGGGGGCGCTAGGGGAATCGGGCGTAACGCGCTACGGTCTCTGCCGCGATTTGAATCTGAATAAGGGAAACGTGTACGCATACTTAGCCGGCGATGACTCAAAGGTGAGCAGGGAGACGGCGCGTCGCATTATGGAATATGCGGAAGAGAGAAGCTCCCAAGAAGGGGCCGGGCGCCCGATGCGTGTGGCGGGGTAAGATTAATCGCGGTTTTGATTGATAATCGATTGGGTTTATTGGGCGGAGTCTATGTCTGCTATTGATATTGCGCTTGTTGTGATTGCCTTGGTAGCGGTGGGAGTTGCTGTGGTTTGCGCCCTGCAGCTTAAAGGCCTTCGTGCCGAGTTGCGAGAGCGTGGCGGCAACGACGCGGAGACGCTCGCGGCGCTCGAGCAGGCCAACAGCGCGCTCGATGCCCTCAACGTCGCGCTGGCAGAAACCCGCCGCACGGCAAATGCCATCGCGCAGCAGCAGACGACCGACGCCGCCGTGGAGCAGCAGCGCTACCTGACCATTGCGCGCGAGTTCTCGCAGGCCGGCGACCGTATGGATGACCTGCGCCGTGAGACGGCTCAACAGCTCGGTGCCAACCGCGAGGGCATCGAGCACCGCCTGGACAAGGTGCGCGAGACGGTCGATGCCCAGCTGGGCGCCATCCGCAAGGATAACAACGTGCAGCTCGACCAGATGCGCGCGACGGTGGACGAGAAACTCTCCCGTACGCTCAACGATCGCCTGTCTGCATCGTTTAAGCAGGTGAGCGACCAGCTCGAGGCCGTGTACAAGGGGCTGGGCGACATGCAGTCTATCGCCACCGGCGTGGGCGACCTTAAGCGCGTGCTGGGCAACGTCAAGGCGCGTGGCATTTTGGGCGAGGTGCAGCTGGGCGCAATCCTGGCGGACATCCTTACGCCCGACCAGTATCTGGAAAACGTTGCCACCAAGCCCGGCGCCTCGGAGCGCGTTGAGTTTGCCGTCAAGCTGCCGGTGGACGAGGGTGATCCCGTGCTGCTGCCGATCGACTCCAAATTCCCGGGCGATGCGTACGAGCATCTGCTCGACGCCCAGGAGTCGGGTGACGCTGAGGCCGTCGCCGCAGCGCGCAAGACGCTCGATATGATGGTCAAACGCGAGGCCAAGGACATCTGCGAAAAGTATCTGAGCGTGCCCGCGACGACCAACTTTGGCATTCTGTTCGTTCCGTTTGAGGGGCTGTACGCCGAGGTCGTCAGCCGCCCCGGGCTTATCGAGACCCTGGGCCGCGACTATCACGTCAACGTTGCCGGCCCCAGTACCATGGCCGCCATCCTCAACAGCCTGCAGATGAGCTATCAGACGTTTAGGCTGCAAAAACGCACCGACGATGTGCTACGCGTGCTTTCCGCCGTCAAGGCTGAGCTGCCGCGCTATCAGGCGGCGCTGCGCCGCGCCCAGCAGCAGATTGAGACCGCGGGCAAGACGGTCGAGGGCATTATCACCACGCGCACCAACGTTATGGAGCGCAAGCTCAAGGACATCGACGCCCTGGAAGATGCCGAGGAGGCCGACGAGATTTTGGGCTTGGAGTCCGCAGGCTTACTTGCGGGCCAGGAAGACGAGGGCTAGCCGCAACGGACGGCGGCGCGCGGGCGTTTTTCGCAATCGTGCTTGCCTGAAGTGCACTTTAGTGTGCAACAATGGCGTTTCGCCCTATCAGACGCGAAAGGAAGCCCATGTCTCAGAGAAGCACCAGTCCGCTCAAACGCTCCACCGTGCGCCGCACATTGCAGCGTTTTTGGGACGTCACGCGCACGCAGCCGCTGATCGTCTTTCTCTCGGTATTCTCGTCGGCGGGCTATATCTTTTTGCTTACGTTTGCCAACACCTACGTGATGGCGCTTATCGTCGACCGCGTCCAGGCCGGCCCCGTGGCAGGCGACCAGGTGTTTGAGGTCTTCGGTCCTTACATTTTGGCGCTCGTGCTCGTTAACCTGGTAGGCCAGATCCTCTCCAAACTGCAGGACTACACCGTCTACAAGCTCGAGATTGCGGGCAACTATCACCTGGCGCGCTTGTGCTTCGACACGCTCTCCAATCAATCCATGACGTTCCACACCAGCCGCTTTGGCGGATCGCTTGTGAGCCAGACGAGCCGTTTTATGAGCGGCTACACGGGGCTGGTGGACGTGACGGTGTATTCGCTCATCCCCACCATCACCTCGATCATCTGCACGGTGGTGGCGCTCGCCCCGGTGGTGCCCGCATTTACCGTGATCCTGGTGGGCATCATGGTCGTCTACATTGCGTTTGTCTGGCTTATGTACAAGCGCATCATGCCGCTTTCGGCCGCGACGTCCGCCGCGCAGAACAAGCTGTCGGGCGTGCTGTCCGACGCGGTCACGAATATCCTGGCCGTCAAGACCTGCGGGCGCGAGGACTTTGAGCGCGACCTATTCGATACCGCCGATCGTGCTGCGCGCGATGCCGAAACGGTATCGATGCACGCCATGATGCAACGCAACTTTACGACCTCGGGCCTTATCGTCATTACCATGGCCGTGGTGAGTGTGTTCGTCGCGGGCGGCAATGCGTGGTTTGGCATCTCGGCCGGCGCGCTTGTCATGATCTTTACCTATACGTACAACCTCACCATGCGTCTGAACTACGTGAGCTCCATGATGCAGCGCATCAACCGCGCGCTGGGCGATGCGGCCGAGATGACGCGCGTGCTGGACGAGCCGCGTCTGGTGGCAGACGACGAGAATGCCCCCGAGCTCAAGGTGCGCGAGGGCGCGATTGATTTTGAGCACTTGAGCTTTGCATACCGTGACGCCGCGGCGGGCGAGAGCGTGTTCAACGACCTGACGCTCCATGTGGCGGCGGGCCAGCGCGTGGGCCTGGTGGGCAAATCGGGCTCGGGCAAGACGACGCTCACCAAGCTGTTGCTGCGCCTGGACGACGTGCAGGGCGGGCGCGTGCTCGTGGACGGCCAGGACGTCTCGCGCTGCACGCAGCAGAGCCTGCGCCGCCAGGTTGCCTACGTGCCGCAGGAGGCGCTGCTGTTCCACCGCTCTATTCGCGAAAATATCGCCTACGGTCGTCCCGACGCTACCGACGAGCAGATTCGCGAGGCCGCGCGCCTGGCAAATGCCCTGGAGTTTATCGATCGTCTGCCCCATGGCTTTGACACCATGGTGGGCGAGCGCGGCGTTAAGCTTTCGGGCGGCCAACGCCAGCGCGTGGCCATCGCCCGTGCCATTCTCACTGACGCGCCGATTCTGGTGCTCGACGAGGCGACGTCTGCCCTGGACAGCGAGTCCGAGGCGCTGGTGCAGGAGGCGTTCGAGAACCTGATGCGCGGCCGCACCTCCATTGTGGTGGCGCATCGCCTGTCCACCGTGGCGGCGCTCGACCGCATCGTGGTGCTGGCGGACGGCGAGATTGTCGAGGACGGTACGCATGCGCAGCTCGTTGAGGCAGGCGGCGAGTACGCAAGCCTGTGGGGCCGCCAGACCGGCGCATTTTTGGAGGCTTAAAGCCCCCGTACGTGGGACAATCGTTTCCGTGAAGTTTTGTTTCTGCCGAGCCGAGGAGTCGTTATGCCACGCGAGACCAATGCCGCCAAACGCGAGCGCGCCATCGAGGTGTGCGAGCGCCTTAACCGTCGCTATGGCCCGGTCGAGTGCTTCTTGGACCACGAGAATCCCTTTAGGCTGCTCATCGCGGTACTGCTCTCGGCGCAGACGACCGACGCGCAGGTCAACAAGGTGACGCCCCAACTGTTTGCCCAGTGGCCAACGCCCGAGGCCATGGCCGGGGCAAGTGTGACCGACGTGGCGGACACCATTAAGTCACTCGGCTTTTATAAGAGTAAGGCCAAGCATGCCGTGGAGGCCGCGCAGATGATCGTTGCCGACTACGGCGGCGAGGTACCGGCCGACATGAAGGAGCTTGTAAAGCTGCCGGGCGTGGGGCGCAAGACAGCGAACATCGTGCTCAACGTGGGGTACGGCATCGTGGAAGGCATCGCGGTGGATACGCACGTCAACCGCATCGCGCACCGCCTGATGCTGAGTCCCAAGACGCACGCCAAAGAGCCGCTCAAGACCGAGCAAGATCTGCTCAAGATTTTGCCGCACGAGTATTGGGAGTCGGTCAACCACCAGTGGATTACCTTTGGCCGCGAGATCTGCGACGCCCGCAAACCTAAGTGCGACGAGTGCCCACTGGCAGACCTTTGCCCCAGCGTGCGCGTGACGGGGTAGGGCCCGGCACGTTTTGCCGGCGTCCGAAGGCTTTGGCCAATGTTGCGCAACACATTTGGGTCGCGAGGGCTCAATATGATGACGGCAAATGCCGTTTGTTGTAAGGGGATGCCCGAATATGTTTTGCACCAAGTGTGGCTCCGAGATGCCCGACGGAACCGATTTTTGCACGAACTGCGGGGCGCGCATGGGCGCTGCCTCTCCGGCGGCCGCGCCTGCTGAGCCCGCATCGATGCCGGCGGCAGGGATGCCTCCCGTGCAGAAGAAGTCACATAAGCGCGCGGTGATTGTCAGCATGTGCGTGGTGGGCGTGCTCGTTGCCGGCGGTGCCGCTCTGGCGCTGACCGGCGTGCTGGGGCCGCTTGGGCAGGGCAATTCATCGCAGATTACGGTACTTGGGTCCGACG
Organism: uncultured Collinsella sp.; assembly: GCA_958452935.1. Taxonomy (GTDB): domain Bacteria; phylum Actinomycetota; class Coriobacteriia; order Coriobacteriales; family Coriobacteriaceae; genus Collinsella. The sequence continues at coordinate 9,669 of CAUDVX010000035.1, read as the reverse complement.
AGGGTTCTGCCGAGCACAAGGACAAGGGAAGCGCCAAGGAGAAGCCTGCCTCCGACGAGGATGAGGCGGAAGAGCCCGCGCAGACGGGCAGCAGCGTAAAGGTCGACCTCAATGACCAGGCAACCTATGCCGCCGCGAACCTGTTCCTGTCGAACTTTACGGAGGAGCACTTCGATCGGGACTGGTATCAGACGGGCGGCTTCGATTCGACTGACGGACTTTCTGATGACGAGAAATACAAGCTGGTTAAGTTTATCTGGTGCCATTTTATTGACAACGCGCCGTATCGAATCGAGAAAGGCGACTATGACAACGGTAATAGCCAGCGTGTGGCGACTGATGTGATCAATAGGGAACTCAACCGCTTGACGGGTCTGACGCTTTCCGATGCCGATATGACTTATGACAGAACGCCGGAGGGGCAGGCGATTCCTGATTCGGCCGAAGCGCATGGTGGGTACTTGTATCTGAAACAGGAATATGGCCAGGGAAATTACAACCCACCGTGTGCCATCGTTACGGGCGCGACTGACCTTGGCGACAACATCTACGAGCTCACCTATGAGGTCTACAGTGCTGGCGGCATGTTACTTCCTTCCGACATCCCCGAGAGCACTTACGGCCTGCCAAAGAACCAGTTCATCGCCGCAATTCAAGCGGACGCATCCATGGGCCGTACCGAGACTTGCACGGTCCGCGTCGCGCAGGGCGACGGCGCTCCGACCTTCACACTGCTTAAAATGGGCGTCTACGATTAGACTCGGTGTATAGCTCACTCTGATAGCGCCAGACGGCTTGCCCGTCTGGCGTTTTTTGCGGGGCTGGGCGTACGCTTGAGCTGGAGTCCTCTCCATGCGCTACCATGACAGGCAATGAATTTGACGAACGACCCGCCGAGCTTGCCTCGGCGGGCTTTTGGCGTTGCAATGCCGGAGGAACAGCATGCTCATTCACCGTATAGCCGCGCAGCTCTACACTGCCGAGGCGCTGCAGACCGTCGAGGCCGGGCTCGATTCTGGCGAGGACGTGACGCTGGCCGTGTCTCAGTCGGGTCGAACGCTTATGGCCGCCGCCCAGTTTGCGCGCCGCCCGCGCCCTACGGTCTACATCGTGAGTGGCGAGGATGCAGCCGATCGCGCCGCGCGTAGCCTTGCCGCCTATGTGGGCCTGGCGCACGTGTGCCGCTTTCCCGAGCGCAAGGACTATCCTTGGCGCGAGCAGGCGCCCGACGACGCCGTGGTGGCCCAGCGCTGCGAGGCGCTCGGGCGCATCGTGCGCGGGGACAACTGCATCATGGTCGCCTCGGCCCGCGCGCTGCTGCGCTGCGTGCCGCCGGTCGAGAGCCGCTACTGGGAGTCCACTACTTTTGCGGTGGGCGAGGAGATTCCCTTTGACGAGGTGCCGCAGCGTCTGGTGGGCATGGGCTACACCAATGCCGGCGCCGCCGACGCGCCCGGCCTGTTCCGTGTGCACGGCGACACCGTCGAGGTGTTTCCCGCGCAGGAAAAGGCGCCCGTGCGCATTGAGTTCTTTGGCGACGAGATCGACCGCATCCGCCGCATGGTGAGCTCCACGGGCCAGACCATCGGCAACGAGGACAGCATCGAGATCTTCCCGTGCCGTGAGCTGGCGCTTACCGACGAGGCCGTCCACAACATGCATGTGGCGCTCTACCGCGCCAGCCAGGACGACAGCAAGTTAGCGGCGCTGCTCGAGATGGTGGATGCGCGCATCGTCACGCCTGAGCTCGACCGCTTTTTGCCGGTGATGTACGGCCAGACCGTGAGTCCGCTGTCGCATGTGAGCGGCAAGGCGCTCGTGGTGCTGTCCGAGCCGCGCTCGCTGTTCGACGATTGTCTGCGCGCCTACGAGGATATCGAGGCGCGTGCCGGCGAGGCGGGGGTCGACCGTCTGGACGGCCTGTACGTGCGCGCCCAGCAACTCGACTTTGGCTCCCAGCAACGCCTGAACTATGTGAGCCTCATCCGTGCCGGCGGCGCGGTGACGGCCGAGCTCAAGATTGAGCAGCCTGCCATCGCAGGCTCGGACAACCGTTTTATGACGCGCATCCAGGAGGTCGTGGGCAAGCGCTATGCCTGCGTGTTTGCCATCCCCGACCGCGGTGCGCGCGAGTCGATGGAGCTCACCTTTGGCGACGAGGGCATTACCTTTGAGGAATCGCTGACCGCCGCGCCCGAAAATGCCGGCGCTATCGGCGAGCGCGTACGCGTGGCAGCGGCGGATTCTGCCGACCGTGCCGCACGCCAGGAGGCCCATGCTTCCATTCGCGAGCGTCGCGCCGACGCGCTCAACGCCCGCTCGCTCGAGGCGGGCGCCGCGCAGGCTGCCGCCGGCGCCGCCGTGCCCACCATCTCGCGCGGGCGCGTGACCTTTGTGGACTCTGCCCTGCCGCAGGGCGTGGTGGTGCCCGACGCCAATTTGGCCGTGTTCTCGATCGCCGACCTCAACGCTCGCATGGATGCCAACCGCGCGCGCAGCCGCCGCAAGGTTGACATTACGCAGATCACCTTCCCGTTTAAGCCGGGCGACTACGTGGTGCACGCTACCCACGGTATCGCTCTCTTTAGCGAAATTGCGCGCCAGGAAGTGGGCGGCAAGGAACGCGACTACTTTTTGCTGGAATATGCCGATGGCGACAAGCTCTACGTGCCGCTGGAGCAGGTTGACCGCATTACGCGCTATGTTGGTCCCGACGGCGATAAACCGCGCTTGACCAGGCTCAACACCGCCGACTGGACGCGGGCTACCAACAAGGCGCGCAAGAATGCCAAAAAGCTGGCGTTTGACCTGGTCGACCTGTATACGCGCCGCTCGTCGATTACCGGTATCGCCTGTCCGCCCGACACGCCCGAGCAGATCGAGATGGAGGAGAGCTTCCCCTACGACGAGACGCGCGACCAGCTGGAGGCTATCGCCGACATCAAGGCCGACATGGAGGCACCCAAGCCCATGGACCGTCTACTGTGCGGCGACGTGGGCTTTGGCAAGACCGAGGTCGCCCTGCGCGCGGCCTTTAAGTGCGTGGACTCCGGCCGCCAGGTCATGGTGCTCTGCCCCACGACCATTCTGGCCCAACAGCACTACGAGACATTCTTTGAGCGCTTTGCCCCGTTTGGCCTGGAGGTCGAGGTGCTCAGCCGCTTCCGCACGCCGGCGCAGCAAAAGCGCGCGCTCAAGGCGTTTGCCGAGGGCACGATTGATGTGCTCATCGGCACGCACCGCTTGCTTTCTGCCGATGTGAACCCCAAGAACCTGGGCCTGGTGATCATCGACGAAGAGCAGCGCTTTGGTGTGCAGCACAAGGAGCAGCTCAAAAACCTGCGCGAACAAATCGACGTGCTCACGCTCTCGGCAACGCCTATTCCGCGAACCATGCAGATGGCCACGAGCGGCGTGCGCGACATGAGCCTGATCACCACACCGCCGACCGGGCGTCGTCCCGTGATCGTACACGTGGGGGAGTACGACCCCGACGTGGTGAGTGCGGCGATTCGCCTGGAGGTGGGCCGCGGTGGTCAGGTGTATTACGTGTCCAACCGCGTCAAGACCATCGACGATGCCGTGGCGCGCGTGCACGAGGCCGCGCCCGAGGCGCGCGTGGGTGTGGCACACGGCAAGATGAGCCCGCGCGAGGTCGAGGACGTGATGATTGAGTTCGCGACCAAAAAGATCGACGTGCTCATCGCCACGACCATCGTGGAGAGCGGCATCGACAACGCGACCGCCAACACGCTCATCATCGAGGACTCGCAGCGCCTGGGCCTGGCGCAGCTCTACCAGCTCAAGGGCCGTGTGGGCCGCTCTGCCACGCAGGCCTACGCGTACTTTATGTTCCCGGGCGAGCTGCCGCTCACCGAGGAGGCAACGGCGCGCCTGACCGCGCTTTCCGAGTTCCAGGACCTGGGCAGCGGCATGCGCATTGCCATGCGTGACCTGGAGATCCGTGGTGCCGGCTCGCTCATGGGCGCCGAGCAGCACGGCAACCTGTCGAGCGTGGGCTTTGATCTGTTTACGCAGATGCTGGGTCAGGCAGTGGCCGAGGCGCGCGGCGATGACGATGCCGGCGTGGAGGCGGCGAGCGTGGGCATCAACCTGCCGGCCGACTACTTCTTGTCCGAGGAGTACCTGCCGGCGGTGGACCAGCGCGTGCTCGTGTACCGTAAGCTCGCGGCTGCTGAGGACCTGGAGAGTATCGACGAGGTGCAGGAGGAGACCGAGGCTGCGCACGGTGAGCTGCCGTTGGCGGGGCTCAACCTGTTCAATCGCGCGCGCATCCGTATCCGTGGCGAGCGCTTGGGGCTCGAGAGCGTCACGCTCAGTGGCGGCCGCATCACGTTTTTGGGCATCGACGTGCCCAAGAAGGTGGCCTTTGAGCTTAAGACTCGCTATGGCGCGGTGAACTTCCCCAAGAGCCGCAAGCTGTCGGTGCCCTACAAGGCGGGCGCCGGTGCGGGCAGCGGCCTGGGTCGCGGTCTCGACGCCAACGACGGTACCGGCCCGGTGGCTGCGGCGCTCATGCTGCTGCAGCAGCTGGGTGCGAGCGACGACGACTAACGGGTCGACGCTGCAAACGCCCCATTTGGGCAATCTGACCCTCACTCGTCGGTCGCGTACGCAAGTACGCTTCCCTCCTCCTTCGGGCCACCTTGCCACAAATGGAACGTTTTCGCTTACTTATGCTCAACCTGTAAGGGTATTTACGGGACAAAGCCATCTTCGTCTCACCCACATTGCAGGTTGACCGCCCTCCGCTCGACCGAAAGGAAAGTATGTTCGGGTATATCTATAAGAAAGATGCCGCTGCTATCGCGGTCATCCTGGCCTTTTGTCTGCTCGCTGGGTCGTTTTTCGATTATCAGATCTCGAGCGCGCTGTTCAATATCGGCAGCATGTACGGTCGCTTTATCGAGGCCGCCGGCGAGCTGCCGTTCGAGCTGACGGCGAGCATCGCGGGCGTTATGCTCGTGCGCGCGGTGCGTCCTGATTCCAGGGGGAGCAAATGGCTCGCCGTGCTCGGCATCCTCGTCAATGTTGGCCTGGCCGGCTACGAGATCGTCTCGTCCCTGAAGGTTGGCGGCAAACTCATCGCTGTTCAGTTGGTGCTGACATTTGTGTTGGTTATCGCCGCCAACCTTATCGTCTATCGCCTCACGCGCACGACCGAGTCCGACGAGCTCACGCGCTGGGCGTTGATGGTACTTGCCGTGTGGGTTGCCCAGGCCATCATCCTCAACGTGATCGTCAAGCCGCTGTGGTCGCGCCCGCGCATGCGCGTAATCGAGGTCACGCCGGGGCTCATTTTTCAGCCGTGGTGGGTAATCGGCAATCCCGACAAGTGGACCTATATCGCCGCCGGCGTGATCAAGGACGGGTTCAAGTCGTTCGCGAGCGGGCACACCGCGCATGCGGCGATTGGCCTTATGCTCGCCGGGCTTCCCGCGGCAGCCTTTAAGGAAAAACCGTCGCGCCGTCGTGTGGTCTTTTGGACGGCGGCTGTGGTCGCGGCGCTCGTCGCGTTTGGCCGCATCGTGATCGGAGCGCACTTTTTGAGTGACGTGAGCTGCGGTTTTGCTCTGGTACTGGCACTTGAGTGCCTTGCCGCGCGCATTGCCTATCCCAGCGGCGTACAATAGCTCCGTTTGAATCATCTGGCCGATACCCGGTAAGAGAGGATTGCCATGCTCGCGTTCAACAACGATTATTCCCACGGCGCACACCCGGCGGTGCTGCAGGCGCTCGTCGATACCAACATGGAGCCGCAGCCCGGCTACGGTACCGATGCGCATACCGAGCGCGCCAAGCAACTTGTTCGCGAGGCCTGCCAGGCCCCCGATGCCGACGTGTTTTTTCTGGTGGGCGGCACGCAGGCCAACGCGACGGTGATTGATATGCTGCTTGCGCCCTACGAGGGTGTCGTTGCTGCCGAGACTGGCCACGTCGCCTGCCACGAGGCGGGTGCCATCGAGTTTGGCGGCCACAAGGTGCTCACCATCCCTGGCTACGAGGGCAAGATGCACGCCGAGGACCTCGAGAACTATATCCAGGTGTTCTACGAAAACGAGAGCTACGAGCACACGGTGTTCCCGGGCGCCGTGTACGTGAGCCTATCGACTGAGTACGGCACGCTGTACTCCAAGGCCGAGCTCGCGGCGATCCATGCAGTGTGCCAGAAGCGCGAGATTCCGCTGTTTGTGGACGGTGCCCGCCTGGCCTATGCGCTGGCGGCCGATGAGTGCGACATTACCCTGCCCGAGCTGGCGCAGCTGTGCGACGTGTTCTACATCGGTGGTACCAAGTGCGGCGCGCTCTGCGGCGAGGCCGTGGTGTTTTGCGGCATGCACGCTCCGGCGCATCCCATTCCGCGCATTAAGCAGCACGGCGCACTGCTTGCCAAGGGCCGCCTGACGGGCGTCCAGTTTGAGGCGCTCTTTACCGATGGCCTGTATTTTGAGATTGGTCGCCAGGCGATTGAGACCGCTCAGGCGCTGCGTCGTGTGCTGCACGAACGCGGCTACCAGTTCTTCTTGGAGACGCCCACGAATCAGCAGTTCGTGATTCTGCCCAACGAGGATATGGCCCGCATTCGCGAGCATGCCTCGATCGAGTACTGGGAAAAGTACGATGACACCCACACGGTGGTGCGTTTTTGCACCAGCTGGGCCACGACGCAGGAGGACATCGATGCGCTGGCGGCTGTCCTGTAGCCTGATGTAATGACGAGGGGCCGCCTTGCGCCGGGTTTGGCGCAGGGTGGCCTTTGCTTTTGGGGGAGAAGGGTTGTATGACCGAGATGTCCGAGCCGACGATTCGCCTGGCGACGCCCGAAGACGCGCCGGCGTTGCTTGCCATCTATGAGCCGTATGTGCGCCAGACGGCGATTACCTGCGAATACGAGGTGCCGAGCGTTGAGGAGTTCGCCGGGCGTATCGAGCGCACGCTCAAGCGCTATCCGTATCTGGTGATGGAGCTGGACGGGCGTCCGGTAGGCTATGCCTATGTGAGTCCGCTTAACAGCCGCGAGGCATACGACTGGTCGGTCGAGACATCGATCTACCTGGCGCGCGACGTGCGCCACGGCGGGCTGGGCCGCAAGTTGCACGATGCACTCAAGCAATGTCTGATCGCGATGGGCATCACCAATATGTGCGCCCTCATCGCCGTGCCGCACGACAAGGACGACGAGTATCTGACGCACAACAGTCAGGATTTCCATGCCCATATGGGCTACCGCCTGGTGGGCGCCTTTGACCGCTGCGCCCAAAAATTCGGCCGCTGGTACGACATGTGCTGGATGGAGTTGGTCTTAGCCGAGCGCACGCCCAACCAACCCAAACCAACCTGGTTCCCCGACCTCCCCAAACCTACCATTTAGGGACAGGTTAGCCGATGGGCTCGGTGTATTTGGCGCGGTCGGTGCGCTGGATGCGCTTGGAGACATGGAGCGGGCGGCCGTCAGTGTCGTAGACGTAGTCGGTGATCAGGATCAGCGCCTGCCCGCGCTCAACGTTGAGCAAAAACGCCTCGTTTTGCGAGGCATAGCACACCTCAAAGGTCTTATGTCCCTGTGCCGGCGCGCGATGGAATTCTTGGCGCAGCGTGGCGTAGAGTGAACCGTTGATATCGCGATCGATGAGCGCCTCAAAGCTTGGCGGCAGATAGGTGGTCTCCAGGCACAACGGCGCATCGTCCAGATAACGCAGGCGGACAAGTTTGACGAGCTTGCTGCCCACGGCGGCATCAAAGAACTTAGCTATGCTGCCGGCCGCCTTGGCAAAACCCGAGTCCACGGTGCGCGTGGTGGGCTTCATGCCCTGGCCTTCGACCTGCTTGGTATAGCTCGAAAACACTAGGTTGTTCTCGTGGAGCGCGGGCGTGTCGGCCACAAAGGCGCCACGCCCGCGCTCGGTGCGCACCAGGCCCTCATCAACGAGCACCTTAAGGGCGTGGCGCACGGTGCTGCGCGACAGCCCCGATTCGTCCATGAGCTCCATCTCGGACGGCAGCTTGTCTCCGCGTGCGTAGATGCCGGCGGCGATGCGGTCGCGAAGCGTACCCGCCAAGCGCTCGTATTGGGCCAAGTTCTTTTTCGACGAAGTGCTCATTCGATCAACCTGTATCTAACTTGTATGCTTACCGAACCAAGCATGTATCCAACATGACAACAAAACCGCTGGTAACGGATTGTCGAGAATCACGCCAGCTAAATTACTAAGTCAAATATAGCATACAACTAGTCGACATAACCAAAACATGTATGTAACTTGTATGCCATCGAGAGCATCAAACGAGAAGAAAGGCTGATGCACGATGACTACTCAGGAACAGGTTAAGGATGTCGTCTCCCAGGTTTTGGCTGACAAGGCAGACAAGGGCGGCGTCAAGCGCGTCGTGTGGATTGGCGCCGGCGGATCCAACGGCGGCAACTATCCTGCTCAGTACTTTATGGAGCACGAGGCCACGCAGGTCGTGAGCTCCAGCTACACCAGCAACGAGTTTGTGCACGCCACCCCGGCCTACGTCAACGAGAACACCCTGGCTGTCGTCGTGTCCATGCGCGGCACCAAGGAGACCATCGTCGCCGCTCAGGTCGCCAAGGACCACGGCGCCAGCACCATCGCCATCTATGTTGACGAGTCCGGTCTCACCGAGGTCTGCGACTACAAGATCCAGTACGACAGCCTGGCCGTCGACGAGTCCTGCATGGGCCGCACCAACTCCGCCGTCGTGACCATGATCGCCATGGAGCTTACGCAGCAGACCGAGGGCTATGCCGAGTACGAGACCGCTATGGCCGCCTTCGACTTGGTCGACCCCATCTATCGCAAGGCCGTCGAGTACACCCGTCCGCTCGCCGCCAAGTGGGCCGAGCAGAACGCCGACAAGCCCTGCATCAACGTGATGGCTCAGGGTCCGCTCTTTGGTGCCGCCTACGTCTTTAGCATCTGCAACGTGCAGGAGATGCTGCAGATCGACTCCTGCACCATCAACACCTGCGACTTCTTCCATGGCCCCTTCGAGATCCTGGACAAGCGCACCTCGCTGTTCCAGCTCATCAGCGTCGGCCGCAGCCGCTGCAACGACGAGCGCGGTATCCGCTTTGTCAACCAGTACGGCGGCGAGCGCGTCTATCAGCTCGACGCCAAGGAACTCGGCCTCAACGACATCAAGGACAGCGTGAGCGAGTACTTCAACCACCTGATCTTTGCCCCGATCCTCAACAACGTGTATATGCGCGCACTCTCTGCCGTCACCCACAAGGACTACATGACGCGCCGCTACATGTGGAAGCTCGATTACTAGGGGATAGAGCGGCCTAACAGCTCGATGTCCTCATAAGTTGCGGTGGAATAGTTCCTGTTTGGGGGCCTGAAGCCTCTATTTAGGAACTATTTCACCGCAACAGCCAAATGATCCGCTGGGGACGGAGGAAAACGGATCACTGACTCAGACCAGCCCCTCAGTGATCCGTTTTCCTCCGTCCCCAGCGGATCATTTTTCCGTTCGGCGATTTGTGTCTTGAAAAATGTATATAACGACTATAACGTAGTGTGAAACATATTGGAAACAACACCGAGGAGGCTGCGTTGAAGAAAAGCAATCTGGGCTATGTGCTGGTGCTGATCGCCGCGCTTATGTGGGGCAGCATCG
>CAUDVX010000034.1 GCA_958452935.1 uncultured Collinsella sp. | reverse complement strand
ACCGCTCCGTTGCCAGCCAGCTGACCGCCGAGCAGTTCAACACCTGCCAGACCATCAAGCAGATCAGCACCGGCGAGGAGTACGCCATCGCCATCAACCAGGGCAACACCAAGCTCAAGGACGACATCAACCAGGCCATCAAGGACCTGACCGACGACGGTACCGTCGACGCCCTCATGGCTAAGTACAACATCAAGTAAAATAGCTACTTGATTGCGCAAAGGCCCTTTCCGTTTTGCGGAGAGGGCCTTTGCGCTTCTCTTGACGGAGAGTGCTTCCGTCTCGTTTTGCCGGCAACTTCTACGATAGGAGCCACCTTGTCTCGATTGAACGAAGGGGCTGCGGAGCAGCGTTTTCCACTGCCCGCCTTGCTCCAAAAGCTAGCCTGCGCCATGGCCGTGGCGCTCGCGCTGGTGTGCGCAGGGGCATATGCGCCCACGACCGCCCAGGCGCTTGAGACCGCAAAGATTACCGCCCGACCCAACACCGGTTCGGGCAGCGCTGTGGTCGGCGGCACCGAGACGCGCATTACCTGGGAGGTCCAGGCCGATGCCGACGAGGAACTGAGTGGTCTTTCGCTGACGTTTGCCGATGGCACGACCTTTGGTGCGGACGACACACGTCTGACGATGCTCTCGGGCGATGACCTTATGGACCGTACGCCCATGAAGCCTACGTGCAAGGTCGACGGCCAGACGCTCAAGATCGATTTTGGCGAGACGGCGCCCGCTGGCGGCTATTTCCGTGTCGAGGTCTACGGCGTGACCTTCCCCGTCGAGGGCGGCGACGAGGCCTTTAGCGGTACCTATACGCTCGCCGATGGTTCGACCAAGAAGATCTCCAAGATTCCATCGGTGGAGATCAAGGGCGTGACGGCATTCGATAACTTCCTGGCCGACCTTAAGGAGCAGCCGTGGGTCGAGGCATGGAATTCCAACATGTTCCTTCGCCTGTTCCTGAACCCGGTCATTTTGGTCCAGAGCCTGCCGATCGTCTTTAAGGGCTTCCTTATGTCGCTCTCGATCGTGCTCGTGGCGTTTCCGCTGGCCATTCCCTTTGGCTTTGCGCTGTCGCTCATGCGCATCTCCAAGTCGCGCATCCTGCGTTGCCTTGCCGGCATCTATGTGAATATCATCCGCGGTACGCCGGCGTTCCTGCAGATCTACATCGCGTTCTTTGGCCTGCCGCTGGCCGGCGTCAAGGTTGACGACTATGTGCTGGGCGTTATCGTCATGGCCATGAACTCGTCCGCCTACCTGTGCGAGATCTTCCGCGCCGGTATTCAGTCAATCCCCAAGGGCCAGAACGAGGCCGCGCGCTCGCTAGGCATGAACGCCTTCCAGACGCTGCTCTACGTCATGATTCCGCAGACGTTCCGCAATGTCCTGCCCACGCTGACCAGCGAGTTCATCCTGCTCTACAAGGATACGTCGCTGCTCGCCGCCGTGGGCGTGGTTGAGATCGTCATGAACGCTCGCACCATCGTGGCCACGACGGGCTCCATCACGCCGTATGTGGTTGCCGCCCTGTTCTATCTGGTCATTACCCTGCCGCTTGCGCGCTTGGTGAGCGGTCTTGAGGCGAGGCTTCTGGGGACGGCCGAAACTAAGAAGAAGCGTCCCACCAAGAGCGCCGGACAGGTTGTCGCGACGCCCGCCGATCATATCGCCGGTCTGTAAGGAGGTTCTATCATGAGCGAAACCAATAACTCGAACGAGGTCGTCGTCAGCATCAAGAATCTCCAGAAGGCCTTTGGCGATAACGTGGTCCTGCGCGACATCGATCTGGATGTGCACAAGGGTGAGGTCGTTGTGGTCTTGGGCCCCTCGGGCTCGGGCAAGTCGACGATGCTTCGCTGCATTAACCGTCTTGAGGAGCCCACGAGTGGTTCGATTGTCGTCGAGGGCGTGGATGTGTGCGCCAAGGGCGTCGACCTCAATAAGGTACGTACGCACTTGGGCATGGTGTTTCAGCAGTTCAATTTGTTCCCGCACCTGTCAGTCAAAAAGAACGTCATGCTCGCGCAGCAAAAGGTGCTCAAGCGCAGCAAGGAAGAGGCCGAAAAGATTGCCGTCGAGGAGCTGACCAAGGTCGGTCTTGCCGAGCGTATCGACTTTATGCCGAGCCAGCTTTCGGGCGGTCAGCAGCAGCGCGTGGCCATCGCCCGTGCCCTGTCGATGAACCCTCACGTCATGCTCTTTGACGAGGCTACGTCGGCGCTCGACCCCGAGCTCGTCCGCGACGTTCTGGGTGTCATGCGCGACCTGGCACGCGACGGCATGACCATGATCGTCGTGACGCACGAGATGGGCTTTGCCCGCGACGTCGCCGACCGCGTTGTCTTTATGGACGGCGGCGTTATCGTGGAGGAGGGCACGCCGAGCGAGGTCTTCGACCATCCCAAGAGCGAACGCACCAAGGCGTTTTTGGGCAATATCTCATAGCTGATCAGCAGTGTCTCGGAATGAGAGTTTGCTTGAGCGGGCGGGGTCGTAGCAATGATGCTGCGGCCCCGTTTTGCATTTCGGATAAAGGTCTCGTCGTTGCCCTGGCGGACTTTCAACCACATTTTCGGTGAATTATGTGTGCGTGATATCGGCGGACGCTCGTTGTCTGGTCTTCCATACAATTACATGCTGTTTGAAAAGAAGCCGGACCATGGGTGCGCTTGGCGCATAAAAGGGAACTGGGTGGGAATCCCAGGCAAGGCGGTTACTGTGTGCGGGGCTGTCCCGCGAGTCAGATTACTTGCCCATGGTCTTCTCGTGTCGAGGGTCTTTTGGGAGCCGCTGGATTCCGGTGAGCAGAAGATGACATCATATTTGCTCCAAGCATCCCGTATGCGATGCGGGGGCATTGCCGCATGCTGTCAGGTGCGGGCGTTTCGCTGAGTCCCGTTTCCCTTTACATGGTCGGCCTCGATTCTTATTGGGGTAGTGATCTTCCAGACCAAGGGGGAAAGGATGCTCAACAACATCCGAACAGGTACGAGGAAATTCCTCGTCGTGCTCATGGCGTTTATCTTTGCCAGTTCGAGCACGGGAATGACCGCGTTTGCCGAGGAGGTGAGCACGGGCGTAGCCGCGGCGGCCGATCAGGTCACCGCGGCGGGCGATGATGGGCAGGGCAGGCCTAATGAAGATGAGCCTTCTGCCGACGCTGAAACCGGCATGGCAGATGGCGGCAGCACGCAGGAGCAGGAAAGCTCCGGTGTTGCCGTGCAATCTATTGCGTCCGAGGAAACGGTACCGGCTGCACAGGTCGAAGAAGCAGGTTCTTTCGCTAAGGTAGTGCACTCGGGCGAGACGGTGGTCGTCAACGATGCGGCCGATATGCCTGAGACCATTGAGGCGGGTGCGACCGTCAAGCTCGGCGCGAATATTTCGATGGGCACTGATCAGCAGATCGAGACCGTTGACGGCACCCTGGATGGCCAGGGCCACACGGTCACCATTAACGGCAAGGCCGTTGCGAATAATGTGGCCGGCTCGATTCAGAACCTGGGCGTGACGGGCTCGGTCTCGAGCACCGACAATGTGGGCTCCATTGCCATGACACTTTCTGGCACCATCCAGATGTGCTGGTCCACGGCGAGTGTGAACCTTATCGGCTGGATGGGCTGTGCCGGTGGCCTGGTCGGCGGTATGACGTCCGGAAAGATCGTCAATTCCTATTTTGCCGGCTCAGGCGTTGAGATGAACGGTGGCCTGGTCGGTGAGGCTCAGGCCGGATCACTGTTGAACTGCCTATATACCGTAGGTTTTTCGCCTGCCGAGATAAACAACCCTAGCGGCTTTAACAAGGGAAACGCGGCTAAAGCCGCCGACCTCTCTTCTGCTAAATCACTCGACGTGCTCAATACCGATACGCCGTCGACTGGCTTTTCCTGGGTGTCCAATGGTGGCCTGCCCTTGCTTGTGAGCGGCTCTGCCCCCGTCGTTGTCAATAAGGACGCGCTCGTCGCGGCTATCACGGCCGCCGAGGCGCTCAATGAGTCAGACTACACAACGGATTCCTGGTCCGCCTTTGCCGCTGCTCTTGCTGACGCCAAAATCGTCAACGATAACGACGATGCATCTCAGTCCGATGTAAATGCGGCGGTCAAAAAGCTCGATGACGCCTCGGATGCGCTTGAGAAAAAGAAGCCGACGGCTCCCGTCGCCCAGCCGGAGAGCGTCAAGCATATCTCGTCGCAGGATGACTTCATGTATATGAACGTCAAGGATGCGAGCAACTACTATGTGCTCGATAACGACATTGTGATTGATGACGAATGGTTCTTCGGACCCACAGGCGAGCTCAATTGCACGTTTGACGGGCAGGGCCACACTATTACCTTCGACAACGGGGGAGGCGTTAAGTCTCTGTTTGCGAGCGTTGGCTCCACCGGCGTCATCCAGAATGTCTCTTTTGCCGGTGAGCTCAAACAGGCCATGGACGGCAAGTCGTTTGGTCCGCTTGGCAATCAGGTAAAGGGCTCTGTCATTAATTGCTCCACGTCCGTTACGGGTAAGGGCGTTGCTGGCTTTGGCCGTACGCTCCAGGGCGGCGTGATCTCCAATTGCATGTCCACCGCCGCTTCGACCGGCGGCGTGCTCTTTGCGAGCTACGACTCCGGACAGCTCATCAATGCGTACTGGCAGGAGGGCCTTACCAATAAGGTCGTCTTTCCCTCGGACGCGCTCGTCAACTCCTATGCTGTCGATACCGATGACATGAAGACGGCGACCTTTGTCGAAAATCTCAACGTCAATCGTGGTGAAAACGGTAGCGTGTGGGGTATGGGGTCTGATGGCTTTCCGCACTTCGGTGAGAATCTAGACCACGAGTCTTCTGAGAGCCCTACTGCAAGCAATAAGTACGAGGTGAAGTTCACGTCTGCCCGTACCGGCAAGACCGTAACTGCTGCCGATGGTGTGCTCTGCCCGTCTCCCGACGACGTTGTGGTGGGCGAGAACGGTGCCGCCTGCGTTTCGGGCACGCTTGAGCTCGATGGCCTGCCCAAGGATGCCAAGGTGACCTGGGGTACCCCAGATGCCAACAGGGGTGATATCGCCGTTAACGAGGAAACGGGCCTGCTGCACGTGTATAACGACGCCGTAGGTACGGTAACCGCCACACTCCACAAGGACGACGGCACTACCGAGAACGTCGCGACCGTTGTGGTCAAGGCAGTGTCCAAACCGATCGATGATTTTCAGATTTGGTATAACGGCGCAAACGTGACGGGCGGCACTATTGCGGTTGCGGGTTCCGAGGTCAAGAATCTTGAAGTCCGTGTTCATTACACCGATGCCGCCGAGGGCGAGTACACTCCTGTTTCCTATGCGCGTTTTCGCTTTGTCGGCACGCCTGCGAACGTACTTTACTCCAATCCCGGATCCGCCTGCTTTTATTTTAAGAAGCCGGGCGAGGCCACGATTCGGGTATCTTCACGCGCAAATCTCGATATCGCCTCCAAGAGCGTGACGGTCACGTCGAGCTATGTGCCAGCGACGAGCGTCTCGCTTGGCTATAACGAGGACGGCGAGACTGTCTATCTGCACGGTCGCAATCCGCTTGCCAAAGGCGCCTTCCTGACCGATAAGGCTGCGCCGGTTGTGGGACCCGAAAACGCGAGTGATCGCGCTTGCTACACGGTCACCTCGAGTGATTCTGCGGTTGCCGAGTACACTACGAGTGGCGAGATTGGCTTTACGCCGTATAAGGCCGGTAAGACAACGTTTGAGGCGACGGTCGAAAACCAGGACGGCAGCGTCATCTCCTCGGGTAAGCGAGAAGTTATCTACGCTTACCGGAACCCACTGAAATCGGTGACAATCACGAATGTCCCCGCGTCCGTTAAGGCCGGTAAGACCGTCGAACTCAACCTGGGTTATACGGGTGAGAACGATGTCGAGGGCTGGAGCGTTTCCGAGCCCGGTATGAAATGGAGTGTGACGACCGAGGAAGGTCGGGATGCCTCGGATGCCGTGAGTATCGACCGACGCGCTCTTGGTGATTGGAAGCACGTTGACGGTGCTCCTGACGACGGCTTGTTTGTGGCGAGCGGCGCCTATGTCCTGACGGCGAACAAGGCCGGTACCTATACGGTGACCGGTACGCCGATCGATCAGACTGCCGGTGCCCAGGCCATCTCCTTTGAGATTACGGTTGACGGAATCGTTGCCTCACCGGATAACGAGGCAAAGGCCGACGAAGGTACCCTTTCCGCTGCCAAGTACTTTGACGCCAACCGTACGATCGATGCGTACACCTATGGTCAAGAATGGGAGATTTACGCCTTCGCAACGTCGGGGCGCAAGATTGACGACGCACTGATCGCGAATTACAAGAAGTCCCTTACCGTTCATAAGGCCGAGTGGTCGGGCAACACCGCCAAGGTGACTGATTGCGAGCGAGTTGCGCTTGCGCTAACCGCGCTTGGCGAGGATATTACCTCTTTCGATGGCGTGGATCTCATTGCCGACATTTGCTCTCACGAAGATCTTGTGGCTTCGGCGAACAACGTGGTCTATGCACTGATCGCCCTTGACGAGGCGGGTATTTCGAATGAGGTGCTGCGTGCGTCCGGCTCTTCTTGGACACGTGCTCAGCTTGTTTGCGCGCTGCTTTCGTTCCAGAATCCCGACGGCGGTTTCACCATCGATGCGGGCGGTGCGAGCAACGTCGATATGACCGCTATGGCACTTCAGGCGCTTGCGCCCTATGTCGATAATGACGCGTGCGCCGTTGCCCTGGCCTCGAATGGCCAACCTTCTGTTGCATCTGCTGTCGACAATGCGCTCGGCTTCCTTAGGGGTCAGATGAACGGCCTTTGCGACTTTGGGTCCGTTGAGTCGAATGCCCAGGTGCTGCTCGCTCTTGTGGCTCTTGGCAAGGATCCCGTAAATACCAAGAACGGTTTTGCAACGGGTGCGAATAGCCTGATTACTGCAATCTGCGCCTACGAGGTCGCCGACGGCAAGGGCTACGCCCATACCATGGAATCCGACGGTAAGCCCGGCAATGCCAACGCGCTTGCGACTGTACAGGCCTTACGATCCCTTTCGGCCTATAAGTCCGCAGGGTCCGGTGTGAGCTGGTCCAAGATCGGTGGCGTAAAAGCCGGTGTCGTCGAACCGGGCGGCTCGATAAAACCCGTGACGCCCGAGGTACCCGTTCCTACGGTCCCGACGAAGAATTCGACGCCCGCGGTCATGCCGACCGGTTCGCAGAGGGGCGATGGCTCCGGCGATAAGCAGGGCGGTTCTGGAATGCAGGAAGTTGTTGCTTCGCAGAATGTGGATGCCAACAAGGGCGAGTCCGATAAGAAGTCCGGCTCCGACGAGTCTTCCGGTTCGAAAACGACGTCCGCTGCTGCCGCATCACGCAAGGGTGCTTTGGATGGGCGAGGCGGCGTTAACCCGGTCGCTGTTACCGGTGTTGTTGTCGGTATCGTGTGCCTTGCGGCTATTGGTGCGTGGTTTGTGCGCTCCCGTAAGAGCGCATAGCGACTCGATGCCTGTAACGTCCGTCGTTTGATACGCGGGTGAGTTGTGCCGTTCGTGTCGTGGCTTTATAGATGAACGGGCTCCGGGTTAAGACGACCCGGAGCCCGTTTGCGTTGCATCTGTCGTGTCAATGGGTGGTTTATGCCAGCTCCGCTCCCAGGGCCTTGCAGGCCGCCTCGCCCTCATCATCGGGCGCATCGTAGCAAATGACGGAATCGACGACGTTGACGCCCGCCTCGTCGGCATCGGCCTTCCAGTTGTCCATCCACTCGCCCTCGGCCCACGAGTAGGAGCCAAAGAGGACGACCTTCTTGTCGCCGAGGGACTCCTTGACCTCGTCCCACATAGGCTGGAACTCGTCATACTCAAGCTCCTCGGAACCCATGGCGGGGCAGCCGAAGGCAATGGCGTCATAGCCGGCGGCCTTGTCTGCGGAGAAGTCGGCGCAGGAGATGACCTCTGCCTCGGCGCCGGCATCGGTTGCGCCCTCGGCGACGAGGTTTGCCATGGCCTCGGTGTTGCCCGTGCCACTCCAGTAGACGACTGCGATCTTGCTCATATGTTTTCCTTTCGGTTGTGTGGCGTGCGGCCGCGATTTGTATGCTCTATCGGGTTGCCTGGACAAGTTGTCCCAGGGTGCAACCCTGTTGATAGATGTAGGTAAGGTATTGCGTGCATGCGCGATAGGAATCGAAGGTCGTGAGCGCCTGCTCAACGTTTGTGTATACCTTCCATGCGCCAAAGACCTTATAGTTTTCGCCGTGCTGGACGATAAACTGATGGACATCTTCGTAGGGATAGCCCAAAAAATAGCCAATTTCGTGGGGGAACTCGCACATGCACCCCGTATCGCAGTGCCTATTTCGCGCGAGTGCGCAGACGCTGCCGTCATAGGCGCTTTCTGCGGCATTGCTGCTTGCCAGTGTGATGCGCGCGGCGAGATGCACCAGCGATGCGGGCAGGTTGTGGACATCGTAACCTTCGGCGGCAAGCGCCGTCGTGGCGCGGGGGTCGGAGAGGTATCGCATGAGGTCCGCAGGGCGGTACAAATAGATGAGCGCTCCGCAGGGGCGCCAGACCAAAACGCTCATATGGATCCCGAGTGGCTGGAGCTCGCGGTTGCATTGGGCTATGACGGCGAGCAGGCGAGAGCGTCGCTCTTCGATATGGGCGGCGCCGGGCTTTCCGTTTTGGTTGGCGTAAACGCCGGGATAGGTAAAGAGCGAAGCCGGCTTGATACCTGCGAGCGTAGGGGAGCAGTTGCGCACGACAGCCGTTTGATATGTTGGGATGTCAATGGTTCGAGTCACGATGCTCCTTTCGGGTCCTCAGTTGTTAGCCTAGGAAAACTTATACACGAAAGTAAGCCATGGTCAACAAAAAAGTTTGAAGAGGGAAACTAATTGACCGAACGGACATGATTTTGGGTTAAGATGGGGACACCCTATGGGGGTATCTAGATAGGGCTACTTGAAAGGGGAACGCATGAGTGACTTGCTCAACCCTGCGAATCTCATCGTGCTGGCCGTAATTGCCGTCGGTTTGTTTTTTGGGTTGCGTCGCATCGCCGCTTCGACTCGCGGAAAGAGCTGCTGCAGTGACGGCGCGAGCGGAAAGAAGTCCAAGAAGGTCGTGGTCGCTGATACCGATCTGTCTCATTATCCCTATAGCGAGGAGCTGCTCATCGGCGGCATGAGCTGTGACGGCTGCGCTCAGAACGTAGCCAATGCCCTGAATGCGCTGGATGGCGTGTGGGCAACGGTGACGTATGCGGACCACACGGCACGCGTGCGCTCTAAGCAGCCGATCGATCGCGGTGCTCTCGTGGCCGCCGTGAAGGACGCGGGTTACTACGTCATGACGCTGTAAGCGTCGCCTTGGATGCATTTCCTTGTCTAGGCTCGTCCGCGCAGTTCGATGTCTTGGATATCGTCGAAGTCGATGGCGATGTCCTTGAGCTTGAGGAACTTGAAGGCGGGAAGCACTTCGTCGAGAATGCCGGTGCGGCTACGATAGCCGTATGTATCGTAATAGGTGACACGCACCAAGTCGCCGCGTTTGAGGCCCTCGAGCTTTTTTGAAAGCTCGAGGGCTTTTTCTTCCGTGAGTTCGCATTTTGGTTCGACGGTAATTTCTTGCTTGCGCACGAGCTCGTAGTATCCCGTGAGGGCGGCAAAGGGCATAAACTGCGCGGCGCGGCCGGCGCGGACGGCGCCGTTGGCGGTGAGCTTTGGGTCGGCGGAGCGACGTCTTCCCTCGGGGTCCGCTAGGCGTTCAAAAGGTGTCGGTGGCCGCATCGGCTGTTGTTGGGACTTAGGCACGGTGTCCTCCAACTTGGTCGTTGCGTTCGCGCGCGGTGGCGCCGGCGGTAAAGCTCAATCCTTTGACCAGGGCGTTTTTGCCGTACTTGCCTTTCACGGCCAGGACGGCGCGCGCCAGGTCGCGCTCGCGCTCATCCGCCTCGATATCGCTAAATAGATCGATGGTGGCAAATTCCTCGGGCATGAGGTTGCCAAATCCCAGGTTGATGCGTTTGACCGGTCGTTTGGGATCGACGGTCTGCGCCCAGAGCTCATCGAAATAGCCCATGATCTTCTTAAACGAATTGGTTCGCTCGGGCAGCTTTCGCGAAGCGTTGGAGTGCGCGAAGAGCGCGGCATAGCCACCGCGCGGTTTGCCGCCATGCTCTCCCACAAAGATGCCATCGATTGCCTGCGCCTCACGCACCAAGCGCCGTCGTTCGTCATCGCGTTGGACGGGCTTGGGCGCACGGGGTGCGAGCTCGGGTCCAACAGTTACGGCGGGTTCGATGCTCGACGTGCTCGAGCGTAGGTGTCCGCATCCGTCCACATATTGCGCTGTGCCGCTGGCGTCGAGGCGGCGTATGTCGGCGCGCTCGCTCGCGTAGCCTACAAAGAGCGAGATGCTGTCGCACACCACGTGCTTATCGACTAAGTCCAGCACAGCGTTGTCGACCATCTCGCGCAACACGGTGTAGGCCTGCTCGTAGGCATAACCCTTCGAGAGCACCTGCCCTGTGGCGGTCGAGGTCGCTTGCGGGCGATAAGCTTGGATATCGGCGATAGTTGTCGGCTCGCGCCCAAAGGCGTGGTCGATAAGATACTCGGCATTGACGCCGAGCTCGTCGTAGAGCAGGTTTTCGTCGAGCGCCGCGACGCCCATCAAATCGTAGACGCCGTATTTTTCGAGTCGCGCTGCCACGCCGGGCCCGATGCCCCAGATGTCGGTGATGGGGCGATGGGGCCAGATCTCCTTGCGAAAGGTCTCGTCGTCGAGTTTGCCGATGCGACTGGGCACGTGCTTGGCGGTGATATCGAGTGCAACCTTGGCCTGGAATAGGTTGGGGCCGATGCCGACCGTTGCCGTGATGCCGGTGCGCCCCAGGACCTCGTCACGCAGCATGCAGGCGAAGCCTTCAGCGTCAGTATGGTAGAGGTCCAGATAGGGCGTCACGTCGATAAAGCATTCGTCGATGGAGTAGACGTGCACGTCCTGTGGGCTCATGTATTCCAGATAGATGCCGTAGATTTGCGCCGACACCTCCATGTAGTGCTGCATGCGCGGTACGGCCTTAATGTAGTCGATGCTATCGGGAATCTCGAATAAACGGCAGCGGTTGTGTATCCCGAGGTCTTTCATGGCCTGTGTGATGGCGAGACAGATGGTCGTTCGTCCGCGCGATTCGTCGGCAACGACCAGGTTGGTGGTGAGCGGGTTGAGCCCGCGGTCGACGCACTCGACGCTGGCGTAGAACGTTTTAAGGTCGATGCAGATGTAGGTGTGCTGCTCGTGCGCCATCCGTGCCCTTCCATCAAACACATGTTCTTATCGAATACATGTTCGATAATACCCGCTTGCGCGGACATCGTCAAAACCTGTCCCTTTTTGGTGGGTATGGTCGTGCGGTTGGATCGGGTTTTAACGCAGCTCTAAAGAGCGTGAAACAGCTCGGAAAACCTCGCTTCTTAGCATGAGCCTAACGATTGATACCGCCTATACGCACGGAAGGGTTGTGGGAAAGATGGTCAACTATGGGTTTGGTATGCCGACGCGCTTGGTTGCGGATGGAGACGTGGCTCGCTGGTGTGGACGATTGGTCGCTCACTACGGCGGCACCAAGGCGCTGGTCGTGCTGGGCGGTGACAAGCATACGCGTGATGAGCTCGTCTCGGCGGCACTCGGCTCGCTCGATCGCGCCCTGCTCGAACGCATGCTCTTTCGTTGCGGTTTGGTCGGGGGCGACGGGGGAGACGATTTGGTTGATGAGGCCGTGGCCCTAGCGACCGACGAAGGCGTGGACTTTGTCCTGGCGATCGGCGATGCCGATACTGCCGGCTTTGCGCGCGAACTCGCGCGTCGCATGGCGGTACTCGATGCCGGCGAAGACGGTTTTGTCCCTTATGGATGTATTGTCTCGGAGGGCAAAGTGCCTGCCGTCGTGGGGGCCGGCGAGGTTCCCGTTTTTGCCATTATCGCTCCCGAACTGCTTGAGGGCATTGGGTCTCCTCTGCGCGAGCTGCTCGGCAGCGTGTGCGCGGCGGCCTAGCACCTGACAGGAAGGGACAGGTTAATTTTGGTAGGTAAAGCGTTTGACCTGCCAAAATAAACCTGTCCCTTTTTGGTCGGTCGCCGTTTGGGGGCGAATTGGCAACGCTCGCTGATTACGGTCTTGACCTGCGCTAGAATAAGGGCATCTGATTATCCGGGCGCATGGAGGTATGCGCCCGTATGTTGAGGAGGACTTTATGGCAACTGTTTCCGCACCTATCGACGCTACGTCGACCGCCGCTTGGAAGGCGCTCGAGGCCCATCAGGAGAAGCTCGAGGCCGAGGGTATCGACCTTAAGGCATGGTTTGCTGCCGATGCAGAGCGCGTGAACAAGCTGAGCTTTGATGCCGGTGACCTGCACTTCGACCTGTCCAAGAACCTGGTGACCGATGAGACCGTCAAGCTGCTGTGCGATCTTGCCCGCGAGGTGAAGCTCGAGGAGCGCCGCGACGCCATGTTCTCCGGCGAGCACATCAACACCACCGAGGACCGCGCTGTTCTGCATACCGCGCTTCGCCGTCCGGCAAGCGAGAAGGGTCAGCTCATCGTTGACGGCCAGGATGTCGTCGCCGACGTGCACGAGGTCCTCGACCGCATGTACGCCTTCGCCGAGCGCGTGCGCTCCGGTGAGTGGAAGGGCGTTACCGGCAAGAAGATCGAGCACCTGGTGTCCGTCGGCATCGGTGGCTCCGATCTGGGCCCGGTCATGGCCTACGAGGCCCTGCGTCCCTACGCCGACGCCGGTATCGACTGCCGCTACATCTCCAACATCGACCCCAACGATCAGGCCGAGAAGCTCAAGGGTTTGGATCCCGAGACCACGCTCGTGATCATCGTCTCCAAGACCTTCACCACGCTCGAGACCCTCACCAACGCCCGCGAAGTCAAGACCTGGATGCTCGAGCAGCTCAAGGCTCAGGGTGCCATCGACGGTTCCGATGAGCAGAACGCCGAGGCCGTGGCAAAGCACTTCGTCGCCGTTTCCACCGCACTCGAGAAGGTCGAGGCCTTCGGTATCGACCCCGCTAACGCCTTTGGTTTCTGGAACTGGGTCGGCGGCCGCTACTCCGTCGACTCCGCCGTGGGCCTGTCGCTGATCGTCGTGCTCGGCCCCGAGCGCTTCCAGCAGTTCCTCGAGGGCTTCCATGCTATCGACGAGTACTTCTGCAACACGCCGCTCGAGAACAACGCCGTCGCGCTGATGGGCCTGCTCAACGTCTGGTACGTCAACTTCTTCGGCTCCAAGAGCCACGCCGTGCTTCCGTACTGCCAGTATCTGCACCGCTTCCCGGCCTACCTTCAGCAGCTCACCATGGAGTCCAACGGCAAGCACGTCCGCTGGGACGGCAGCGCTGTGACCTCCGATACCGGTGAGATCTTCTGGGGCGAGCCCGGCACCAACGGCCAGCATGCCTTCTATCAGCTGCTGCACCAGGGTACCGTGGTGGTTCCGGCCGACTTCATCGCCTTCGCCAATACCGCCAACCCTGCGACCGATAGCGGCCAGGACGTGCACGAGCTGTTCCTGGGCAACTTCCTTGCCCAGACCAAGGCACTCGCCTTTGGCAAGACAGCCGACGAGGTTCGTGCCGAGGGTACGCCCGAGCAGATCGTCCCGGCCCGCTGCTTTGAGGGCAACCGCCCGACGACCTCGATCTTCGGCGACACGCTGACCCCGTTTGCACTCGGCGAGCTCATCGCCCTGTACGAGCACATCACGTTTGTCGAGGGCACGGTCTGGGGCATCGACTCCTATGACCAGTGGGGCGTTGAGCTGGGCAAGCAGCTTGCCAAGCAGATTACTCCGGCCTTCCACGACGACGCTGCCAAGGCCGAGCAGGACGCTTCGACCCAGGCGCTCATCGAGTTCTACCGCGCTCACCGCAAGTAGTCGCTGCTGTTAACGCATCGCGCCTTATAGTCAGGGGCCCGTATCCTATCGGATGCGGGCCCCTTTGCTTTGCCGTGGTCCCGGGGCGCACGGCCTTTGTGGAACATCGCCGGGGCGCCGCGCGCTGCGAGAACCCTGCGTCTAGATCTCGGCCTCCGCATGGCCTCGCTGCGCCTCGGGCAGCTCCCCGTAGAGCGGATGGTCTTCGAGCCTAAAGCGCTCGACCTGTTCGGGAGTGCGACCGCGTACAAAGAGCCACGAGCGATCGATCGGCGTCGCCATGAGCGTGCTGGGCAGCGCGTCGGCGCGGTCGGAAAACACCCGGGCGCTCTCGGGATCTTGGAACGCCAGCACCAGATGCGTGTCGCAGTTGCCCATGATGGAGCGTGCGCGTGCCTCGCCATAGAGCGCATCGAGCTGGTTGGTCGACTGCAGCAGCAGCGTTGCCCAGATGTTGCGGCTTCGGATAATCGAGAGCGCGTTGTCGATCTGGGGGATCTGCAGATTTGCGAAGTCATCGAGCATAAAGCGCACGGGCACGGGCAGGCTGCCGTCGGGCTGCCTATCGGCTTCGCGAATGAGGCCCATAAACGCCTGCGAAATAAAGAGGCCGGTCAGCGGATCGAGATTGCGGTCAATATCGCTCACGGTTACAAACAGGGCGCAGGGGGTGTGTCCCATGGAAGCGAAGTCCACCTGATGGCACTCACGATAGAGCTGTGCCGCACCGTCGAATCCCAGACACATGACCTTTTCGGCAAGGATGCCGACGATGCTCGCGTGCATGCGCTCGGCATTTTGCGTAATGGCGTAGCGCCGCCATAGCGAGAGGGCATAGCTTTGGGGGTCGGTCGTGATCAGGTCGTCAAACAATCGACCCGTGGCACCGTCCTGCAGGTGCTCGATCAGCTTGATGACCGAGCTGATCGTCTGCTCGTCGGCGGGTAGCTGTTCGGTGACGTAGGCGATAAGACACGACAGCAGGTTTGCCGCCGCATGATCCCAAAAAGGCTGGTTGTTGTCCTCGATGGGGCAGATGGCCTTTGCCACCGAGAGGATGTCCTGCTGGTTGGGCCTGCCGTCCGCCTTGCGGCGAATGTGCCTCAGGGGGTTGTAGCCGCAGCGCTCGATGCCGGGCGCAAGGGCCGGGACGGTGTTGAGGTCGGCGAAGTTGAGACATTGCACGCGGTAACCGTGGGCTGCCAGCACGGGTCCCACTTCGCGACAGAGCGTGCCTTTGGTGTCGAGCACGATGTAGCTTGCGTTCATTTGCAGTAGGTTGGGCTTGAGGACGTTTCGGGTCTTGCCGGCTCCCGAGGGGCCGATCACAAGTGCATTGTTGTTGAGTCCCGTTTGGCGGGTGTCGCAGGAAAGCGTTCGATCCTTGGCGAGGATGGTGGACAATGCGGACTCAGATGCGGCGAGGCGGCTGGCGAGGTTAGACATGGGCGACCTCCTTGGTGGTCGAGAGGATTTCGTGGGCAAAGCCGAGCTCGACGGCGCGCTCGGCCGAAAGGTAGGTGTCTTTTGCAGTGAGGGACTGGATGCGCTTGGGCGTGAGGCCGCTGCGGTCCGAGAGGATTTGCGTGAGGGTCTTGCGGGTCTGCATGAGACGCCGGCTGGTTTCCTGCAGCGCAAGTGCCGAGCCGCCTGCCCCCTGGGGGATCAGCGGGTCGTGAATCATGAGCTCTGCATGGGGCGCCATACGGCGATCGTCGCCGCCCATAAAGATCACGGCGCCCATGGACGCGGCGAATTCCAAGCAGACGGTGCGGATGGGGCACGATGCGAGGCGCATGGCGTCATAGATTGCAAGACCCGATCGCACGCTTCCGCCGGCGCTGGCGACAAATATGGTGATGGGGCGGCTGGGGTCGGTGGCATCGAGCAGGCGGATCTGCTGGCATAGGTCGTGGGCCATCGGGGTTTCGATGTTTCCCATGACGGAGAGCTCGCGACGGGCGAGCATCTCATCGTAAATGCTGGTGAGCGTGATACCTCGGGCGGATTCACGCATGGTGAGGGGGCTGATGATGGGGGAATGATTGGTGTCCATGAGGACTCCTTTCTGTTGGTTGTGTTGTGGAATAGGATTGTTGCCCGCGGAGGGGCTGGCGGGCTACAGGGTTCGTCCGAGCCTGAGATCGAGCTCGGTTGTGGGGCAGGCTGCCTGTTCGTGCGGCTCGCAAGCGCCAAGGGCTCCAAAGCGATGGAGCGTTGCGGCGGGCGTGGTGTAGGCGAGCCGCAGCTGATGCTCGACAGGGGCACATCCGTCATTTTTGTAATGAGCCGCGTAGTACTGCGCGATGCTGGCGTTCATCTCGCTGCCATTGCGATGGCGCTCAAACTGGCGTCTGCAGGTCTCGATGATCTTTGCTACCGACTTGGGTGCCGTCGCGGGAACAAGGGCGAGATAGCCCTCAAATAGCTCGTTGATGCTCAGGAGGCACAGCAGGTCGATCAGCGTCCTTATGGCTGCTCCCTCGGCGGAAAAGTGCGCGGTTATGCGGTTATATCGGTTGCGGTCGACGATGGCCGCATGGGGTCTTGGAGTTTTCTGCCCCGTGGTCCCGGGCTTTTGCCGCGCCTGTGTATTGAGCTCGACGTTGCAGCGCTTGAGGCCGTCCAGCGGAAGGAACAGTGCGGTGCGCAGGGTGTTCCGCTTGCTTTCGAGTTCATGACGCTCGTCGGGTTCCCATTCGAGCTTGAGTTTCGTGTCGAGCGCCGTAAGCATATGGGCTAGGCAGCCTACGGTAAGAACGTACGAATCGTTGTCGCGTTTTGGGGCATAGGGGTCTGTCAGCTTGCGAATGTCGGGGTCGCCCATGATCTTTGTGCAGCGCTTCAGCAGTTGAGGGTGGTCGGCCGAGATCGTCGCGAGCGGTAGCGACGCGTAGTTCTTGATGGTCGCGGCGGCAAAGGCGGCGTCATATTCGTTTGCATATGCTCGCTCAATGCGGGCATCCAGAATGCTTTTCTTATCGCCGTCTTCAGCGTGGTGGTTTGTCATAGCTTCTCCAATCGGTTGATGTTCGTGCTGTTTGTTGATGTGTTGGTTGTCGTGAGTGATGTGCTTGCCGTGGGTGATGTGCTGACGTTGGGGTGCTATGCGGTTTTCAATGAGCCCGTGAGGCAGTTGCTGCAGGGGCGGGATGGAACGGCCCATGCAAGGCGGAAGGCATCGTGCTCAAAATCGAGACAGCAATGCCCTGGGTGCCTCACATGTGGCAGTTACCTCATTAAGTTGTCATTGCGTTTGGGGTTGTACTTTGCCGATCTTCTTTCTCTTACACGCTGAAAACTGAAACTGAATATGCTCGATCAAACGATGACCACCGGAGCGGTCATCTTTAAAGTACGTTCGTTTTGCCGATTTGACAAGAACTAATTTTGAATTTTTTCTACGGGATGAAATGAGATTTGTGGAACGGTCGCGATTGGTGTCGCCAGCTTTGCATGTGGTGGCTCGGCGTTTGGGCTGGAACGACTGAGCCCCGAGATGGCGTCCCGTTCATGTTTGAGACAATATATGACTTTTTGCCCGTTGCAAACAGAGTCGCGGTGGGTGTTCTGTATGATGGCTCAGACAAGGTTGTTCAATGACAGGGAGGCATATATGGCAATCAAAGCCATCGCAATGGATATCGACGGTACGCTCACCAACGATCAGAAAGTGATTAGCCCGCGTACGCGTGAGAAGCTGCTCGCGGCGCAGGAGTCGGGCATTAAGCTCATTTTGGCTTCGGGCC
>CAUDVX010000033.1 GCA_958452935.1 uncultured Collinsella sp. | reverse complement strand
ACCTCGGACTCTCCGGGTCAAAGACCTCGCGTTCACATAGAACTTACCAAAGGCGTCCTCCCCAACGGAGGGCGCCTTTTTGCACTCGCACTCATTGGGGACAGACTTACATGAGTGTTTGCAGATGTCAAAGGGATCGTAGCCCAGCTGGTATGCCTTGTAGCTTGACCAACGATACGCCTCAAGCGAGTCGAGCGCGCCTTTCACAGGATTAAGATGAATATAATCGAGTAGCTGTACCGCCTGCGTGTCCGACTCAACCGCGACCCGCGAATAGCGATTGTCAAACAGATGCCCCGTTCTCCCCGTTTTCCCATTGAAATACTTAGCATATGCCGTCAATGCGCACTGCATTGCCTTTGAAAGGTTGTCGCATGGATCATCAACCATCAAATGGAAGTGATTGTCCATAAGGCACCAAGCCAACACCGCCACTTTATGGCGCGCGAACCTGTCCGAGATATCCGATAAGAAACGATAACGGTCGGAGTCATCTTCAAAAATAATCTGTTTGGAGTTGCCACGATCAAAGACATGGTAGTAGCCAGCGAGCGAAACGGCGCGGGCGCGTCGAGGCATAATCTCTCCTTTCAAAACTGAACAGGCAACACCTAAAAGGAGAGAAGGAACGCGAAATGCTGAGCCTGTGACCTATTTATATCCAATGAGCGGCAAACAGGTCCAGAGCGGCAAAATGGCAAAACAATGTCTGTCCCAAATGAGTGAAAGCACTCATGTAAGTCTGTCCCCAATGAGTGGGGCGGTGCATCATTAGTTGAAACGGTTCATTTAGTTGAAGCGTTTTAGTGTGCCTTTTACGGGAATCTTACCGTTCGCCGAATAATTTCTTGCTATCATGCAAGGCGTAGGGTAAATCTCCGATCGCAAGGAGACACAAATGGTGAAAAAGTCACCGGAAAACACTACTCCCGCAATTGTGGACAACGTAGAGGCGCTTGAGGCTAAGCTCGCTCAGATGCGAGAGGCCCAGGCGCTTTTTGCTACGTACACGCAGGAGCAGGTCGACAAGATCTTCTATGAGGCCGCCATGGCCGCCAACAAGGCTCGTATCCCGTTGGCGAAGATGGCCATCGAGGAGACCGGCCGCGGCGTTCTTGAGGACAAGGTCATCAAGAACCACTACGCCGCAGAGTACATCTACAACGCTTACAAGAACACCAAGACCTGTGGTGTCCTGGAGCGCGACGAGGCTTACGGCATCACCAAGATCGCCGAGCCCATCGGCATCGTGGGTGCCGTCATCCCGACGACCAACCCCACCTCCACCGCGATCTTCAAGACGCTGATCTGCCTGAAGACCCGCAACGCCATCATCATCTCCCCGCACCCGGCTGCCGCCAAGTGCACCATCGCCGCCGCCAAGCTCGTGCTTGACGCCGCCGTCAAGGCCGGCGCCCCCGAGGGCATCATCGGCTGGGTCGATGTCCCCTCCATCGAGCTGACCAACATGGTCATGCGCGACGTCGACATCATCCTCGCCACCGGTGGCCCGGGCATGGTCAAGGCCGCCTACTCCTCGGGCAAGCCCGCCCTGGGCGTTGGCGCCGGTAACACCCCGGTCGTCATCGACGACACTGCCGACGTGCTGCTCGCCGTCAACTCCATCATCCACTCCAAGACCTTCGACAACGGCATGATCTGCGCTTCCGAGCAGTCCGTGACCGTCATCGACACCATCTATGACCAGGTTAAGGCCGAGTTCCAGAAGCGCGGCTGCTACTTCGTCAAGCAGGGTGCCGAGATGGAGGCCCTGCGTGCCGCCATGTTCAAGAACGGTGCTCTCGACCACCGCATCCCCGGCATGGCTGCCGCCAAGATCGCCGAGCTCGCCGGCATCGAGGTTCCCGCCAAGACCAAGATTCTGATCGCCGAGGTCACCTCCACCGACCCCGCCAAGGAGGAGTTCTCCCACGAGAAGCTCTCCCCGGTCCTGGCCATGTACCACGCCAAGGACTTCCAGGAGGCCGTCGACAAGGCCGAGCACCTGGTGCTCGCCGGTGGCCCGGGCCACACCGCCTCTCTGTACGTGCACCCCGCCCAGGCCGAGAAGATCAGCCTGTTCGAGCACGTCATGAAGGCCTGCCGTATCGTCATCAACACCCCGTCCTCGCACGGCGGCATCGGTGACCTGTACAACTTTGGCATGAAGCCGTCTCTGACCCTGGGCTGCGGCTCCTGGGGCGGCAACTCCGTCTCCGAGAACGTTGGGGTGAAGCACTTGATCAACGTTAAGACTGTGGCCGAGCGCCGTGAGAACATGCTGTGGTTCCGCGCTCCCGAGAAGGTCTACTTCAAGAAGGGTTCCACGCCCGTCGCCCTCGACGAGCTGGGCAACGTCATGGGCAAGAAGCGCGCCTTCATCGTCACCGACCAGTTCCTCTTCAAGAATGGCAACACCCGCGCCATCGAGGCCAAGCTCGACGAGATGGGCATCGCCCACGACTGCTTCTACGACGTTGAGCCCGATCCGTCGCTGCAGTGCGCACGTCGCGGTGCCAAGCAGATGGCTCTCTTTGAGCCGGACGTCATCATCGCCGTCGGCGGTGGCTCCGCTATGGACGCCGGCAAGATCATGTGGATGATGTACGAGCACCCCGAGTGCAAGTTTGAGGACATGGCCATGGACTTCATGGACATCCGCAAGCGTATCTTCACCTTCCCCGAGATGGGCAAGAAGGCCTACTTCGTCGCCGTCCCGACCTCCTCGGGTACCGGCTCCGAGTGCACGCCGTTCGCCATCATCACCGACAAGGAGACCGGCATCAAGTGGCCGCTCGCCGACTACGCGCTGCTCCCCAACATGGCTATCGTCGACGCCGACAACTGCATGACCGCCCCGCGCGGCCTGACCGCTGCCTCCGGCATCGACGTCATGACCCACGCCATCGAGTCCTACGTCTCCATCATGGCTTCCGACTACACCAAGGGCCTCTCCGAGCGCGCTGCTAAGCTCGTCTTTGAGAACCTGCCCTCCAGCTTCACGAACGGCGCCAAGGACCCGCACGCCCGCGAGGAGATGCACAACGCCTCCTGCATGGCCGGTATGGCCTTCGCCAACGCCTTCCTGGGCCTCAACCACTCCATGGCCCACAAGCTCGGCGCCTTCCATCACCTGCCCCACGGCCTCGCCAACGCCGTCATCCTGACTCGCGTCATGCGCTACAACGCCGCTGAGGCTCCCGTCAAGATGGGTACCTTCTCCCAGTATCCTTACCCCAACGCGCTGCACAACTACGCCGAGATGGCCAAGTACTGCGGCATCGAGGGCAAGGACGACAAGGAGGTCTTCGAGAACTTCATCACGAAGCTCGAGGAGCTCAAGGACTTCATCGGCGTCAAGAAGACCATCGCCGACTACGGTGTTGACGAGCAGTACTTCCTCGACACCCTCGACGAGATGACCGAGCAGGCATTCAACGACCAGTGCACCGGCGCTAACCCGCGCTACCCGCTCATGAGCGAGATCAAGGAGCTCTACCTGGACGCCTACTACGGCCGCGAGCCTCAGGATTACGCCGTCTGCTAGTTCTAGCACGGTTTTTAACGGCGGGGGTGCACGGGTGTTTCACACACCCCCGCCGTCGCTTCTATCGCATCGTTGAAAGGATGCAACCATGCTGCTACCCGATTCCAAGACCGAGCTCGTCCGCCGTGGCAACAAGGTCGTTTACGACCTGGGCGACAAGATCGTCAAGGTCTTTAACGAGACCAAGCCCGTCTCCGACGTGTTCAACGAGGCTTTGAATCTTGCCCGCATCAATGAGTGCGGCATCCGCAGCCCCAAGGCTCTCGAGGTTTCCCAGCTCGAGAACGCCAACGGCTGGGCGCTCGTGACCGAGAAGGTTCCGGGCACCACCCTTGCCGAGAAGATGACTGCCGAGCCCCAGCGCTTTGGTGAGTACCTCGAGATGTTCGTCGACCTCCAGATCGAGATCCACGGCTACACCTCCCCGCTGCTCAACCGTCAGCGCGACAAGTTCGCCCGCATGATCGACAGCCTCGATCAGCTCAATGCCACCACGCGCTACAACCTTCAGGAGCGTCTGGACGGCATGACCAAGGAGTTCAAGGTCTGCCACGGCGACTTCAACCCCTCCAACGTCATCGTCGGCGACGACGGCCAGCTGTACGTCTGCGACTGGGCACACGCCACCCAGGGCTCCCCTGCTGCCGACGTTGCCACCACCTACCTGCTCTTTGCCCTCAACAGCAAGGATCAGGCCGAGGCCTACCTGGAGCTCTACTGCGACCGCGCCGACATGCCCATGCAGGTCGTGCGTCAGTGGACGAGCATCGTCGCCGCTTCCGAGCTCGCTCGTAAGCGCAACGTGAACGATGAGTTCCTTAAGAACTGGATCGACGTCGTCGATTATCAGTAATATCTGAGCGATTCATTTCGCATCGGAGGCACAAAGGAAACCCCGCAGCTCGAATGGGTTGCGGGGTTTCCTTTTAGCGATTGAGCACGCCGACAAGATAAAAGGACGGCCCCGCATCTCCCCGATCTGGAGAAATGCAGGACCGTCCCGTATATCGAACTACATGCGAAATCGTAGATTAACGACGGGCCGCCTTCACAAGCTCGGCGACCTTGGCGACGACCTCGTCGATCGCCACATCCTCACGCTCGCCCGTGGCACGGTCCTTGAGCTCGACGGTGCCGTTCTTAAGGCCACGCTTACCGAGTACCACCTGATACGGGAAGCCCATAAGGTCGTTGTCGGCAAACTTAAAGCCGGGACGCTCATCGCGATCGTCGACGACAACCTCGATACCCTCGGCGCACAGGCCATCAACGATCTGCTCGCAGACGGAAGCGCACTCCTCCTTCTTGGGGTCGAGCGGAATCACCGCAACCTCGTACGGGGCAACGGAGACCGGCCAGACAATGCCGTGCTCGTCGTTGTGCTGCTCCACGACGGCAGCGAGCGAGCGAGACACGCCCACGCCGTAGCAACCCATGATAAGCGGCTTCTCCTTGCCGTCCTCGTCCATAAAGGTGGCCCCCATGGCCTCGGAGTACTTGGTGCCCAGCTGGAAGACCTGGGAAACCTCGATGCCGCGAGCAGCAGAGAGCGGCTTGCCGCAGTGAGGGCAGGGATCGCCGGCGACGACGGTGACCAGGTCGGCCCACTCGTCGACGGTAAAGTCGCGCTCGGGGCAGGCACCGGTAAAGTGATAATCGACCTCGTTGGCACCGCAGGCCCACTGCTTGGACTCACGCAGACTCTCATCGCACACCAGGCGGATGCCCTCGGGCAGGTTGACCGGTCCGATAAAGCCCTTGTGCAGTCCGTTCGCCTGGAGCTCCTCGTCGGTCATCATACGATAGCCCTTGCCGAAGACGTGCTCGGCCTTGCAGTCATTGAGCTCGTGGTCGCCCGGGACAATGGCCACAACCGGCTTGTCCTCAGCGTCGATGAGCGCCAACGACTTGCGCGTGCCGTTCTCGGGGAACCCAAAGAACTTAGCAACGGCCTCGATGGTGCCCATGCCCGGAGTCTCGACCTTGGTGAGCGTGCCGTCGCCGGGACCCTCGGTCACAACAACCTTGGTGCTTGCAGCCTCGTCATCGGCAGCAAAGCCGCAATCGTCGCAGTACACGAGCGAGGCCTCGCCGGCGTCGGCCAGAGCCATGTACTCGACGGAGGTATCGCCGCCGATCTCGCCGGAGTCGGCGACAACGGGCAGAGCCTTGATGTAGCAGCGCTCGCAGATGTTGGCGTAGGCCTGCTTCATCTTGTCGTACTCCTCCTGCAGGCTCTCCTGCGTGGCAGAGAAGCTGTAGGCGTCCTTCATGATGAACTCACGGCCGCGCATCAGGCCAAAGCGGGGACGGAACTCATCACGGAACTTGTCCTGAATGTGGTACAGGTTGACGGGCAGCTGCTTATAGGAGCGCAGCTCGTTGCGCACCAGGGCCGTGACGGTCTCCTCGTGCGTGGGGCCCAGCACAAACTCGCGACCATGACGGTCGTCAAAGCGCACGAGCTCCTTGCCATAGGCATCGATGCGGCCGGACTCACGCCACAGCTCGGCATCGACCATAATGGGCATCATGAGCTCCTGGGCGCCGGCGGCGTCCATCTCGTCGCGCACGATGTTCTCGATCTTACGAATCGAGCGCCAAGCGAGCGGCAGATAGGAATAGAGACCGGCGGCCTCCTTGCGGATCATACCGGCACGAAGCAGTAGACGATGGCTTGCGAGCTCGGCGTCGGCCGGATCCTCTTTGAGCGTCGGCGCATAGAGCTTTGACATATACATTGCTCGGGTCATTTATTTCTCCTCAATAAGCTTGTCGACCTCGGCCATAAGCGCGTCGACAATTTGGTCCTCAGCTACTTTACCAATGATCTGGCCATGCGAAAAGAGCAGGGCCTGACCACGTCCACAGGCAACGCCCAGGTCGGCATCAGAAGCCTCACCGGGGCCATTAACGGCACATCCCATGACGGCAATCGAAAGCGGCGCGGAATAGTTCTTAAGCCGCTCGGTTACTTCCTCGGCGATAGGAATCAGGTTAACCTGACAGCGGGCACACGTGGGGCACGAAACAATCTCGGGACCGCGGCGACGCAGGCCCAGCGACTGCAAAATGCCCCAGGCAACCGGCGGCTCCTCAACCGGATCGGCCGTGAGCGAGACGCGCATGGTGTCACCGATACCCTCAGACAGCAGGATACCAAGGCCCACCGAGCTCTTGATGGTGCCCTGTAGCTTGGTACCTGCCTCGGTTACGCCCAGGTGAAGTGGAACGTGGGGAATCTCACACGACAGCGCTCGATAGGTATCGAGCGTCGTTTGCACGCTATGGGCCTTGGCCGAAAGCACAATGTTCGTAAAGCCGCGGTCTTCAAAATGCTTGACGAAACGCTCGCTCGACATCACGAGCTTTTCGGGCTGCGTGAGGTCGTCGCGCTCGGCGATATCCTGCTCAAGCGAACCGGCATTGACGCCGATACGAATCGCACAGCCCGCGGCGCCCGCAGCATCGATCACCGCGTCGACCTTGGCCCAATCGCCGATATTGCCGGGATTGATGCGCAGCTTGGCGGCACCGGCCTCAACGGCACCAATGGCGAGCTTATGGTTAAAGTGGATATCGGCGACAATAGGCACCGGAGACTCGGCACAGATGGTGCGGAAACCCTCAAGCGCGGCCTCGGTGGGCACGCTCACGCGCACGATATCGCAGCCAGCCTGCGCCAAAGCACGCACTTGCGCAAGCGTTGCCTGGGCATCAGCGGTATCGGTGCAGGTCATGGACTGGACCACCACCGGCGCGCCGCCACCGATCTGCACGCCGCCCACATGCACGGGACGCGTCAGCTCGCGAGGCAAAGGATGGGATAAAGACAATCCAACCACTCCCCTACAGAATAAATCGAAGGACGTCGGAACGAAGCATATAGACAAACAACAGCGCAAAGAGCGCGATGCCCACATAGCTCACAATCGTCTGGACCTTGAGCGGAAGCTCGCGGCCCGCAATCTTTTGAATGATCTCGATGACCAGCTTGCCGCCATCGAGTGGCGGGATGGGCAGCAGGTTCATAAAGCCAAGCGAGAACGAAATGAGGGCGGCAAACGAAAGGAACGTGGCAGGGCCGGCAGCAGCAGCCTGCGAGGACATAACGCTAATACCCACGATCGAAGAGGACTGATCGAGAATCTCCATCGTATGCTGCGGCTGGAGCAGGCGCATCACGCCCTCTGCTGTCTGCACGACATAGGAGAAGGACAGACGAGCCGACGTGATGGGGTCTAAACGGACCACCTGCGTAGAGGCATACACACCTAGGCGCTCGTCCTCTTTGAGTGCAACCGTGGTCGAATGCTGCTTGCCGTCACGCTCGTACTCGATGGCGATATCGTCCTTACCGGCAGCCTTGCCGATGGCGTCGTAAACGTCCATCCAGGTAGAACACGACACTCCGTCGACCGAAAGGATTGCGTCGCCGCCCTCGATTCCCGCCGCGGCGGCAATCGAGCCTTCGTCAACCTGGCCAATCACATTGGTATCCACCGGCACCGTGACACCTGCGATGGAATAGATGCTCATAAGGAGCAAAAAGCCCGTCAGGATATTGACGATAATGCCCGCAAGCAGCATAAAGGCACGCTTGACAAAGCCCTGGCCCAAATAGGTGTGCGAGCGCTCGCGTGCAAGGAATTCAGCCTCGCCGCACGGCAGTTCCCATACATCGCCCTCGGCAGTCGCATGCTCTCGATCGAACCGACGTCCGTCAAAGGTGGTATAACCCGCCGCGTCACGCGGCAGAGTCTGATACTTGGTGGGATAGTAACTGGGCGAAGGCTTTTCCCCTTCTTCATACCAGGGAGCGATGGAGCCCCAGCCCAACAGCAAAGCACAGGCCTCGAGAACATCCTCCTCGGACAGCTCGAGCTCGACGGCAAGATCGGCCACCGTCACACGGCCGTGGCGATAGATGGCCGCGAGCACGCGGTCGGCGCACGAGACATCGGTCGGATCCATGCCACAGATGGCAGCATACCCACCCAGCAGCAGCGGCGTCACGCCAAACTTGGTGCCGATGCGACGCGACGTGTGGTGAATATCAAAGCGACACGGCAGGCCCAAAAAGAACTCAGTCACCCGGACGCCACAGGCACGCGCCGCCAAAAAGTGGCCGCCCTCGTGCAAAAACACGAGGACGGAAAGCATCAGCAGGCCCCAAAAGACCGATGAGAGAATGCTCAGAACAGTATCCATAAAACGAAAAAGCAATCCTTGTGGGTTAAGAACGGGTTGCGGCGAGCACCTGCGCGGCCTTTTCACGAGCCCAGCCATCGATGTCGCGAAGCTGTTCAAACGAATCGACCGTCTGCGCATCGTGAGCATCCATGCAGGATTCAACAATGCGGTCGATATCGGTAAAGCTGCAGCCATCATGCAGGAAGGCATCGACGGCGACCTCGTTGGCGGCATTGAGCACGCACGGCATGGTGCCGCCCGTCTTGCCGGCACGTTCGGCCAGCGCAAGGCAGCGGAAGGTATCCATATCGGCCGCGTCAAAGGTAAGCTGCCCCAACTCGCGGAAATCGATACGAGGAGCCGGCGTATCCCAACGCTCGGGATACGAGAAGGCAAACTGGATGGGAATGCGCATGTCGGAGGCACCGAGATGCGCCATCACAGAGCCGTCGGCAAACTCGACCATGGAGTGAATCTTAGACTGGCGCTGCACGACCACGTTAATGAAATCGAGATCGCAGCCAAACAGATGCATGGCCTCGATACGCTCCAGACCCTTGTTCATGAGGGTGGCAGAGTCAATCGTGATCTTGGCACCCATAGCCCACGTAGGATGCGCCAGGGCATCGGCGCGCGTCACACGATCGAGCTCGTCACGTGTGCGGCCAAAGAACGGGCCGCCCGAGCAGGTAAGCCAAATGCAGTGAGCCTCGCGCGGATTCTCGCCCAAATAGCACTGGTAGATGGCAGAATGCTCGGAGTCAACCGGGAGAAGCTGACCCGGCTGCGCCAACGGCATCAGCAGGTCGCCACCGACAACGAGCGACTCCTTGTTGGCCAGGGCAAGACGCTTGTTCGAGGTCAGGGCAGCATGGCTCGCCTCGAGACCGGCAGCGCCCACGATGGCCACGAGCACGCAGTCGACATCATCGCGGCATGCAAGCTCGCACACGGCCTGCGCGCCGACGCCAAGCTCTGTGCCCTCGGGCAGTTCCTGCAGCACGGCGTCGGCGCCATGGGAGGCGTCCGCCACGGCAACCGCCGGAACCGAGAACTCACGGGCAGCGGCAACGAGCTCGGAGGTGCTGGAGTTAACGGACAGCGCCGTCACCTGCAGGCGATCGGCATGCTGACGGCACACGTCGAGCGCCTGAGTGCCGATAGAGCCCGTACAGCCCAGAATGGCAACACGAAGACGCCCGTCGGGACCGTAGGTGGTCTGATAAGCCATTACAGCACGCCTCCGATCATCAGCAGCAGCTGCGCGGTAATGCAGCCAAAGATGAGCGAATCGCTACGGTCGAGCATGCCGCCGTGGCCGGGGATGAGATTGCCAGAATCTTTGACGCCCACACCGCGCTTGATGCGTGACTCAATGAGGTCGCCGATAACGCCCAGGATGGAGACGACCACGCCGCACAACAGTGCATAGGGCAGGTTCAGCTTATAGAAGTGCGTTGCCCACAGGATGAGCCAGATCAAGACAGAGCCCAAGATGCCGCCGACAAAGCCCTCCCAGCTCTTTTTGGGAGAGATCTTGGGAACCATCTTATGCTTACCGATGCGGCTGCCCACGATGTAGGCAAACGAGTCGGAGACCCAAAGGGACGCGCAAACGCCCACCGAAAGCAGGGCGCCGGCAAAACCGGGCACGGCATCGCGCAGCAGCACGATAGCCGACAGCATAAAGCCAGTGTAGATAGGGCCCATGAGCGTCACGGCAACGTCAGAGATGCGCGTGCGCGGAGACCAGACATACCAGATACCGACCGCAAGCATCAAAGCGAACAGCAGGGCGTTCAATAGCAGCGAATCGCCCAGAGCCGAGAGCGGAAAGAGCACGGCGGCAGCGATTCCAAGGCGCTCGTTGGCAACCTTGCCGTCGAGCCTCGTCATGCGGAAGAACTCGTAGCAGCACAGACCGCTCATGACGGACACGAAGATGGCCGTGGGCACAATACCCAAAACCAGGCACAGGATAAAGACAACGGCATAGACGATACCGGCGGCGGCACGGGTGATAAAGCCCGCCAGCCACGAACCGGAGCTGCCCTTCGCTGCAGGCGCCCCTGCAGCGGAAGCCTTACGCGCGGGCTTCGCGGAAGTAGGTGCCTTAGGAGCGGACGCCTTGGGACGTTCGGACACGATTAAGCCTCCTCGGTCTTGCTCAGTCCACCAAACCTACGGTCGCGACCCTGGTAGGCCAAAATGGCGTCGACAAGGCCCCAGCGGTCAAAGTCGGGCCAATAGGTATCGGTGACATAGAACTCGGAATAGGCAACCTGCCACAGCAGATAGTTCGAAAGACGAAGCTCGCCGGAGGTGCGAATCACAAGCTCCGGATCGGGCAGCCCAGCGGTGTACAGGTGCGAAGCAACCATATCATCGTCGATAGCGGAGGGATCGATCTTTCCAGCGGCGGCATCGAGCGCGATCTGGCGGACAGCGCGGGTGATCTCAGCACGGGCACCGTAGTTAACGGCCAGCGCCAGCGTCATACCGGTATGGTCGGCGCACTCGGCAAGGCCGCGCTCAAAGACGTCGCGTGTCTTCTTGGGCAGCGCGGAAATATCGCCCAAAAAGACAACGCGAACATTCTCGCGCTTAAGCAGCGGCAGCTCATCGATAAACGTCTTGGCAAACAGGTGCATCAGAACGTTGACTTCGTGCTGCGGGCGATTCCAGTTTTCGGTCGAAAATGCATAGGCCGAAAGCACGTCGACGCCCAGGCGCACGCAGGCGGTAATGATCTCGCGCAGAGAGACGATGCCGGCCTTGTGGCCTTCGGTGCGGGCAAGACCGCGCGACGTGGCCCAACGGCCGTTGCCGTCCATGATGCACGAAATATGGTGCGGAATGTTATTGAGGTCAAGGTCGGAAAAACCGACGCCCGCAGGGGCGTCGGCAAAGTACTCGACCAGTTTATGCTCGTCGTATTGCACCTTAGATCTCCATGACCTCGGCTTCTTTTTCCTTCAGAAGCTCCTCGACCTTGGCAACATACTCGTCGGTATGCTTCTGAACCTTGGCCTGCTCGCGACGAACATCGTCCTCGGTGAGCTCCTCGTCGCGCTCGAGCTTGTTGTTAAAGTCGCGGCGGATGTTGCGGATGGAGACCTTAGCCTGCTCGGCGTACTCGCGGCACTCCTTAACGAGCTCGCGACGACGCTCCTCGGTGGGAGCCGGGAACGGCAGACGCACGACGGTACCATCGGAGTTGGGGGTAATGCCCAGGTCGGAGGCACTGATAGCCTTGACGATGGCATTGATGAGCGCCTTATCCCACGGCTCGATAAGCAGCATGTGGGCCTCGGGGGTCTTAACGGCGGCAACCTGCGTGACGGGCGTGGGAACACCGTAGTAGTCGACGGTGATGTCGGACAGAATGTTAGCGTTGGCGCGGCCAGTGCGGACCTTGGAGAAGTTATGCTTGAGGGACTCGAGTGACTTGTCCATGTGGGCGGTGATGTTCTCTGCCATGCTTAATCCTCCTGATAGACGAGCGTGCCGACGGGCTCACCCGCGAGCGCGCGCTTGACGGTGTCCTCGCCATCGATGTTGAGGACCAAAATGGGCATACGGTTGTCCTGGCAAAGAGCCGTAGCCGTGGAATCCATAACCTGCAGGCCGCGAACGAGCACCTCGTGATAGGTGATCTTGTCAAAGCGGACGGCGTCAGCGCACATGACGGGATCCTTGTCGTAGATGCCATCAACCTTGGTGGCTTTAATCAGAATCTCGGCACCGATCTCACAGGCGCGAAGGGCCGCGGCGGTGTCAGTCGTAAAGTACGGATTACCCGATCCGGCGGCAAAGATAACGACGTTGCCCTTGGACAGGTGGTTGATGGCGCGACGGCGAATATAGGGCTCGCAGATCTCGTTCATCTGGATAGCGCTCATCACGCGGCAGGGAACATCGTTGTGCTCGAAGGCATCCTGCAGGGCAAGCGCGTTCATAACGGTAGCGAGCATGCCCATGTAATCGGCCTGGGCGCGGTCCATACCACCGGCGGCGCCGGCCATGCCGCGGAAAATATTGCCGCCGCCGACAACGACGCCGACCTCATGACCAACGGCGAGCAGCTCCTTGACCTGCTTGGCAAGATGATCGGTAACCTTGGGGTCGATGCCGTAGTTGCCATCGCCCATCAGCGCTTCACCGGAGAGCTTCAGAAGCACGCGTTTATATCGGATGTCGGACAAAGCGATCCTCCTTTAATTAGACTCATAACATAATATCAAAGGCTTAACGGAGAGCCATGAAAAAGCAGGCTGTGAGTAAAACCCACAGCCTGCTCATTACCAGCTACAAGAGCTTATTTACTCGCCACGGACCAGACGGTCAAAGGCAACGACGGTAATGGTGTCGCCGAGCTCCTTGGAGACCTGCTCAGCGTACTTCTTGATGGTGAGGGAGCTGTCCTTGATGAACTCCTGCTCGGTGAGCACGGACTGCTTGTAGAACTTCTCCAGACGGCCAACAGCCATCTTCTCCTGGATAGCCTCGGGCTTGCCGGACTCGGCAGCCTGAGCCATGTAGATCTGCTTCTCGTGCTCGACGGTCTCAGCCGGAACCTGATCGCGGGTAGCGCAGATCGGGGCGACGGCGGCAACCTGAAGCGCAACGTCGTGAGCAAAGGTCTTGAAGGACTCAGCCTGAGCGGTCTCGGCCTTCTCGAAAGCGAACTCGACGAGAACGCCGATCTTACCACCCATGTGGATGTAAGAAGCGAGAGCGCCGTTCTCGGCCTTGCGGGCGGCGAAACGGGAGATCTTCATGTTCTCGCCCATGATGTGAATCATCTCGGTGAGCTCGGAGGAAACGGTCTCCTCGCCCATCGGCTTCTCGAGCAGAGCGTCGACGTCAGCAGGCTCGGTGGTAGCGACAACCTCAGCGACCTTGGAAGCAAAGCCGGTGAACTTAGCGTTGGAGCCGACGAAGTCGGTCTCGCAGGAGAGCTCGAGCAGAGCGCCGGTCTTGCCGTCCTCGGAGACGAACGCGGCGACAGCGCCCTCGTTGGTCTCACGGCCAGCCTTCTTGGCAGCCTTGGCGAGGCCGTTCTTGCGCAGAACGTCGACAGCGGCGTCCATGTCGCCGTCAGCCTCGACGAGAGCCTTCTTGCACTCCATCATCGGGGAGTCGGTCATCTCGCGGAGCTGCTTGACCATAGCGGCGGTAATCTGGGCCATTGTGGTTCCTTTCAAAGAGATGAAAAAGAATTAACTAAGACTGATTTACTCGGCCTTGGGCTCAGCGGCCATCTCGGCCTCGGAGACCTGCTCCTTGCCGGAGCCAGCGAGGCAGGCGTCAGCCATGAGCTCGCACATAAGGGTGACAGCGGAGATAGCGTCATCGTTGCAGGGGATGCCGTACTCGACCTCGTCGGGATCGGAGTTGGTGTCGATCAGAGCGACGACGGGGATGTTCAGGCGCTGGGCCTCCTTGATGGCGTTCTCCTCGCGCTTGGTGTCGATAACGAAGAGAGCCTGGGGCAGACCCTTCATGTCGCGGGCGCCACCGAGGTTGGTCTGGAGCTTGGTGAGCTCCTTACCGAGCACAGCCTGCTCCTTCTTGGGGAGCACTGCCATGCGGCCGTCCTCGACCATGGCCTCGAGCTCCTCCATGCGGTTGATGCGGGAACGGATGGTGACGAAGTTGGTCAGCATGCCGCCGAGCCAGCGCTGGTTGATGTAAGGCATGTTGGCGCGCTCAGCGGCGTTCTTGACGGCCTCCTGAGCCTGCTTCTTGGTACCGACGAACAGCACGTTGCCACCCTTGGCGACGTTCTTGACGAAGGTGTAAGCCTGGTCGGCGTCGAGGATGGTCTGCTTGAGGTCGAGGATGTAGATGCCGTTGCGCTCACCGAAGATGAACGGCTTCATCTTGGGGTTCCAGCGACGGGTCTGGTGACCGAAGTGGCAGCCGGCCTCGAGCAGGGTGCGGATATTAATCTTGGTAGCCATGTTAAACCTCCTGTGGTTTGCCTCCGCGCGGGGTCATCCTCCAAAACCAACCCGGACATGTGCTACCAAAGCCCGGGCACCACGGTATGAAGTAGCCGCGCGTGCGTGATAAAAACCTGTTGCCGTGAAGCAACCCGATGAATGATAGCAGGATTGCCTCTTTCTGCCAACCCGCAATCAAAACCACACACCTAAGCGCAACGCGAGCCGCCCAGCTTACTCGCCCCGGGGATGGGCTTGGGCCACGGCGCGCTTAAGCCGGTCGGGCGTAAGATGCGTGTAGATCTGCGTCGTGGACAGGCTCGCATGTCCCAGCAGCTCTTGAACCGAGCGCAGGTCCGCGCCGCCCTCGAGCAAATCGGTCGCAAACGTGTGGCGCATCGCATGCGGGGCAATGTCGGCAGGGATGCCGGCGAGCGTCGCCAGCATATGGAACCGTCGCCTGAGCATAGCGGCACTCATGCGATTACCGCGCGCAGAAATAAACAGCGGATGGGGACCGTTTACGGTATCGCGACGCTTAGCCTGCGCAAGCAACTCCGGTCTCCCCTCCTCGACATAGGTGCGCGTCGCCTCGAGTGCGCGTCGATACAGAGGAACGATACGCTCCTTGCTCCCCTTGCCCCATAACCGCAGTGTACGCTCGGACCATGAGATGGATTCCACATTGAGCGCTGCAAGCTCTGAAATGCGCGCGCCGGATGCATAGAGCAGCTCGAGCATCGCCGCATCGCGCAGTCCAACGGGCGTCGAAGTATCAGGCGTCTTGAGCAGCGCCTCGACCTGCTGGGCAGTCAGCACACCGGGCAGGTCGCGCGGCAGCTTGGGCGAGGAAATTGCCGAGACCGCATCGCCCTCCACGATTCCCTCGGCAGCCATCCAGCGATAGAGCGACCGAATAGCCGACAAATGTGCCGCAAGGGTGCGAGGCGCCACCTGCTCGCGCGAAAGCTCGGCCAAATACGTGCGGACGGTACGCACGTCGGCCGCACGCGCATCGACACCCGTACGCTCGCACCAGGCAGCAAAGCGCTCCAACCGCGATCCATAGGCGGTCACCGTATTGGGAGCGAGCCCCTCGACACGTGTGATGTAGGCGATAAACGAGTCGACGGTATCGTACAGGTCAAAGGCTATGACCGGTCGCCTCCAAACAAGTCGGAACGCGTGGCCAAGTAGACATCGAGGGCCTCGAGGGCGCGTTCCGCATATGCCTGGTAGCGGTCGCGCTTACTGCGGCGCTTGCCGTCCTCGAGCGGCGGCACCAGGCCAAAATTGACATGCATGGGCTGGTAGCCCACGGTTGCCGGATCGGTCGCATAGCCCACGAGCGCACCCAGGGCGCCCACGCGAGGAAGCTCCACAGGAGCCGCACCGATAGCCTCGGCATATGTGTTAAGTGCAGCAAGCAGACCGGTCGCCACGGCCTCCATATAGCCTTCGGTGCCGGTGATCTGACCGGCGAGGCGCACACCCGTGCCGGGCACGGCAAAGGTGCCGTCAAGAACGTGCGGCGCATCGACAAAGGTATTGCGGTGCATGACGCCATAACGGAAGAACTCGGCATTCTCCAGACCGGGAACCATGTGGAAGACACGCTTCTGCTCGCCAAAAGTCAGATTTGTCTGGAAGCCCACCAGGTTATAGGCGGTCTTTTCCTTGTTCTCGGCACGCAGCTGAATCGCCGCCCAGGGGCGACGTCCGGTTCGCGGATCGGTGAGGCCGACGGGCTTCATGGCGCCAAAGCGGATAGCATCCTTGCCGGTACGGGCAACCTCCTCGGCGGGCTGACAGGCCTGGAAGAGGTCACCGCCCTCAAAGTCCTTGAGCACCACGCGGTCGGCGGTGGTAAGTGCCTCGATAAAGGCCTCGTACTCCTCCTTGTTGAGTGGAGCGTTGAGATAGTCGCCGCTCCCCTGCTCCTCGTAGCGCGACTGCGAGAACAGCACGTCCATATCGAGCGTGGAGGCATCGACGATTGGCGCGGCAGCGTCAAAGAACGCCAAGGCGTCGCCACCGACGAGCTTCATGACCTCTTCGCTCAATGCCGGCGAACACAGCGGGCCCGCGGCAATGACCACGTGGCCCTCGGGAATCTGCGTGACCTCGCCGTGCACGACCTCGATATTGGGTCGGGCGGCAACCTCGGCCTCGACAAGCTCAGAAAACGTAACGCGATCGACCGCCAGGGCACCGCCGGCGGGAACGGCCGCACGATGGGCGCAATCGAGCAGCACCGAGCCCATGCGCTCGAGCTCGGCCTTTAGCAGGCCAGCAGCGGAATCCGGACGGGTTGACTTAAACGAATTTGAGCAGACGAGCTCGGCCAAGTGATCGGTATGGTGGGCCGGAGAGCTCACCTGGGGGCGCATCTCGCACAGCTTTACGGCAAACCCGCGATCTGCCAGCTGGATCGCACACTCCGAACCCGCCAGACCGCCACCGATAACCGTCACCTGATCGAACTGCATCTGCAAACACCTTTCTAATTGACACGCTTTCCATTGTGACCGAAGGGCGTCTGAGCGTGAAGCGCAAACTTTGAGGGCGCATACCTTCCATCCATCATGCGCTCGATAAGCCCCTCGAGCTCGAGCGAGCCCAAAAGCTTGAGCACGCCGACAGCATCAAGCGAGACGAGCGCGGCAATGTCGTCGACCTTGAGCGGCGAGGCGAT
This sequence comes from uncultured Collinsella sp., assembly GCA_958452935.1. Lineage (GTDB taxonomy): Bacteria > Actinomycetota > Coriobacteriia > Coriobacteriales > Coriobacteriaceae > Collinsella. The sequence goes on along the minus strand of CAUDVX010000033.1, from coordinate 2,840 downwards.
AAGCGCGTGCATCACGGTCTGCTGTGTTGGGTCCAGATCGGCGATGCCAGGTGCATCGGGACGCGAGTAGCGCAGCGTGCCGTAGATGCGCGAGATGGCCATTTCGATTGATTCCTCGTCGATGATGCAGCAGGCACCGTTAGCGATGAGATAGTTGGTCCCGCGCGACTCGGGCGAAAGGATGGAGCCCGGCACCGCAAGGAGCTCTCGTCCCAAGTCCATAGCGGCCTCCGCCGTGGAGAACGTACCCGAGGGCATGCCCGCCTCGGATACAAAGAGCGCCTGCGACAAGGCGGCGATTACGCGGTTGCGCCGCGGAAAGGCGAACTTACGCGGTCCCATGCCCCACGGCGAAATCGAAACGACCGCGCCGCCCGTATCGAGCGTGCGCGTGATGAGGCCGGCACTCGAGCGCGGATAGACAACGTCGGCGCCGGTCCCCAGTACCACGATGTGTTTGCCCCCGGCGTTGACCGCAGCCCAACCCGACGCCTGGTCGCAGCCGACCGCACCGCCCGAGACCACCGTCACTCCCGCCTCGACCGCCACCTTGGCCGCAAGTTCTGCCACGGCAAGACCGTACGGCGATGCCTTGCGTGCACCGATGATGGATAGCGCAGGCGTCGATAGCACGGCGGGGTCGCCACGCACATAGAGTGTCTGGGGTACATCAGAGAGCTCCAAAACCGTATCTGGATACAACGCATCACCGGGATGCAACTCAAAAGCCTCACCGGGCATCATTGGTCCCTCCTTCCTTGGTACATCGCCGCCTCGAGCACGTGATCCTGCGATACCCGTTCGCTTTCGGAAACATCGGCGATCGTGCGCGCGATGCGTACCAGACGCACGATGCCGCGACCCGTGAGATGCGTGCGCTTCGACAGGCCGAGCACGCATTTCTCGGCAGCCTCATCAAGCTCAAAGGTCGAAACGACGCCGTCAATGGAGCGCGACTCATCTTCCTCGGCCTCGGTATCCGCATCGTCCATACGGGATTCACGCCAGGCGCGAAAGGCGCGCCCACGCACGACGTAATCGCGCAGCTCGGCCGATGACATACCCTCCGCGCCCTCAATGATCACCTGAGGGTCGGGGCGGGTCACGTCGATCATCATGTCGATACGATCAGCCAAAGGACCGCGCAACTTGCCCCGGTAGCGCTCGACCATCGACGCGGAACAACGACACGGCACTTCGCGATCGCCCAAAAACCCGCAGGGGCAGGGATTGCTCGCAGCTAGCAGCTGAAAGCGCGACGGGAACGTAAAGGCCCCGTCAACGCGCACGATCCTCACGTAGCCGCGTTCGATGGGCTGACGCAGCGTCTGAAGCACGCCGGTGGGAAACTCGGCAAGCTCGTCCAAAAAGAGCACGCCGCCATGAGCCAGGCTAATTTCACCCGGATGCACCGGACGCCCGCCGCCGATGAGCCCCGCGGTCGAAATGCTGTGATGCGGGCTGCGGAAGGGCCGATGCCCCGCAAGCAGTCCATCGATGTTCTCGCCCAAGACCGAATGGATGCACAGTGCCTCTTGCTGATCCTCGAGAGAAAGCTCGGGCAAAATGCCCGTCATGCGCCGCGCAAGCATAGTCTTGCCCGAACCGGGCGAGCCGATCATGAGCAGGCCGAGCTCACCGGCGGCCGCAAGCGCCATACCACGTTTGGCGACCTCCTGTCCCAGCACGTCGGCATAATCGAGCTCGGGCTCAAAGGTCGCCTCGAGCACTTCAGAATCCAGGTAATGCCGTGCGGCATCCCCCATGCCATGGGCAAGCTGGGATAAGTGGTCGATAAACCCGCAGTCAACGCCCGCAAGCGGCACATGCTGATCGGACCTACCGGCGATAAAGGAAAGCCCCATATCGCGCGCCAACAGCTGAAACGCCACCTCGCCCTTGACGGGCAGCACGGTGCCGTCCAGACCAAGCTCACCTGCGATAAGGCAGCGATCGAGGTTGTCACGGGGAATCTGCCCATCGGCCGCCAGAACCGCGATGGCAATCGGCAGGTCAAAACCGCTGCCAGTTTTACGGATATCGCCGGGTGCCAGGTTGACGGTAATGCCAGATCGAGGGATCTCGAAGCCGGCCGAGCGCATGGCGCACCGGATACGCCCGCGCGACTCCATCACCTCCATACTCGGAATGCCGAGCATCTGGATGCCCGGAACGCCACCGGCAAGCGAGACCTCGACAGTGACGGGAATTGCCTCGACGCCGCGGATGCAGGCCGCGTGTACGGCAAACGTCTCAAACGCCATCACGACACCTGCCAATCGAACGCATTGTACTGGTGCTCGATCTCGGCGATATGCCCGCCGCGGATGGTGACGCCCACGGCATCAAAGCGAATCGACCTGAGCGGATAGTGCTCCATGAGATAGCAACTTGCGATACGGCGATACCGACGCTGCTTTTGGGCGTCAACGGCCTCCTCGGGAAAGACCCGCGTGGCGCAATCCAGGGCGACGCGTCTCGTCTTGACCTCGGCCATCACCACGACATCGTCGAGCTCGTCGAGCAGCACCAGATCGGCTTCGCCCTCAATGCAACGATAGCCCTGCTCCAGCAAGGTGTATCCACGCTCGTTGAAGTAATCGATGGTGATCAGCTCGCCCAGCATGCCGAGCTCGCGGGGACTGAGTCCCTTGATAAACTCGGGCGTGATCGCCCCGCAGTCGAGCTCGCCGTCTTCCCAGCGCTCCTTGAGTTGCTGTGTCTTGCTCTTTTTGCTTGCGGCACACATGGGGTCTCCTTTCCCGCGCACTGCATTGCCCCGATAATGAGGGCACCTTTCATGCGGGTAAGTACCGGAAGCAAACCAAAAGCTGACCAAA